>ONKF01000026.1 GCA_900318335.1 uncultured Prevotellaceae bacterium
AGCAGTGGACTGAAAATCCGCGTGTCCCTGGTTCGATCCCCGGAGGTACCACATCAAAAACACGAAGCGACCGACTGCCCGCGCAGCCGGCCGTTTTTTTGTTTGTGTGTTTGTGCTCGGTCACTCATTCGTTCGTCCATTCATTCATACGAATGGGTACATGATGGCGACTGACCTGACTTTTTCCCTGCTTTCTCACGCATGCATGAATGAACGGTCGAACGGATAGGGACTGTCTAATTTCTTGGCACTTTTTCGTTTTTTTCCTGGCGATTGGCTTTTTTGTTTGTGAAAGGCTTGTTTACTCTTATGGCTAAGCTTATCTTTGCGGCAACAATCAATAACACTTAATACCTAAAGACAAATGAAAAACTTACTCACATCCACAATCCTGTTGCTGGCACTCCTGTTGCCCGCACTCGCCACGGCCGCCGACATTGAGGTCGATGGCATCTATTACAACATCAACCGCATCAACGCCACCGCCACCGTCACCTTTGGTAATAATGAATACAAAGGCTCAGTAACCATCCCTGCCACCGTCACCCATGACGGTACAACCTACGCCGTCACCACCATTGGCGAATTGGCGTTCTCTCGCTGCATTTACTTGACCGACATCAACATCCCCAACTCCGTTACTGACATCGGCTACGGGGCGTTCTCTCGCTGCAAGAGTTTGACCGAAATCAGCATCCCCAACTCCGTCACTACTATTGATGATGCGGCGTTCAGTGAATGCTCCTTCCTGACTACCATCAGCATTCCCAACTCCGTCACCACCATCGGCGACATGGCATTCTCTGGCACTGGTTGGTATAGCAACCAACCAGACGGATTGGTCTATGCGGGATTGGTCGCTTATAAATATAAAGGCACAATGCCCCCGGGGACAAGCATCACACTAAAAGAAGGAACATTAAGTATTTCTGACTATGCGTTCGCTGACTGCACTGGGCTGACCGGCATCGTCATTCCCAACTCGGTAACTTATATCGGTGATTGGACGTTCGCTTCCTGCGAGAGCCTGACTAGCATGGACATCCCCAAGTCTGTAACAAAGATTGGCGAGGATGCGTTCTATGATACTCCATGGTTCAATAACCAGCCCGACGGATTGGTCTATGCCGGCACGGTCGCTTATCAATATAAAGGCACAATGCCAAGCGGAACGAATATAACTTTAAGAAATGGAACCACAAGTATAACTGGCGACGCGTTCAGATACTGCACAGGTCTGACCAGCATCGTCATTCCCAACTCGGTAACTGATATCGGTGCCGGGGCGTTCGCACACTGCACAGATCTGACCAGCGTCAATATTCCCAACTCGGTAACTGTTATCCGTGGCGATACTTTCGTGTTTTGCAGTGGATTGACCAGCATCGTTATCCCCAACTCGGTAGATTCTATCGCTGGCGAAGCATTCTCTGGCTGCACGGGGCTGACCAGCATCGTCATTCCCAATTCGGTAACTAGGATTGACCGCAAGGCGTTCGATTGGTGCTCAGGTCTGACCAGTATCGTGGTAGAAAGTGGCAATCCAAGATATGATTCGCCCAACGACTGTAATGCAATTATAGAGACCGCCTCTAATACTTTAATTGCTGGCTGCAAGAACACGATTATCCCCAACTCGGTAACTAAGATTGGCGACTATGCGTTCGATGGCCGCACGGGGCTGACCAGCATCGTCATCCCCAACTCGGTAACTGCTATCGGTTTCATGGCGTTCAAGGGATGCAGTGGACTGTCCAGCATCGATATCCCCAACTCGGTAACTAAGATCGGCACCCATGCGTTCGGTAACTGCACTGGGCTGACCAGCATCGTCATTCCCAACTCGATAACTGAGATCGGTGACAATACGTTCTCTGGCTGCAGTGGGCTGACCAGCATCGTCATCCCCAACTCGGTGACTAGGATCGGTCAACAGGCGTTCGGTGGCTGCACTGGACTGTCCAGCATCGTCATCCCCAACTCGGTGACTAGAATTGACTTCAAAGCGTTCGATTGGTGCACTGGACTGTCGGATGTGTATAGCTACATTGCTGACCCCTTAAGAGTATCGAACGGGTATGATGATCCATGTTATTGGTGGTATTTGTATGATGGCGACTACTCAGGTCGCACACTTCATGTTCTACAGGGAATGACTGGTGCCTACCAAGCCGATGAGCGCTGGTACCCCTATTTCGGGCAGATTGTGGAAGATATATTCCTGGGCGACGTGAATCGTGACCTTGAGGTCAATATTGCTGATGTAAACGCCGCCATCGACATCATCTTGGGCGGAAATGATGACACTATTGCTGCCGACGTGAACGGTGACGGAGAAATCAACATCGCCGACATCAACGCCTTGATTGACATCATCTTGAGCGGCACACCGAATTAGATATAACTGGTTGCCAAAATGACAACCGGGATCGAGACTCATCCGTCCGAGACCGGAGGTACCACATCAATAACACAAAGCGACCGACTGCCCACGCAGCCGGCCGTTTTTTTGTTGGGAAATGCTGGCCTGTTCATCCGTTCGTTCGCTATTATATATAAATATGAACGAACGGATGAACGTATAGAAAGGTTGTGTCATCGCAAGTTTTGACGCAAACCTATTCTAATCATATATAATTAATTTCTCTCAATACTACAGTTATAATACATTCGTTCGTCCGTTCATACGAATGGGTACGTGATGGCGACTGAGACCTGACTTTTTCCCTGTTTTCTCACGCATGCATGAATGAACGGATGAACGGATAGGGGCAGTTCACTGACAAAATATTGGACACTTTTTCTTTTTTTTTCCTGGCGATTGGCTTTTTTGTTTGTGAAAGGCTTGTTTACTCTTATGGCTAAGTTTATCTTTGCGACAACAATCATTAACGCTTAAAACCCAACGACTAAAATGAAAAACATTATCACATCCTCAATCCTGGTGCTGGCCCTCCTGTTGCCTGCACTCGCCACGGCTCACGACTTCGAGGTCGATAGCATCTATTACAACATCAACGGCAATGAGGCTACCGTGACTTTTAGAACTTACGATCATTCTTATTATCCTTTTTCCGGTGGGTATTCAGGCTCTGTCGTCATCCCGGCCACCGTCACCTACAATGGAATCACCTACCCGGTAACTTCTATCGGTGACCAGGCGTTCTATAACTGCCGTGGTCTGACCAGCGTCGACATCCCCAACTCGGTAACTTCTATCGGTCGCGTGGTGTTCTATAACTGCACTGGACTGACCAGCATAGTCATCCCCAACTCGGTAACAGCAATCGGTGTCCAGGCGTTCGAGGACTGCACTGGACTGACCAGCATCGACATCCCCAACTCGGTAACAGCAATCGGTGGCTATGCGTTCAATAATACAGCATGGTACAATAACCAGCCAGACGGAATGGTCTATGCTGGCAAGGTCGCTTATAAGTATAAAGGCACGATGCCAAGCGGAACGAATATGACTTTCAAAGAAGGAACATTAGGCATTGCTGGCTATGCGTTCGAGGGCTGCATTGGAATGACTGGCATTGTCATCCCCAACTCGGTAACTGAGATCAATGGTATGGCGTTCTTTGACTGCCCCGTGCTGACCAGCATCGTGGTAGAAAGCGGGAATCCAAGATATGATTCGCGCAACAACTGCAATGCAATTATAGAGACTGCCTCTAATACTTTATTTTTGGGCTGCGACAACACGATTTTCCCCAACTCGATAACTGCTATCGGTGACGGTGCATTCTCTGGCTGCACTGGGTTGACCAGCATCGATATCCCCAACTCGGTGACTTCTATCGGTGACGATGCGTTCGCTGACTGCACTGGACTAACAAGTTTCAACATTCCCAACTCGTTAACTTATGTCGGTGGCTATGCGTTCGATAATACAGCATGGTACAATAACCAGCCAGACGGATTGGTCTATGTCGGCATGTTCGCTTATGGCTATAAAGGCACGATGCCAAGCGGAACGAATATGACTTTCAAAGAAGGAACATTAGGCATTGCTGGTGGGGCGTTCCATAGCTGCACTGGATTGGCCAGCATCGTCATCCCCAACTCGGTAACTTATATCGGTGACTATGCGCTCTACTACTGCACTGGGTTGACCAGCATCGACATCCCCAACTCGGTAACTTCAATCGGTGACGAGGCGTTCTCCTGGTGCTCGGGGCTGACGGATGTGTATAGCTACATTGCTGACCTCTCGAGCGTATCGAGCGGGTATGAACAATTTGGTGATTACTATGGCTCTGGCCGTACGCTACATGTGCTGCAGGGGACGGCTGATGCCTACCGTGCTAACAAGAACTGGTATCCCTATTTCGTGCAGATTGTGGAAGATATATTCATTGGCGACGTGAATCGTGACCTTGAGGTCAATATTGCTGATGTGAATGCCGTCATTAGCATCATCTTGGGTGGAAATGATGACACTATTGCCGCCGACGTGAACGGTGACGGAGAAATCAACATCGCCGACATCAATGCCTTGATTGACATCATCCTGAGCGGCACACCGAATTAGATATAACTGGTTGCCAAAATGACAACCGGGATCGAGACTCATCCGTCCGAGACCGGAGGTACCACATTAAAAACACAAAGCGGCCGACTGCCCGTGCAGCCGGTCGCTTTTTTATTTCCTGACTCGTTACTTTTTCTTAAAAGGACTCAATAAGATAGTCAGTTCGGTGGATTGCTCGCTTAGAACAACTTGTTTATCTCGAGGGTAAGCTTTTCTTCTTCGGGAGCATTGGGTCTGTAGATGAATTCAATCTCCCGGCCACCAGTCTCGGCAATGTAAATTTGCCTGTCTTCGGCGGGCCATGAAATCTCATTATTGTGATTACGAACGATCCTGAAATAGATTTCGGCACCTTCCTGGAAATAACCGCCCTTCCTCAAATGGTAGGAGCCGTCAGCGGCCTTTGTCATTTCGTTGCGCTCGTCGTAGGGATCCCATTCGCTTTCAAACAGGTTGGGGGTGCCGACAATCGTTCGGCCTGGGCCTGCGGTCAGGGTAATCCGGGCCATGCCCTCGGGGATGGGATCATTGATATTGGCCTTCGTCGGGTAACTCTGCTGGGCCTGCATCATGGAGAATCCCATAGCTGCCATCAGCGTAATCAAGAAATATTTCTTCATGAGCCTGTCATTTATAAAAACAATATGAATAATAGTAGTTATTATCAGCTGGTCATCAAAGGATTGTGCAAAGGTAAAAAGTTCTCTCCCTCCCAACAATAGATGATCCAAATAGAATACAAATTTGTTCCGCTAACAAGTGATGCACGACACGGTTTTTACAGATTATTATATAATGTTTAACCTTAGCCCCACACGGAAAATGCAGATGCCAGCAAAAATCTAACGCCTAAATAAGATATTTACAGAATATTTACTAATTTTGCGACAAATTTCATTATTTACGTGTTTAATTGTTTGTATTATGAAGAATTCGTTGCTTTTTTGCATGGTCGTCCTGGTGGCGGCTATGATGTGCTCCCTTGGCGCCAGTGCCAAAGAGGCCTATGCTTGCTACACGTCTGAGAACAAGACGTTCACTTTTTACTACGACGACGAGCGCAGCACCCGCCCGGACTACACCTGGTTACTGCAAGATGAGCCAGGCCATTTACCCTCGTGGTCTTTGTCGCTTCTTCCTGTGACCAAGGCAGTCTTTGACCGCTCGTTCGCTAATTACCGCCCGACGACCACCCATGGATGGTTTTACTTTATGCAGAAACTTGAGTCTATCACGGGCATAAGTTACCTGAACACCAGCGAGGTCACCGATATGGGTGAAATGTTTGTTAATTGTATACAATTGACAAGTCTTGACCTGAACGGTCTCAACACGTCCAAGGTAACCAATATGAGTCACATGTTCTGTGACTGCACTGCCTTGACAAGTCTTAACCTGAACGGTCTCAACACGTCCAATGTAACCAATATGGGTGGCATGTTCGATGGCTGCACCAGTCTGCAAACCATCATTGTGGGTGAGCGCTGGAACACAGCCGCAGTGACTTTTTCCAAAGATATGTTCCATAACACCACCAGCCTGGTGGGCGGCATGGGCACGGTATATAACGAATCCAACCCGACGGACAAGACCTACGCCCACATCGACGACGGCCCCAGCAACCCGGGCTATTTCACTGCTTCGGGTACCGTGGCCTATGTCTGCTACACGCCGGAGAACACGACATTATCTTTCTACTACGACAACAAGATTGGCAGTCGCCCGGGCGGTATCTACACCATCGAGGGTCACGAGCCAGGTATACCCATGTGGCATTGGGATTATCCTTATGTGACCAAGGCAGTCATTGACCCCTCGTTTGCTGATTACCGCCCGACGAGCACCAATGGGTGGTTTTATGATATGCCATATCTTAAGTCTATCACGGGCATACAATACCTTTCAACACGGCCAATGTGAATACCATGACACGCATGTTTACAGACTGTGAACATTTGAAGACCATCTATGTGAGTGATGAATGGAGCAATGCTTCGTTGCAATATTCAGGTCGCATGTTCGCTGGCTGTAACAGCCTGGTTGGTGGCCAGGGCACGACCTATGATGAAGGTCATGTTGATGGTGTCTACGCCCACATCGATGGAGGCCCGAGCAATCCCGGCTACCTCACCAAGAGGCCTGCCTTCACCCGCGGTGACGTGAATGATGACCTCGACATCACCATCGTTGACGTATCCTACTTGATTGACTACCTGCTCTCCAGCAATGTTTCTGGCATCAACATGAGTGGTGCCGATTGCGACCTGGACGGTGACGTCTCTGTCAGCGACGTGTCGGTGCTCATCGACTACTTGTTGAATGGCAACTGGCCCGAACCGGTTTACACCGTTGTCGGTACCGCCAACCTGTTTGAAAGCGAGTGGGACCTCAACGACGAGCGCAATAACATGACTAAGGGCGCTGATGGCATCTACCGTATAAACAAGGCCGGTTGGTTCCCGGAAGGTACCGAAATCTATTTCAAGATTGTTACTAATCACTCTTATGCCTACTCATGGCCCGCCGAAAGTAGGCTCATTTACATTTACGAGACTGGTGCCTTCAGCATTGACATCATTTTCGATCCCAATGCTCCCGACAATCAGAAGATTAACATTGATATGAACAAGATTTTCTAAGCGAGAGAAATGTATAAAAAGGGATGAAATGACCGGCTGCCCGCGCAGCCGGCCGTTTTTTTGTGTAGAGTGATGCTGTGTCTCACGCATGCATGAATGAACGGACGAACGGATAGGGGCTGTTAAGTGTCTAATTTTTTGGCACTTTTTTGTTTTTTTTCTTGGCGATTGGCTCTATTGTTGCTGAACGGCTTGTTTGATTTCATGGCTATACTTATCTTTGCGACAACAATCAATAACACGTAATACCTAAAGACAAATGAAAAACTTACTCACATCTACAATCCTGGTGCTGGCCCTCCTGATGCCCGCACTCGCCACGGCCGCCGACTTCGAGGTCGATGACATCTGTTACAACATCAACGGCAACGAGGCCGCCGTGACTCGCAAAGGTCTTCCTGGTTATCTGTTTATTGGGTATTCAGGCCCTGTCGTCATCCCAGCCACCGTCACCTACGATGGAATCACCTACCCGGTAACTTCTATCGAAGCCCTTGCGTTCTATCACTGCACTGAGTTGACCAGCATCGATATCCCCAACTCGGTAACTGAGATCGGTCAAGAGGCGTTCGGGCGCTGCCCTGGGCTGGCCAGCATCGTGGTAGAAAGTGGCAATCCAAGGTTTGATTCGCGCAACAACTGCAATGCAATTATAGAGACCGCCAATAATGTGTTAATTGCTGGCTGCAAGAATACGATTATCCCCAACTCGGTAACTGAGATAGGTAACTTTGCGTTCGATGCCTGCGACAGTCTGACCAGTATCGTCATCCCCAACTCGGTGACATCCATCGGTCAATATGCGTTCTATAGCTGCTCGGGGCTGACCAGCATCAATATTCCTAACTCGGTGACTTCTATCGGTCACGGGGCGTTCGCCTGGTGCAGTGGTCTGACCAGCATCGTCATTCCCAACTCTGTAACTGAGATTGGTGTCGGGGTGTTCGATGACTGCACCGAACTGGCCAGCATCGTGGTAGAAAGTGGCAATCCAAGATATGATTCGCGCAACAACTGCAATGCAATTATAGAGACCGCCAATAATATGTTAATTGTTGGCTGCATGAACACGACTATTCCCAACTCGGTGACTGTTATCGGTTACTGGGCGTTCTATAGCTGCTCGGGGCTGACCAGCATCGACATCCCCAACTCGGTAACTGAGATCGGTGAAGGGGCGTTCAGTGATTGCACAGGGCTGGCCAGCATCGTCATCCCCAACTCAGTAACTGAGATTGGTGGCTGGGCGTTCTATAGCTGCTCGGGGCTGACCAGCATCGACATCCCCAACTCGGTAACTGCTATCGGCGACAGCGCGTTCTATGATTGCGGGCGGCTGACAGATGTGTATTGCTACATTGCTGACCTCTCGAAAGTATCGAGCGGGAATGATCAATTCTATAAGCGTAATGGTAGTTACTCTGGTCGTACACTTCATGTGCGGCAGGGGACGGCTGATGCCTACCGGGCTGATGAGAACTGGTATCCTTATTTCGGACAGATTGTGGAAGATATCATTACGGGAGACGCGAATCGTGACTTGGAGGTCAACATTGCTGATGTGAATGCCGTCATCGACATGATTCTGGAAGGAAATGATGACACTATTGCTGCCGACGTGAACGGTGATGGCGAGATCAACATTGCCGACATCAATGCCTTGATCAGCATTATCCTGAGCGGCAAACAGAATTAGATATAACTGGAGTCTGCTGCAAAACTCTGGACGTACCACATCAAAAACACGAAGCGGCCGACTGCCCGTGCAGCCGGCCGTTTTTTTGTGTAGAGTGATGCTGGCCTTTTCATCTGTTCGTCCGTTCGTGCGAATGGGTACGTGATGGCGACTGAGACCTGACATGTTCCCTGCTTTCTCACTCATGCATGAATGAATGAACGGACGAACGGATAGGGGCTGTTCACTATCTAATTTTTTGACACTTTTTAGCTTCTTTCTTGACGATTGGCTCTTTTGTTGCTGAAAGGCTTGTTTTATTTCAGGGCTTTACATATCTTTGTGGCAATCAATCACAAGAAATACCCTAACCGAGGATGAAAAACTTAATTACATCTGTACTCCTTCTGTTAACACTGTTGCTGCCAGCCACCGCCCTGGCCCACGACTTTGAGGTGGACGGTATCTACTACAACATCGATGGCAACGAAGCCACTGTCACGTATGGAACAACGAGATATGCTGGTGATGTGATCATTCCCCCGTCTGTAACTTACGAGGGCACGACCTACTCGGTCACCACCATCGGCGAGCACGCGTTCCGCTACTGCTTCAACACGCTGAGCGTGACCTTGCCCAGCACTATCACCACCATTGTCGACGAAGCCTTCTTTAACAGCCTTGGCCTGTCCAGCATCATCGTGGATAACGGTAACCCAAAATTCGATTCCCGCGATGGATGTAACGCCATCATTGAGACGTCAACCAGCACATTGATTGTCGGCTGCAAGTGCACTGTCATCCCCAACACTGTCACCGCCATCGGAAACGGAGCATTCGATGCCTGTGGCCTGACAAGCATTGAAATTCCTAATTCGGTCACTACCATTGGCAACAATGCGTTCAGCCACAATGCCTTGACAAACGTGACAATCGGTAACTCGGTCACCTCCATCGGCGACCATGCTTTTTCTCAATGCTATAAACTCACGAGTGTGGTCATCCCCAACTCGGTCATCACCATGGGCAGCTATGTGTTCTGGTGTTGCAGTGGCCTGAAGAACGTGACCCTGGGCAACGCTCTTACCGCTATCAGCGACCATGCCTTCGATGAATGCAGCAACCTGGCGAGCGTGGACATCCCCAACTCCGTCACTGCTATCGGCGATGAGGCGTTCGCTGCCTGCCGTGCCATGACGAGCGTGACCTTTCCTAACTCGCTCACCACCATCGGCAACAATGTGTTCTGGAACTGCAATAATCTAACGGGCGTGACCCTCCCCAACTCGCTTACCACCATTGGCATCGGCACATTTTGGAACTGTGGCGGCCTGACCAGCCTGGTCATTCCCAATTCGGTCATCAACATCGGTAGCAGTGCATTCTGGAGCTGCAGCAACCTGACGAGCGTTTCCCTGTCCAATTCCCTCACTTCCATCAGCAGTAGTGTGTTTGAGGACTGCATCGGGTTGACGAGTGTAGAGATTCCTAACTCGGTCACCTCGATTGGTGCAGACGCTTTCACTGGCTGCAGTAGCCTGTCAAGCGTGACCATCCCTAATTCTGTCATCATCGTTGGCCAAGGAGCATTTGCGGGTACACCATGGTACGACAACCAATCCGACGGGCTTGTATATGCTGGACTGGCGGCATATAATTATAAAGGCACGATGCCTGACGGCACCAGCATCATTTTGAAAGATGGCACGTTAAGTATCAGTGATTATGCTTTCTCTGGCTGCAGTGGCTTGACGAGTATAACCATCCCCAACTCGGTCATCGCTATTGGTAACGGGGCGTTTGAGGAATGCAGCGGCCTGACAAACCTGACCATCCCCAACTCCGTGGCCACTATCGGTCAATGGGCATTCAAGGACTGCAGCGGCCTGTCAAGTGTGGAGATTCCCAACTCGGTCACGGCCGTCGGCTTCGCGGCATTTTCAGGTACACCTTGGTACAACAACCTGCCAGATGGAGTTGTATATGTTGGATTGGCTGCTTATGCCTACAAAGGCACGATGCCTGATGATACCAGTATCATCTTGAAGGATGGAACAGTGAGTATCACTGATTTTGCTTTCTCTGGCCGCCATGGCTTGACGAGCATAACCCTCCCCAACTCAGTGACCACCATTGGCCAAGAAGCGTTCGGTGAATGCAGTGGTCTAACGACCTTGACCATCCCCTGTTCCGTTACTTCCCTGGGTGATGGGGCTTTTTGGGGTTGCAATGGCCTGACTGATGTGTATAGCTACATCGCCGACCTCTCAAAAGTGAAAAGCGGGAGAACTTTGTTCTATGTATGGTCAGGAAGTTGGATACCTGAAGATAGTTACGACTACTCTGGTCGCACGCTTCATGTGCTTCAGGGTACAGCCGAGGCCTATCGGGCCGATAAGTGTTGGAATCCCTATTTCGGGCAGATTGTGGATGACTTGAAGCCTGACCTGCCTGGTGACGTGAATAGCGACCTTGAGATCAGTATTGCTGATGTTAACGCCGTCATTGACATCATCTTGGGAGGAACTGATGGCACTCCTGCTGCCGACGTGAACGGTGACGGAGAAATCAACATCGCCGACATCAATGCCCTCATCGACATCATCCTGAGCACCACCTAGAATTGGATAAAACGAGGATGTGCCATAATACGAGCCTGTAATTATGGCACATCCTCTTTTATGAGGACTCTAAAAAAGAATCAGTTAAATAGTTTACTCAATTAGAACACCTCGGTAATAACGACGTGAACCTTGTCTTCGTCGTTATTGTAGGGATTGAAGACGATCTCATAGTTGAAGGCGCCAGTCTTGTAAACGCCAATGGAGAAGTCTTCAGCGGGCCATGAATGGGTATAGGAGTGGTCTTGAACGACCTTGAACCTGATGTCGGTACCCTCCTGGAACCAACCGGCCTTGTTCAAACGGTAGATACCGTCAGTACCCTTAACCATTTCGTTGCCAGGATAATAGGGGTCCCAGTCGGCTTCAAACAGGTTGGGGGTGCCGACAACGGTGTAAACGTGCTCGATGTCGCCGGTCTTGGTCAAGGTGCAGGTGATGCGGTTAGCTTCCTCGGCTTCGGGATCGAATGTGATGTCGATGGTGTAGATGCCTTCCTCGGCTACGGTAGCAACATAGTTATTGCCTTCTCCGATGGGCCACTCATAGATGCTCCAGTTGTGGTCGCCCACCACCTTGAACTCGAAGTTTTCGGTCAGGGCAACGCCAGTCTTGGTCAAATGGTAGATACCGTCATCACCCTTAACCATGTTGTTGTTATTATCGGTGGGATCCCAGTTGCTGCCAAAGACAGACTCAGCGCCGGCAACGGTGTAAACCATCTCATGTGCGGGCCAGGTGCCACTCAGCAGGAAGTTAATGAGGCAGGTCACGTCCGAAATGTTCACCTTGCCGTCATGGTCGCAGTCGGCAGCGGTAGGAGCGGCCTGGTTCTCCAGCAGAATGTTGATCAGCGCGGTCGCATCCGAGATGTTGACATTGGAATCACCATCCACATCACCACGGGTTCCGCCTTCAATCTTGAACTTCATGTTCGTCTCGTCAAAGGTGATGGTGTACTCATCGCCAGTACCCTTGAGGCAGTAGGCGCCATTGTTACCAGCAGCCATTTGGGTGTTGTACTCGACACCAGCCACAACGGTCATGTCTCCGTTTATCGGGCCAATACGGTAATTGGCGTTGAAGACGTCCCAATCGGCATCCAGTTGGGTGCCAAACACAAACCAAACATTGCCCGAAAGGGTGGCCTTGTAGGTGTAGATCCCATTCTCGTAGGTCATTTCAACACCAGCGTCGGGTTGCCAGTCGCCAAAGGGGTCTTGGCCCACGATGTAAATTGCCGCATTAGCATTGAAGGCAATGAGGCTAATCATCATTGATAAAAACAGTGTTAATTTTTTCATTGTTAGTTTGATTATTAAGTTAAACAATAGGAGTAGGTTTGATTCTTATGCCTGAAACTCTGAAAATCGCACAAAATTACTAAATATTATTATTAATAGTAGTATGTTGTAACCACTTTTTTTTAATATCTGCGCAATCGCTTGCATTTAGCCAACAGGCCTGGTGTCTGTGATATGTCTTTGCGCCTTTGCTGTTTAAGAGTTTAGCTATCAATTCAAACGGTAGAGCCTCGGTGATATCTACATAGCACATGGTGAAAATGCGAGCGAAAACGCAAGAAAAGTGGGGATTTTGATGAATTTATATTGGATTTGTAAATATTTATCACTATATTTGCAGCATTGCTAAAGAATTGGAACGCATATTTACAAACTAAAAAATGATATATTATGAAACGATTATTACTTTTTTCACTGGTTGTGCTGATGGCAGCACTCGCTGCCCGTGCCGATGTGACGATCAACGCCACCAACTTCCCTGACGCGAACTTCCGCTCCTACTTGATGAGCGAGTATCCCAGCGGCACCATCACCACGGCGCAGCTCAATGCCCGCACCGAGCTGAACTTGGAAGCCAAAGGCATCGCCAACATGACGGGTGTGCAGTATTTCACCCAATTGACGAGGCTGGACCTGTTTAATAACAACCTGACCACGATCAATGTGAGTGCCCTCACCAAGTTGAAATATCTGAATCTCGGATATAACAAGCTGACGTCAATCAATGTGGACAACAATACGGCTCTGGAGCAATTGTATCTCCAGAACAACCTGCTGACCAGCGTAACAGTAGAATTCTTAAGTGAACTGAGAACGTTGTGGGTTCAAAAAAACCCCAACCTGACAAACCTCGAATGCGCCTGCAACGATCTCGATAATCTTGATATATATAATTGTACCGCGTTACAGAACCTCAGCTGTTTCAACAACCCCAACCTGAACACCATCCACAACCTGGAGAGCTGCACCGCGTTGATCCACCTGGACTGTGAGGACTGTGCCATCACCGAGTTGCCCGGTGTGGCCAACATGACCAACCTGCAAACGCTGTGGGCCTGCAACAACCAGTTGACCAGCCTCAACGTCAGTAACCTGGGACAGTTGAAGAAACTCAATGTCTCGGGCAACACAAGCCTGACAGAACTCGACTGCAGTGTATGCTACTTGACCCTCCTTGATGTGACCGACTGCCCAGCACTCATTTTTCTCAACTGCAACCATAACGAATTAACCGACTTGGACCTCAGTGGCTGCACAAGCCTTGCATACGTTTGGTGTAGAAGTAACCAGTTGACCTCGCTGGATTTGAGTCCCTGTAATAGTAATACTTTGGCATCAATTGACTGCAGGTATAACCAGATCTCGAGTCTTGATGTCGGCAGGTTTGCTAATCTTTACCAACTGGCTTGTACCAGCAACCAGATTTCAAGCTTGCAGCTTGCTAACCACACGCAGCTTAAAAACCTGTGGTGTGAAACGAACCATCTCACAAGCCTCGACCTGAGTGGTTGTACCAGCCTTGAAACAGTAGAAGCTCTATACAACCAGATTGCAAGCATGAATGTGAGCAATTGCCCGAATCTTAAAACTATGACTATTTATTACAACTACCTCACGGGTTCTGCGATGGGAAATCTGATTGCCAGTCTGCCCACACGCAGCGGGGAAACGGGGAATGTGTATGCTATCGTTGATCCTGATCCCGATAGTGGTTCAACCGACGAGGGGAATGTCATCACTGCCGCCCAGGTCAGCCAAGCCAACGCAAAGAATTGGGCTATCTACCATTATAATTGGTATAATAACTCCTGGGAGCCCATTGCCGGCAGCTCGTCCCAGCGCGGCGACGTGAACGGCGACGGCAGCGTTAACATCAGCGACGTGACGACTCTGATCAACTATCTGCTGGGCGAAACTGGCATCGAAATCAACTTGGCTGGTGCCGACTGCAATGCCGATGGCAGCGTGAACATCAGCGACGCGACAGCCCTGATCAATTACCTGCTGGGCGGCAACTGGTGATGCTCGCTGCGCTCGCAGTTTAAAGTTTAAAGTTTAATGTTTAAAGAGGCATCCGCGCTCTCCTGGCAACGGGAGGGGTGCGGATGCCTTCGTTAAATACGCTAAATTAGCCGACAAAAATAATAGCGGATTGGTGCTTGGCGTGGTATTAATTCGCATGTGCGTTTTTTTGCCCAAGCAGTGCCCAAATCGGGTAACCTGACACGTTGAAACAAATATTTTTACTAAATTTGCGGCAAAATATATGATTCTCATTTTAAATGGCTGATGATATGAAAAATTCATTACTTTTTCGCCTGGTCGTCCTGACTGTGGCCGTGATGTGTGCCCTGGGTGTCAACGCTCAGGAGGCCTATGCCTGGTACTCGCCTGGGGCCAATTCGCTGACGTTCTGCTACGACAACGAGCGCAGTCTCTGTGTAGGTACGACCTATGACTTGAACGATGGCGACACCGAGCCAGGTTGGATAACTGATGGCAACATTATCTTTGTGAAGCATGTTTCCTTTCACCACTCGTTCGCCGATTTCCGCCCGACGTCGACCTACCACTGGTTCTATCAAATGAGTAACCTTGAATCCATCAATGGGATGAGGTACCTGAACACCAGCGAGGTGACGCGCATGGATTATATGTTTCATGCCTGCTATAAATTGACGAGCATTGACTTGAGTTATTTCAACACTACCAATGTGACAAGCATGTCTGGCATGTTCTCCCGTTGCTCCGGCTTGACAACACTTGACTTGAGCACCTTCAACACGGCCAATGTGGAAGCCATGGATTATATGTTCAATGCTTGTACCAATCTGACAACCATCTATGTCGGTACCGGATGGAGCACCGAGGCTGTGACCAAATCTACAGACATGTTCTACAACTGCACCTGCCTGCTGGGCGGCAAGGGCACACCCTACGATGCCAACCATGTGGATAAGGCCTATGCCCACCTCGACGGCAAAGATGGCCTCCCAGGCTATTTGAGCGATATCGTTCCTGGGCCCTATGCCTGCTTCACGACGGAGGACAAGACGCTGACGTTCTACTACGATAACCAACGCAATACTCGCTTGGGCAAGACCTATGACCTGAACGTGGGAAACAACAATTCTGGTTGGAGAAATGATGGCACCAACGATTTAGTGAAGAAGGTGGTCTTTGACCCGTCGTTCGCTGAGGCCCGACCCACGACCACCTACGGTTGGTTTTACGGCATGCAGTGGATGAAATCCATCGAGGGCTTGGAGTATCTGAACACCAGTGAGGTGACTCTTATGAATTACATGTTCTATGACTGCAGTGACTTGACGAGCATTGACTTGAGTCATTTCAACACCGACAAGGTGACACGCATGCCTGGCCTGTTCTGCTACTGCCAAAAACTTAAGAGCCTTGACCTGAGCACCTTCAATACAGCCAAGGTGGAAGCCATGGATTATATGTTCTCTATGTGTGTCAATCTGCAAACCATCTATGTTGGCAGCGGATGGAGCACCGAGGTTGTGGAAGATTCCGATGATATGTTCTATGGCTGTACGGACCTGGTGGGTGGCAAAGGCACGACCTATGATAGGGACCACATCGGAACAGAATATGCCCATCTCGACGGCGGTGAGAGCGACCCGGGCTACTTGAGCGATATCATTCCTGCACCCTATGCCTGCTACACCGCCGAGGACGCGACGCTGGTATTCTACTACGATAACGTGCGCGGTCCTCGCCCAGGCAAGACCTACGACCTGAACACCGAAAACAACGAAACTGCCTGGCACGCCGATGGCATCAGCACCAATGTGACCAAGGTGGTGTTTGACCCGTCGTTCGACGAGGCCCGCCCGACGACCACCTGTGGTTGGTTTCGCGGTATGACGTTGCTTCGACCCGTCGAGGGCATGGCGTATTTGAACACCAGTGAGGTGACCAGTATGAAGCAGATGTTCTATAACTGCAATGAATTGACGAGCCTTGACTTGAGCCATTTCAACACCGCCAAGGTGACAGACATGTCGGGCATGTTCTCTCTTTGCGTTTATTTGACGAGCCTTGACTTGAGCACCTTCAACACCGCCAATGTGGAAGCCATGGATTCTATGTTCCATGCCTGTGTCAGTCTGAAAACTATCTATGTCGGCGACGGATGGAGCACAGCGGCTGTGACCGAATCCGAGAAAATGTTCAATGACTGCATCGACCTGGCGGGCGACAAAGGCACGAGCTACGACAGCAACCACATTGACAAAGAATACGCCCACATCGATGGCGGCTCCAGCGACCCGGGCTACTTGAGCTATATCGCGCCCCAGACCTATGCCTGCTACACAGCCGAGAACACGACGCTGACGTTCTACCACGACTACTATCGCAGTACCCGAACGGGCACGACCTACGACTTGAACGATAGCGCTGTCGAGCCCGATTGGGCTACCGATGGCACTAATGCCAAGGTGACGCGGGTGGCCTTCGACCCCTCGTTCGCCGACGTCCGCCCGACGTTCACCTGCTACTGGTTCTACGAAATGAGGAAACTTGAATCCATCACTGGAATGAACTACCTGAACACCAGCGAGGTGACGCGTATGGATGCCATGTTCAATCGCTGCTATAAATTGACGAGCCTGGACTTGAGCAGTTTCAATACCACCAATGTGATGGATTTGAGCGAGATGTTCAGGAACTGCAGTGCGCTGCAGACCATTTATGCGGGAGACGGTTGGAGGATGAGTGACATGGCTCAAGCGTTCTCTAGAAATGTGTTCAATGACTGCACCAGTCTGGTGGGTGGTCAGGGCACGGCCTACGACGCCGCCCATGTGGATGCTGGCTATGCCCACATCGATGGCGGCCCCAGCAACCCGGGCTACTTCAGCGAAAAGCCTGATTTCATCCGTGGCGACGTGGATGGCGACGGCAAAGTTGACATCGCCGACGTGACGGCTCTGATTGACCTGCTGATAGGTGGCGATACTATCAGCAACCTGGCCGCAGACTGCGACCAGAACGGCAGCATCAACATCAGCGACGCCACCGCCCTTATTGACTACCTGCTGGTCGGCCAGTGGAATTAATCCTATAACATAATCTACGTTATATCCCTCATGCTCTCGCGGGCATGAGGGATTTGTTTCTTCTCACTTGAACTCATCCATCTGGGGCTGGAGGCTACCGCTTCAAAAGCTAAAGAGAGTGTGTCAAAACTCTCGGCCATTAGGACGATTAAAAATCCAGAGGTCTAAAATAGCACATCCACATTTTGTTATTGTTCGCCTTTATCAGACGAACTACAGTTTCCAACCTTTGCTTTTGAGAAATTTCTTGCAATCGTTGCAGAAGGATTCCGTTTGGGCAAATTTGTAACCATGCTCGGCATCCACCATCATGCAGCGCTCATCTTTACAGTGAGGCAGCCCGAAAGCGTGCCCCAACTCATGCAGCATCAGTTCCTGCATGTCATCATCACTTAGCGGCTTTAATGTCCTGGGCCTCAACGATGAAATAACCGATACACTATCACCGATGTAGCTGATGCCGAAGATGCCGAATGTGGATGATTTCTCATTTTTATCATAAATGATCTGGCGGGTTAGGCCGAGTGCATAACCTCCATTTCTGAACCTCATGAGGTCATCAAGCAGCCCCGTGCCCTTGTATCTGTCGCGAGGCTTGTAATAGTACTTTTGGGGCAGAGGGATTGATGTTTTGATAAGTATTACCGACGGGTAAAATTTTTGCAACTGATCCCTGAGTTGAGCCGCCTTTGCCTCTGGGAAGTCATCATAGCGGTAGATGTAGATTGTGGCGATTGACTGTTCGCGTGATTTCGCTTGTTGAGAGGTGGTTTTGGCTGGTGCCTGTTTTGCTTGCTCTTTTTGGTGGCCACGACTTTGCTTACCGCCACAAGCCACCATGATTACACACAGAATAATCGTTGCAATTACCGGAATAATCTTCTTGGTTCTCATGTCGTGCAGACTTTTATATTTGTTTAATCAATCTCAATGATAATGGCAGAGTAGTTGTCGGTTGCCTTCTCCCGGCAGATGAGTTTGTATTTTTCAGCAACCTGGTCGACGTCCTTGGCACATTGCAGTGTGTGCAGCAGGATTTCGTCATCGATGGCATTATACAGCCCATCGGTGCACAGCAGGATGCGGTCAAGCGGCTCCAACTGCACAGTCTTCACCTCGGGAATGGCACTCTCGGGATGGCCCGTGAAGAAGGCGCGGGTTATCTCAGAATGCCCAAAGGGGTTACTGTCCACATGGTCAATGGTGCGGTATTTCACATAGCCCTTGATATCGATGACGTAGCAGCGGCTGTCACCAGCGTGGGCGATGGTTGCCTGATTGCCCTCCACACTGGCCATAACCAGGGTTGTGCCCATCTCACTCAAGCCGGATTGCCCGTCAAGCGCGGTGCTTGCAGCCTTTGCCGCGTTGATTACCTTCTCGCATGAATCCGGCTCATCATGCCCCTGCCAGTAGGCCATGAACGCATCGCTTACCGCACGGCTTGCCACCTCGCCTCCGAAGTGTCCGCCCATGCCGTCACACACGACAAACAGAGTCCTGTTATTGTGCACCTCAATGATGCCGCAACAGTCCTCGTTGTTCTGCCGTGGACCTTTCTCTGAAAACTGAACGTATCTCATCCTACTCAAGGTAGTACAGGTTGCTGTAATTGAAAATGGTCAGTTCGGACTTGACGTCGTCCAGTTCCTTCATTCGCATGGGAGTGTCCTTCAGCCCATATTGGTCGATGCAATCCCTCAAGCGTTGGGTGAATTTCACCATTTCCTTGTCAATCTCCTCCTGGGTCGCGGTGATGCCATAGTCAATTGCTTCCTGCAACTCTGAGATAATCATCCCCGAGAACAATCCATGAAGGTGGTATTGCTCGGCAAACTGATTAGCATAGCACCAGATGCCGATGCAGGTTTTGTCACGCAGGAATTGCACATAGCGTCCATCGACCATAAAACGTCGATATTGGCCATCGCTGTCAGGCACCGAAAACAAGCCGTACTTGTTACCATGACCCAGCATGAGTACCGTGTCATCATTGCGGATAGCCCGCTGGACAGCGCTATTGGTGCTGGCTTCGGTGATATGTGCCGAGAGGTCCTCCCGCTGCTCGTACAGTAGCGAGAGGAACTGGGTAGTAGGGTCGTTTGCGTGTATTACAGTCATAACTTTACTCTTCTTCTTCTTCATAAGGGATAATATCAGCCAACTTGCCAATCAGGCGGCTATATATGTCGGCAGTCATGTTTCCATAGGATATGCCCTGCTTCTCGGGCAATGCAGCCGCAATGGTCTGGCGTGCTGCCATCCATCGCGAGAATGTGGATTTCAACGTGTTCACGCGCTCGGCGACAATGCTATCGCTCGGCAGATTTTCATCAATCCCCATCTCTCTCAGGTCATCAGCATCCTCTGGAACAGAATGATCGGCAATCCACTTCTCCCATTCAGCAGGTGTGACGGTCTTGCCCTGTTGCTGATAGGCCGTGTTCCCGGAAATAATGCCACGTTCAATCTCCAACTCAGCACGACGGTTGCTCGACAGGTTCTCATAGTAACCTTCCACCTCCATGGGTTTCATGCTGTACCATTCTTGCTTGTAGGATACTTCATTCCAGAATGCGAAGCGGGCTTTATTCAGGTCGTGCCATGCCTCATATTCCTCTTGAACCAGCGGCTTCAGCTTTGCGGGTGCAGCCGATATCCATTGCCTGTAGGACTCAATCGTGCGATAATAGTCAACCATCGCATCCACATAGCACATGAAATTCATTTCAAATTGCGTCTGCGATGAGAATTTATACACGACCTTGCCTATCTCCCCAATGATTGAGTCGGCAGGCACCGATGGCACAGCCTTATGGAAGATATCCATCGCGGACTTGACAGCGATGGCCCATTGCAGCTTGTCGTTGGCATTGCCGCTCATGTTGACCAGATTGCCCATTCTCATGAAACGGTTGGCCAAGCGCATGGCAGCCGAGTCGCGATGTGTTACCGTAAATTCATCAGCATCGTCCAGATATTCCTTGGCAAGTTCGATTTGATTATAAAAAGCGAGAATGTCTTCGATGGAGTGAACCTCAGCCAGACCGAGCAAATCGGCAGCAGAAATGGGGCTTTGCGTGATGGCGTTTTCAATATAGGCAATACTATCCTCACCCGTTATACCCTCAGGTACATTCACAGTGTCGCGCGGGTCAAGGCTCGATCCGGGGTTGGCAGAGGAGAATCCACTACAGGCTGATGACAGCACTATTGCAAACAGGATGACAATGTATATCTTCTTCATAATTACGTATTGTTATTTGTCTTTTGGCTTTATTACACCATTATTTTCCTTGTTATTTGGCAATTCCGATGCAAAAGTAATCAAGATTACTGAAAATCACATCTTCATTACTCCAAAACTTCAAAAACAGATGTAAATCTATTGTCGCATGGCGGACTATCATCTTAAAGATAAAGCGACCTGCTGACATCTTCAGCAGGTCGCTTTTGTGATTTCCGATAAGGAGGGCGCCGTCAGTTGCCGCTTCTCAGGCCGCCCACCAGGTCGTCATTCTCGACAGTGGTCTCGGTTTTCTTGACTTGGGTATTGCTGGAACCGAATGCGTAGCTTACCGAGAGTTGCACGTTGCGCTGGTTGAAGTGACCCACGCTGTGGTTCACATAGTCGCCTTGTGTGATATATCCTTTAGACACCTGGTGCTTGCGCAGGATGGAATTGGCGTTCACTTTCACCGTCAATCGGTTATCTTTCAGGAAAGACCGCGACAGTCCCAACATGATAGTCGGGTAGGGCATAGCACTGTAGCCATACACATGACGCAGGTCATGGCCGATTTCGTACCACATGCATGTCGCCGTAGCACGCAACTTCCACGGCAGTTTCTGTGACAATTGGGCATACAGGTTGCCGCCCCAACCGCTGTTGGTCAAGTTCTGTGATGGATTGCGGTAGCGTTTATAGCACACCTCGCCGTTCATGACAAGGGTGGTCTTGCCTGTCATCATCCACTGCACGAAACCGCCCACGCCGGCCATCAGATAACGGCAGTCGTTGCTGTAGGTCATGTACACGATGCCGTCATGGGCGGTGCGATAGGAACCAATGAGATTATTGGTGATGGTTATGGTAGGCTTGACATTGAAGGTCAACCGGTTACCTGTATGCTGGAAGTTGAGACTCACCACATTGTTGCGTGCGCTGGACAGGTGCGGATTGCCATATTCTATCGTTGATGTGTAGCGCTTCACTGCCGGATTGAGATACTGAATGCCCGGGCGGTTCAGGCTCGTTGCCCACGATAGACGCAGGCTGTTGAACGGTGTCATCTGCCAGTGAACACTTGCCGAGGGCACCAGGTCATGAAGGTCACGCCCGAAGGGTTCCCCGTCGCCATTGGGGTAACTGGCCCGGAAGTGGCTGTACTCGTAACGCACGCCGCCGCGCAGGGTAACATCGCCCACCTTGTATCGCCATGAGGCATAGGCGGCGCCCACGTGCATATTGTGCCTGAAGCGGGTGTCGGTGTCGAGTTCTTCAGCGCTGTCATACTGCATACGGTTGTGGCTTTTGTTCAGCCTCAGGATGTACTTGCCGCCCACCTCCAGCAGATGATGGCTCCATAACGGCAGTTGGTAGTCCAATTGCCAAGTGTGTTCGATAAAGCGTTCCTTACCCCACTTGTTATAACTTGTGTAGTCAAATGGTGGATTAATCAGGTTGATGAGCGTGTCGTACTGTTCCTCTTGTTGGCCTGTGGTCGAGAACATGTAGGAGGCGGTCAGGACTTCATCCTTGCGGTTGGTGCGGTGCTCCCAGTCGGCACGGCCGTTCCACGACATGCCACCATACCGTGGCACGTTAAACGGGTTGTCATAAGAAGTAATCAACTGTCCTGCCGCATCGTGATACTCGATGTGGCTGTCGCCGTAGATGTTCAGACCGTAGCGGTAGCCACCGAAAGATGCAGTGATTAAGTTCAGCGAATCGATTTCCAGGCTGGCGTTCAGGCTCAGGTTATATACCCACGCTGGTTGCTCGTTGCGATAGAGGTTATACATCGTGTTGCCCGTGTCCTTATAGGTCGTCCAAGTCTCGTCCTCGCCTGCAAACATACGGCGGGCCTGTTTCTGGAAAAATCCGGTTGCTCCCAGCGTGAATTTACCCGCGCGTGCTGCAACGTAGGCACTCGCATTGGGCGACCCAAAGGTGTTAATCGAGGCCGACACCGTGCCGTTGACACCCTCGATGCGCACGCCCTCCACGGTGACGATATTCAAGATGGCTGTCGCTCCCTCGGCATCATAGCGGGCGCCAGGTTCGGTAATTACCTCGATGCGCTTGATCATGCTGGCTGGCATGGCGCGCAACACCTCCCTGGGGTTGGACGACAAGGCGGGGTCGGGGTGGCCGTTCTTGTAAATCTTGAAACTTTCGCCGCCATTGACGCGCACATTGTCTTGGCCGTCAACGCTCACAAGCGGCACCTTGCGCAACATGTCGAGCACGGTGCTCGTGCGTGCCTCGGGATCGGCCTGCACATTGTAACTCAATCGGTCGTCAAGCGTCTTGACCAGTTGGCGCATCGTCACCACCTCCACATCTTTGAGTGCTACGGTATCATTGACGCTTAAAGTGACACTATCCTGTTTTTCTTTGACTGGCACTGCAGTTTCCTGGGCCAACGTGTTAGCGGCCGTCACCATGACCGCTACCATCACCATGATAATTCTCGACATTTTCATCTTTTGTTTTTTGATTGATTTCGGTGGCAAAATTACCGTCATCAATCCTCTCGGCCACGCTCCCGCGACTTACCAAGTCTTAACCAAAAACTTATTTAGTCTTAACGGAGGTGAGGACTAATGGGTTATTTGTGTATTTTTGCAGGTGATGAATGTGAGGCTGAAATATATAGCAGTGCTGGTGATTGTGGCGCTCTTGGGTGTCGCTGCCTATCAGGCCTATTGGCTGGAGCAACTGAACTTCAACATGGGTGAGCAACTGGACAACGACATCCGTGAGGCTATGCGTGTTGCCGACCTCAAGGAGGTCTTTCTGCGTCTCAAGAGCATTGAGGACAAGGGACCTCATGGCACGATGGACGTGAGCGCTGGCATCGGGGAAGATGGCAGTATCATCGCTAAAAGCGTCACTACTACCCAGGTTACACTTGACGGCGAAAAACTTGAACAGAAAACGGGAGTAGTGCTGCGCTCAAGCCCTAAGGCCGATAGTGACAGCACGGCAGGGGACGATGCTTTCATGAAGATGCTCGAGGACCAGATATCGGTTACCGAACTGGCTGCGATGATACAACAGGGACTACACTTGGGCGTTGACCGTTTTGAGGGCACCCGATATGAGAAATATGATAGTCTGCTCACAGCAGGCTTGCAACAATTGGGGCTGAGCGGTAACCATCAGTTGGTTTGTATTAAGACCGACACCGTCTTCCAGCATACAACAGCAGGATATACCCCCAGTAAATATGCCAGGCAATTTGTCTATGATTGGGCAGACTATGGACGTTACGAACTCACCATCGAGCCTACCACGGGACTCGTCTTGCGGGAGATGGCAGGCATCTTGACGGCATCAGGGCTCATTGTGCTGCTGTTGGGACTGGCTTTTCATTTCTTGATCAGGACCATCATCCGTCAGCGCACGCTCGATGAGATGAAAACTGACTTCACAAATAACATTACCCATGAATTAAAGACACCCATTGCCGTGGCCTATGCGGCCAATGATGCGCTGCTCAACTTCGGTGAACAAGCCGATGAAGCCAAGCGACGTCATTATTTAACCCTGTGCAGGCAGCAATTGGAACGATTGAGCGGCATGGTCGAGCAAATCCTGTCGATGAGCATGGAACGGCGCCGACAGTTCAAACTCAACATCGAGACGTTGAACCTTTCCCAACTGCTGCAGCCCGTTATTGAGCAGCAACAGTTAAAGGCCGATAAGCCCGTGGTCTTCACTACCCGCATCGAGCCCGAAGACTTGACCGTGCATGCCGATCGCGCCCACTTGAGCAACATATTGAACAATCTGATTGACAATGCCATCAAGTATTCTCCCGGTGAGGCCCATGTTGAGATTACCGCGACACCCAGCGCCATTACTATTACTGACCATGGCATGGGCATCGCTACCGACAAACTGCCGCACATCTATGACAAGTTTTACCGCGTGCCTACGGGTGATCTGCACGATGTCAAGGGGTATGGTTTGGGGCTGTTCTATGTCAAAACGATGGTCGAGAAGCATGGTTGGAGCATCGATGTGTCAAGCGTTAAGGGTGAGGGCACAACGTTTACAATCATATTGATATGAACGAGAACATCAACATACTGCTGGCCGAGGACGAGCGCACCCTGGCGATGATCATCAAGGACACTCTGGATGGTCAAGGGTTTCATGTGACAGTGGCAGGTGACGGTGAGGAGGCGCTGGAGCTCTATGCTGTCAATAAACCCGATGTACTCGTGGTGGATGTAATGATGCCGCGGCTTGACGGCTTTGAGTTGGTGAGACGCATCCGCAAGAGCGACGGGCAGACGCCTGTTATTTTTCTGACGGCCCGCTCAGCAGTCAACGATGTGGTACATGGTTTTGAAATGGGTGCCAACGATTACCTGAAGAAGCCTTTCGGCATGCAGGAACTCATCGTACGCATCAAGGCCCTGTTGGGCCGGGCATGCACTGTCGCAGTTCAACCCGAACAAGTCACGCGTTTCACCATGGGCCAATACCTCTTTGACTCGGTCATCCAGCGGTTGACCCATGTGCCGACGGGTAATCGGGCCGAACTCTCCTACCGCGAAAGCGAGATTTTGAGGCGTTTGTGCCTGCGCCCCAGCGAGGTAGTGACGTCCCAATCACTCCTTCTTGAACTTTGGGGAGATGACAGCTTCTTCAACAACAAGAGTCTGCACGTGTTCATCACCAAACTGCGTCACCGTCTCTCGCTTGACCCGTCGTTGCGCATCGTCAACGTGCGTGGCATTGGTTACAAATTGATTCTTGGAGAGTGAGCCTTTAATGGGCGCATGTTCTGCGTGCGGCAGTTTCCCACGGGAGTAGGGAGATGTCTTCGGCCAGGACGATGACGGGCATGCCAACGTAGGCAAAATGCTCTTTCAGCGTGATAATGTCCTTGTCGAGCAGGCGGATGCAGCCCTCGCTGGCACGGCCGGGGACGGAATTCTCATTGTTGGTGCTGCCGTGGATGCCTATGCTCTTAAAGCCTGGTGTGGCCAGTCGCAGGAACCAGTGCCCGTAGGCCCTAATGTTGCCGCGGCCATCGTGGAAATCATGTTTCCAGGTCGAGGCGTCTTGTATCATGGTGATTTTGAAAGGTTTGCCTGCTGGTGATTCAGGGGTACGCATGTCGCCGCGGCGCTGCTTGTTGCCTTTGTTCTTGCCCATGCAGCAGGGGAACTGGGCCACCATGACGGTGTCGCCCGTGGTGTTGCGGTCATAGACCGTGAGCGTTTGGTTCAACTTGGAAATCACGATAAAGGCAGTGCGCGTCGGAGTAGCGGGCAGGGGTGGCAGCTGTACTGACGTTGCCGAGTCTTGGGCTGTGGCCTCGTTCAGCCCAATGCCATTATGTTGGTTAGCGGCTCCTGCAAAGGGCAGAAACAGCAGGATTACCAGGACGATATTCTTGATCATAGCGGTTGATGATTGATTTGGTGGCAAAGGTACTCATATTCCCCGAAGTGGACAAGCCGGCAGGCACGGGCCCGATAAAAAGACGTTACGCCCTCTCTAGCCAGAGAAGGCGTAACTTAGTGTGTTCCAATAAAAACTATAAACTTGTGGTTATGAAAATGTAACTGATGTCCTCTTGTCATTATGACAGCGCTTGAGATGCTTATCGCATCGGGCCATGTCCATCCCTTGCGAAATGGAATAGACTTTTTCAAGCTCGCTGACAAAAGTAGAAAATATCACCATTTATTCGCAAAAAAATTAGACAAAGTAGTCATTTTTATCGACAAACCATTATTACGGCTGCATTTTCATGGTTTAGGACCTTTTCAATCGGTTGCATTGCCGGATTTGATAAATCCGTCAAAATATTTTGATTTACAGCTAAAAAACATTACCTTTGTGCCCATTAAAGAAGATGTTTTGGATTTATTTGCCGATATACAAACTATTACAAGAGATTCAAAGCAACGACTAAATGATATCAACATTTTTAATTACAAAGAATTATGTATATTGAAGAGATTCATGCCAGAGAAATTCTGGATTCGCGTGGCAATCCTACTGTAGAAGTTGAAGTAACCCTCGAGAGCGGCGACATGGGCCGTGCTTCGGTGCCCAGTGGCGCATCCACTGGTGAGAACGAGGCACTCGAGCTCCGTGACGGTGACAAGAAGCGTTACGGTGGTAAGGGCGTCTTGAAAGCTGTCAAGAACGTCAACGAGGTAATCGCTCCCGAGATTGAGGGTATGGATGCATTTGATCAGCGCGCCATCGACATGGCGATGATCAAGCTCGACGGCACCCCCACCAAGAGCAAGCTCGGTGCTAACGCCGTCCTGGGTGTATCCCTCGCTGTGGCTCGCGCCGCTGCCAACTACTTCGGTGTGCCCCTGTATCGCTACATCGGTGGTACCAACGCTCACGTGTTGCCCGTGCCCATGATGAACATCATCAATGGTGGTGCACACAGTGATGCTCCCATCGCATTCCAGGAGTTCATGATCCGTCCCGTAGGTGCCGAGAACGAGCGCGAGGCTGTTCGCATGGGTGCTGAGGTGTTCCACGCACTGGCCAAGCTGCTCAAGAAGCGTGGCCTGAGCACTGCTGTAGGTGACGAGGGTGGTTTCGCTCCCGCACTCGACGGCATTGAGGATGCTCTTGACAGCATCGTTCAAGCTATCAAGGATGCCGGTTACAAGCCCGGTGAGGACGTGAAGATCGCTATGGACTGCGCTGCCAGCGAGTTCGCTGTAATTGAGGATGGCAAGTACTACTATGACTACCGTCAGCTCAAGAGCGGTCAGCCCAAGGATCCCAAGGGCAAGAAGCTCAGCGATGACGAGCAGATCAAGTATCTTGAAGAGCTCATCACCAAGTATCCTATCGACTCGATCGAGGATGGTCTGGACGAGAATGACTGGGAAGGCTGGGTTAAGCTGACCAAGGCTATCGGTGACCGTTGCCAGCTCGTGGGTGACGACCTGTTCGTTACCAACGTGAAGTTCCTCGAGAAGGGTATCAAGATGGGTGCTGCTAACTCAATCCTGATCAAGGTGAACCAGATTGGCTCGCTGACCGAGACTCTCGACGCCATCGAGATGGCACATCGTCATGGCTACACTACCGTGACCAGCCACCGCAGCGGTGAGACCGAGGATACCACCATCGCCGACATCGCTGTAGCCACCAACAGTGGTCAGATCAAGACCGGTTCGCTCTCGCGTACCGACCGCATGGCCAAGTACAACCAGCTCATCCGCATCGAGGAGGAGCTCGACGAGGCTGCCGAGTACGGCTACAAGAAACTCATCTGATATTCGCAATATTAGAGTCAATACCAGAATCGGGGTCGCCTTACTATGGCGGCCCCGATTTTTATCGATTGCGGGCATTTTTTATGGAGCATTTTAAACTTTATGGTCGTTTTGTTATCTGATAAGCGTGATGACAGCATGGTGCATAACATCAAAAAAGTCATCAAGATACGCATTGGATTAAAAAAGATGATTAACTTTGCAGTGAAATCAAATATTCAACCAATTATGAAAAAAATCTTATTATCATTCGTTGCCCTGTTGGCGGTCATGACCGTCCAGGCACAATCCATCAGCGGGTCATGGCAGAGCATGCAGCCCGAAATTAAGAATGAGGGTGATAACTATGTGATGATTAGTTATATTAACACCTATAACGAGGATGGTACTTTCGTGTCGGACTGCGATGTGACTCTGTCGTCAAAGCCGGCACAGACCAAGGAAATGGAAGCAGCTCTCACTGGAAGTGTTACGGGAACTTATACGCTAAATGGCGACAAAATGGAGATGTTCTATAACGTGAATACGTTAAAGGTGGAGTTTGTCAGTTTGTCGGAAAATGGCAAGGTGCTTGATGACCCTAATGTTTTGTCGGTAATCAATGAGAATATCAGCAAGGAGGCCAAGGCCAAAGTTGCGGAGTCTTTCACTAATGATGAAGCCTTTACCTATAAAATTACCGCTAACGGCTCAATGCTTGAACTGACCGGTAAGGATGGAAAAACAGAAAGGCTGATGCGTATATCCGACGTTAAGCACTGATGCACAATGTCGATTAGGCGATATGAACTCAAAAAAAGAGCCTAAAAGCGCGTTGGCATGAAAAATGTGATTATCTTTGCGACGTAATATAACTTAATATAATTATGAAAAAGTTTTTATTCTCACTCGTTGCCCTGATGGCGGTCATGACCGTCCAGGCACAATCCATCTGTGCCACTTGGCGCATGATGCAACCTGTTGTTGAAACTGCCGAGGATGGCTCATTTGAGGCTATGACCGGTACCTACACTTTTAATGAGGACGGCACGTTCCACTATGCGCTCGAGCTCACCGAGTCCACCGAGCCTGCTCCCACGATGGCCCTCGAGATTGCCACGGTTATCGAAATGAAGGGTACTTATACCCTTGAGGGCGACCAACTGACTCTCACCCCCAACATGGACACCTACAAAGCCGAGATCCTGAGTATCTCGATGAATGGTAAGGTAGCCGACAATCCCATGATCAAGTCTCAAATCAGCAGTATGCTCAACAGCGCTGACTTTAAAGCTCAGTTTGCTACCCCCGAGACCAATACGGTCACGGTGAGCGATTCGATGCTCGAGATGAAAAATGGCGACACTACTCTCACTTTCACTCGCTTCGCAACCATTCAGAACTAATTCTATTTCCCTAAGAAATAATTATCCCGCAGGTCGTAGCCTAACGACTTGCGGGATAATTATTGTATGTGACAGTATGTTGTACTGTTAGAGGCTGAAAAGATTGCGGGCAATCCACCATATAAAGAACAGAGCGACATAGGCCTTAAGGGTAATTGGGTGGAACACGATGCGCTTCAGGCCGTCGAGACGATGCCCGAAGTTGTACCATGAAACCATCACGGCCACACTGGCATAGGGGATTGACAGGATGAAGAAGTAGTTGTAACTCAGAGCCTGCCCGATATTGCCGTGAACTAGAGCATTCAAGGCACGTTGTGAGCCGCATGCGGGACACAACGTACCCGTCACCAAGCGCCAGGGACACTGGATGGGATGCCCCTGTAACGATGGATTGACATAATAATAGATGATGCCTAGCAGTACCAGAATGACAGGAAATGCATAGGTCATTATTCTGTCAATCTTGACGAGCCTCATCGTGTGTCAATAACTGCTGGCAAAGGCCCCCGTGACACCGAGCACTACAAAGAACAGGATGTAAAGCGCAATGCCGATGGCAGCGATGATGGCACCCCACATGGCAAATTTCTTGGCTTTATCAGATGCATCCTGGGCCCCGGCATAGTCACCTGAGTTATACAGGCCGTCGACCTTAGATGAGTAAATAATCGAGACAATGCCTAACGGCAGACAGCAAAAGAGGGTGCTCAGGATAGCCCATACCAGATGATTGTCGGGCCTCATGGGGCGTTGCCCCTGGGCGTAGTTGGGTTGGTAATAGGGCGCTTGCTGATACTGTGGCGGCTGAATGGACGGCTGCTGGTTGGGTAGTTGATTCTGATTCTCCATAATAGAATATGATTTGTTATTATGATACTGACTGCACCAGTGCAGTATACTTAGGTGCAAAGTTACGAAAAAAGATGCGACCTGACTTTGTTTTTGTGCGTTTTTTTGAGATTAAGGGAGCTTGTGGATCAGGGTGAGGCCGTCTCGCAGGGGGATGATGACCTTCTCGACGCGGGGGTCTTCTTTTACCCGGTCGTTAAAGGCGAGTATGCCGCGGGTCTGTGCCTCGCGTTGCGCCTTGGGATTCACTACCTTGCCTGCCCACAGGGTATTGTCAGCGATGATGAATCCGCCCTCGTCCAGGTATTCCATCACCAGGTCATAGTATTCGACATATTGTCGCTTGTTGGCGTCAATAAACACGAGGTCATAACGCTCGCCCAGTGTGGGCACGATATCGCGGGCATCGCCGATGTGTAGCCTGACGCGTTTGCCATAAGGGGATAACTCCAGATGCTCGCGGATGAAGTCCTCTTGCTCGTCATTGACCTCGATGGTATCGACGCGGCAGTCATCGTCTTGAAGTCCCTCGGCAAGGCATAGTGCCGAGTAGCCGCTGAATGTGCCCAGTTCAAGCACGCGCCGCGGACCGATCATGCGGGTCAACATCTTAATGAGGCGTCCCTGCAGATGCCCCGAGCACATGTGCCAGTAATAGTTCTGCACATGGGTATCATGGTCGATGCGAGCCAGCGCCGCCGGCTCCTCATCAATATGCCCCAAAATATACTCCTCTAACTCCTCACTCATAAAGACTATATGTTTTAATTGCCAAGTGCATCTGCCTTCGTCAGCAAGTTCAGAAGACAAGAAAGACAAGAAGGACAATTATTATTTAACGGTAATGGTGGATAGGATGTCCATCAACTGATATGATTTCGTTAGTTTCTTTATCAAAGAAATAGCGTTCTACATTAACGGTTTTGGAAGCGAAGTTAACTATGATTCCACATGGTAGTTTAAGAAGACGCATGTAATTATATAGTTGAGAACGCATATTATTCGTTAAATCATCCACCGCCTTGCATTCAACAATGATGTCATCTTTACATATGAAGTCCACACGGTATGTTGCTTGCATGGGTTGACCATGATACGAGGGATGGAAGGTCATCTCCCTATGATATGGAGTCTTTTGCTCTTCCAGTTGCATCTGCAGTCCCTCTTGATAACAGTACTCATTTAGCCCGGCTCCGAGTTCTTTATGGACTTCGTAGATGGCGCCGACGATATCATATAGATGCTTTTTTAATGACCCTATATCTATCATAATTAAAAACAATTAAAATAATAAGTTGTCCTTTTTGTCTTTCTTGTCTTCTAACGTATAGAGACAATGGAGAGGAGGGCGAGGCGGTAGCTGTCGAGGCCGAAGCCGGCGATGATGCCTTTGCAGACGGGGGATAAGAGGGACTTGTGGCGGAAGGGCTCGCGGCTGTAGATGTTGCTGATATGGACCTCCACCACTGGAGCGGTGATGGCGGCTACGGCATCGGCAATGGCCACCGATGTGTGGGTGTAGCCGCCGGCGTTGAGGATGATGCCGCAATCGTCAAATCCCACGGCCTGCAACCGATCCACGATTTCCCCCTCGATATTACTCTGATAGGTGTCGATAGAGTGCTGTGGGAACTGCTCGGCCAGTTCTTGCAGATACTGGTCGAGCGAGCGGTTGCCATACACCTCGGGCTCACGCACACCCACGAGGTTCAGGTTAGGGCCGTTGATGATGTGGATGACCATATCACTTCTTGAAGTAGTACAGGAACGAGGCGATGCCTTGCAAGGCAGGCTTGCGCTGGCCCTCGATTTCCATCTTGAAGTCGATTTCGGCCTTGCAGATGCCGCGCAGGTCGGCGATGTTGTGCAGCTTGGTCACGAGGCGAACGCGGCTACCCGTAATCACGGGCTGGCCGAAACGCATCTTGTCCATACCGTAGTTGACCTGCATTTCCAGGTTATTGACCTTGATAATCTGGTTCCACAGGTGGGGAATCAGCGACATGGTCAGGTAGCCGTGGGCGATGGTGCTGTGATAAGCACTCTCAGCCTTGGCACGCTCCACATCCACGTGAATCCACTGGTGGTCGAGTGTAGCGTCGGCAAACATGTTGATGCGGTCCTGGTCCACGGTAAGCCACTCACTGGTACCGAGTTCCTCGCCCAGATGGGCGGCAAATTCTTCGTAAGAGTTGATGATAAGCATTATATTATGTATTGAGTTTAAAGTTTAATGAAGATGATTTTTCTTAATTCCTGAGGCGTCGTCTCATGATCAGGGCGGTGACCATGCTGGTGAGCAGGCCCACTGCTGCGACAAGGGCAAGCGTGATGACCACGTCCATCCACTGCACTTCGACGGGATAGGCGCTAATGATCATGTTGGCCGGGTCGCCACTGAGGCGCAGCCACCCGAATTGCTGCTGGCACAGGCACAATATAAGGCCGATGACCACACCTGTAACAGCTCCTGCCAGGGTGATGAGCCAGCCCTGGAGGACAAAGATGCGTGAAATCTGCCTGTCATTGGCGCCCAGGGCCCGTAATGTGGCGATGCTCTCGTCCTTCTCGATGATGAGCAGCGACAGGGTGCTGATGACATTAAACGTGGCAATGACCAGTATAAAGGCCAGTAGCAGGAACGCCATCCACTTCTCGATATTGACCAGGCTGTAGGCCTCGCGTTGCTGCATCAGGCGGTTTTTCACCTGATAGCCGCTGCCCAATGCCTGGCTGATAGCACGCATCACCTGCTGTTCACTGGCACCTGGCGTCAACTTGACTTCGATCTGGGTTGCCTCGGTCTCGTAGTCAAACAGCTGGCGAGCCATGTCCAGCGGCACGTAGATGAGGTCGGCGTCATAACTGTTCTGCTGCAGCTGGAAGATGCCCGAAATGAATACCGAGTCTTGCCTGAAAGCGCCCATCGGGTTGGCGATGTTGACCCGCCCCTTGCGTTGTGGAGCGTAGAGGCGCACCATCCCCAGGAACTCGGGCCTGACACACAGCCTGACGGCAGGCCCCGCACCAGCCACGGCATATTTTGACACCTGGTCGCGCAGCTTCCACTCGCCGTCCACAATGACCGAGTCCATCTGGTTCATCGTGTTGTAATCGTCGGGCACACCCTTGAGGCGCACGGGCATCTGCAGTTGGACATACATGGCAAGAGCCTGGTCCTCGATGACGGGTATAGCGCGTTCCACGCCGTCAATGGCACTCACAGCGTCGATGACGCTGTCGGCATCGTTCACCGTCTTGCCCATGGTGGCGGTGATGGCCACTTGCGGGTCAAGCATGGCCAGCTTGCCCATGATGAGCCCACGGAAACCATTGAACACGCTCAGTACGCAGATGAGCGCGGCAGTAGCCACCACGACGCCACACACGGCGACAATCGAGATGATATTGACGGCCTGATGCCCTTTCTTGGACACCAGGTAGCGCCATGCTATCTTCAATGGAAGGCTCATTTTAGTCTTTAGTTTTTAGTCCTTAGTTTCTGACTCGTCTTTGGGCTTGTCTTTAGCAAGGAGTTCGTCGATGTGATCGATGTAGTTGAGCGAGTCGTCGATGTGGAACTTGAGCTCAGGGCAGCGGCGCAGTTGATAGCGCGTCTGCTGGGCCAGTTCGTGGCGGATGCCACGCTCGTTACGGGTGATGTTGTCAATGATGGCTTGTGCGTTCTCGCTGGGGAAAATGCTCAAGCGCACGTTGGCCACGCTCAGGTCGGGCGAGACGCGCACGCTGCTCACCGTCACGAGTGTGCCGCGCGTCTTGGCGGTCTCGCGGCGAAAGATTTCGCTCAGCTCCTTCTGCACGAGGCGGCTGATTTTCTGTTGTCTTGTTGTATCCATTATTGTTTGATTCTCTATTGTTTTGCGGCTGCAAAGGTACAACTTTTTCTACAAACTTTAGGCATTCTGGATAATCTAGCATGTCTAGATCCTCTAGGGAAGAAAAGAGTAACCGAGGATTGCGGTTGCAACGCCTCGGTTACTTGAGTCATTGGCGCCGTGTGGCGCTATGGGATTGGATTACTCCTCGGGGAGCATGACAACCTCTACCTTGTTGCCGGCCGACAACAGCTGCTTAGCAAATGCGGCAATGCTCTCGGGGGTCTGAGCATTGACAATCTGCTCAAAGCCAGTGAGGCCGTCCGAACCGGTAAACAGATAGTTGTGGATCTGGCGCAGCCAGTAGCCGTTCTCCTTGAGGCTTGTGCCATGGTCCTTGATCATGAGTTCCTTGATTTCCTTGAGGGTAGTTGCGTCGATGTTCTTGCAAGCCTCATAGATTTCCTCGTTCATGATCTTGACGGCCATGTCAGCCATCTCGGGTTTCATCGGGCAGGAAGCCATGACAGCAGTGAAGAAGTTGCTGCCCTCATAGGTGGACCAGCCGCGGGCGCCAGCCGAATAGGCAGCACCGGCATCCTCACGGATCTTCTGCAGATAAATCTTGCTCAGTACTTGGCCCAGCATGCTAGCCTTCAATTGAGTCTCCAGTGAATAAGGAGTCTTGGTGTCATACCAGTAGATCTCGGCCATAGCCTTCGGTGTCTCACTCTTGCGGGTGAAGTGGGTGACATTCTGGCCTACGGGATGTGACTCAACATTGGCATAGTTGGACTGTTTGCCCTTCTTGCCAGGCAGGCTGGCGATGTATTGCTCGATGAGGGGACGGATCACGTTCTCGTCAAATGCACCCACAAACATGAAGGTGTAGTTGGCGGCATTGGCCGTGCGCTCCTTGGCAATCTCCATCATGCGGTCCAGATTTGCCTGGTCCAGATAGCTGACGTCAAAGGGCCTGCTGCGCCAGTTGTGGTTAGCCAGGATGTAGTTGACAGAATCCTCAAACACATTCTCGGGGTCGAGGTCCTTGTTCTTGAGCATGTTCTCCACTTGACCCTTCATCATGTTGAAGCCCTTCTCATCCTTGCGCATGTCGGTGAACCTGAGGTAGGTGAGTTGGAACAAGGTCTCCAGATCCTTAACGGTGGACTGGCCGCTGAGCTCATCCTCATAGGTATCCATCGAGAAATTGGCACTAGCCTGCTTGCCGGCGAGAGCCTTCGTCAACTCGGTGAAGGAGAATTCTCCCAAACCGCTGGTCATCGTTGCAAGAGGCAACAACTCGGTGTTCACCCAATCCTTCTCGCCGTAGAGCGAAGCACCACCGCGCTGGAAGGCGGTCATGCGGATTTCGTCCTCCTTGAAGTCGGTCTTCTTGAGGATGACGCGAGCGCCATTGCTCAACTCGAGCTCCTTGTAACCGAACTGGTTGTTAACGGTTTCCTTTTTGATCTTGCCGGGCTTGGGCAGCTTGGCAATCAGGGGCTCCTGCTTCACATTATCCACAAATGCCTCAACCTGAGCGTTCAAGCCAGCGTCAACAGCGGCTTTCAGGCTCTCGGGGGTGGGATAAACGGCGCCGTCCTTCTCCTGGTTGAAGTTCATGATAACCAGGTTCTGGCCATCGGTCGTGATGAAGCCGGGCATCATCTGGTTAACGACGTCAACGGGAAGCATGGGCACGTACTGGTTCATGATATTATACTTCTGCTCAATCGAGGGGATGGGCTCGTTGTCCAGGTAGTTGCGGTAGTACTGTGAAGCAAGACGGGCATTGGAAACCTTGTTGCGCTCGTTGTACTGCTTCTCCAGGCGGCTCATGTACTCTTCCTTGGCACGCTCATACTCGGTAGCGGTGAAACCGTGCTTGGCGGCACGCATGGCCTCGGTGACAACGGCTTCGGTAGCAGCCTCAAGCTGGCCCTCCTTGGGCAGGACACCCAGGGTGAACGCGTCCTTGGTGTTGGCAAACAGATAGTTGCCGTCGTAGGCACTGGCCTGGATGTAGGGGCAATCGGGCTCCTGGGCCTTCTCGGCCAGGCGCTCGTTGAGCATGCTGGCCATCATATCCTTAGCATAATCGACGATCAGGTACATCTGGTCACCCTTGATTTCCTTGGGCATGGCTTCATGCTTGAACATCACCATTACCTGGCTGTACTGCTGCTCCTTGTCCTTGTCAATAACGATGATGGGAGTCTCGTTATCGGGCACAGGCTCGTCAACCACCTGAGCGGCATTGGGATCGGGGGCGGGCATACCCTTGAAGAGTTCCTTGATCTGGGCCTCGATGTGGTCAACATCGACGTCACCCACGATTACCAGAGCCTGGTTGTCGGGACGATACCACTTGTGGTAGTAGTTGCGCAGTTCGTCGTACTTGAAATTGTCCACAACGCTCATCAGACCGATGGGCATGCGCTTGCCGTACTTTGAACCCGGATACAGTGCCTCGAGCTGGTTCTCGAGCATGCGCTGCTGGGCGCTGCGGCGCAGGCGCCACTCCTCGTGAATCACACCACGCTCCTTGTCAATCTCCTCGTCGGTGAGCAACAGGCCGTTGCTCCAGTCCTTAAGGATGAGCAGACAGGAGTCGATAGCGCTCTGGCGGGTGCTGGGCACGTCGTTGATGTTGTAAACGGTCTCGGCAATGCTGGTGTAAGCATTGAGGTCCTTACCGAAGGCCACACCCAGTGAACGGGTGTAGTCGATGATACCCTTGCCCTCGCCGTTGAAGTGCTCACTGCCGTTGAAGGCCATGTGCTCCAGGAAGTGGGCGAGACCACGCTGGCTCTCCTCCTCCTGGATGGAGCCTACGCGCTGGGCGATGTAGAAATTCACACGGTGCTCGGGATAGTCGTTGTGACGGATGTAGTAGGTCAATCCGCAGTCCAACTTGCCGATGCGTACTTGGTCGTCAACGGGGATGGGGCCCATTGACTGTGCCTTGAGGGCACTGGTGCTGAACGCCATTATCATCAACAGCATTGCAGCAAAGATTTTCTTCATCTTCATGTGATTGAAAAATAGGTTGTTATTAAGTTGTTGATACAGTTATTCTATATGTTGTTAGACTTCTTGAATCACCGTTTGGTTGCAACACAGCCGTGTTAAATCTTCCAAACCAACCTGCAAAGATAGTATTTTTCTTTAGATGCGGCCTATAAAAACCTGTTTCTTTTTGTTTTACTGTTCGCGGGTGAGGTCGTTGATCTGGTCAATCATCTCGTCGTTGGTGCGCTGCAGTTTGCGGTAGAAAGACAGCCCGATAGACAAACCGATAACAACACCTGCGGTCATCGAGATGAGGATAATAAGGATGAATGTGGCCAGACTCTCAGGGCCAAGCTCGCTTGCAGTAGTTTTGTAGATTTCATAGAAGTACCAGGGCAACCAGATGGCGATCGTACAGAATCCAATGATCAACTGTTTCTTGCGGTTCCGCTTCATCTGCATCAACTTGCGGGCGGTCTCCACGAGGTCATCTCCCATGCCGCTGATTTTCATTCGGTTAATGAGATATTCGGCGACAAACGAGCCAGCAAACATCACGATGGTGAAAATGATGAATGCCCAAGATATGCCCGACTCAATGAAATCCCAAACCATAAAGGGCACAAACAGACCCACTATCAAGCAGTACCAGAAGAGGTTGTGATGCAGGCTGCGCATTTTTCCTTGGATAGTTTTCTTCACCAGGGCTTCGTTGAGGCGTCCCTGCTGGTCAACCTTATTCTTGAGCGCTGCAATCTGCTGGCGCAGGTCATCAAGTTCGGTGAAGTCGTTAAGATTGTCGTTCAGTGTTTCCATATCTTAGGTGTAGTTTAGTTCATCTGTTTAAGTTGTTCCTTGATGCGGTAGAGGCGCACCGACACGTTCTTGACATTGATGCCCACTATCTGGGCAATCTCGTCATAACTCATGTTCTCGAGCCACAGGAGCACAATGGCACGGTCAAATGGCTGAAGCCGCTGGATGCGTGCGTGCAGCATGTCGGTCTGGCGGTTGTCGGCGTCATTTTTGTCAAACAGGTCGATGCCTTCCATGAGCGGTTGAGTCTTGCGGCTCTTTTTCTTGCGGTCGATGGAGATACAAGAGTTCAGGGTCACCTTGTAAATCCATGTCTTCAAGTCGCTCTTGCCCTGAAAGGAGGCGGCTCCCTGCCATAACTTGATGAGCGCTTCCTGGAAGAGGTCATCGACCTCCTCCTTGTCCTTGGAGAACATGTAGCACACCGTGTAGATGGTGCCCTTGTTCTCGCGGATAATGCGCGCAAATTCGGCTTCGTTGATTTCCATTTTAAATCATTATCTTGCCCGTTAGACGCAATGGTGAACTAAAAAACTACACAAAAAATCAATTATTTTTTCTCTTCTTTCTATTTTCTATATGATAAAGATATTATAGAACTTTTTAGAACGTCTGCATATCCACGAGGTGCTTGTAGGCCCCTTGTTGGGCAATCAGTTGGTCGTGGGTGCCGCGTTCGATGATGCGGCCGTCCTGCATGACGCAGATCAGGTCTGCCCCCTTGATGGTGCTCAGGCGGTGGGCAATGACCAGCGTGGTGCGGCCATGCATGAGTTTGTCGAGGGCGTCCTGCACGAGGTGCTCGCTCTCGGTGTCGAGGGCGCTGGTCGCTTCGTCAAGGATGAGGATGGGCGGATTCTTAAGGATGGCGCGGGCGATGCTGATGCGCTGGCGCTGACCACCAGACAACTTGCAGCCGCGGTCACCGATGTTGGTGTCAAAGCCCTGTTCGCTGGCCATGATGAAGTCATAGGCGTTGGCGATACGTGCCGCCTCTTCGACTTGCTCACGGGTAGCGTTCTCGACACCGAAGGTGATGTTGTTGTAAAACGAGTCGTTAAACAGGATGGCCTCCTGGTTGACGTTGCCCATCAAGCCGCGCAGGTCGGTGATGTTGAACTGGCGGATGTCGGTGCCGTCGATGCAGATGGAGCCTTCCTCTACGTCATAGAAACGCGGCAACAGGTCGGCCATGGTTGTCTTGCCGCTGCCGCTCTGTCCCACGAGAGCCACTGTCTGCCCTCTCTTGATGTCGAGCGACACACCGTCGATGACCCAGGCGTCGCCGTAGCGGAAACGCACGTCCTTGTACTGGATGCCGTCCTTCATTTCGGTCAGTGGGGTGGGGTGCTCGGGGCTCTTGATGGGGTTTTCGGCGGTGAGGATTTTGTCGATGCGCTGCATCGAGGCCAGACCACGCTGGATGGCGTAACTCGCCTTTGACAGGTCCTTGGCTGGGTTGATGATGCTGTAGAAGATCACCATGTAGTAGATGAACTTGGGCGCGGTGATGCTGCTGTGGCCGCCCAGGATGAGGGTGCCGCCAAACCACAGCACGATGGCGATGGTCAAGGTGCCCAGGAACTCGCTCATCGGGTGGGCAAGTTCGTAGCGGCGGCTCAGACGGGTCACGATGTTACGGTATTTCTCGTTCTCGCCCTCAAAGCGGTTACGCACCTTGCGTTCGGCGTTGAAAGCCTTGACGATGCGCAGTCCGCCGATGGTCTCCTCGATGTTGCTCAGCATCACGCCCCACTGGGTCTGTCCTTCCAGGGAAACGCGCTTTAACCGCTTGCCCACACCGCCCATAATCAGGCCTGCAATCGGCAACAGTATCAGCACAAACAAGGTCAACTGCCAACTCAGGGCAATCATCATCGTCAGGCAGGCGATAATCATGATGGGATTCTTGAACATCATGTCCAGTGACGACATGATAGAGTTCTCGACCTCGGTCACGTCACCGCTCATGCGGGCCATCACGTCACCCTTGCGCTCATTGGAGAAGAAGCCGATGGGCAAGGAGACGATTTTGCTGTAAATCTGGTTGCGGATGTCGCGCACCACGCCCGTGCGAATCGGGATCATAAAGAAGGCGCTCAAGTAGGCGCAGCCCGTCTTGAAGGCCGTCATGATTACCAGTGCCGCTGCAATGCAGGCCAGGGCCGTCGATTGCCCGTAGCGCTCGATGATGCACTGCACGTAGTAGTAGAAGTTGTTGGTCAACACGGCATCCAGTTTGCCGCTACCCATCTCCATGTAGCTGTAAGTCTGAGTATTGAGTCCAAACAGCATCTCCAGAATCGGGATAATCAGCGCGAATGAGAACAGCGTCAAGAATGCGGTCAACAGGTTGAACAGGACGTTCAACACAATATATTTCTTATAGGGCGGCACAAATCGCCTCAACAATTGCCAAAAACCTTTCATAACTGCAAAGGTAGTGTAAAATCTAACACATAGCAAAATTATCTTGTTTTCCCTTAGTGGCAACAGTCTGTGGAAAAAGCCTTGTGTGCGTCTTGTTCTGTATTGCGAGCCATTGGCTCGTAAGAAAATTCACCCTACCTTTGTTGAAAAATTGACCAAATCGGGTTTACATTTCCACGTCCTGAAACGTCTATCAAGTGTAATTGAACCACGACTATGACAAAAAGTGAATTGGAAATACTGTTCAAAACGCATTACACGGCGATGTATCGGCTGGCGGTCTCCCTGCTCTACGATGCCGACGAGGCGCGCGATGTCGTGAGCGACATTTTCGCCTCGTTGCTTGGGGGCGGCATGGCAATCCGCAGCGACAATGCTCGCGGCTTCCTGTTGACGTGTGTGCGCAACAGTTGCATCAGTGTGATCCGGCACAAGCAGATGCGGGAACGCTTCATTAAGCTTTATTCGACAAAAGCCGAGCCACAGGACCATGGCCCCGACGACACGATGATGCTTGCCGAGCTGCGGGATTACATCAACACTCAGTTGCCGCCGCTCTCGCGCCGCATTTTCACCCTGCGCTACCTGCAAGACATGACCTGCCAGCAGGTCGCCGAGGCCGTGGGCGTGAGTCGTGTGACGGTCCATCACCACTTGTCACAGTCACTGGAGAAAATCAATGCCTATTTCAACAATTCAAAACAATAGACGTTATGGAACAGAATGATAAAATCCGTCTCTTGCTCGACATGCACGAGCATCCCGAGAATTACACCGACGAGCAGTTGGCTGCCATGCTTGATGATGAAATGCAGGAGCACATGGCCACCGCCAAGCGCGCCCTTTCTGATATCCCCGAGCCCGACGTCGATGTCGAATGGCAACGCTTCGAGCAAGAGCATTGTGCCGCTGCTCGTGATCACCGCTGGCTCAAGGTTGCTGCGATTTTCCTTGGTGTGATTATGCTCTCGGCCTTCACCTATGCCGCCATCCATGCCGTGCGTGCCCATCAACCTGAAGTTCAGCAACCCATGACCGAGCAGGTCGAGGGGACGGAAAGTCCTGTAGAAGCATCTTCCTCGACTGAGGCCGAGAAAATCGATAGCGTTTCACAGGAGCAGCCCGTCACCTTCGACAACGTGGCGCTTGAAACCATCATTGGCGACATCGCGGCCCGTCATCAGATGCAGGTCGAGTTCCGAAACGAGGATGCCCGCACGCTGCGCTTCTACTTCGTGTGGCAGCCCGATGAGGACCTGGATGCGACGCTGGAGCGTCTCAATCTGTTTGAGAGTGTGAATATCAGTAAGGAGGGCAATACAATCGTGGTGGAATGATGGCAAGGCGCATGATTTTTATCGTGGTGTGCTGGTGCATCGCCACGGCTGCCTTTGGGCAGCGTGTGACGCGGTCGTTCAATGACGTGTCGATGAGCGAAGCGCTCAAGTGGCTCAACGAGCGGGGTGGGGAATACAACATCAGTTTCCTGTATAATGAGTTGGAGGATTTCAGGGTGACGACTGCTGTCAAGAACAAGTCGGTGCCCGATGCCATCCAGCAGCTGATAGGCTTCTATCCCATCAAGATGACCGTGCAGGGCAAGGAAATTGCCGTCGAGTGCCCGCAGAAGGCTTCCACGCGCTACAAGGGCACCGTCCTCGACGAGACGGGGCAGCCGTTGCCCTATGCCAACGTCGCCCTGCTCTCGCCGCGCGACTCCACCCTCATCACCGGCGGCGTGACCAACGAGAGCGGCCTCTTTGTCATCCCCTGCGACCAACAGGGTGTGCTGGCCCGCATCACCTACGTTGGCTATCGCCCCGTCTATCGCCACTGCAAGACTCCCCATCTGGGCACCATCAAAATGCAGCCCGACCAATACGCCCTCGACGGCGTCACCGTCAAGGGCGAACGCCCCCAGTACCAGATGACCACGGGTGGCATGACGGTCAATGTCGCGGGCACGGTGCTCAGCGACATGGGTACGGGTATTGACGTGCTGGGCCAGTTACCGCGAGTCGATGTCAAGGGCGACGGCCAAGTGAGCGTTTTTGGTAGCGGCACACCGCTCATCTATATTAATAACCGCCCGATTCAGAGCAATACCGAGTTGTCGCGCCTCAAGTCGGGCGACATCAAGTCCATTGACGTGATTACGAGCCCAGGTGCCCGATACAAGAAGAATGTGTCATCCGTCATCCGCATCTACACGGTCAAGCCTGAGGGCGACGGTTTTAGTATCAGCACCATCACCAACGTGCGCAACAACCACGAGTGGGGCGGATATCAGGATATTAACGTGAAATACCGCACTCACGGCCTGGAATTGTTTGCCGAGGGTTACTGGCGTAGCGCGTGGATGGGTGAGGACAATGACATCAATAATGACTTGTTCTTGGAGGATGGCACAGTGCATGTCGATCAGACGGGTGACACTAAGTACCGCAGCAAGTCGCATTATGAGCAAGTAGGTTTCAATTACGATATCAACGACAACCATTCGCTGGGCGCGTCTTACACCTTGAGTGGAGTCAACATCAAGAACAGCAGCGTCATCGGTGAGCAACAAATATGGAACAACGGTGTGCTTGAGGGCCATGTCATGTATGATGCCCTTGTCAACCGCAAGAACAATCCGTTGCACGATGTCAATATGTATTATGTGGGCAAGGTGGGCCAGCTGTCGATTGACTTTAACGGCACGTGGTATTGTCGCAATGAACGCAATACTGATGAACGCACTGAATTAAGCGATGAACTTGATGACCGCCATGTGCTTGAGTCACCCCTTGTGGAAAGGTACCGCCAGCATCGGCACTGAGTTGACCTTTACCCGCACCGACGGCACCTATTCCAACGACGATCAATCCCATTTGTCATCCGACACGCGCATCCGCGAGAACAACAGTGCGGGCTTTGCCGAGTATGACTTTACCGTGGGCAATTTTACCTTCGGTGCCGGACTGCGCTTTGAGCACATCAACTCCGACTACTATTCGTCAGGCATCCGTGAAGCGGAACCCAGCCGCACCTATAATGACTGGTTCCCCAATGCCTCCGTCGCCTGGCAGAAGGACAAGTGGAACTGGCAACTGAACTATAGCCGCCGCATCAACCGCCCGAGCTATTTCCAGCTGCGCAATTTCATCCAGTACGATAACCGTTACACCTACGAGGGTGGCAATCCGCTGTTACGCCCGCAGCTGAACCACCGTTTGGAGTTGTCGGCGATCTACTCGTGGCTGAGTCTGCAAGTGCGCTACACCTACAGCCAGAGCACCATGTGCTGGGTGCCTGTGCTGGAGCCGGACAAGCGCTATATCTTGCTGTGTACCCGCAACTATGGTGATGCTCAGCGCTTGTTTGCCTCGCTGGTGGCTGCACCTCGCTTCGGTGTCTATCGGCCCACGGTGACGCTGAGTTTCAACAAGGTCTTCTTTGATGCAGAGCAATACGGTTCACGATTGACCCATCACAGGCCGTTGTGGCGGTTTGAACTGAGGAACACCTTTGTGGCCATTCCTGGACAGCTGTGCTGGGCGTGCGTGTCGCAAGTGATGCCGATGACGAGTTTCAGAGCGTCAAGCATTATTGGACGGTTGGGGCGCGTATCAACAAATCCTTCTTCAACAAGGCGCTGCTGGTCAACCTCTATGCCGACGACATTTTCAAGACCAGTCAGGAACGATGGACCACCTACGGCATCGGCACCAATATCACCAAGGATTGCTACAACTTTGACCGCACCATCGGCCTGACTGTGACCTACAAATTCAACGTCACCCGCAGCAAGTACAAAGGCACTGGCGCCGGCAACGACGAGAAATCCCGCCTGTAGAAAAAGCAACGATGTAGTTGCTATATACGTTTTAGTTTGGTAAAAAAAGACGGTCGCGGGTGAATGCACCTGCGACCGTCAACATGAGGTTTTTTCTGGGTGAAAAAATGATTGTTAGTCTCTTATTTCAAGAAAGGAAAACAATAAGTACAACAAATACAATTTAATAATGCATTATGTTGTTGAATCAAATTGTTATTATTGTATTTATTGTTGTTGTTTTAGTTTTTAGTCACTAGTCCCAAGTTAGCGGATGCCAACTTCTAACTCCTAACTTCTAACTTCTAACTCACTTAATGATTCCCATCTGCTTGCCGATCTTGATGAAGGCATTGATGCACTTGTCGAGGTGCTCACGCTCGTGACCGGCCGATACCTGCACGCGGATGCGGGCCTGGCCCTTGGGAACAACGGGATAGTAGAAACCGGTAACGTAGATGCCTTCCTTCTGCAGCTCGGCAGCGAAGTCCTGCGACAGCTTGGCGTCGTAGAGCATCACGGCGCAGATAGCGCTCTGGGTGGGC
>ONKF01000014.1 GCA_900318335.1 uncultured Prevotellaceae bacterium
TTTACACGGTAGCCGGCGAGTGTGCCGTTGTAGTCCGAGATAGCCCATTCGGTAGAACTGCCATAGTCCAGGCTGGTGGAGTTAACAGCGTGCAGATAGTTATCGCCAAGTGCGAGGGTGTAGTGGTTCAGAGTTCCACCCAGGGTCATGATAGCAACAGTGTTATCGCTGATAGTAACCTCATCACCAGCAGTGACGTCGATCGCAGTGAGGAAGTTGCCGGTGGGAGCAACACCCAGAGCCTTGTTACCACAGACGATGATGTACTTCTTGCCGGCAACGAGTTGATCGGCAGCATTCACCTTAACGAACGTCATGGGCTCAAAGGGCTGGGGAGCGACTTCCTTGGTGTAGGTAGCGCTGACAACCTGGCTCTCAGCATCGCCCAGAACGGCCTTGGCATAGAGGGTGGTCGTCTCATCAATCACGATGGGTGCAGTGTAGTTGGTGAAGTACTCGCCATTGTTGCTGTACTGGATAGTAGCACCAGCGGTAGCACAGGTCAAGGTAACCGTGAGGTTCTCCTCAAAGGTTGTGCCATCCTCAGGATTAAACACGGGTGCATCTACATTGACAACAGGAGGCTCATCGGTATCCTCAAATCCGATGGTCACCTTCGGCAGGAATTTAGACCTTGTTTTAGTGGTTTTACCAGAGGTGTAATAGCTCTGGTAGGTCGTTTGGTTGGCTCCAAGGAAATAGGTGCTACCATAAGAACCAACAATTGTTTCAACGTTCAGAAGCAAATCACCACCACTGTAAACGAACGGCTGGTCAAATGTAACGGTCCATTCGCTCAGGGAGCTGTTTTTCACAACTGTTTCAGTCTTGACTGCGGTATATCCCTCGATGGGCACAGGTGTGCTCTCATATTCAGGAGTGTTGGCATCCAGATTCTTTAATGAGAATGTCACAGTTGTTCCGAAGTTTATGCCACTGTTGGGATAGAATGTCAGTGATGTGATTGCCTTGCCTTTTATGCTTTGCAGCATTTCGGCAGGATAAATCATCTGAGTGTTCTGTGCATATTCGTCAACATACAATCCATAAACAGGCAGATATGCATTTGTGGTCGTTCCTTCACACACGGTCATCTCATATGCTGCTTGACCAGCTAATGTGACATTTAGGTCGATGTCTTCGCTCTCCTGAGCTCCAATGTGCAAGGTGCTGTTAAAAGAGCCGGCAGTCGTCGGATTGAATTCAATGGTAATCGTTGCGGTCTCACCAGCTGCAATTGAGGCAGGGATGTTGGTGGCGCTGAATGGAGCATCCAGACCGCTTACCGTCGGGGTAATTGCGTTCTCACCAATGTTCTTGATGGTCACATTTTGGGTGTGAGATGTGTTAGGCGCTACCTTGCCGAAATCTATGCTCTTGGGGTTTACTGAAGCGGCATAAGGTTTCGACTCGGCGGTGTAGGCGATAGTGAGCTTGGGCAAATAGTTAGTAGCCTTCTCAGTAGAGCCATAGGAGTAGAATCCATAATAATCGCCGAGTTGCTTAGAGTAGAAGGTATTATCTCCATAAGTCTTACCGGGGGTAGTGACATCTATGAGAAGATCTCCTCCATCGTACTGAAATGGTTCCGCTAACTCGATTGTCAAGATTGTCTGACCGGCTGGAGTCATAGTGCCAACAGTGGTCACAGCGACATCAAGGGGGGAGGAATAGCCATAGCCGTCGACCTCAAAAGGAGCCGCTCCTTCCAGATTGGCCATGGAGAACGTCACATCCGCACCCTTAAATTCTATGGCGCTGGTCGGATAGAACGTGATAGAAGTGATGAAACATCCGGTGGGCAGTCCAGACAACTCGCTCAGAGGATAAATCATCTGATTGTGCTGGCTATAATCAAAGTTATAACCGTAGACAGGCAGGTAAGTTGTGCCTGATGTACCGTCACAGACGGTCACTTCATCGGCCTGGGCTGGCGGTAGCGCCAAGGCCAGGGCGAAGAACAAAAGTAGAAATTTTAGCCTAAAGATCTTCATAAGTGTTATTATTAAATGGTTAATAAAGAGGTGAATTCATTGATGGAAGTTTACGGAATAGAGGTGATGACAGGTAATGGACAGTATGGGTTAAGAGATGAATAACCTTACCCTACCACCGGGTGTGGCTGGGTGAGAATGATTGAAGTGTACATGTCTTTTCCACAAGGCTGCTCATTTCATCAACGAGAATTATGATACAAGATTGCATTGATAATACGTCCCCTTGTAAGGTCATGAATGGTAATGATACAAGTTATTGATACTTATATGTTTAGTACCAGCAAACTTGACAAGAAGGTATAAATCACACAAGTTGTAGTTTTTAGTATCCGCAAATATAATACATATATTTGAAGCAAACAAGCAATCATGACTATTTTTATTGAAAGCTCAAGCGGATATCTGTACTCCTGCCATCATGGTGATTGCGGCAGGACGGGCCGTTAGCCGGTCTCGATGGTAATTGTTGTCAGGCAGTGGTTTGCTGGCGCTTGAAGCGCTGCATGATGACCACTGCGACGAGAAAAGCGACAAAGTCGCTGGCGGGAAGCGAGAACCACACGCCATCGAGGCCCCATATCGAGGAGAATACCAGGAGCATGGGCAACAGGAACAGCAACTGGCGCGAGAGGGACATGAAGATGCTGATACGCACCTTGCCGATGGTCTGGAAAAAGTTGGTTACCACTGCCTGATAGCCGATGACAGGGAAAACAAGCATGTTGATGCGGATGCCGCGGACTGAGATATCGATGAGGTTTTGGTCATCGGTGAAAAGGCGTGTGCAGGGACCAGGCAACAATTCGCCTATCACCCAACCGACTGTCATCGCCACGACCGATGCGGTGATGGTGAGACGCAGCACATGCTTGACGCGCTCCATGTTGCGTGCCCCATAGTTATAGCCCGCAATGGGCTGGAAGCCTTGGCAGATGCCCATAATGACCATGAAGAAGATGAATCCCAAGCGATTGGCGATGCTATAGGCTCCTACAGCGAGGTCCCCGCCATAGGTCATTAAGGCGTTGTTCATGAAGATGGCGACGACACAGCCCGTGAGCTGCATGGCAAACGGCGATATGCCGATGCTCACGATATCCTTGACAATGGCGCGGGCTGGCTTGAGGTATTTCCACTCCAGGTGGAGGAGTTCGCGCTGGCGCGAGAACTGCCATAACTGCCAGCACAGCACGATGACCTGCGCCAGGATAGTCGCAATGGCCGCACCCTTGATTCCCATGTGCAGGGGCCAGATGAAGATGGGGTCGAGGATGGTGTTCAGCACCACGGTGACAATGGTGGCTATCATTGCCGCTCGTGGCTTGCTGGCCGATCTCAAGGCTGCATTCAGGCCCAGGTAGAGGTGGGTGATGACATTGCCCAATAGCAGGATGAACATGTAGTCATGGGCATGAGGCAGTGTCTGCTCACTTGCCCCGAAAAAGGTAAGGATGGGATCCAGGAAGATGATCGATACGATGCCCACCAGCAGACCCATGATGATATTCAGGGCGACCATGTTGCCCAGCACGTTGTTGGCCTTGTCATATTGGCGTTGTCCCAACCTGAGGGACATCAGTGTGGCGCCTCCGACGCCCACCGCGGCACCAAAGGCCGCACCGATGTTCATCAACGGAAACGAAATACCCAACGCAGCCAGTGCCATCGGCCCGACACCGTGACCGATGAAGATGCTGTCCACCATGTTGTAGAGGGACGAGGCTGTCATTGCGATCACACCGGGCAGGGCATATTGCCACAGCAGCCGGCCTACTGGCTGCGTTCCCAGCGCTAATGTCGCTTCCTTGTTGTCTTTCATTTCCGAGCCTATAGTTTTATGGTTTCAAGTCCTTAGTTAGGGTTTATTGTTTACTGTGATTGAAAAACATGGGACATCTTACTCTTCAAGGCCGAAGCAGGCCTTGATGGCGCGGCGGATGGCACGGGCATTCTCGCTGCCACCCTTGAGGATGTTGAGCACGCCACGGATGTAGTCGTCCTTGCTCTTGAAGCCGCACAGTGTGGCCACCTTGCTCTCGTTAATCATGAGTTTCTGGTTATAGACCCTGAGGATGCTGGCATAGTCGTTGTTGTCCTCATACACGTGAAACTCCCTGCACAATTGGTCGTACATACCGCGCGGGTTGATTTCGCTCACCAGTTCCACCATGTGGTTCTCGAGGGCGTTGATGCTGGTGAATTTCATGTCGATGCGCAGTTCCACGTCGTGCTTCACGCGGTGGCGCACGTGCATGAGTGCCTGCTGCTTGAGCTCGCGGGTAAACATGGCGATGACATGCTTCTTGACCTTGGGAAAGACGATATCCTCGTTGCGGTGCTTGTGGCGGGCAACGGCACGGATCACGCCTTCGAGCATCAGGATGTTCTCAATCTCGGCGACATTAGGCACGAGGATATTCTTCTTACGCAGGTATTCCACCTCCTCCTCGCTGCGGCGGTCGCGGTCCACGATACCACGGCTGTCCAGCTGGTGGAAGTTCTGCAGGTCGTTAAACGAGCGCACTGTCTCGATGACCTTGTTGCAGCTGCCTAGGGGCTTAACGGTGTACTCGGGGAAGATGAGCGGGTAGAGCCTGGAGTCAATGCTGTGCTTGTCGTCTCCCTCGATAAACAGGACGGGCTTGCGGCTGCCCAGCAGGTCGAGTAGGGCAGAGTCAAGGTCTCGGCTGCTGGTCATAACCTCATAGTCCCACGCGACAGCCTCGGGGTCAAATTCCTTGACCCACACGCACTGGTTGTCGATGCGTGAGCTGGCAAACCCTACGTCATGGGTGTTGTAGATGAAGGTGCAGTCGGGGCGCATCTGCTCCAGCACGTTCCACAGTGTGCGCATGATGCTACTGTGGATAAAGGTCTCAGGATCATCGACCAGGATGGCGGCATCAGGCATGGCATAGAGTACCGCTCCGATGTAGTAGAGCACCGACTTCTCACCGTCGCTCAGGCGCATCAGCGGGTATTTGTCCTCATATCCCTCGCTGGTGAACATCAGCTTGCCGTTCTCGCGCAGCACCTTGTTCTTGGGGAACACTTCCTGCCATTTCTTGACGGTGATGTCGAGCTTGGTCTTGGGAAACTCAATCTGCTCATCCATGAGCTGGTGGGCCTTGAAGTTCATCAGTTCACGGAATTCCTCATTCAGCATGACATAGAACAACTTGTCAAACTCTGTCTCGGCAAGGTTCTTGACCTGAGGGTTGGCTGCGTTCATGCGGTTGAACAGGTCCTCGATGGAACCTGGCAACGTCTTGGCGCTGGCAGGGCTGGGGAAGAGGGCCTTGAGGGCCGAGATGCGGTATGCCTTGTCGCCCAAATTATCAACAAGCGCCGAGCAGAAGAGGCTCTTACCAGAACCATTGGCGCCGATAATCGTGATCTGTTTTGACTCGAGCAGCACCTCGGGCTGCTTGCCATCTATTCTTTTTGGTAGTTTGATGTCCATGTCCTTAACCCCGTTTTGTTTAGGGCACGTAAAATTAACCTTTTATTTTCATCGTACCAAGGATTTGGTCCTCAAAGTGCCGAAAATGGCTTTTTTTCACATTTTTGTCATGCGCTCTATCCCGTTTTATTAGTAATTTTGCCGCTGTTATGATGGATTATGTCAACGCATTTGTGTCGATGCTAAACGGCATGTCGCCCTATCTGCTGTTAGGTTTCTTTATCGCGGGACTGCTTCACGCGTTTGTGCCGTCATCGATCTACAGCCGCTATTTAGCGGGAACGGGTCTGCGCTCGGTGGCTACAGCGGCGGCCTTTGGCATCCCGTTGCCGTTGTGCTCATGTGGCGTGTTGCCTACAGCGGTGGCTCTGCGCCGCAGTGGCGCCTCTCGTGCCGCCTCGACGGCGTTTCTCATCGCCACGCCCCAGACGGGCGTCGATAGCATTGCGGCAACCTATTCGATGATGGGGCTGCCGTTTGCCATCCTGCGTCCTGTGGCGGCGTTGGTGACCTCGTTGATTGGGGGACTGGCTGTCGGCCATTGGGAGCGCAAGGGGGCCCTCGGCGACGTGCATGAGGAGGCCAACTATGAGTTCAGTGAGTTGCCCAAGGGCTTGTGGAACAAGATGGTTGAGACCTTCAAGTATGGATTCTTTGATATGATGCAGAGCATCGGACGATGGCTGCTGATAGGCCTCGTGGTAGCCACGCTCATCACTGTGCTGCTACCCGACGATTTCTTCTCGACCTATGCCCGCTGGCCCCTGTTGAATATGTTTATCATCGTTCTGGTGGCGGTGCCCATGTATGTGTGTGCCACGGGATCTATTCCCATTGCTGCGGCCCTCATGCTCAAGGGAATGTCGCCAGGCTGCGCCCTGGTGTTGCTCATGGCTGGTCCTGCTGCCAACATGGCATCGATGTTTGTCGTGAACAGCGCTTTCGGCCGCAAGGCGACCATCGTTTATCTGCTTTCGATTATCGGAGGGGCGGTAGGCTTCGGTGTGTTGGTTGACTATCTGCCAGGCTTGCGTGGGATGTTCATGGACGCTTTGCCTTGCCACACCATGCACCACCACATGGGCGCCTCATGGCTCAACACCGTCTGCAGCATTGCCCTGCTTGGCATGATAATTGTGTCACTGGGAGCAAAATATTGGAAATCTTATCAAATCAAGCAAAATAAAACCACAACAATGAAAGAGTACAAAGTAAAAGGTATGATGTGTGTGCACTGCAAGGCTAATGTCGAGAAAGGCCTTGCTGCTCTTCCTGGTGTCGAAAAAGTGACTGTTGACCTCGCCAAGGGTACCGCATTGGTCGAGGGTAGTGTCCCCGATCAGCTCGTTATCGATTGTATCGAGGATCTGGGTTACCAGTATGTGCCTTAAGGAGTCAGGAATTCCCGCTTTCTAACACCACACCTAACGCCTATTTAACGGCCGTGTAAATGGTGCAGACGCCCAGCGTGAGGCGTTTGTACAGGGTCTTGCGCAGCCCTGCGTTCCGCATCAGTTGCAGCATGTCGTCACCCTGGGGGACGGCCGCGATGCTCTGGGGCAAGTAGCGGTAAGCGGTCTTGTCGCCGCTCTTGAGGGAACCTACCCAGGGAATGATGTGCATCGAGTATAGGTCATAGAACCAGCGTATCAACGGATTGGTGGGCGTGGACAACTCCAGCACGCACAACATGCCACCAGGCTTGAGCACACGCGCCATCTCTTGATACCCCTGCTGCAGATGCTCGAAATTGCGCACCCCGAAGGCCACAGTTACCGCATCAAACGTTTCGTCCTGCATGGGTAGCGCCATGCAGTCTCCTTGCTCAAATGTGATGATGCTTTCCAGCCCTTTTTCCTTAACCTTACGGCAGGCTTCGTCAAGCATCCCCTGTGAGAGGTCAATGCCCGTGATGTGCTGCGGTTGCAGGGACTCGTTCAACTGGATGGCAAAATCGCCCGTGCCTGTCGCCACATCCAGGATGCGGGAGGGGCGCAATCGTTTCAACCGCTTGACGGCGAGTTTTCTCCACCAGATGTCGATGCCCAGGGTCATGGCACGGTTCATGAAGTCATAGGCGGGGGCGATGCTGTCAAACATCTGTTTCACCTGTTCGGTCTTGGCCGTGTCGTGAGTGCCGTAAGGGGTCACTTGCTCAACCCTGTTGCCCTTGTCCTCGCTCATGCCTGCTGATCGTTGTCGGGTTGCTTGTAGTCGTCACGGCCCTCGCGGCGTTCGGCGTTATAGAGCTTGTTTTCCTCCTGGAAACGCTCGTAGGCCTCGACAATGCGCTGCACCAGTTGGTGGCGCACAATGTCCTTTTTCTCAAATTCCACCTTGCCTATGCCCTTTACTCCGTCCAGCACGCGCAGGGCGTGAATCAGGCCACTGGTGACGCTGCGGGGCAAGTCAATCTGGGTCGTGTCGCCCGTGACAATCATTTTGGAGCCCATACCTAATCGGGTGAGGAACATCTTGATTTGGTGGGTAGTGGTGTTCTGGGCCTCATCGAGCACGATGATGGCGTCATTGAGGGTGCGTCCGCGCATGAATGCCAGTGGCGCGATCTGAATGACGTTGTTCTCCATGTATTCCTTGAGTTTGGCCTGTGGTATCATGTCCTCGAGCGCGTCATATAGTGGCTGCAGGTAGGGGTCAATCTTGTCCTTCATGTCACCAGGCAGGAAACCCAGTTTCTCGCCGGCTTCGACGGCGGGGCGGGAAAGAATGATTTTGCGTATCTCGCGGTTCTTCAACGCGCGCACGGCCAGCGCTACAGCAAGGTAGGTCTTACCCGTGCCGGCAGGACCCAAAGCGAATGTCAAGTCATTGTGCATGAATGTCTTGACCAGCAGCTGCTGATTGGGCGTACGGCCGCTGATGGGCTTGCCGTTCACGCCATAGACGATGACGTCGTCCATCTTCAACTGCTTGGGTGGTGTTCCCTTGATGGTGTCGATTATGACATCCTCGGGCAGGGTGTTATAGGTGGCGCAGTAGTCGGCAAGAGCATGGATTTTTTGCTCAAACTCGGCCGTGTCGCTGTCGTCTCCGATAACGGTAATGACGCTGCCCCGAGCTGCCATGCGCAGTTTGGGAAACAGGTTGCGTATAAGTTGAATGTTACTGTTATTTACCCCGTAGAAGGTCACGGGATCCACGTTGTCGATGATAATGTGCCGTTCAATCATTCAATATCCTTAATGAAATCTACCACAAAATTACATAATATATTTGTCCCCACAATAACTGCCGCCACATTTTATCACATTTTGAATAAAACATGGCGGCAATTAAGACGGATTAGTTACGATAATTGTATCGATGCCAAGTTGATCATTATTTTCAATGACTTTTCCATGTCCCGTGTTTTTTATGGATGATTCCTGTTGTGGCTTATTCTTTTGTGATAAGAGTTAATTAAATGTAACACATGTATGGATTTTTTATTATCTTTGCATTTAATTTGAATTATAGCTGCCATTATTTATGGAAATCGAGGTCGGTTTATACTTGATTCCCTGCCAGTTGAGCGATGGACCGCTGGATGGGGTGCTGCCTGCACGCAACGTGGAAGTTGTGCGCGGTCTGCGGCATTTTGTCGTCGAGAGCTTGCGCTCGGCACGGCGTTTCATCAAGAAGTGTGACCGCAACATCGATATCGATAGCCTTACCCTCAACGAGCTCAACGAACACACTGACCTTAAGGACACAGCCGCCATCGAGGCGTTGCTGGACCCCATCGGCCGTGGCGAGTCGGTTGGCGTCATCAGCGACGCGGGCTGCCCTGCTGTTGCCGACCCGGGCGCCGACTTGGTAGCCATCGCTCAGCGTCGTGGCTACAAGGTGTTCCCGCTGGTGGGACCGTCAAGCATCCTGTTGAGCCTGATGGCATCGGGCTTCAATGGGCAGCGGTTCGCCTTCGAGGGCTATCTGCCTGTTGACAGTCAGGCCCGCCAGGCCCGACTCAAGGAGATGATCCGACGCATCGACCGTGAGCGCCAGACCCAAATTTTTATCGAGGCGCCCTACCGTAACAACCAGCTTATTGCCGACCTGGCCAGCCACATGCCGCCGCGAATGCGCCTATGTGTGGCCAGCGACATCACTGGCGAGAATCAGAGCATCATCACCCGCACGATCGAGGAGTGGAAACGGGCCAAGTATGATTACCACAAGATACCTACCATCTTCCTGTTGTTCCAATAAATCACACGACACGATATGCCAGGACACAAATATAAAGGATACACTAACGATGGTCGCCCGTTGAAGATCTCATTTGACGTGGATGGCAACGACACCCCCTCGGCCTTCGAGGAGGCCAAGGAAACACAGTCTGCCGAGCCCCGATACACGGGGGTGGGCAAGGGGTTGTGCTTCATGAGCTTCAGTAGCGGCAGCAGTGGCAACTGTGCCTATCTGGGCACCCCGCGTGGCGGTATTCTCATCGACGCTGGCATCAGGGAACCTGTTAAGTATCATCGCAAGAAGAAAAACCCCGAGCGGCAGGATATCCCCACGCTCGACCAGGCCTTTGCTGAACTTGAGCGCAATGGCATCGGCCGTGACATGATCAAGGGCGTGCTGTTGACCCATGCCCACCAGGACCACATGAGATGCCTGTATGCCGCCGTCAACAACTGCAAGTGCAGCGTCTATTGCACGATGGGCGTAATGGCCCAGATGCTGCAACGTTGCCGCATCAGCGGACGCATCCGCGACCATCATGTCCCCATCTTCAAGGAGATACCGTTCCGCATCCTGGATATGGAGATCACCGCCTTTGAGACGATGCATGATGTGAAGAGCGTGGGTTTCAGCATCGAGTATGAGGGCGAACGCTTTGTCGTGGCGACCGATATGGGCGTCATTACCGAACGTGCGGCCCATTACATGAGCCGCGCCAACTACTTGATGATTGAGTGCAATTACGATGCCCAGATGTTGCTCACTGGCAGCTATCCACAGATGCTAAAGGACCGTGTGATGGGCGAAAAGGGCCATCTGGACAACGCGGAGGCGGCACGGTTTGTCGCCGAGCATTACCATCAGGGACTCCATCACGTGTTCCTGTGCCACTTGAGCAAGGACAACAATACCGAGGAAATTGCGCTGTCGACGATGCGAGATGCGCTTGAGTCACGCGGCCTTAGCGTCGGCGACGGCTCCAATGATGTCTCGCAGCGCGACCGTAATGTCCAGATCTACGCTTTGCCCCGTTATACCTCGTCTTCTTGGTTCGTTTTGGCCTAACCGTCTTCTTGGCTTGTTTTGGCGTAACCGTCTTCTTGGTTGCGGCAGGGTGATTTACTACCGACTTGACGGCAGGAGCCGCAGTGCGCGGGTTGATGTCCTCGGGCTTGGGATTTTCCTTATAAAGCCAGTAGCCTTCGTTATTATCCACCAGTAGTTCAAAGTCCTTGGTCATGAACTCTTTAACCTTGTCGTAATCCAACAGGATTTCGATGGGGCTGCTCGAGATGGAACCGTGCTTGAACTGGAAGATGAGTCCCTTCTTGCTGCAGCACACCTCGGCAGGCACATTGATGGCATGTTGCAACTGGTTGTTCTCACCGCGGCTCTTATTGAGGTCATCAATCTTCTTGTTGATGAGTTTGAGCAGCTTGCTCTCCTTGTCCACGTCGGCCATGAGGATATCCAGGCGTGAAAGCACGCGATGGTTCTGCCTGTCATAGTGGATGCAAGAAGTGTTCTCGGTCGTGGTGCTGCCATTGTACTCCACCTTGTCGATTTCCATGACGAGCAGGCGTTGCGAGGTCATGTAGGGATAAACGAGCACCTGGCTCACGTTGCCATACACGGGATAGACCCTGGGCGCCTTCACGATCGAGTGGTACTCGCCTTCGCCGAGGGGCTTGTTGAAATTGGGTGTGTTCAGATAGACATACCGGGCGTCTTTCATCTTGCTCTGGCTGTTGCCGAAAGCTTTCTTGATCAGTTCCTTGTTGAGGGTCTCGAACTCATCATCACCGTTCACCTTCTTGGGCCAGCGTACCTTCACGTGCTTGGTGCTTGTGTAGTAGGAGGTCTCGTCACCCTTGATGTTAGGCGAGTTGGCAATGAAGTAGTAGGTATTGTGCTGCAATTTGTCAAACACATCGGCCTGGGATGCCGACGTGACGGTGTCGGCCATGGCGATGACCTCGGTGGAATCGCGCTGGTCAAACAGGTTTTGGCTCTTGCCGCTGGCTTCGATGCGTCGTGACATATACCAACCTGCAGCCAGCATGTCGATGATGGCAAGCAGGATGATGACGATGATGAGGTTCTTTTTGGTCATGTCTATTGTTTGCTTGGTTTATTGTCGATTAGATTCTGTATGGCTTCGCTCACTCGCTGCATCAGCCAGCGGGGCGTCGATGTCGCTCCACAGATGCCGATGCGCTCCTTGCCCTGCAGCCATGACGGGTCGATGTCACTCTCGCTGCTGATGAGGTGGGAGTCAGGGTTCGCATCCTTGCACTCGGCAAACAGGATTCGTCCGTTACTGCTCTTGGCTCCACTGACAAACAGGATCAGCTCATGCTGGGTGGCAAATTGGCGTATCTGCGGGATGCGGTTTGCCACTGAGCGGCAGATGGTGTCAAAACTGCGGAAAGTCACTCCAGGCTGTACCCGGCGCTTGATTTCCTCGACGATATGTTGGAATTCCTGTACGCTCTTGGTCGTTTGGGAGTACAGATAGATGTCTCTCGAGTAGTCAATCTTGTCGATTTCATCGATGTTCTCGATGACGGTGGCGCGACCCTGGGTCTGTCCCACGAGTCCCAGCACCTCGGCGTGGCCACGCTTGCCGTAGATGACAATCTGAGGCGCGGGCTGGTTGGACTCGCCCCCGTGATAGGTGGCGTTGATGCGTTGCTGCAGCTTGAGCACAACGGGGCAAGTGGCGTCAATAATCTCGATATGGTTGTTATGGGCAGTCTCATAGGTCTCGGGCGGTTCACCATGGGCGCGGAGCAACACTTTCACGTCATGCAGTTGCTTGAGTTGCTCGTGGGTGATGGTTTCCAGACCACGGCTTGCCAGACGATCGACTTCGGCGGTATTGTGCACGATATCGCCCAGGCAGTATAAGTGCCCGGTTTCGTTGAGTTCCTCCTCGGCCTTGCGGATGGCGGTTGTCACCCCAAAGCAGAACCCCGACCCCTTGTCTATCTCTATAATCGCCACAATCCTCAGTCCTCAGTCTTCAGTCAAGCAGAATGTTAAACTCTTAACTATTAACTATTCACTATTAACTATTCTCTGTTAACTATTCACTCTCTCCAGGTACAACTGGTACAGCCATTCATTCTGCTCCTCGAGTGTCATGTGGGAGTTGTCGAGTACAACGGCATCATCGGCCTGGCGCAGGGGACTCTCCTTGCGGGTGCTGTCGATACGGTCACGCTCGGTGACGTTGGCGAGCACTTCTTCAAGGGTCGTCGTGGTGTCACCCTTAGCGCGCAACTCGTCATAGCGGCGCTGGGCGCGAACCTCGGCGCTTGCAGTGGCAAACACCTTCATCTCGGCATCAGGGAACACCACCGTTCCGATATCGCGGCCATCCATCACCAGACCCTTGTCCTTGCCCATGGCTTGCTGTTGCTTGACCATCGCCTTGCGCACAAATCCGATGGCGGCAATGATGCTCACCACGTTACTCACGCGCATCGAGCGGATGTAACGTTCCACATTCTTGCCATTCAGGCATGTCACGCTCTTTCCCTCCTTGGTGGGGCGGAAGGTGATGGCGATGTCGCCTCGTTTCAAGTGCTCCTTGAGAGCCTTCTCATCCACCTTGCCGCGCTTGATGAGGTGTTCACGCAGGGCGAACAGGGTTACGGCACGGTACATTGCGCCCGTGTCGACATAGGCGTAGCCGATGCGCTTAGCGAGCGCTTTGGCCATCGTGCTCTTGCCCGTTGACGAGTGACCGTCAATAGCAATCGTGATTCTTTTTTGTGCCATTGTTTCCAATTAATGTTGATTACTTGCCGACAAAGATAGCAAAAAAAACATAAAAACAGGGAGGAACATTCATGTTTGTGTCAATTATTTGTAATTTTGTGGCATTACAGAATCACGACATGAAATATTTGTTGCACATATTACTCATGATGGCATTGTTGCTGGTGGGATGTGGTGAGAAGAAATCACCGCTCGACGCCGAGGCGCGCGACAGCGGCATGAGGGCCGCGGCAGCGCTGGTGGCAGTGGATCACACCGACACGATGTCGATGGAACGTGCCGTGATGGATGCCAAGGCCAAGCAGAGCGTCTATGCGCTCAAGCGTGACTCGGCAGCCGTCAGGGCTTTTGACGAGGCTTTCCGTTCCTACCTCAAGGAGAAAGACCGCTTGTTGTACCAATCCATATTCCCGGAGGATCAGAAACGATGAGACGATTACCATTGATATTCATAGGCTTAATGCTGCTGTTGACTGCCTGTAGCGAAGCTGCAAGGCGGGGAGAGGCAGCCGGACGTGATTTTCTGTCGGCCTGGGGTGACACGGCTGCGATGCGCCAGTCGGTCCAGCGGTTCAATGCCCTGCGTAATGACAGCCTGCACTGGCCATGGGATGTCAAAGCGGCCAACCGCGCATTTGCCGGCGTGCTGATGGACGACGGCCGTGACTCCTTGTTCCAGGCGTCACACGTCATTGTGCTGTCTCCTGTCGAGTTGGCGCAATTGAAGGTGCCCCGCATGCTCGAACTGCTCAGGTTGCGCGAGTTTGATACCGACTCGGCCGCCGATTACCTGTCACTCATCCACTGGTTGTGTCACACCGTGGGCTATGAGCGTCATGTCGAGGTCTATGACAGTATGATCCAAGTCACGGTTGACGGCTTCTCGATGTATGAGCAGATGTGCGTTTATGCCCAGTCGGCAAGGCCTGCCGCATTGGGCGAGGCGCTTGCCGATGATGCCAATCAGCCTAACGCCGACATGAAGGACATTAATGCCCGCATCGAGGTGCTACGTGACCGTGTTTACACAGTCGAGGAGTTCGCTGCCTTCGAGGCTGCCTATAAGTCGGCGCTGAAGGCCGCCAACTAACCGTAAGAATTTTCAATTAATAGCTCTAACTATGAAATCATTTCAAGAATACCTCGCTATCGTTAACGATGCGATTGCCTTGATTCCTTATCCCTCTCGTCCTAACCAGTTGTATGAACCTATCGCCTATCACATGGCACTGGGCGGCAAGCGTGTGCGCCCCGTGTTGGCATTGATGGCGTGTGATGCAATGGGCGGCGACCCGTCGATGGCGCTTGATGCCGCTGTTGGCCTGGAAATGTTCCACAACTTCACCTTGCTGCACGACGACGTGATGGATAATGCCGATGTGCGCCGTGGCAAAGCTACTGTTCATCGCCGTTGGAATGATAACACCGCTATCCTTAGCGGCGACACGATGTTGACCATCGCAACCCAGTACATCGCCCGTTGTGCCAACTGGCAGGTGATGAACCTGTTCAACAAGACCGCTATTGAGATTTACGAGGGTCAGCAATGGGATATGGACTATGAGAACCGCAACGATGTGTCGGTCGAGGAATACCTCATGATGATACGCCTGAAAACCTCGGTTCTGCTGGGTTGTGCCCTCAAGATGGGAGCCCTCATCGCTGATGCCGACGACAAGCAAGCCGACCTGCTCTATGATGCTGGTGTGAATATGGGTCTGGCATTCCAGCTCAGGGACGATGTCCTTGACGTGTGGGGAGACCCGGCAACCTTCGGCAAGGAGATTGGCGGTGACATCATGAACAACAAGAAGACTTTCTTGCTCATCAATGCCATGCTGCTTTCCAAGGGGGATGACGCTGATGAGCTTCGCCATTGGCTCAACGACCCCTATGTCACACGTGATGATAAAGTGGCTGGCGTGACGGCCCTCTATGAGCGCTTGGGAGTGCGTCAATTGGCCGAGGACGCTATCGCCCACTATAACGACTTGGCCGTCGCCGCCTTCAACCGAGTGAAAATGAGCGATGACGACAAACAGTCGTTTATCCAGCTCGCTAATAAGCTCGCTGGACGACTGTTTTAGTGAGGAATTAGGAGTTAGGAGTGAGAAGTTTAAGTTATAAGTGCAAAAGTTAATATGGACAGCGCGATTAGAAATAAAAGCAAACTTTTTGCCATCCGGATAGTGAAGTTATATCGCTATTTGTGTAGTGAAAAAAAAGAATATGTCCTCTCAAAACAATTGCTGCGCAGTGGCACAAGTATTGGAGCCAATGTTGTTGAAGCACAGGCTTCTATCAGTAAAAAAGAATTCTTGGCTAAGATGTATATCTCATTTAAAGAGTGTAATGAAACTGAGTATTGGCTTGAATTGCTACACGATACAGAATATCTCTCTGACGATGAATTCGTGTCAATTTGCCAAGATAACCTTGAATTGAAAAAACTGCTAAGTAGTATCACTTATACCACATGCCAAAATCTACAAAACTCCTAACTTCTAACTTCTAACTTCTAACTCCTAACTCCTAACTCCTAACTCCTAACTCCTAACTCCTAACTATGATAGATTCTCATTCTCATATTTATTGTGACGCGTTCGATGAGGACAGGGACGCGGTTGTGCAAAGGGCCCGTGAAGCGGGCGTGCGCCACATCATCCTGCCCAACGAGAACCTGGAGAGCGTTCCTCGTTTGGCGGCCATGCATGAGCAGTATCCCGACTACATCTCGATGGCGCTGGGCGTGCACCCCGAGGACGTACATGAAGATTACCTTGACGTGCTCGGCAAGATGCGCCCCTTGCTCGATCAGTATCCCGTTGTAGCAGTCGGCGAAATCGGCATCGACCTTTATTGGGACAAGACCTACCGCGAGCAGCAGCGGCATGCACTCGACATCCAGCTCCATTGGTGCCACGAATTGGGTGTGCCTTTCATCATGCATTGCCGCAATGCTCTCGACGACATCCTCGATGTCATCGACCATCTTGATTGTCCAGTGCCGCAAGGTGTCTTCCACTGTTTCGTCGAAACACCGGCCGACGTTGAGCGTGTCCGCCGCAGGGGGGACTTCTACTTTGGCGTGAATGGTGTGGTCACTTTCAAGAAGAGCGCCGTGCCCCAACTGCTGCCGGTCATCGGCCTTGACCGCCTGTTGCTGGAAACGGATTCCCCTTATCTGACCCCCAAGCCCCACCGTGGCGAGCGCAACGAGAGCGCCTACATTCCCCACATCAACGACTTCATCGCCCAATCTCTCGGCATTTCCCCCGAGGACGTGAGCGCTGCCACCGACCGCAACGCAGCCGCACTGTTTGGTTTGAAGCTGTAATTGCAGGAACAATATCACAACAAAAAAGAGCCCACAAGCTTGTGGACTCTTTTTTGTTATTGGTGGTAGTCGGATTACCAGATGATGGCGCGGTCGGCGGGATCGAGCCACATCTTCTCACCAGCCTTGATGCCGAATGCGTCAAAGAAGGTGCCGATGTTCCTCAGCGTGGCGTTCACGCGGTAGCGGCCGATGGAGTGGGGGTCACTCTTGGTCTGCTGGAAGATGGCTTCCTCGGTCATGTTGTCGGCCCAGATGCGGCCATAGCTCAGGTAGAAGCGCTGAGCAGGAGTGAAACCGTCAATCATCTTACCTTCGCGGAACTGCTGCGTGTTGCGGAAGGCATCATAGGCGATGCGCAGGCCGCCCTGGTCAGCGATGTTCTCGCCCAGGGTCAGGTGACCGTTGGCGTGCTGGTCCTTGACAACCACAATCTGGTCAAACTGTGCGGCGAGCTTCTCGGCAGCCTCCTGGAACTTCTGGCTGTCTTCCTCGGTCCACCAGTCCACCATGTTGCCGTACTGGTCAAACATGCGGCCTTGGTCATCAAAACCGTGGGTCATCTCGTGGCCAATCACAACACCGATGGCGCCGAAGTTGGTGGCATCGTCGGCCTCCACGTCAAAGAAGGGAGGTTGCAGGATGGCAGCGGGGAAGCAAATCTCGTTGGTGGTGGGGTTGTAGTAGGCGTTCACCGTCTGCGGAGTCATGCCCCACTCGTCGCGGTCAACGGGCTTGCCCATCTTGTCGAGGTTACGGCGGGTCTCATACAGGCTGGCGGCCTTGATGTTGTCATACATGCTCTTGCTGGGATCAACGGTCAGACCGCTGTAGTCACGCCACTTGTCGGGATAACCGATCTTGACGGTGAAGGCATTGAGCTTCACGAGGGCGTTAATCTTGGTCTGCTCGCTCATCCAGGTCAGGCCGGCGATGTGGGCGGCCAATGACTTGCGCAGTTCACCGATGAGCTTCAGCATCTTCTCCTTGCTGCCATGGGCAAAGTACTTGTTCACGTAGATTTCACCTACTGCCTCACCCAACAAACCGTTGGGCAGGCCCAGGGCGCGTTTCCAGCGGGGCTTGCGCTCCTTCTGTCCGCTCAGCATGCGGCCGTAGAAGTCAAATGAGGTCTCACCGAACTCATCGCTCAGGTAACTGGCAGAGCCTGTGATGAGCAGACCAGCCATGTAGTCACGCATCTGTTGCTCGGTGAGCTTGGTCATCATGTCGTTGGCAACAGCCATCACCTTAGGCTCGGTCAGGATCACCCATTCTGTCTGGGGCACGCCCATCAGGTTGAAGTACTGCTTCCAGTCGATAGCGGGATAATCCTTCTGGAGCTCTTCCACGGTGCGGATGTTGTACAGTTTGTTGTAGTCACGGGCCTCGGCGCGGTCCATCTTGGCCTGGGCAAACTTGTACTCGATGTCATAGATGGTCTTGCTGGCGCGGGTTGCCTCTTTCTTGCTGTAACCGGCGAGCTTGAACATCTTCACCAGGTAGTCGCGGTAAGCCTGCTGGATTTTCTTGCTGTCGGCGTCGGTGTTCAGGTAGTAGTCCCTGTCAGGAAGACCGCTGGTACCGGCGCTGAGCCACATCACGTTCATGTCACTGTTCTTGAGGTCGGTTTCCACACCGATACCGAAGAACGGATTACCGATCTTCAGGTGCTGATCAGCAATGAAGCTTGTCAAGTCCTTCTTCTTGAAAGCCTTGATATTGGCCAGGTCGGCCATCATGGGTTGAGCGCCCTCACGGTTCAGGCGGTCGCTGTCCATCGCCATCTTGTACAGGTCGGCGACTTTCTGGTCAACGGTGCCGAACTTGTGGTCGGTCTTACCCAGCTCCAGGAACATGTCGCGCAGACGGTTCTCGTTCTCTTCGGCGATTACATTAAACACGCCGTAGCTGGAATACTCAGGGTGCTTGCTCAGTGGGTTGGCTTTCATCCAGCCACCACCGGCATACTCATAGAAATCCTCACCTGGCTTAACAGTCAGGTCCATGTCGGCACGGTTCACGCCGTGCGTTACTTGTGCCTGTACACCAGGCATAGCAGCCATCAGAATGGCCATAGCTAATAACATTTTCTTCATCGTATATAAATAAACTATAGTTTAGGTTATATGGTTTAGTCAATTAATACCAGCCCGCAAAATTAACAAAAATAATAATGCTCACCCCAGTTGTGCTGGAAATTCTGGGCTATCCAGTGTTTTAGAAGGGTGTATTGGGGTCTTCGGGGCCTTGCAGGAAGTCCACATTGGGGGGTGGAGGGGAGAATCCGTCATTGATGGGCGATGCGCCTCCTGGGGCTGGACCGCCGGCGTTCATCTTGGATTCATAGGTGCTCTCGCCACCCACGAGATCTTGCTCATCCTGGTTCTCGAAGCGGGCATACTTGCTGACAAAGTGCAGGTTGATGGTGTCGGTGGCACCGCTGCGGTGCTTGGCGACGATAAACTCGGCCAAGCCGCGGATGTTGTTGCCCTCGGCGTCCTCGCTGGAGCGGGTATAGTACTCGGGACGGTGGATGAAGCACACGATGTCGGCATCCTGCTCGATGGCACCCGACTCACGCAGGTCGCTCAGCTGCGGGCGCTTGCCCAGTTTGTCATCGGCGGCACGGGTCTCGACACTGCGGTTCAACTGCGACAGGGCAATGATGGGGATGTCCAGCTCCTTGGCTAACTGCTTGAGCGAGCGTGAGATGGTGCTCACCTCCTGCTCACGACTGCCGAACTTCATGCCCGTGGCGTTCATCAACTGCAGATAGTCGATGATGATGATTTTGACGTTGTGTTCACGCACCAGGCGGCGCGCCTTCGTCCTTAACTCAAAGATGGAGAGTGACGGCGTGTCGTCAATGTAGAGTGGGGCAGTGCTGAGCGCGCGGGTGCGGGTCATCAGGTTTTCCCATTCGGGCTGGGTGAGCTGGCCACTCTTGATTTTTTCGCCTTCGAGCGAGCACACGTTACTGATAAGGCGGTTGACGAGCTGCAGGCTTGACATCTCCAGCGAGAACACAGCAACGGGATAGTTGTAATCCACGGCCATGTTCTTGGCCATCGACAGGACAAAGGCTGTCTTACCCATGGCGGGGCGGGCAGCAATGATGATGAGGTCGCTGTTCTGCCAGCCGCTGGTCAGGCGGTCAAGCTTGTGATAGCCCGACTCTAAGCCGCTTAGACCGTTCTCGCGGTTAGCTGCTTCCTCAATTTTCTTGATGGCGTCCTGCACGGCGTTCTCGATGGGGATAACGTCGCGCTTCAGGGTGTTCTTGCTAATCTCGAACAGCTTGCCCTCGGCCTCCTGCATCAGGTCATATACATCGATCGACTCGTCGAACGCCAGCGACTGAACTTGACTGCTGTAGCTGATGAGCTCGCGTGCCAGATACTTCTGGGCCACGATGCGTGCGTGGAATTCGGCATTTGCGGCACTCGAGACCATACCTGTCAATTCGCTGATGCGGATAGCCCCGCCCACCTCGTCGAGCGCCTTGTTGGTGCGCAATTGGTCGGTGACGGTAAGCATGTCGATGGGCTTGCCGTTGGCCGCGAGCGTCTGGATGGCCTCATAGATTTTCTGGTTCGCGGGATTGTAGAAGGCTTCGGGTTTGAGAATCTCGCATACGTTGTTATATGCGTCCTTCTCAAGCATCAGTGCGCCCAGGACTGCATCCTCGAGCGAGGTGTCCTGAGGTGGCAGCTTGCCGAATTCCCCTATGATTTCGGGCTCATGAGTGGGGCGCGTGCGGCGGCGCGCCTGTTTGCCGGTCTCAAATTCTTCCATTATATCAAATATTTGATGTCTATTTGGTAAGGTCTCACGCTAAGTCGCTAATAGCAGGGACAACACATTGAACAAATATGACAATTCACTACTATTGTTGTGTTGGTTGTCTTTAATTGTTACTCTGGTTGTTTGGCATTAGCGAGGGCAAAGGTAGTTAAAATCGTTGGATTATTCCGCAGGGGTTATCTACATTATTTTGACATGATGTTGACAATTGGGCATCAAGCCTGTGATGTTGTCTGTGTCAATGGGGGCAAAAAGAAAAAAACAGCAATAAATGTGTAAAAAGTACACAAAAATTTTGCCAGTTCAAAAATTGGCATTATTTTTGCAGTGTAAAAAATACACAAAGGACGCTCATCATGAAATATAACGAGAAAACCAAGTTATGGGAATCGCCCTACTGGCACCCGGCTGTGACCACCGATGCGGTGGTGTTCGGGTTTGATGGCGAGCAGTTGAATGTACTGCTCATCCAGCGTGGCTTGGAGCCTTACAAGAACATGTGGGCTCTGCCTGGTGGTTTTATGCGTCCTGATGATGAGAGCGCACAAGCTTGCGCCTCTCGCGAGCTTCGTGAGGAGACCGATGTTTCCGATATCTACATGGAGGAAATGCAGACATTCTCTCACTGCAATCGCGACCCTCGAGAACGTGTGATCACCATTGCCTTCTTTGCTCTTGTGGCCAAGGACCAGTACCACGTCAGGGGAGGTGATGATGCGACCAAGGCCAAATGGTTCTCCATCAAGGATCTGCCGGAATTGGCCTTTGACCACAAGGATATCGTAGCTCTGGCCCTCGAACGCCTACGGCAGCGCATCCATTTTGAACCCATTGGATTTCACTTGCTTGGCAAGGAATTCACAATGCCCCAATTACACAATATATATAAAGCGATTTTAGACCCACCCGAGAATGACACAAAATTAGGAGACAGAAGAAATTTTCAAAAAAAGATGCTGAATCTCGGGTACATCAGGGAGACTGGAAGAAAGGAGACAGGAAACCCTCACCGCTCTCCCAAGTTGTACACTTTTGACGAGGAAGCCTACCAGCAAGCCAAGAAGATAGGTATGCGCCTGGAATTCTGACGCGACTGCTGGTGACGGAATCGACCTTGATCTACCCCTGTTACAACGGGGGCTGGATACTTGACTAAAAAGCTCAATGTGTGAATTTTACACATTGAACAAGGTCAAGAATTTGTGTGCCCAATTTTGTCAATACGTAAAAAATACAATTTGGCAAGGTTGCAGAAATAAGGATTATATTCGATTATGGTATAGCTTTGTGGCATCAATCATGACAACGACTTAGATATCACCTGATCATGTAAGCAATGGTTTGAATTAACAATTTGGTTATTAACAGTTTATTAAATTACGATTATGAAAAATCCGTTTAAGAGAAGCAACAACGAGAATGCCCCGGCAGCAGTAACTGGCTATGTGATAAGCGAGAACGTCAATCGAGGAACTATCAGTAAGGATGCTGAGTGCCAACTTGACCCCAAGAAGGCTCACATCTACAACCTCATTATCGTTGATGAGAGTGGCTCCATGGGTGGCTTGGAGGCAGTAACCATCAGTGGTATCAATGAAACCATCGCCACCATCAGGAAGGCGCAAAAGGACTTTGCTGACAAGCAGCAGCAGTTCCTCACGCTGGTGTGCTTTGATTCGCACCATGGTGAATTGCCTCCCATCCGCACCCACATCGATGCTATGCCCATCGACAGCGTTCAGGATTTCCATGATTACAATCCCACGGGCTGCACACCGTTGTTTGACGCGATGGGCGAGTCGATGACGACCTTGTATGCGCGCATCAAGGACGATGAGAATGCCTCTGCTGTAGTGACAGTTATCACCGACGGCTTGGAGAACGACTCCCGCAAGTGGTCTGGCCCGGCTTTGCGCAAGCTCATCGAGCGCCTCAAGGAAGAGGGCTGGACCTTCTCCTATATGGGCTCGTGCCATGATGTAGAGGAGGTGACCAGGAATTTGTCCATCGACCATGTCTTGGAGTTTGACCACGATCAAATGGGGGCAAGGAACACATGGCACCGCGACAGTTCGTCCAAGTTTGCTTATTATCAGCGCATGAGCCGTGAATTCCATGCCGATGACAGCTTGGAAGAGAAAATGGCGATCCGACGAGCCAATGCCCGCGCTTACTATGCCAACCGCATCACTCCCGATTGGATTGAAAATCTGACTGACGCCGAGGTGTTTGTCTTCGGCAGCGACCCCCAGGGTAACCATGCTGGTGGCGCTGCTGACTATGCTGTGAAGCATTTCGGCGCCATTTATGGTCAAGCCGAGGGTATACAAGGTCAGAGCTACGCCATCCCCACCACAGGCGATTATGGCCTTTTTGTCCAGGCGGTACGCCGTTTCGTGGCCTATGCTGCCGGGCATCCCCGCACGCGCTTCTATGTCACTCGCGTGGGCTGCGGCAACGCCGGCTACGACGTCCATGAGGTGGCTCGGCTCTTTGTCGAAGCCATTAGGGTCGAGAACATCTGCCTGCCCGAGAGTTTCTGGGAGGTCCTTGGCCTCAAATTCTTCAAAAAATGAGCCAGGAAGGACGCCCTCAAGGTTACCAATAGTATTGAATAACTGTTTTACCCTGCAAGACTAAAGAAAAAACACACACCCACTTGTTTACCCCGATTGGAGGGCTTGCCAAACGACCTTGGCGGGCCCTCCATTTTTTCGTTCCTGATGTCCTCAGGACTGACCCCTTTCTTTTTTTAACAAATTGTCATCGTTTTATTGGATATTTCTTTTATCTTTGCGGATGTTAACATGAAATTTCAAAACGATGGAAGCCGAAGAAAGAAAAAAAGAGATTGACTGGTTGATGGAATCGATCAAGCGATCAAATGCCAAGAGGAATGGTACGATTAGTTGGATTATCTTATTATCAATTATACCTTTTGCCATTGGCGCTTTCCTTTTATTCTATAATGGCAGTGAAGGCAGTCGAGCAGTGCCTGTCTTTTTTGCCATTGGGTTGCTCTTGCTTCTTTACGCGCTTACCAATTACGTTTTTACCAAGAAAATTGCCCGTGCCCAGACTCCTCAGCAATTATTGGCAGCCCATGACAGGATGTGGATAGCACTGTCTGTTTTTTTTGTAGTAATTATGAGCGGCGTGGCCTTTTTGAATGGCGGTGATCTCATATCCAGTGCATGTTTAGTGCTGGCCATAGTATTGATTGTGTTTGCTGCTTGGCAGGCCATGCACATGAAGTTAAGGCTATGGGTGGCGATTTTCATGTTGCCGGTAGTGGGTGCTTTGCTCTATTTCTCGAGAATGGGCCTCCTTGAGGGTTTGCCCCTGTTATTATTGATGTTAGCGGTTTTTAGAGGGGATAATTCAGTGTTTGGAGGTGGATATGGAGAAGATAAAGAAGAGGACCAATCTATTCAACAAGAGATTAAGCAATTGCGCGCACTCATGAACGAGAGCCAAGGAAATGCCTGACTTCAATGTTTATTGTCTGAGAATTATTAATTAGAATCACTATAGAAACTATGAAACTTTACAGAATGATATCAATTCTCGCCGTGGCGATGTTGGCAATGACTGCCCTTGCACAGCAGGCAACGATGACGTTTAGCGACGCGTTACGCCACCAGACTGTCACAGTGACTGCCGTGGGCGAGGACATCGTCCGTGTGGATGTGGTGCCTGACGGGTGGAGCGGCACACGGTTGCCCTCGTTGGCGCTGGACAAAACCGCCAAAGTCGAAGCCAAGGTCGAAGACTTGGAGGACATGAGCGTGATGCGCACGGCTGGCGGCTTGAAGGTGCTGCTTGACAAGAACACGGGCAGCATCACGGTGGGCTGTAGAAATATTTTCTACATTGCCGACCTGTGCGACCGCAGTTCATCGACCTTGACGCTGCTGCACCAGGGCCAGGAATCGTTCTACGGCGCTGGTGAGCGCGGCTACTCGTTCAACTTGGCTGGCGACACGCTCATCAACTACAATGCCCAGAACTACGGCTACCAGATGGGCGAGAAGCGCACCAAGCAGATGGGCATCACCATGCCGATGGTGATTTCGTCCAAGGGCTATGGCATCTTCTTTGACGACTTCTGCAAGTCGTCTCTCTATCTGGGCGAACAAATCCAATATACCTCCACCTCTCCCCAACCGCTGTCCTATTACGTCATCAGCGGCAACGGCAAGGTCGAGAACGTGGTCCGTAACTTCACGTGGCTCGTCGGCCGTCAGGAACTGCCGCCGCTGTGGACGCTGGGCTACATCACCTCCAAGTATGGATACCGTGACCAGCGCGAGAGCGAGGGCGTGGTCGATACCCTCAAGCGCGAGGGCTATCCGTTGGACGGCATCGTGTTTGACCTCTACTGGTACGGCAAGGAGGAGGACATGGGCCGCCTGGAGTGGGACAAGCAGCAGTGGCCCGACCACCGCAAGATGCTGCGCGACTTCAAGCAGCAGGGCGTCAACGTGGTGACCATCTCTCAGCCCTATGTCCTCACCAATGGCCGCGCCATCGACAACTACCGCCTGCTGGACCCTCAGGGCATATTCTGCAAGACCGACGGTACCGACACGACCCACACGGTTACCATCTGGGTTGGTCAGGGTGGCATGTTTGACGTGTCTAACCCCGCTACCCGTCAGTGGTTGCGTGCCCGTTATAAATCGCTCACCGAGGAAGGCGTCACCGGCTGGTGGGGCGACCTGGGCGAACCCGAGAAGCACCCGTTGGAGATACGCCACTATAACGGCCTCACCGCCGAGCAGTATCATAACATGTACGGCAATGACTGGAGCCGCATCATCTACGACCTCTTCAAGGAGGACTATCCCGACCGTCGCCCCATGGTGATGATGCGCGCCGGCACGGCTGGCTTGCAGCGTTACTCGGTATTCCCCTGGTCCACCGACGTGTCCCGCTCGTGGGGTGGCATGCAGCCGCAGGTGAACATTATGCTCAACACGGGCCTGAGTGGTCTGGGCTATATGTCCCACGACGTGGGCGGCTTTGCCGTTGATCCCGCCAACAAACGCGATGGCGAACTCTACATCCGCTGGCTGCAATTGGGCCTGTTCTCACCCGTGTTGCGTACCCACTCGACCTATCAGGCCGAGCCTTACCACTACAAGGAGTTCGGTGACCTGACCCTGCGCCTCATCAAGGAGCGCTACACCTGGTTGCCCTATAACTACACGCTGGCCTATGATAACGCGCGCAACGGTCTGCCGATGGTGCGTCCGCTGGGCTTCTACGAGGATGATAATAATATCAGCCGCTACGACGGCATCTGGGATCAGTACCTGTGGGGCCGCGATGTGATGGTGGCTCCCGTGATGCAGCAGGGTGCCGTGAGCCGTGACATCACCTTCCCCGACGGCACTTGGGTCGATATCAACCATCCCGAGAAGCGTTACCAGGGTCACACGACGGTCAATTATGCCGCGCCCATCGAGGTGCTGCCGCTGTTTGCCCGTGCTGGAGCTTTCATCCCCCAGGCCAACTACGAGATGGGCAATGTGGGTGACTACAACCCCGACAAACTCGATATCTTCTATTACACCAGCGACTCGCCGTCGACCTACACCTTGTTTGACGACGATCTTCATTCCACGGGCACGCTGGCCCGTGACAGGCATCGCGAGATCCAGTTTATCGCCACACCCCAGGAGAAGACGTGCTTCATTACCATCCAGGGCAGGGGAAATATCGAGAATGACGTCCCCAGCAAGGACTACCGCATTATCATCCCGGCATCGGCCAAGCCCCGTCAGGTGAAAATCAACGGCACCAAGGCTGCTGGCGTGACTTATGATAAGCGCACGGCCACCCTGACCATTCCCGTTTCGATTCCCGACATCACCGTGGCGACCATCATCGAGCTCGTCAAGTGATAAACTGCCAATGGCACAAATTAACCGAATAGCATCCGCGCCCAATCAATCAGATGGGCGCGGATGCTTCCGTTAAATTCGTGTAATTTGTAGTCTTCTGTCAGATGACTACGGCGGTGCCGCTGGTGGCGACCATGAGCATCGAGTTGCTCTCGCCGATGGTCTCGTAGTCGATGTCAATGCCCACGATGGCGTTAGCGCCCATAGCCTGGGCACGTTCTATCATTTCCTGCATTGCGGTATCCTTGGCTTGTCGCAGCACTTTCTCGTAGCTGGCCGATCGGCCGCCCACGATGTCGCGGATGCCTGCAAAGATGTCCTTCATGAAGTTGGCGCCAATGATGGTCTCGCCAGTAACGATGCCCTTGTACTCACGGATGTTGTAGCCCTCGATTTGGGGCGTTGTTGATAGTATCATATCTTTATCTCAATTAATTGTTAAAAATCTCCTATTTTCATGATGGCAAAAATAATGCCAAAAAAAATTGATCCCTTGTGTAGTTTTTCGTTACCTTCGTGCGTCTAAAGGACAGAAACAACTAAAATTCAACGATTATGGAAGAAGAAAAGAAAGATTGGGTCGAGAAATTCAGCAAGGATGAACTGATTGAGGACATTCAGCGCGAGTTTGCCTCCGATGCACAGAATGACATCGGCTGTGGAGGTTTTCTCATCCTCCTTTTAGTGTACAATCTTGTCAATGGCTTTATCACAGGCGATTGGTTGTCTCAACTATGGTCTTTTCCGGTTCTTCTCCTTCCACTCTTCGTCTTTGAGATTTGGTGGAAAAAGAGAATGAGCAAATGTGAAGACGCTCATCAGCTGGTGGACATGTACGCAAAGTATAATAAGGCCAATAAAACCTTGGGCTACACAGTAGCGACTGCGTGGATTTTGTTCATGTGTTATGACTTCTATTCTGATCTCGGAGAAGCCAGTATGACAAGAATTGTGGTGTTTGTCGCTTTTATTGTTATCATTATTGGTATTTTAATTTGGTCCCTGTTCCGCAAGAGAGGCAAGCGGCCCGTTGAAAAAGAAATAGATCGCCTGCGCGACATGATTTCTAAAGAATGATTCCCCGAGAATAAAGAATTGGCGCCAAGCCATCAGGGACAACTTAAAAAAACTGTTATTAGTTGCAACTTTTTGTATGGCATCCACGTCTATTCTATAGGAACAAAAACTAACTAAACTCAAATAAATAATATGAAAACTACATTGGTAAAAAGATTGTTGTGCGCCTTGCTGGTCACCCTGATGAGTCTTATCACGGTGGCACAGGATTTCACTGGCGCTTGGAAAGGCAACATTGTGGCTGGTCCGTACACTGTCCCCATCGTGTTAAACCTGCAACAGACCGATGAGGGCGTGACCGCCACGCTCGATTCGCCCGAGCAGAAAGCCTTTGGCATCAAGGCCAAGGCGACCATCAAGGGCGACCAGATCAGTGTCGATATCAACGAGATCGGCGCCAACTACAAGGCGACCCTCAAGGACAACACCCTGGACGGTACCTATAGCCAGATGGGCTATTCCACCTCCCTGAAGCTGACCCGTGAGGTTCCTGCGGTCGCCGATAACGGCGACGAGGACTGGATCAACGACTCGCTGCTGAGCGTGTTTGACAACATCCAGCTGAAGGATGTTACCGTCACCGCCCAGCGCCAGCTCATCAAGCAGGAGGTGGACCGCATCGGTTACAGCGTCGCCGATGATGCCGACAGCAAGACCAACAACGTGTTGACCATGTTGCGCAAGGTGCCCATGGTCAGTGTGGACGCCCAGGACGAGATCCGCGTCAACGGCCAGACCAACTTCAAGATCTTCCGCAACGGTCATCCCGATCCCTCCCTGTCGCGTAATGCCAAGGACATCCTCAAGGCGATGCCCGCCAGCAGTGTCAAGCGCATCGAGGTCATCACCGAGCCGGGCGCTAAGTATGACGCCGAGGGCACGACCCTGATTCTCAACATCGTTATGGCCGACAATTCCACCATCAAGGGCGTGTCGGGCATGGCATCGGCCAGAACGGACCACAAGGGATCGCTCGGAGGCTCGTTGAACATGACCACTCAGCTCGACAAGGTGGTGATGTCGGTTGACTACGGCATCATGTATGATGGCAATAACGGCCAGGGTTATAAGACTTCCTCGTTGTCACACTACAAGGAGAGCGGGGCCGACCTGTTGAGCGACGGCACTGTCGATGTGAACAAGATGACGGTCCACTTTGGCGACGTGAGCGCCAGCTGGGAGCCCGACACCTTGAACCTCGTCTCGTTGTCGTTGGGCGGATTTGCCTATGATTACACGGCAAATAGCCATAACACCAACCGCATGCTTGATGCGGTCGGCCAGCCCATCTACAGCTACGGCATGGGCAGCAAAAACACCGCCGACAGCTACAGTTTCGATAGCCGCCTGGACTACCAGCGCCGCACCCGCCTCAAGGGTGAGGCCATCACATTCAGTTACATGCTCTCGGCATGGCACAACAAGAATAAGGACTATTCACTCTATAACGACGTGGTCAACATGCCCGTGCTCTATTACGGCATTGACTCTAACGGCAAGGAAAACTTCAACGAGCACACCTTCCAGCTCGACTGGACCCGCCCCCTGGCCGAGAAGCACACCCTCGAGACCGGCGCCAAGTACATCTACCGCCTGAACCGCAGCCACAACGTGCTTGACTACCTGGGCACCGAAGATATTACCGACATGCGCTACAAGCACGTGACCCAGGTGGGCGCCGCCTATGTGAGTTACACCTTCACCAGCGGTCCGTGGAGCGCCCGTGCCGGCCTGCGCTATGAGCACAGTTACCTGCGTGCCACCTATCCTGATGGCCAAATGGTCCCCTACGAGGCCCACCTCAATGACTTCGTGCCCAGCGCCAGCCTGCACTACAAGTTCAACTTCGCCAACAGCCTCAAGCTGTCCTATGCGGCCAGCATCAACCGTCCGGGCATCAGTTACCTCAATCCTGCCGTAATCGAGAGCCCCACGACCCGTTCCTTTGGTAATACCGACCTGGGTAGTGTCCACTACCACTCCGTGAGCCTGACCTATATGCGTGTGGGTCCCAAGTTGACCTTCAACATCACGCCGCAGTTCCAGTTCAGCAACAACGGCATCGGTGCCGTGAAGTGGGCCGACGGTCTGGTGCAGGTATCGACCTATGCCAACACCCTCAAGACCTACTCGACCACCCTGTCCGCCTTCGTCCAGTGGATGATGGCCCAGAAGACAAACATCATGCTCAACGGCTCCATCGGCTACAATTATTACAAGAGCAACGAGTTGGGACTCAAGAACGACCGCGTCAGTGGCAACTTCTTTGCCAACGTCACCCAGTTCCTTCCCTGGAAACTCCAGCTGTCGGGCTTCGCCGGCATGTGGGGTGGTGGCATCAGCGATCTGTACGGCCGCATGGGAACCATCTTCTTCCACGGCTTCAGTCTGCAGCGCTCCTTCCTCAAGGAAGACCGCCTGACGGTCCAGTTGCAGGCAATAGTGCCCTTCAGCGGCAAGTACATGAGCATGAAGAACTATGTCACTCAGGGCGATGTGACCGGCTGGAGCCGTTACCAGCAGCAGTCACGCCGATTTGGCATCAACATCAGTTACCGCTTCGGTTCGCTCACGACCCACGTCAAGAAAGCTGATAAGACCATCGAGAACGACGACCTCATCGGCAGCGGCAAGCAGTCAGGTGGCACCGGCAACAGCCCCACCGGCGGCATGGGCGGCCAAAACTAAACCGATAAGAAAAAATAGCTTCGTCGATAACATCTTTCAAATTAAGGTGCTAAATCCCAGCGATTTAGCACCTTAATCATTCCCTCATTCAAAAACACCCCGCCTGCCAATGTTTTATCGATATGGGTACCGAAGGTTTAGACATCTCCTCGAGGGGGACTGGTGCCATTGCACGTTCCTTCTCGGGTAGAACGGTTCCACCGAGCAAGGCGTCAATCAGTCTTGTGAGATCGGTGATGGTCACTTTTCCATCATTGTTGCAATCGGCATTCTCGGTGCTATAGACGTTACCGCCGTCCAGTAGCGCATCAATCAATGACGTGGCATCACTGATGTTGACAAAGCCATCACAATTCACATCACCCCGTTCAGTATAAACCTCAACGAGGCAGGAGTCAGAGAATGCGTAGCCATCGGCTGAGTTGACGTAGATTGTTGCGGTGCCCTCGGTAATGCCCATCACTTGAATTGTGTTCCCAGCCAGGCGTGCAGCGGCAACCGCTGGGTTGCTTGATGTCACGACAAGGTCGGTCTCTACAGGCGTAATCGTCGGTGTGAGCGTTATCAAATGATTAGGCAACAATCGGGTCTCGTGCTGGTCGAGGGTGATGTAAATCAAGTGTTCCAGAACAGTCAGGTGGCAAATGGCCTGCTTATTACCACAAGTGGCTACAATGTTACACTCGCCAGGCGCAACAGCAGTTACAACGCCATTATCGACGATTGCCACAGTGCTGTTTGTCGTTGACCAAATCACGGTCTGGTTCATTGCGCTCGCGGGCATTATGGTCGCTGTGAGTGTTAACTGGCTGCCCACCTCCATTTTTATATTGTCTTGATCGAGTGTTAGCCCCGTAGCCATGACAGCATCACCGATAATATTGGTGAAGTTGCACCAATAAGGAGCGGTGAAATAAGCGGCCATAGACGATGCCGGTACATGAAGTTCCGCATCATAGCCAGTAAACGAATTCTCGTCGCAAACGGGAGGAGTGGTGGCGTAAGAATAGATCTTCTCGGGATTTGCCTGCATTCCCTTAACACCAGTCACTGTGTCATCAATGTGGAGTGTCTTAATACCCTCTGGCAACGCTCCAGCCTGCCATTCACCCTCACCAGTGATAAACACAGATTCAAGGTTGATACCATAAAATGTACTATGAGCTATTTTTTTTATTGTTACAGGAATGGTCAAATTATTAAATTCACTACCATAGAAAGCATTGTCGCTTATCCCTGTGACTAAATAAGTTACTCCTTGATAAGTAACCTCACTTGGAATTATCACTGCATTTTGATATGGAATTGGACCTAATGTCAATTCTGCTTCATTTTCTGAAGTTTTTTTATAATAATACCCATTAACTTCAAAAACACTATCACAAGGAAAAACATAATCGTTGATAAAGCATCTGTTGGCATTGATTGCTTGACGATTGTTCTTATACACAACTACGGCGATCACATGCAGGTTGTCCTTGTTCTGGATGAGTGAAGGTTTGGGTAGCCTACTCAATTCGAACGTATAGTTAGTGTTGTATTCGTCATAGGCCACGATGCTAGTGGGTAGGCTGTTATCGATAACGCCGCTGAAGCCCACCAGCACGTCATTGAAGTGAACGCCAGTGATAGTTTCCGGCTCCCTTACCCATGGAGCCAGATAGTAATCCTGGGCATACTCGGTATATCCCGAGTAATAATTTCTCTGGTTCCAACTCGAACCGCTTCCATACAGGTCATCGGCAATGAGCATCACTTCGATCGCGTAATCGGCATTGTTGTAATCGGATGTGAAATAGCTGGTCACATTCACGTCGATTGCGGTCTTGGCGTCACTGGTCCACTTGGCAGTCACGTCAATGCCGGCTATAACTTCCATTGCAGCTATCTCTTGCATGACATCAATAATCTCTCCAGATACATCGCCAAAACCATACAGGGGATCGACGGAGTAGTTCCTCTCTATAAATGCACTAGGAAATCCAGTGACATTGTTGGGATATTTGGTCGTGATTTGCATAGCATCGCCATTGTGGTAGGCAACACCGATGAAATCGTCACCAAAGGTTTCTCTCATTAATTCCATGCCCACAAGGCCGCGAATGCACCAGCCACACCATGTGCCGATGTACTCCTCGATAAGCGGACGATGAACAGGAGTTGTGTTGTTGGCCATTACTGTCAGGTACATAAGCCCTACTGCAAAGGATAGTAAAAGTTTTGTTTTTTTCATTGTTAGTTTTTTTGATTGGCGTTGTGTTTTTATTCTATCGCTGCAAATTTAATGAAAATAATGTGGTGTTGCATGGGTTGCTATGGAAAAAAACAGGATGGAACGAGGAAAATTTCATTATTGTGCAAGGCGGAGCCTTGCAATACGTTGACACTAGGGGCTGTGGCTCAGCCACGGCACGGGGGACCTGGGGGCGGGGCGCTGAGCTGCGGTGAACGGGATGGTGCCGCGGGAAGCGTTGAGCTGCCTTGAAGGCTGATGGGCAGCGATGGCATCGCTGCATACTGGACAGTGCTGCATACTGGGCATCGCTGCTTACTGGACAGCGCTGCGGGCGGATGGGTGGGGCGGAAGTGTTAATGGATTGTTAATTGATGGGGATAAATTGCTGGGGTTGAGGGTGTAGTGGGTGGCGCCTTCTATCTCGACGGGGTGGATGAGGTTGAGAGTGAGGGCTTGGGTGATGAGGTCATCGGTGCGTTGCTGGTGGTTGAGCTGACGGTGGCGCTGAGTGACCTGCTGGAGGAGGTCGTCGGGGGTGACTGGCTGGTCTGGCTCGAGGACGTCGTTGATGATGCCGCTGAGTGTCTGGTCATCAATGCGGGTGCGCTTAGGGATGGCTCCGACCTCGTGGGGGAGGTTGTCGGTGCCAATGGTGAAGCTGAAGAGGGAATCGATGGGGCGGCAGCTCATGTTGTAGCTGTTGACGAGGCGGACGGTGGTGACGTCGCGCTGGGTGGAGAGGGAGAACACGTCGGTGGCGTTGAGGAAGAGGAACTTGCCGAGGTTGCCCGTTGTGGAGGCTTTCTTGCCGAGGTGGTTGTAGCCGATGAAGAGGAAGGCGGTCTCGGAATGGTTGGTGATGTCACGGACGATGCGGCAGAAGTCGGTGGCGACTGTGACGCCGCAGAAGGGCATGAAGTGGTCGATGTCGTCAACGACGACGAGGTCGGGCTCGAGGCGCTTGATGAGGGCCTCGGTGTAACGGTTGATGGCATAGACGTTGTCGCGCTGGCCGCCGAGGATGTCGAGGCAGACGAAGTGGAGATCGCTGCCGGAGGTGGCATGGGCCGCGAGTTCATGGTAGATGCTGGCGCAGACGTGGGGGCCGTGGAGGGTGTCTATCCAAAGGACCTTGCAGGAGCCTTCGGGATTGCAGGAGCCTTCGGGATTGCTGGAGCGTGCGGAAAGGAGCTGGATGGCGAGGTGCTTGGCGAAGTGATGGGCATGGCAGGTCTCCTTGCCAGTGAGGTAGGTGACGTGGTGCTGGCGCAGGATGGGCTGGCCGTTGATGGTGACCAATGGGTTGACGGTGAAGGCGCTGAGGTCGGTCTCGCTGGTGAACTGGCAGTTCTGCCAGGACTCGTCGGTGCCGGCAGTGGTGGGAATACGATAATAGTTGATCTCCATGGTGTTTTTCTGGTTTAATGTGTTTAACTTGGTTTATCGGGTGCAAAGATAATGCTTGGGGAGGGGGCTTGTCAAGAGATGGGGAGGTTTTTTTCCTGCGAGCCACAGGCTCGCAATACATCGACGGGCAGCTGCTTTACGAGCTGGTGGCTTGTAGTACTTGGACGGGCTGCTACTACTTTACGAGCCAGCGGCTCGTAATACTTGGACAGCACTGAGGGGTTACAGGGTGCAGAAGAAGGTGACGAGGAAGGGGACGGAGAAGTCGACGAGGAAGCCGTGGAAGAGGGAGAGGATGACGAAGTCCTGGCCGCTGGTGCGGGTGATGATGGGCAGGGTGGTGTCCATGGTGGTTGCGCCGCCGCAGGAGATGGGGGACAAGGGGCCGAAGTGCTTGACCAGCAAGGGGGCGCCAAGCAGGGTGAACACCTCGCGGATGATGTTGGCGAGCAGGGCGATGGTGCCCAGTTCGGGTCCACGGTACTGGGTGATGAAGATGCTGGACAGGGAATAGTAGCCGAAGCCTGATCCGATGGCGAGGCAGTCGGTGAGGGAGCGGTGAGGCAGTCCGATTGATGCCACGGCGGTGGCCGAGAGCGTGCCGACGATGGTCATCAGGGGCAGAAGCATCAGGCGGCGGTCGAGTTTTCGGAAGGTGTCGATGATGGTCGTGTTGTTGCCCACCGTGATGCCCACGCAGAAGAGCAGCGCGCACAGGGTGAGGAAACTCACGTTGCCCAGCGCCTTGAGGTCGGGCAGCCAGTGCATGATGCCGCACACGATGCCCAGGATGAAGAAAGCGATGATGATGAGGCTGCCTTTCATGAGCGGCCTCCTTTCTTCTTCTTGCCTCCAGCCCATCGCCATAGTGCCCACGAGAACAGGATGGTTCCCGCAATGCCCGTCAAGGAGAGCCACAGGGCCTCAAGCCCGAGGTCGCGGATGCCGTTGATGACCTGCGGATTCTCGCCCACCTCGACGCCTAAGAAAAACAGCAACAGCCAGATGAGCACCGTCACCGCGTGAGGCACCACCCGGAGTCGCCGCTTCCTCAAGAGGTAGCCCACAGCGATTCCACTGAACATGATGGCAACGACCTTCAACATAATGCTGCAAAATTAAAGAAAAAATACTACCTTTGCCACGAAAGACAGATATAAAAAACTTGAAAAATGAAGAAATTGATTTTGATTGCGGCAGTAGCCGCCGTTATGGGTGCCTGCACGACAGGTAATCACGTAGCTGATGCAGAACAGCAGTCCCTTGACACTGCCGGGCTGATTGAGCGAGTAAACAGCATTTATCAGGGCGCGTTTGAGCAGTATAACCGCATGGACTCGCTCAGGAAGGCAGGAGAGGCCAGCATCACCATGGCCAACCTCGACAGCCTGTATTGCACCCAGGACTGGAACGAATGGGTCAAGCGGGTGAACGAATATGACGCGAAAAACAGTGACGGCATGGTGGGCTTCTTTGAGGCCGACTACTGGATTATGGGCCAGGACTGGCAAGATCTGGGCGTGACCGACGTGGCTGTCACCGCAATGACCGACTCGACCGCTACCGTCGAGCTTAATCTGCACAACTGCGGCAGCGTGACTCCAGTGCGTCTCGACATGGCCAAGGTGGCAGACGAATGGCGAATCGATGACTTTGTGAGCAAAGACCCCGCCGTTGACTGGAAAGCATCCATGAAGGAATACCTGACCGATAAAAAATGAATGAAATGAAGAAGGCACTAACGGCGATGCTGGCCGCGGTGGCGACCTGCGTAATGATGACGGCAGCGCCAGCCAAGCCCGGGAAGTTTGTCCACGTGCAGCGTGACGGCTCGACCGTGACCCTGATGATGCAGGGCGGGGAGTTCCAGCGCTCGATGGTAACGGCCGATGGCCTGACCGTAGCCTTGGACGAGAATGGCGACTACTGCTATTGCGCCGGAGGCGTGCTGAGCGATGTCGTTGCCCATGACGCGGGACACCGCAGCGTGGAGGAGACCGCATTTGTGGTCGCCTACCGTGAGCAGATGTCAGCCGATGCCCGGCCCAGCCGCGCTCCCCGTCGCGGCGAGAACGACAACCCGCAGGTGCCCACCACTGGGTCGCCCCGCATCCCCATCATCCTCGTGAACTACAGCGACATCCGTTTCAAGAGCGATGACCCCGTGGCCACGTTCCAGAACCAGTTCAACGAGATGGACAAGAGTTGCCTGCACTACTTTGAGTCGCAGTCACGTGGTAGGTTTTCCCCTGTGTTTGACATCCTTGGTCCCGTTGACCTGCCGCAAAACAGGGCCTACTATGGCGACAACATACGCAAGTATGGCACCGAGGTGGACGAGCAGATCGGCACGATGGTATATGAAGCCTGCACGGGGTTGACCGGGGTGGACTTCTCCCAATATGACAACGACGGTGACGGCTACGTTGACGTGGTGGTCGTGCTCTATGCCGGCGTGGGCGAAGCGCAAGCATGGAGTACGGTGCCCGAGAGCATCTGGCCCTGCCAGTGGGACATGCAGGAAACCTATGAATGGGGCTGCAGCACGACGGGTCCCTTCCAACTCAACGGCGTGACCATCGACCGATATGCGGTGTTCAACGAGCTTGAGGGACTGTTTGACACCAACGACCAGATAGACGGCATCGGCACCTTCTGCCACGAGTTCGGTCACTGCTTGGGCTTGCCGGACTTCTATCCCACCAATGGCGGCAATTATTATGGCATGAGCAACTGGGACATAATGGATCACGGCTGCTATCTGGACAACGGACACACTCCCGTGGGTTATACCTCCTATGAGCGACACTTCATGGGCTGGATGGACCTCACCGATGCTGTCGAGAACACCCATTACACCCTTGCACCGCTCAACACCGACGAGGGTACCGCGGTCAAGGTGACCAACGACGCCAACCCCGACGAGTATTACCTGCTCGAATACCGGGTGCGCACGGGGTGGGACGCCTATCTTGCCGCCGAGGGCATCATGGTGCTGCATGTGGACTATGACAAGGATGCCTGGGAGAACAACTCGCCCAATAATTCGGGCACTCATCCCCGCATGACGATTATCCCTGCCGATGGAGTGAAGTCGGGTAGCAGCAACAAGGGTGACCTGTGGCCCTATCAAGGTAATGACGAGCTCACTGACACGAGCACGCCTCCCGCACGGGTTTATGCCGGTGGGTTTATGCACAAGCCGATCACGGGCATGAGCGTGAGCGATGACGGCAGCACGGCATCGTTTGACTTCATGCTGCAGTCGCTGCCCACTGGCGACGCCAACGGCGACGGTGAGGTGAACATCGCCGACGTCAACACCGTCATCGATGCCATCCTGTCGGGGAATCCCGATGCCAGCACCCAGCAGCGCTGTGACATCAACAATGACGGTGAAATCAGCATCGCTGATGTACAGGTCATTATCGATATTATCCTGAATCAGTAATTAATTATTTCCATTATTAAAGTATCATAAAAAAAAGAAGAGCTATGAAGAATCGAGTAGTAACAATAATCATCATGGGTGCCGCGTTGCTGACGGCGCTCAACGGCTGGGCAGCAAGTGTCGATGAGAACGAGGCCCGAGCAACAGCCATGCGTTTCCTGAATGAACGCGCGGCACATCAGGCACCGGCAACGTTCCAACCGCTGACCGTGGCCCATGTGCAGCCCTCGGCTGTGAAGGCCGATGCCGCCGACTACTATGTGCTGAATGCCGAGGATGGCAGCGCGTTTGTCATCGTGGCTGGTGATGACCGTGCCCGTGAGGTGCTGGCATGGGGCGACCACGCCCTGGATATGACGGACATCCCCTGCAACCTGGAGAGTTGGCTGAGCCATTATGCCGAGCAGATGGAATACCTGCATGCTCACCCCGATGCCCAGGTGCAGCGCCAGGCATTCACCTCGACGCTGGTTGTGAATCCGTTGGTGGTGTGTACCTGGAGCCAGGGCACTCCCTATAATGACCAGTGCCCCACCTATAAGGGCAAACACTGCGTCACGGGATGTATCGCCACGGCGATGGCCCAGGTGATGTATTACTGGCGTTATCCCGACGAGCTGCCCGACCTTCCCGCTTACATCTCCCGCACCTATATGCTCCAGGTGCCCGCGTTGCCCGGCACGACCCTCGATTGGGATAATATGCTTGATGGCTACTCTTATCACTTCGATGCCGAGCATGGCGAGGCCGTAGCCACGCTGATGCGCTACTGCGGCCAGGGCGCATCGATGGACTATGGCACCGACGGCAGCGGATCGGGCTGTTGGAACCAGATGGTGGGCATGCAGGTGTTCGGCTATAACCTGATCGCCCGCCTGGTGCACCGCGACGATTACAGCAACGAGCAGTGGGAAGCCCTGTTGCAGGAAGACCTGGCGGCAGGTTATCCCGTGCTCTATTCCGGCTACGGTGACGCGGGCGGACACGCCTTTGTCGTTGATGGCTGCACATATGGTGGCTATTATCACGTGAACTGGGGCTGGGAGGGGTCCGGCAATGACTACTTCGCTATTGATGCGTTTGTCGTGGGTGGCATGTCGTTCCAGTACGGGCAGGAGATGATACATAACCTGTACCCCGTGCAGTATGGCGTTGACATCAAGCCCTATGACTTTGAATCGGATGGCATCTGCTATAAGGTGCAAGGCAATGAGGTTGCGGTTGTCAACCGCGAGGAGCGATATGGCTCCTATAGCGGTGCGGTGACCGTTCCTGACAAGGTGAGCTGGGGCGGCGTCAGCTATCCCGTGACGGCTGTCGCTTACGGTGCGTTCCGCGAGAGTAGAAGTCTGACCAGTGTCGTCCTGCCATCAAGCGTGAAGACGATTGGCAAATATGCCTTCAAGAACTGCACAGCGCTCTCCAGCGTCACTCTGCCTGACGGACTCGAGTCAATCGACTATGCCGCATTTTATGGCTGCCGTAACCTGAAAAGCATCTCGTTCGGGTCGCATCTGGAGAATATCGGCTACTTTGCTTTCTATGACTGCCGCCGCTTGGGGTCACTGGTTATTCCCGCAAGTGTCAAGACGGTAGGGGAGTGTGCCTTCATGTTGTGCAGTGGCATAAAGAATCTCAATATCCGTGGTGGCGCCGAGGAAATCGGTTATGCCGCGTTTGCCTACTGTTCGGCGCTGCGCGAGGCCAATTTAGGTGACGGCATGGTGACTCTGGGCGAAGCGGCTTTCTATGGCTGCTATAACCTTGAGGATGTGACGATGGGACTGAGCACCGACTCGATTGGGCCGCTCGCATTTGCCGGCTGTGACTTGTCGCGTCTTGTCGTGATGCCCGAACTGCCACCGACGGTAGCCGACAAGAATGCCTTTGAGGACTATCATTATGCTTTGACCAAGCTGGTGGTGACCCGCGAGGCACGGGATAACTACATCTGTGACGAGATTTGGACCGACTTTGAGAATCTCGTCTGCCTGGAGGATGAAATGGTACCTGGCGATGTGAACGGTGACGGTGAGGTCGGTATTGCCGATGTCAACGCCCTGATTGATATGATCCTGGACGGCGTTGCCTCGCCCTATGGCGACGTGAACGGTGACGGCGAGGTGAACATCGCCGATGTCAATGCGGTGATAGATATGATTCTTAACGAGTAGTGCCGTTTGCTTCGTCAAGAGACAATGCATGTGTTTTTTATCTATATACCTGAGTACAATAAAAATTATGAATTACTTGAAGTCTTTATTATTGATGGGATGCGCCCTCGTGGCTCTGAATCTGGCAGCCGGCGAAGTGCGTGTCCATGATGCGCAAATCAAGGCGTCGCAGTTCCTTAATCAACACACTGGCGTCTTGTCTGCGATGTCCCCACAAGAGTTGAAACTCATCCACGTGGAGCCTGCTCAGGTTGACCGAAACGTGGCTGATTACTATGTGTTTAATGCCAAGGACGGCAATGCCTTTGTCATTGTCGCGGGCGATGACCGGGCGACCGATGTGCTGGCCTATGGTCCTCATGCCCTGGATATGGATAACGTGCCTTGCAACATGCAGTGGCTGCTTAACCAGTACAAGCGTCAGATGACCTTCCTGAGAGAGCACCCTGAAATGCGCGTCAGCAAAGCCACGGAGCGTTCGGCTGCCGTGCCTGTGTCACCGCTTCTTTCCTGTACCTGGAACCAGCGGTCGCCGTTCTATAACCAATGCCCGACCAGCGGCTCGCAGCATTGCCTCACCGGATGCATTGCCACGGCGATGGCCCAGGTGATGTATTACTGGAAATTTCCTGCCGAGGCGCCTGCGATGGATGGCTATACCTCAACGATTAATGGCATGACGGTGGAAGCGTTGCCAGGTGGCGTGCTGAATTGGGACAATATGCTCGACGCATATACCACCACCGCTACTGCCCAGCAGAAGGACGCAGTTGCCATGCTCATGCGCTATTGCGGACAGGCCTGTCACATGGCATACGGCACATCGGCCAGCGGCGCTTACAGTGACGATGAGTTGGAGGGCATGAAACTGTTCGGCTACAATGCCGACGCAGCCCTGCTATCACGCGATGACTACTCTGCCGAAGAGTGGGCGGGAATGATTGAGGCCCAACTGGCAGCCGGGTGCCCAATCCTATATGGCGGTGTTGACCCGAACAAGGACATGGGCCACGGTTTCGTCGTGGATGGCTGTGGCGGCGGCATGTATCATATCAACTGGGGCTATAGCGGCTCGGGCGATGGCTACTTTGTGCTGGATGCCTTTACGACGATGGGCTATCAGTTCTCGAGCGAACAAGAGATGCTCTATCAGGTGTATCCGACGGGTTATATGTATGACAGGCACGCTGCGGTGATGGAAGAGGCCGCACAGGTGACTTCTACATCGTTTACCGCCGATTGGACCGACACGACCCCCGATGAGTATGTGACTGGTTACACCCTGTATGTGCAGCCTTATGATCCCACGGCCCACGAGATGTTGCTGAACGAGACTTTCAGCCCGATTGATGTGAACGTTGACGCGACGACGGCTTTGTCGGCCAACAAGGTGGGGGATTACTGTGATAACCCGGGTTGGACTGGCAGCTTTGTTTATCTGGGTGGCGGTGGCTGCTTCATTGTCGGTGGACAGAAGTATGTGGGCACGCTCACGACACCGCCGCTGAGTGTGGGTGGCGATGGCGTGATTACCGTCAGGTTCTGGTCGCGGTACTCAGGCAGCAACAGCAGTCCCGCTATTGTGACGTGTGGTGACGTGGAGCAGGTGGTTGAGTTGTCCAGGATGGCACGGGAGCATGTCGTCGTGTTTGAAAACGTCGAGGACGGCGCGACGGTGAGCTTCGGCAGCACAGGCCGGTATTTGGGCTTCTATCTCGATGATGTGGTCGTGACAACGGGCGATGACCGTGATCCTGTCGAGATGACAACACTTGGCGACGGTTGCCTCGTGTTCCCTGATCTCACCTCCACTGACTATGCTGTTACAGGACTCGAGACAGGAGGAACCTATCGTTTCCTGGTTGTTTCCCATTATGCCGATGGAACGACCAAGAAGTCCAATAGCCAAGTGGTCACCTTGAGCGAACAGCCCGAGCACGCCTATGGATTGGGCGACGTGAACCATGACGGCAAAGTCGCCATTACCGATGTGACGGCAATGATTGACTACTTGTTGGGCGGCAGCGAGGTCATCTGTCCCATCTGTGCCGACGTCAATGGCAGGGATGGTGTGAACATTGCCGACATCACCGCCTTGATAGACCTTCTCCTCGGCGGGAATGAGTAGAGTGAATGTGAATGAATGAAATGAAGCGTGAACGGGAAATATATAAAGTGACGCTTGTGGGCAGTGCCGCCAACGCGGCTCTGATGTTGTTCAAGTTTGTGGCGGGCGTGTTGGGTCACAGTTCGGCAATGATTGCCGATGCCGTGCATTCGCTGTCCGATTTCGCCACCGACCTGGTTGTGCTGGTGCTGGTTCATATCAGCGCCAAGCCCCAGGACGCCTCCCACGACTATGGCCATGGCAAGTATGAGACGATGGCGTCATTTATCGTGGGATTGGCCCTTGTCGCCGCTGCCACTGGTATTATCCTGACTGGGGTGATGAAACTGGTGGACTGGTATCATGGCGTCCAACTTCAGGCTCCGGGCCGTCTGGCGCTGTGGGCCGCCCTGATTTCGATTCTGGTCAAGGAGGTATTGTACCGATACACCGTGGCCCGTGGCAAGCACCTCAATTCCCAAGCAGTAATCGCCAATGCGTGGCATCACCGCAGCGATGCCCTGTCGTCGATAGGTGCTGCGATTGGCATCGGGGGCGCTATCCTGCTGGGTGACCGCTGGACGGTGCTCGATCCCATTGCCTCGGTTGTCGTGGGTCTGATGCTTGTCAAGGTGGCTGTCAGCCTGCTGCGTAGCAGCATGGGCGAATTGACCGAGTCATCATTGCCTGCTGACGTCGAACGTGAGATAGAGAACATTATCCGTTCGTTCCCTGACGTCAGTGAGCCGCACAACCTGAGGACGCGCCGCATCGGTAACCGCATCGCCATCGAGGTGCACGTGCGCATGGATGGCAATTTGCCTCTTTCACTCGTTCATGACCGCGCATCAAGCATCGAGCGGGCCATCCGTGAGCGTTTTGGTTCAGATACCCATGTCTCCGTGCACATGGAGCCCCTCACGCCCCATAACTGATCAACAGTTGTGACGAAAAATGAAGTGATGAATCAGGCATGATGGACTGAGATCTATCAATGGAATAATTAAGGACGACAAGCGTCGATGTCTTTCAGTATCAATCCTGTGACACGACGCTTGTCGCCCTTATAGAAAAAAAGAATAATTTACGGTACTGCTGTCGATACAGCGGGATAGGTGATTACTTCTGGGCGGGTTCCCACTTGCAGCGAACGGGCGACACAATAGCGCCTTCCTTCTTCAGGGCGGCGAAAGCCTTGTCCACTTCCTTGCGGTCGGCACCCAGTGCCTTGGTCACGTCACCAGCAGACACGGGCTTGCCAGCCTCGCGCATTGCATTTAATACTTGCTCTTTCATTGTCAGTAAAGTTTTAAGAATTTAACTATTAGGTAATTATCTCAATGATTCAATAATGTTGTCAAGTTCTCCAGCCAGCTGCTGGTAATCATCGGTCAGCATCGGGCATAGTGCCAGGCTCTTCTTCATTCCGTCAGGGACGGTGTCGTAGGCCTGCTGCTCCAGTGCCTTGCCTTTCTCGGTCAGTGACACGATGTGCTGCCGCTTGTCCTGCTCTCCACGCTCACGGGTGACAAAACCCTGTTTCTCCATGCGCTGGAGTAGGGGAGTGACCGTATTGGTCTCCAACAGGAGCCGATGGGCGATATCGTTGACGGGCTGGTTATCTTTCTCCCACAGTACCATCAGCACCAGGTACTGTGGATAGGTGATGCCCAGCTGGGTCAGCAGTGGCGTGTAGGCCTGCATAACCAGCCGAGCAGCCGTGTAGAGGCGAAAGCATACCTGATTGTCAAGCTTTAGTTCCTCGTGCATGGTCAACACTTTTTATTACAGCATCGCCTCGATGTCCTTCTCAAAGTTCTTGGGCTCGGTAGTGGGGGCGTAGCGGTTGATGGTCTTACCGTCCTTAGAGATGAGGAATTTGGTGAAGTTCCACTTGATGTCGCTGTCTTTCTCCACGCTCTTGCTGATGGCCTTGAACAATGTTGCGGCACCTTTGGCTTTCAGGCCATGGTACTCCTCGGTGGGGGCCTGGGCCTTCAGGAATTCGAAGATGGGTTCGGCGTCAGGACCATTCACGTCGTTTTTCTTCATGATCTGGAACGTTACGCCGTAATTGATCTGGCAGAACTCCTCAATCTGGCTATCAGAGCCGGGATCCTGCTCCTTAAACTGGTTGCAAGGGAATCCGATGATTACCAGTCCCTTGTCCTTATACTTCTGGTTCAGCTCTTCCAGTCCTGCAAATTGCGGGGTGAAACCGCATTTGCTTGCCGTGTTGACAATCAGCAGGACCTTACCTTCGAAGTCTGAAAAAATGAGTTCTTTACCTCTGCTCGTGAGAGCCTTGAAATCATAAATTGTTGCCATAATACTCTTTTTTATATCGTTTACGATACAAAGGTATGTCAACTTTTTTATACGGCAAGCGATATGACCCAAACTTTAGGACTTTTTAACAATATATCGCACGCGATATATTGGTGAGGTCAGGCCAGTCAACTTGCGTTTTGGTAGGCTCGGATTGGCTCGTTCTGGGTAACCGGTTTTGAAGTGGGAGGTTTACTTGTTGTCGGTTTCTTATTTGTTTTTTGCGGCTGATACCCACACGGGGTCAGAGTCCATGACAGGCTTGTTGACGGCCATCACGCCCGAGAGGTTGTGCGGCACGTAAGGCTCTTCGAGATAGCGGATGTCGTCGGCTGTCAGGCGGATGTCAAGCGCGCGGACGGCGCCCTCGATGTGGTGGAGTTTGGTGGCTCCCACGATGGGCGATTCTACCTTGGTCAGCAGCCAGGCCAACGAAATCTGCGTCATCTCCACACCGTAGCGGTCGGCCAGTTCCACGACGCGCTCCACGATGCGGTTGTCCTGCTCGGCGGTGGCGTCATACTTGAAATGCATGAAGGCGTCTTTCTCCTGTCGTGGGGATGTCTCTCCGGGTCGTTTTGCCAGTTTGCCAGAGGCCAGGGCGCTGTAAGGCGTCTGTGCAATGTTGTCCTCGCGGCACAGCGGCTGCATCTCGCGTTCCTCCTCGCGCATAATCAGGTTATAGTGGTTCTGCACACTGATGAACTTCGCCCAGCCGTTTTTCTCGGCCAGTGCGTTCATCTTAGCCAACTGGTAGGCATAGGCGTTGGCGATGCCGATGTAGCGGGCCTTGCCCGTACGGACCGCCTCGTTCATGCCCTCCAGAATTTCCTCGGCAGGCGTCTTGTAGTCCCAGATGTGGTAGATGTACAGGTCAACATAATCCATGCCCAAGTGCTGCAGGCTGCTGTCGATGTTGTTCAGCACGTGCTGGCGGCCATCGATGCCAGCGGCAATCTCCTCGTCGGTGCGCGGCAGGAATTTGGTAGCCACGACCACATCGTCGCGCCGTGCCATGTCTCGCAAAGCCCGTCCCACATATTGCTCAGATGTGCCCAACTGGTAGGCGATGGCGGTGTCAAAAAAGTTCACGCCAAGGTCGAGGCTACGGCGGATGATTTCCCGTGTCGGCTCCTCGCCGATGGTCCATGAATGCTGGCCGATGGTCGGGTCTCCGAATCCCATGCAGCCCAGACAGATGCGCGATACACGCAAGTCAGAATTTCCCAGTTTTACGTATTCCATAACCCAAATGATTTATCGTTTGAAAGACACAAAAATACAAAATTTCCTGTGAATCTCCCTCAAAACCGTTGTCATTATTGAGAATTCTGGTCTTTTTATTTGTTTTTCATCAATTAATATGTATATTTGTGGCGAATTATTAAAAGGATTGGATGATGAGACAGATATTGCTATACATATTCATTTTATTCGCCTGTGGTTTAAGTGCCGAGCAGTTTATGATAACGGGTAAGGTGGTTGATGCAAGAGACAGCTTGCAATGTATCGGTGCGAGTGTTATGGTTGTGGGTACCAACCGTGGTACCGCCACCGATGGTGATGGCAATTTCAGCATTGAGGTTGAAAAAGGTGAAATCCTTAAGTTCTCTTTTGTGGGATTCTATTCCAAGGTAGTAGAGGTCTTGAATGATTCTGCTCTTTTCGTTGAAATGAAAGCGTGGCATGAATTCTGCTTCTGTCCCATCAAGCATCTTGTTCTTCCTGACAATCATCTGAAAAGTTCACTCAAAGAATTACAGATTTTGTTCCCTGATTTGAACCAATGCAATGATAAAAGCAAAATGCTCACGTATAAGTCAGGATCAATTTTGTTCTCTGTGTGTAATGGCATCGTGTGCAAGCAATATTATACTTTAGACAAATATAAAAATGAAGTTTTAGAAAGGGTATTTCATGGTTTTGTGAATAGTTTTAAAGGATATGACTCATCCAAGAAAAGTAAATCAGGAAAAGAGATAACCTTTTACTATCCAGAATATAGCGTACACATTCAATATAAACCCCAAAAACACCTTTCAGTAACTTATGAGTTAAACCCAGAATACTACAAATAGAATCTGATTAGTACAATAATTCGGACAGATTCTTTGAGAAAATATTGGTCTGAAATGTGAGAAAATGGGCGGTCGGTGAACCGCCTATGTTGTTTTTTTGATTACTTTTGGAGCAGGTAATCAATTTAATAATCACATGAAGAGGATATTGACATGGATGCTGGCGCTGGCTGTGGTGGCTGGCGCGAGCGCTAAGACCAAGGCGGTGAAAACGCCGCCGCAACTGAAGTTTGACCCGTCAATCGGCGAGACGAGGGTCCTGACGATGCCCGATGGCACGGAGGTGAACTACACGGCCTATGAGGGCATGTTCTTCGTGACAAACGTAGAGGACTCCGCCTATCAGACCATCAATGTGTATGTGCCCGTCGGGGCGACCCAGCAAACCCCGATATTGCTGCGCACCTATGTGGGCGGCTATATGGCAGCGCCAGCCCAGCAGCCCAAGGCCAGCGATGCCACGGGCAGGGCATTGAAGGAGGGCTATGTGGTGGCCATTCCCGGCAGCCGTGGCCGCAACTCGACTGTGGTTGCTACTAAAACCGACAAGAAGGCCGGCATCAAGAAGGGACAGACTATCTACACGGGCCGTGCTCCTGCCGCGATTTTGGACCTCAAGGCCGCTATCCGTTACTTGCGCCAGTTTGACGACGTGATGCTCGGCGACGCCGAGCGGATCATCACCGACGGTACCAGTGCCGGTGGAGCGATGTCGAGCCTGATGGGTGCAACAGGCAACAATCCCGCCTACGAGCCGCTGTTGCGTGCCATGGGTGCTGCCCAGCAGCGTGACGACGTGTTTGCCTCGGTGTGCTATTGCCCGATTATCGACCTGGACCATGCCGACATGGCCTACGAGTGGCTCTATAACGGCACCGACAGCCGCCAGCAGGGCGACCCAGAGGTACTCGCCGTGAGCAACGAACTTAAGGCTCAGTTCCCTGCCTATCTGGCAAGCCTGAACCTGCACACGCCTGACGGCACACCGCTTACTGCCGACAACTATCTGGATTACATCAAGCGCGAACTCATCCGCTCAGCACAGATTGCCAAGAATGCCGGTGCCGACCTGCCCGACAGCCTCGGTTTCAAGTTCAGCAAGGAGGAAATGGGCGGAATGCCTCCCATCAACGGCGGCGTGCGACAAGGTGGCGGTCAGATGCCGCCTATGATGCAGCGCGGTGGCCGTGGTGGCGGCAAGCCGGGGGAGTACATCACCGACTTGGATATGGCCACCTACCTCAATTATGTCGTTTCAACCCAGCCGTTGAAGACTGCGCCAGCCTTTGACACCCAGGGCGTGGCAGGCGGCCGTGCGTCTGGCGAGAACGATGAGTTTGGTGACAAGACTGGCAGCAAAGTCAACTTTACAGATTACAGCGCGACCAAGACCGGCTCGGTGCTGACTGATGAAATCCGTGAAAACGTGCGTCTGTTGAACCCGATGAATTTCATCGGCGACGGCGTGACCGACGTGGCTCCCCACTGGTACATCCGCCACGGTGCCCGTGACCGCGATACCTCCTTCCCCATGCCTATCAACCTCGCCCTCAAGCTCCAGAATGCGGGCAAAGACGTGAACTTCCTATTAGCCTGGAACCGCCCCCACAGCGGTGACTACGCCCTCGACGAACTCTTTGAGTGGATTGGCGGCATCGTGAACAGGAAATAGCCTATTTGGACCGTTGCTTGAGATAGGCGCTGGGTGAGATGCCATAGAATTTCTTGAACACACGTGTAAAGTGTTGCGGATAGTCGAATCCAAGTTGTTCGGCTGTCTGGGCGATGTTTGCTCCGCTGATGAGCAATTTCTGCGCACGCTGCATGACGAAACGACGGATGGCATTGCTGGCAGTGTCATCGGTCATCTGATGAATCAAGTCACCGAAATAGTTAGGCGATAGGAATAGTTCCTGGGCGCAGTATTTTACCGTGGGTAATCCATGTGTTCGATAGATGCCGTCGGCATAATACCGATTCAGCAGATTCTCGAATCTGGTCAAGAGGTCGTTGGTCTTTGCCGTCTGCAATGAGAGTTGCTTGGCATAGAAGCGCGCCACGTGTTCAAGCACCAGTTCAAGATAGGACACGATGATGTGCTGCTGGTGCTCGTCATCATTGCCACGCAGTTCATTTCTTAAGGCTTCTAACAAGGTGACGATAATCTGCCGCTGGTCATCTCCCATTAGCAGGGCCTCGTTGGTGTTATAAGAGAAAAAGCTGTAGGTGGGCATCTGTTTCTCCAGGTCGGTACCGTGTGTTAGTAAGGGATCGAATAACAGGGCCCAACCCTTGGTCTGTATCTCCTCTCCTGTGTCTGCCTTGCCGCCGATCTGCCCAGGCGAGACACACATCAGGGCATGGCGGTGCAGGTCATAGGTTGTGAGTCCATAGGTCAGTTCCTCCAGCGTTTCGTCGGCAATGAACATTCCATAGACGTCGTAATTGTTCAACGAGTGCCGGCAATGCTCCAGCTCGTCGTAGTGGATGACCGAAACGAGCGGATGCAGCACAGGCGCATCGATGTACCTGGCATAGTCGTTGACATTATGGACCTTTAAGATTTTCTCCATCTCAGGTGCAAAAATAATCATTATTTTTGATAATCAGTAAAAAAGGTTGATTTATCAGTAAAACGATTTGGCTCTAAGTTTGGATTTCGCCATACCTTTGCATCCAGAAAACAAACATTCATTTTAATTAAGAAAAACTATGATGAAGGAAGCAAAGATTGCATTGGGTACCTGGGCTTGGGGCGCAGGCGCTTTTGGCGGAGATGCCGTGTTCGGTTCCAATACCGATGTTGAGAATCTGAAACCCGTTTTTGAGGCAGCGATGAAGTCCGGACTGAACCTGTGGGACACAGCCACAGTTTATGGCATGGGCGAATCGGAGCGCATCCTCGGCACGCTCGCCAAAGGCGTGAACCGTGACGATTTGGCGATTTCAACCAAGTTTACACCTCAACTTGCTGAAATATATGAGAATAGCGTTGAGAAGATGGCCGATGCATCCATCGAGCGCATGGACTGCGGTTACATCGACATCTACTGGATTCACAATCCGATGGACGTTGAGCGCTGGACACCAGGGCTTATCCCCTTGCTCAAGAGTGGTAAGGTGAAACGCGTGGGCGTATCCAACCATAACATCCAGGAGATTCAGCGCGCCAACGAAATCCTGGGTGAAGCAGGCTTCAAGGTGAGTGCTGTCCAGAACCATTTCTCGTTGCTGTACCGCTCCAGCGAGAAAGGCGGTGTGCTTGACTACTGCAAGAAGAACGGCATCGAATTTTGGGCTTACATGGTGCTCGAGCAGGGTGCGCTCAGCGGAAAGTATAACAAGGAGAACCCGCTGCCCGAAGAGAGCGACCGCGGCAAGAAGTATAACCCCGTGCTGCCGCAGTTGGAGGCTCTGACGAATGAAATGTCGGCAATCGGCCAGAAATATGGCGCCTCGTGTTCGCAGATTGGCATCGCTTGGGCCATCGCCAAGGGGACGTTACCCCTCATTGGCGCGACCAAGGAGCATCACGTCATTGAGGCTGCCAAAGCCGCAAAGATTCAGCTGACAGATGATGAGGTTGCAAGGTTAGAAAAACTGGCTGAGGCCACTGGTATCGATACCCGCGGTGGCTGGGAGCACAGTATGGAATGAGATGAGAATCAGAGTCACGTTTCTATATATGGCTATAGCATTCAGTGCATTGGCCCAGGGAGTGATGGATGTGCATAGCCACATCATCACTTCTGGCTTCGTTTCTGCGCTGGAGGAGGAAGGCCGGCTTATGGAGGAGGGCTTCCCGCTGCCGCAGTATGACGTGGAGAGCCACTTGAGGTGGATGGACGAGGCGGGTGTCGAGACCTCGGTGTTGACGCTTGCTGCCCCGCAGCCGAAATCGGCTGACGTGGTGAGAGTCACCAATGTGGAGGCGGCCCGCATCAAGCGGGAGCATCCCGGGCGATTCCTGTTCTGCGCCGCACTGCCACTGCCCGATGTTGAGGCTGCCATCCGCGAGGCCGTCTATGCACTCGATACGTTGGGTGCCGACGGCATCAAGTTGGCGACTAATGTTCAGGGACAATACTTGGGTGTACCGGAACTGGACACACTCTTTGCCGTGCTTAACGAGCACCGGGCGGTCATCATCCTGCATCCTCACCGTCCTGACCCCGTCAACAGCGAGGTGATGGCGCAGACGCCGCTCGCCATGCAGGAATACCTGTCTGAAACGACCCGCGCCGTGACTAACATGATCAGCCGCAATGTGCTGGCCCGTTATCCCAACGTGAAGGTGGTCGTGCCTCATTGCGGAGCCTATCTGCCGTTGGCCGTGCCGCGCATGAAGTCGCTCGTGCCCGTCATGCAGGCCAACAAGATGGTGGGCAACATCGATTGGGAGGCCAACCTGGCCGCGCTTTACTATGACCTGGCTGGAGCCCATTCGCCCGAAACCATCCGCATGATGCTCACCATCACCACCCCCGACCATCTGTTATATGGTTCGGACTATCCCTACGTGGCCCCGCAGGTGCTCACCCAGAGCCTGGCGAGGATGAAGCAATACCTCACCAGTGAACCTGACCTGGCACCGTTTAAGGAAATGTTCCTGTGGAAGAATGCTGCTTGGCTGTTTCATGAGGCGGGTGAGAAGCCTTCGGCAGCGGCAAGTGATGCAAAAATGATTGTGCGCATTGCTGAAATTGAGGTGTATCCGCAATATCTGGAGGAATATCTGGCGTTTGCCAACGAGGTGGACCGCCTGAGCATGGAGCGTGAGCCTGGTGTCATCTGCCTGTTCCCGATGCAGAGTGCCGAGGATACCACACAGATCCGCATCCTCGAAATCTACGCCTCGGATGCCGCCTACCAGGCACACCTCAAGACGAAGCATTTTCAGAAGTACAAACAGGGCACGCTGCACATGGTGAAGTCATTGAGCCTCCCCACCATGAAGCCGCTCGACCCCGAGGCAATGAAACTGATTTTTAAGAAAAAATAATTTGAAATAATAATAGATAAGAATATGAAGAAAGTTGTTGTTATCTCTACCAGCCTGCGTCCTGGCTCGAACAGCCACGCAATGGCTGAGCAGTTTGCAGCGGGCGCCGAAGCCGCTGGTCATGCGGTGGAACTTATCTCGCTGCGAGGAAAAGAAGTCAAGTTCTGTATCGGTTGCCTGTCGTGCCAAAAGACCGGTGCCTGTGTCTTCAAGGACGATGTGCCTGCCATCATGGACAGCGTGCTCAATGCCGATGTGGTGTGCTGGGCAACACCGATTTACTACTATGAGATGTCGGGGCAGATGAAGACGCTCATCGACCGCATGAATGCCATGTACCCCAAGGATTACCGATTTCGAGACATCTACCTGTTGACCACAGCCGCCGAGGACGAGGAATTCACACCGAAGCGTGCTGAGATCGGTCTGCAGGGTTGGATAGACTGCTACGGGAAATCCATGCTGAGGGGACATCTATTCTGCGGCGGTGTGAACGATGCGCGTGACATCGCTGGCAATGACAAGTTGCTGGAGGCGTTTAAATTGGGCAAAAACATTTGACCATGAATCTGGTTGGCTCAACGTACAGTCTCAGAAGTACAGGCCGTTTGGATAATCAGAAAAAAGTTGTATATTTGCGCTGAAAACCATCAACTCTAAATATTAACCATTATGAATATCCTGATTTTACAAAGTTCACCCAGAGCCAACGGCAATACCGCCTGGATGGCCGAAGAGTACAAGAAGGCTGCCGAGGCTGCAGGTCATGAAGTGACACTGGTGAATGTGTCGAAGAAGAAAATTGCAGGCTGTCTGGCCTGTGAGTATTGCCACACCAAGGGCAACGGAGCCTGCATCCAGAAGGACGACATGCAGGAACTCTATCCGCTGATGGCCGAGGCCGAGGCGCTGGTACTGGCTGCCCCGATCTACTACTTCACGATGAATGCCCAGATTCAGGCGCCCATCCAGCGTATGTACTGCGTGAACAGCCCCGCCAAGGTGAAGAAGATGGCGATGCTATTGTCCTCTTATTCGCCTGGCGTGTATGACGGCGCCAAGGCCGAGTACCGCGACATCTGCAACTACTGGAAAGTCGAGGACACCGGTATTGTGACCGCTACCGTTGACGAGCAGAAGACCGATGCCACCAAGCAGAAGATCCAAGACCTGGTCAACAAGTTGTAATTAATCCGAGAAATTTCACGTAACTAAATCAAGGAAATTATGATTATCAAAGCAATCCGTATGTTTGACGGCGGCTTCATGAATGAGCCGTTCGCATTTGGCGGCGAGGAGGGCAGGGAAGCCTTTGACGACCAGATTATCTATCGCAGCAGCCTGCAGAATTTTCTCATCGACACTGGTGATGAGGTGATATTGATTGACACGGGTTTCAAGGCCGATTTCAAGGCACCGGCCAAGAAGTATGGCGCTCCGCTCTATATGGGCGATAAGGTGGCCGACTATATGGAAGCGTTCGCTGCCTCAGGCTACAAGCCCGAGCAGGTGACTAAGATTCTGATCACCCACAAACACCCAGACCACAGCGACTGCATTGGCGAGTTTCCTAATGCCAAGGTGTATATCGCCCCTGAGGATGCCGACGCGATGAAACTGGAGGGTGAAAACATCGTCAGTGCCGAGTACGGCCAGGCCTATCACAACTTCCCCAATGCGATGCAAGTGGCCGAAGGCCTGTGGTTCATCGAGGCCAAGGGTCACACCAAGGGCAACAGCATCGTCATCCTGGAGCATGAGGACCTCTACTACATGTTCCACGGCGACGTGACTTATTGCGACGCCGCGTTAAAGGCCAACAAACTCTCGATTGTGTTCGAGGACCTGGCGGCAGCCCGTGAGACCCTGGACCGCGTGCGCGAATTCATCAAGCAGAACCCCACTGTCTATCTCTCCACCCATTGCCCCGAGGGCTATGAGAATCTGGAGATGAAGCGGGTGATGAAACTGTAATTTCTACTGGTTCAGAGAATAACAAACGGCGACCTCACTGCTATGGCATGGTGAGGCCGCCGTTTGGCTATCTGGTGTGGAGGATTACTTCTTCCAGGCTCCGATGATTTCGCCGATATAGACAGCGTGGATGCCTGCTTCGAAGCCGTCATAGAAATTGCGAGGGGTATCGTTGCGGAAGTCTTTTTCCTGCTGGTGGAAGGCGGTAATGATTTCACACTCGATCACGGTCTTAGCCTCGGTGTAGTAGGGCGTTCCGCTGGGCGTGTAGGCCACATGAAGGCCAAGCGCCGCGGCTTTGTCGCCGTCACGACCGCTGTGGCTACCCATGTAACGTGCTACCTGCCCGTCGTCAAACTCCATGATGGTGAACCTGGGGTAGCGCTCCATGAATTCATAGGTGTAACGTGCTGGAGCCACATAGACGCTCACGGTCAAGCGGTTGTAACCCAGATAATTGCCCAAACTGCCCCAACCGATGGTCATGGCATTGTGGGCCGTCTTGTCACCGGACAGCAGGATGGGAGCACGGGAAAAGAACGTGAACGCATTGACGGTGAACTTCTCTTTCAGGTTGATGGCCTGGTAGCCCTCAAGGGACTGAGCAAAAACGTCTTGCATCGCAAACATAGTCAACAAAATGGCTAAAATGATATACTTCTTCATGATGTGAATCTTTGGTTGTTATCTCTGGCAAAGATACAAAACTCTCAAGATTGTTCAAAATGAGTACTTAAAAAACACGAAAAGATGCTAACTTTGCGTGAATGTTTAAATTAAAAATGGCATATCTATAATTATGGATAAGATAAAGATACATGTATTGTGCACAGGTGAGGTTAGCGCTATTGTGCCATTCATTTCTGCGATATGATTACGATTAGGGAATATAAGAGGCAGGACGCGGCCCTGGCCATGGAAATATGGAACGAGGTGGTGCGTGAGGGCGTGGCATTCCCGCAGGTCGAGGAACTGACCGAGCAGGAGGCTGACGGTTTCTTCAGCAGCCAGTCCTATACAGGCGTTGCCGAGGATAGCGAGACGGGCGAGATTGTCGGTCTCTACATTCTGCACCCCAATAACGTGGGCCGCTGCGGGCACATCGCCAATACCAGCTATGCCGTCAAATCGGGCAAGCGTGGGCTGCACATCGGTGAGCAACTCGTGAAAGATTCGCTGGCAATGGGTGCCCGATTGGGTTTTCGCCTCATGCAGTTCAACGCGGTGGTTGCGGCTAACGTCCATGCCCTGCATCTGTATGAGCGCCTGGGGTTCACGCGACTGGGCCGTATTCCCCAAGGCTTCCTCATGAAAGAGGGACACTACGAGGACATCATCCTCTTGTATATAGAACTATGATGGCTGTATTTTCCTTTCATTCCACCCGAAAGGCTGATTTTTTCAGTTCAGAATTTGTTTTTTGAGAAATATCACTACCTTTGCGGCCAATGAGGTGCAAGTTAACACATAACGGCTTCACTCGCAGGCAACAGTTGTTTGCCTGGATAATACTGTTGGTCTATGTGCCGATGGTATTGCTAGCTTCGCTTCATGTGCATTCTCTCGACGATTTCTCCAAGGCTGTCGATTGCGACCAATGCCATACTGCAGTCCACCATTCGGGCCACATCACCGCAAGCAACCACCACATTGATGAGTGCCTGTCGTGCCGATTCCTCAGCACGCAGATTGATGTTCCCCGCACGGTAGCCAGCTTTGTGGTAAAGCCTCTTGCGGCCCAATTGGAGTTTTTCTTGGCTTGCGAGCCTGTTGTCAGGGTCGTGGCCCATCCGTCGTTGCGTGCGCCTCCATTCGTTCTGTGATCTTTTTTTAGAGCATGCCAGATAGTCTTAGACAGGTTATCTGGCCCTATCAACATCCCATTTAATCATTAAAACAATCACAGAATGAAATCATACTTATCGATTCTGCTGCTGGCGTGCGCGTGCACGATAGCAGCGCAAGATGCGGTCGTGCTTGACTCGACCGACGTGTTCTTTCGCCACATAGAACTCAAACAAGTGGTTGTCACCGGTCCTACCGGTGCAGTGAAGATGCAGGACATGTCGATGCCTGCAGGTATCGTTGACCGCAATAGCCTACGTATGACCCCTGCCACCAACATTGTTGACGCGGTGGCCAAGTTGCCCGGCGTGTCGCAAGTGAGCACCGGAAGCGGCATTTCCAAGCCCGTTATCCGTGGATTGGGTTATAACCGTGTGGTCGTTGTTGCCGACGGCGTGCGCCAGGAGGGGCAGCAGTGGGGCGACGAGCACGGTGTGGAAATTGACGGCAATGCCGTGAGTTCGGTCGAGGTGCTTAAAGGCCCAGCAAGTCTGCTCTACGGCTCGGATGCCCTGGCGGGAGTACTCAAACTCAACACCGATCCTGTGGTGCCACTGGGCAAGATGCGCCTGAACGTGAACTCCGAATACCACACCAACAGCGGTCTCGTGAATTACTCGTTCAACTTTGGCGGCAACAAGCAGGGTCTGTCGTGGAACATCCGCTACGGCGACAAGTTTGCCCATGCCTACAAGACTCCTATCGATGGCTATGTGCCCAACTCGCAGTTCCGCGAGCGTGCCTTGTCGGGCATGCTGGGCGTCAACAAGGCTTGGGGTCACACACGTCTGATAGGTTCCTATTTCCACCTCACTCCCAGTATTGCCGAAGGTGAGCGTGACCCGCTGACAGGCAAACTGGAGCAGCCCTATGCCGACGCAAAGACCTATCACCATGGTCTGCCTTACCAGCAGGTATATCACTACAAAGCCGTGCTTGACAACGCGTTCTACCTGGGGGAGGGGAGACTCAATGCCGTGCTGGCTTACCAGCAGAACCGCCGTCAAGAATTTGAGGAGCCTGACGAATACGGGCTTTACCTCAAGCTGCATACAGTCAATTACAACGTCCACTACGTTACGCGGCGCCTGGGAGAAGACTGGCGCATCACCAGCGGCGTGAGCGGCATGTGGCAGCGCTCGCTCAACCAGGGCGACGAGTTCCTGATTCCGGACTATAGCCTGTTTGACTTCGGCGTCTTCGTCACAACGACGGCCAACGTAGGCAGTTGGGCTCTGAACGGAGGTCTGCGCTTCGACAACCGCCACCTCGACAGTCGCGAGCTGATGGATGACGGCGAGATGCGTTTTCAGGCTTTCAAACGTAATTTCAATGGCTTTACCGCCAGTGTGGGTGCCGTGTGGCATGCCACCGAACATCTGGACTTGAGGGCCAACGCGGCCCGTGGTTTCCGCGCCCCCAACATCAGTGAGTTGGCCAGCAACGGTGTTCATGAGGGTTCTTTGCGCTACGAGGTGGGCAACCGCGACCTCAAGCCCGAGTTCAGCCTGCAGTTTGACTTGGGTGCGGAATTGACTACTCCATGGTTGGATGCACAGCTATCATTGTTCAGCAACCGCATCGACAACTACATTTTCATCCACCGCACGGTCGAGGTCATCGACGAAGGGTTCATGACCTACCGCTACGACAGCGGTGACGCCCAGTTGCTGGGTGGTGAGTTTGCCGTGGACATCCATCCCTGGCACTTCCTGCACTTGGGTACCAGCTTTGCCATGGTCAATGCCGTACAGCTGCACCAACCCGAGGAATCGAAGTATCTACCGTTCACTCCTGCACCGCGTTGGCAGTCGGACATCAAGTGGGAAGTCCTGCATGACGGGCGTGTGCTCAACAATGCTTTTATCTCACTGGGCGTGGACTATAACTTCAAGCAGGACCATTACTACCGTGCCGATAACACCGAAACCGCCACGCCAGCCTATTGTCTGCTCAATGCCGCCATCGGCACTGATATCATGTACAGGGGACATCGTGTGGCATGCTTGAGCATCATGGGGACCAACCTCACCAACAAGGCTTATCAAAGCCACTTGAGCCGCCTCAAGTATGCCGATGTCAATCCGGTTACGGGGCGCCAGGGTGTATTGAACATGGGCCGCAACATCATCTTCAAGCTCACCATCCCGCTCGAGTTCTGATTAGGCAACTCGCCGTGATGACACATCATCCTGTTGTAGGGGCTGTACCAAAATATGTCTCTGGTTATTCAATCGGCCTGGCGGCCGAGAAATTGAGCATAATTATGAATAAAATTAAAGATATCGTCTTGCTTGATTTCTCGCGCGAAGCGCGATGATAGTTGCGACGAATTTTCCCCGTTGCCGATAATAAGCGAGGGGAACAGGACTATGGCAGTCTTGTTCCCCTTGTGTGTAATGTGGCGATTGGCTAATCGTTATAATGCATAGAACGGCATTTCGCGTCCATTATCAATCTTGAGGATGAGTTCCTTGTTGGTGAGCGAAACGATCTTCATGTTGTGCATCTTGGGCCTTTTTGAATTCGCCTTTCATGCCGTTGAGTTCGCCCCTGATTTGCTTGTCCATCAAGGCCTTGGTCTTGGCGTCCATGCCCTTGATTTCATAGTCAAAATCGACCTCAGCCTGACCTCTGCTCAGGTCCATTGTCAAGTCTTTGCCATTCAGGGTGTAGGTGCCGGGAACGGCCACGCTTCCCAGGATATTGACGGGCACACCGTCCTCCTTCATTTGGTGCTCGGCCCCAACCAGGAGTCCACAAGTTCCGTCTTTCTCAAAGGTTAGCTCCACGAGCACTTCTTGGTTGTCATCGGAGATGAGTTTCGTGCCCCATTGATGGGCGGTCAAGCTCTGAGCGTTAAGAACGATAGCCGACATGAGCATCAGCATCAAGGTGAAAATTGATTTCTTCATAGTCTGAATTAATTGAATTGTTGGCGTTTATTGATTGTTGGAATCTCATTGCAGGTCATGATAGAACTGCCATGGAGATTGCCGCCACAAAATTAAAAAAAAATGCTGAATCGGGCATAATTTCTCAGAAAACAGTTGCTTAGCGAAAAAATCGTTATCTTTGCCCACTGAGAAAGATAAATTCTGATTTATGAAATACATTGTCATATCATCTGTATTGGTGGCTGTGCTATTTTGTTCATGCCACAGGAACAAAACGGATATAGCGCAGTCATCAGGAATCACGGCCGAAATGGCCTATGAAGGAGTAAACAACTATTGCCATAGCGAATATGACTGGAGCGTTGCTGCCGAGAATCCCTCGATAATGTCTGTGACAATGGGGGATGAGACAGCAACTGAATACAAGGTGATATTCCGCAGTTATACGGGTGCATTGGTGAATTTCTATGTCGATAAATCAAGCGGCAAGACGCGCGTGGTGGAGTCTGTTCCGGCTCTTGATGTCGATAGCGTTGCAGGCACCATCGATTTGCTTGATTACTTAGACAAGTCGAACTAAAAATTGGAATTCATGGTAATAAAAAACAGGCCGAACCCTAACATCCCAAGCCTTTGCTTCATCAAGCACGTTGTGAAGAACCCTCGTATCATGATACAGTGGAGATATGAAAGAATTTAGACCCATGCGCCGTAACCGGCAGCAACTATCCAGAGAAGAATGTGAGCGCATCTTAGGCCGTTGCACCTCGGGAGTGCTTGCGTTGGCGGGTGATGGCGGATACCCTTATGCCGTGCCCCTCAGCTATGTGTATGCCGATGGGGCGATTATATTCCATTCGGCGGTGCAAGGGCACAAAGTTGATGCCATCAAGCGAGATTGCCGTTGTTCGTTTTGCGTCATCGAGCAGGACGAAATCAGGCCTGCCGAGTTCACGACCTACTTCAGGAGCGTGATTGCGTTTGGCCGCATCCACATTCTGGAGGATGCCGCCGAGAAGGTGCAGGCCTTGCGTCTCTTGGGACGCCGATACTCGCCCGACGATGAGCCCGGACTGCAACACGAAATCGACAAATCCATGCACCACGTCCTGCTCCTGCGCCTCGATATCGAACACCTGTCAGGCAAAGAAGCCATTGAACTGACACGAGCACGAACCCAGTAATATCTGGTGTCGATATTATTTTTTTCAGTAAAAATTGCTATATTTGCAGCGAGATTTGGATGTGGTGTCCATGGAAATGCGGTGGTACCAGCATCTGATCATTTCGACGGAAACTAAATACAGTCGGCTGACTGAATGGGTAATATTTAATTATTTGTAATAACATTTAACTTTTTATTGTTATGAACAGAATCAACAAATTTATTTTTGCCACCCTTTTCTTTGTGTGTGGCACAATGACGGTCTTTGCCGGTCAAGACGAGGTTAATGGTCATCCGTATTTCACTCAGGCGGAGTTGCCTAACATGGCAATCTTCCTGCCGCCCCCTCCTGAATTTGAGTCATCGCGCTTCGCTGCCGACCAGACCCAATACCTCTGGGGCATTCGTCAACGCCAAGACGAGGAGCGCGCTGCAATGGCCATCCGCGACGCTGTCTATGGAATGCAAACCATCATCCAGGAGTTCTGCCCGATTCTGGGCCTCATGATCACCAAGGAAGATACGCCCGAGTTGTACACCCTGTTGCAGGACGTGGGAGCCACATGCGACAGCATCAGCAACCGCGCTAAAGAGACATATATGCGCACACGCCCCTTCGTGTACTACAATCAGCCGACCCTCGTTCCCGAGCAGGAAGAGGAGCATATCACCAATGGTTCTTATCCTTCGGGACACACTGTCCTGGGTTGGACGATGGCCTTGTTGCTGTCGGACATTAACCCCGCTGTTGCCGACGCACTGCTGGCCCGTGGCTATGAGTATGGTCAGAGCCGTGTCATTGCCGGATATCACTGGCAGAGCGACGTGGATGCCGGACGACTGGGCGGATCGGTGCTTTATGCGAAATTGCAAGGCAACGAGCGCTTCCGCGAGCAGTTGGCCAAGGCCAAGCAGGAGTTTATAGATAAGACCGAAGGTCCGAGCAAGGTGAAAGAGGTCAACGCCCCCGTTGGCACCTCAAGGGCTTACACCATCACCGGTGTTCCCGCCACGAGTGAAACACGCGGCATCATCATCCAAGATGGGAAAAAGACGCTCAGGCCTTAATCCACGGCAGTGTCTCAAGTTATTCAAACAACGATAACAACTTAGATTCTGGCATCCGAACACCCTGGAGGATCACGCTAAGTCGCTAAGTTTTTCAGGCAACTTGGACAACAAGGGTTGACAACTTGGACAACTTTAAATGATTTGCATCCGCATTCTGTTTTCGACTTGAATGCGGATGCTTTTTTATGTTTAATCAATGATGGTCCTTATCTGTGTTTTTGTTCCCCAAGGACAAGAACGATTCCATGAAAGAATTGTATTGCTAACATACTAATGGAAAAGACCCTCATATTAAACCCCCAGATGTAGAAATCATGGGCAAGAAGACAATACAATAGGCATGGAGCAAATAGTGTGACCATAATAATCGTAGTTGCCATATTAGCGCCAGGCTTTGATACGTCTTTCAGTCTGTTCCTATGGTAGCACATAAAGCCGATTATGCTAATGTTGATGCCAATGAGCATACCATAAATAATCCAGCGGTAATCTCTATAAAAACCTGCAGCAATGCATCCTCCAATGAAGAGAAGAATACCTAAAGTCATTAATGCGACTCCTAATACTTGTTTCCTTTTTGTTTCCATAATATCGATGTTTTTTAAATTGATTTCACACTTTAGACGCAAGGGCTTGCCCAAAAACTACAAGAAAGTAATTCTTTTTTTGATAATTCTTGTGTCACCTGAGACGGTCATTGAATGAATCTAATTTTTTAAAGAAAATCATTATCTTTGCAAAAAGATTATTTAGATGACTTTAAAAGAAAGATATAAACGATTCAAGGCATGGCAGCTCGAACCCTTCGATTGGAGTTATGACGAGAACGAGCGCCATCATTGCGAGAATTGCGGGAATGACTTTGCTGGCAAGTTTTGTCCGCATTGCGCGCAGAAGGCCGGTTTGAAAAAGGTATCATGGAAGAGCGTGCTTCAAAGCACCGCCGAGGTGTGGGGAATGGGCAACCGTTCTTTGCTGTACTCCCTGTGGCAGCTGATTTGGCGTCCCGGATATTTCATCAGCGATTATATCAACGGCAAGCGGAAAGTGTCGTTCCCGCCAGTGAAAATGCTGGTTGTCATGGGAGTGATCAGTGTCCTCATTGATCGTTTGTTCGGCTCTCATGAAGTCAAGGCAGTTCAAGGCGACACGTCATTGGTCGCTCAGTTTTTTGCCTGGATTGAGGGCAGTCCGGGATGGGGATCGTTGATCCTGACATGCTTCTTAATTTTTCCCACATGGTGTCTTTTCCGCTATGCGCCACGCAACACCAAGCACACACTACCGCAAGGTTTCTTCATCACAGTGTTCATGGCCATTCTTGCTCTGTTTGTGGATGACCTTGCCGACTTTTTCGGTGACTATTTTTATATTTTGCTTCCCTTATGCTATTTTTATGTCTACAGGCAGTTGTTTGGCTATGACTTCTGGGGGAACTTCTGGAGAGTGGTTTTTACATTGGAAAGCGGTTTCTTCTTAGCCGTTATGGCGATGACCATAGTCGACCTGCTGACGACGACTCCAAAGTCTTATGTTAGCGAATTCAAGGCAATCGTGCAGTCGATACCTTATTGGGGAATCCCCATTCTTGTCGGTGTGTTTATCAGCAAAAAAACATTTGAGTTGAGGGAGAAAAAGAAACAAAGCGTATTCCAATACTTGAAAATGAAATTTCAAGAGATCAAACAGAGGGCAAGACAAAAAAAACATGAAGAATAGACTATTACAAATCATATTATTTGCCATTATTGCCTGTTCTTGCTCCCTCATGACGAGTGCTCACAACAAACTCACTCCTAACGCGCAACTGCCGTTACTGCAATAACAGACAGCAAAATATGACTCCAGTGGCAAGAAGGTTAGAGCACCTGATGCCAACCCAGGCATCAGGCTTGTGGTGGAGGTTGATTGCAAAGATGCGGCGGGCACGTTTGCCATAATCCGTGAGGCAGGTGGTACCGTGTTGTCTAAACTCAGGCAAGAAATACATCATCAAGTAGGAACGACCACCTGTTAGATGGGTGATGTTGCCCTTTTATGATTCAATTTGGATATTAATTATTTGCAGTTTTTTGAAATTATTTGTATTTTTGTGCCATATTTCCTATGAGTTTTACTTTCAATTTCTAATGTTTTTACTATGTCAAAAGGTTTACGAATTCTATGGTGTGGAGTGCTGGCAGTGCTAATGCTGGCTTTGCCGGCAATGGCCCAGGCTTCACAAGATAGCGACCTGTCGAGTGGGTCGCAGAAGGGCCGGCAAACGTACGCTCAGTTGAGTACTTTGCGTTTGTCTCCGGCTCAGGTGAGCAACCTGAATAGTCCCAGCCGCAACGCTGCTGGCGAGGTGGTCGATGACCATGGCATCATCATTCAGCCTGCCGAGGGTGAGTCGAAGACTTACGAGCGTACGGGTCAGGGAATGCTTGGTGAGGATTACGGGGACGGCATGTTCCTGTATTATGAGGCCCAGGACGGCACGATAGAGGTTGTGGAGTGCAGTGACGGTACCGTGTACTTCAAAGACCTCATCTACGGCTATCAGCGTGGCTATTGGGTGAAGGGCACAAAGGTTGGCAACACGATTAAAGTCGCTGCCAATCAGCCCGTGTCTTATTCCGAGGACTACAATGCCTCCATCAATCTGCGTTGGGCTCACGGCATCGGTGACGGAACCATTGAGCCTGCCGACAGTTATGCTGATGGCTTTACCTTCACCATCGGCGACGATGGCAGCCTGACGCTGGAAGGCACGACCGAGTTCAAGATGGGGGGCGAGAACTACTTCATAGGCCTGTTCTGGAGTGACAACAATGAGTATGCCATCTATGGCGACGCCTTGACGGTGTATAAGCCGATTAACATCGTCACTCAGGTAGATGTGCTGCCCTATGTCAACAGCTTCACGACGTTGGGCGACCAGAAGTCGTTTACCATTGTCGATGGTAATGAAGACAGCAGCACATGGTATCCATTTGACGGGAAGTTCTCACATTTCGGCAGCTATGATTATGATGCTGACGACTGGCTGATCTCGCCCGCCATCAAGCTGGAGGCCGGCAAGAACTACTATGTGGCCTTCGACACGTGGAAGAACACCGATGATGCTGAAAAGACCATCGAACTCAAGATGGGCACGAGCGCCTCTCCTGCAGCATTGACGCAGGATGCCATTGCTGCTGTCGCTGTCGAGTCATTGGGTGCAGTCACGTTGGAAAACGACAGACTGACTGTTGACGAGACTGGCTACTACTACTTCGGCATCCACGACATCAGCGTGGCTGGAGGCTATTCGTTGTATGTTGACAACTTCGTTATTGAGGAGGGCGCTGCCGACAATGCCCCTGCCGCCATTACAGACATGCAGGTGGTTCAGGATGCCGACGCACTGAAGGCTACCGTCAGCTTCACAGCTCCGACTAACGCCTTTGACGGCTCGGCGCTGACAACGAACCTGACGAAGATTGAGGTGATGCGTGATGGTGTGGTGGTGAAGACTCTGGAGGATATCGCTCCTGGAGCCGCCGTGCAGTTTGAGGATGAAGGCATGACTATCGGTAATCACACCTACACCGCCATTGCCTACAACGAGAACGGAAGAGGACAGAAGTCGCCGATGCTCACCGTGTTCTTCTTTGAGGCTCAGGATATTCCCTATATCGTTGAATTTACTGACCCGAGCGTGCTCAACGTGCTGAACGTCATTGATGCCAATGGTGACGGCAACACATGGGAATGGAATGACTACGAGAACGGATTGATATATCCTCCCAGCTACAATGACGACGCTGACGACTATCTGGTTGTGATGCCCGTCAGGGCTGAAGCCGGCAATAACTATAAAGTGACATTTACGGCTCACACCGGATACGCAGCCGAACGCTTTGAGGTGCTGGCAGGTCGTCAGGGCACACCCGATGCCCTCACCATGACCGTTATTCCTGCAACGGCGTTCCAGGCTGACGAAGCCACCGACTTTGAAGGCAGCTTCACGGCCGATGAAAGCGGACTGTATTTTGTCGCTATCCATTGCATCAGCGATATGTACGCTTATGACTTATTCGCTGACAAGCTGGTCATTGAGAAGGGTGCTGAGCCTACCGCTCCTGCCGCAGTCAGCAACCTGGCAGTAGCTCCAGGCGAGCTGGGCGCCAAACTGGCCGTTGTGACATTTACCGCACCGTCAATGGCCATTGACGGCACGGCTTTAACCGAGAATCTGACGAAGATTGAACTGCTGCGCGACGGCGTGGTCGTAGAAACCAAGGAGGATGTCGAGCCCGGTGCCGCGGTAGAGATCATCACTACGGTAGAGACCCCCAACTACTACACCTATCAAGTGGTGGCTTACAATGTCTATGGCATGGGCCTCCCGAGCGACAAGGTAAAGGTATGGATCGGTCAGGACGCACCCGGCAGCTTCTACGGTGTGCAGGCTGCAGACAACGGCACCAGCGTCGAGTTCAGTTGGCCAATGGTCACCGAGGGCGCCAACGGCTACTATCTGAATCCCGATGATGTAGAGTATCAGATCCTGGCTACCGAGTTCAACGGTTGGGGTTATGACTTTACCGATGTCCTTGGCAGCGTGAAGGGAGCAGACCACTATACCCTCCAGTACAATACCGACGAGGGAGAACAGCAGTTCACCACCTGGGGCGTCAAGCCTGTCAACGAGGCTGGCGAAGGCTATCCCGTCAGTGTGACCCTACTCACAGGTGCGCCCTATGCTCTTCCCTTCGAGGAGAACTTTGCCTATGGAGATGTTTCCTACTTGTGGGAAAAGGACAGCAATGCTTCCCTGTATGTTGTGGACCAGTCTTCGGACGATGACGGTTTCGCATTGGCCATGACCACAACGTGGTTTACGGGTGAATTCACACTGACATCAGGCAAGCTGGCACTGCAGACCGCTTCCAATCCTGTGCTCTATATCGACGTGAAGGGTAATGGCGTTGAGACGCTTCGGATTATGGGCAACACACTTGCCGACGAACCCGTCCTGCTGCAGGAGGTGACGCTCACCGACGAGTGGAACACCATAATGATACCGCTCAACGACATCAAGGATGGTCGTTACTCGAGACTGGCCTTTGCGGCATCGTTCGTTAATCCGTCGACCGAAGACTGGATGAGCGGCACCATCGTCACGTGGGGCGATGCAGTGTTCTTTGACAACATCCGTATTGTTGACGAGGGTAGCAGTGGCATCGTCAATCTGCAGAGTGACGAGACTGCCGTTCAGAACGGAATCTTCACAATCGACGGTCGCCGCGTGAGCGACACATCGGACCTCAAGGGCTTCTATATCGTTAACGGCAAGAAGGTCTTCATCAAGTAAGAACCACGAAGAGTTCATCATCAAAGGAGGGGGGAGTCCACGGTGGACTTCCCCCTTTTTTGACGTTGTGCTTTTATTCATTGCTGCCATGGTGGATATATCGCTCCCTTGGTAGCAAGCCATTCATCATCAGATGAATAGCATTGTCCAAGTTATTGCACAATAGCCAAGTATAATCAACAAAAAAGGCTTCTAATAGTTCAATACAGCCCTTGTTACCTGTACCGTCTTGGACGCAACCGCTCGCAGGAAGATATTGCCATGTTGTCCTTGAAAAACAAGCCAAACACATCTGCTTATCGGCGGGTTTGCCATCATCCTGCTGGCGTCGTTGCTGACCCCCGTATTGCCCTATCTCTTGGCCTTTGCGGCCGGTGCCATGTTCTATGTCGTTGTTGGGGAACTGATACCCGAGGCATCAACAGGCCGTCACACCAACCTGAGCACCATCGGCTTTGCCATCGGGTTTGTCCTGATGATGGTACTTGACGTGGTGATGGGATGACTATCCCGTGTTCAACTGCTGCATGTTTATTCCATATTGACTAATAATGCGCAAATTTATGGATTATTTTTGAAACTTATCATGATATAGGAAAAACTTCAACAGAGGTCTGTCTCTTAACAAACGGTGCCGATGGTTCTCCCGCAAGTATTACGCCTCAGTCGTGCGACTGAAGTTCCTCGAATAGAACATCGGAACCGAATTCTGTGGCACAGTGAGTTCAGCTCTGTCGTAAGATTTTAGGCAAAACCACTAATGATGTGTCACTCTTCTTCTTTGGGTTCCAGCTTATTCAGCGAAATATGAAGATTGATTGCTGCACATGAGAGTACTGTCAAAGCGAGCCATAGAACGAACAGGTCTATGATAACACCCTTATTCTTCACGCGTGGTTGCACTTGATTGTCACGTTTCTTGTCGGCCATAGTTATTATTCTAAATGGTTATGTGATATATATATACTTGACTTGATGCAAAAGTATAATTTTTTCTTGAAAAAACATGTCTTTTGTTGGATGAATTAGGCAGTGTCTTGGAAATGCTCAAATTAGATTTGTCATTTCGCCCGAGTTGCACTTATTTTTTTCTATCTTTGTAACGGCGTTTTTTGATCGTTTCTAAGAATGATGGAGTATAAGACTTTGAACAACGGATTGCGGATGCCGATGGTTGGCCTCGGCGTCTATGATGTCTCAGAAAGGGAAACACAACGGGTTGTGGAGGATGCCATATCGGTTGGCTACAGGAGCATCGACACGGCCGCCATGTACTACAACGAGAGAGGGGTAGGGGATGCCGTGCGTGCATGTGGCGTAGCCCGTGAAGAACTGTTCATCACGACGAAGATATGCGATTCGTGCTATAGTCGGGATGAGACGATGCGCTCGGTCGATCATTCAATGAGGCAGCTTGGCCTGGACTATGTGGACTTGATGCTGATTCACTGGCCCGTAGGGAAACCTGCTGTCATGTGGCATGCGCTCGAAGAACTCTATGAGCAAGGCCTGTTCAAGGCGATTGGTGTGTCGAATTTCTATCCCAACACCTTCCCGATGATTGTCAAGGGCGCTAAGGTCATGCCTGTTGTGAACCAGTGTGAGACGCATGTGCTCTATCAGCAGCGCAAGATGATGGAATACTTGCAGCCCTACAACGTGGTCCTGGAAGCATGGAGCCCGTTGGCCGAAGGCAAGCACGGTATTTTCAAGAATCCGGTTCTTAAGAGAGTTGGTGAGAAATATGGAAAGACTGCAGCCCAGATTGCCCTGAAGTTCTTGATCCAGAGCGGTATCATCATCATTCCTAAGACGACCCACAAGGAAAGGATGATAGAGAATATTAACCTCTTTGACTTCACGCTTGCTGATGATGACCTTAGTGAGATACGATGTCTTGATACGGGCAGGAACGTCACAGGCTGGCCGTCGGATGTGCTCAAATATGATCCCGAGAGCGTTTAATGCAGCCAATTTCCTTTAGCTATCATGTAAAAGAGAAAAATAGGTATCTTTGCAATCTTGTGTGATATCAATCGTGATTATTGTATGATCATCTTAAAGGACATTCTTCTTGTTGGGGTAGGAAGTTTTTTCGGCGGTATCGCCCGGTACCTGGTATCGCTTGCGATGAAGGGCATGGGGTCCGCATTTCCGTGGGCAACGATGACTGCCAACATTGTCGGTTGTCTGCTCATCGGTTTGCTATGGGCAGCCTTCAATCGCGTTAATGCCTCGTCGCAGTTGAACCTGCTGTTGATTGTGGGCTTTTGTGGTGGTTTCACCACATTTTCCACCTTCTCGAAGGAAAGCCTGTGCCTGTTGCAGGCGGGCAATTATTCCACGTTTATCCTGTACGCTCTGGGGAGTGTAGTGCTTGGCATAGTCGCTGTTGCCCTAGGATATTATACATTGGCAAAGTAAACAATAATGATGATGAAAGAAGAGTGCCTGATATGCAAAGCTCCGTTGGAGTATCTTGAGAACGATGAACTCATGGAGTGCGCCATCTGCCACAAGAAGGAGAACAGCAAGACCCGCTGTATCCATGGCCACTATGTGTGCAACGACTGCCACACGGCAGGGCTGGACACTATCATCGGGCTTTGCCTCGCTGAGACGTCCCGAAACCCTGTCGAGATCATAGAAAAGATGATGGCTCAGCCGTTCTGCCACATGCACGGCCCCGAGCACCATGTGATGGTGGGCGCTGCCTTGCTCACGGCCTTCAAGAACGCTGGAGGCGAGCTCAACCTGCCCAAGGCATTGAACGAGATGATGTCCAGGGGCAAGAGTGTGCCAGGCGGAGCATGCGGTTTCTGGGGCGCCTGCGGTGCGGGCATCAGCAGTGGGATGTTCGTGTCAATTATCTCCAAGTCCACACCACTCGCTAATGAGCCTTTCGCCATGTCACACCAGATGACGGCTAAATCCCTCAGTGAGATAGGTCATATCGGCGGCCCGCGCTGCTGCAAGCGCGACTCGTTCCTTTCCATACTCGCTGCCGTCGATTTTGTCAAGGAGCACTTCGGCGTGGAGATGGAACGGCCCGAGGTCATCTGCCGCTATTCAGGAAAGAACAACCAGTGCATCGGGCAGCGGTGCCCCTTCTCTCCCGCAAACCATTGAGGACAACACCCCGCTCATAGATGGTGCTGCCGTTAGTGCCATCGTGCCGGGATCACTCTTTTCCTGAGAGAGTCTTATCGGACTGTCTGACTGTGGTTGGTTTGCCGGAATTATCGGCGTGAGGGGAATATATCACTCTACGATGCGGATGATGGCATTGCCTTGCGGCAAATGCTCAACCAGGGATATGCGGATTCCGGTTCTGTATCGGTAGAGTCCTGCCCGGTTAGTCACGATCACTTCACAGGTCATGCCGGGAGACACCTGACTCAGCAACAAAGGCTCGGAGTTGTCGGGCATAAATTCGAAGAAATCGTTTTCGAGAACGAACTTAAACAAATCACTGTCGTCGGCGATGGCTTGTGCGATAATCGACTCGACTGTGATGAGGTGTCCGTGGTTATGTGTCACACCCTTAGTATATCGTTTCAAGGCAGTGGTATGGGGCTGGAACTTGCCTGCGCCGAATGCCACAATGCGTTGCAGCTTGGGCCAGATGCGCACGGCAACATCATCGAATCCCTGCTTGAAAATTTCGGTGAGTTCCTGAGCCCGCTCTGCATCATACTGTTCGACTTCCCTAATGACGTCGGGCCATTGCTGCTCAAGAATGGTGAACATGGTCAAGACCTCAGATGTGTTGAGCGCGATAATTTGGTCTGCCTCACGCGAGAGCAGGGCGAGGCTGATCAATTTGAATCTCTTGATGGAGCTATCTTGCTCAAACGATGAGATGAACGAGGCGGGTATGGACAGGTCGCTTTGTTTTTGTCCGTTGGCATATAGCGACATTTTGATAAAGTCGATAGCCGTGCTGTTCAGGAAATGCTGGATAAAACTGTTGTTAATGGTGGATTGCGCTTTAGGCTGGCTTAGCATGACAGGCAGATTGTTGTGCCCTCTCATCACACCCAAGATGGCCCTCTTGAAGGGGCGCAAGTGGACGCGGGTCATCGGCAGAATGCGTCCATCGAGTTTCATTGCGTAGCGGTTGATTTCCTCGGCAGTGAGAATGTTCTCCTCGCCGACGTTTGTCTGCAGCCGTATCAGTTTCTCATAGTCGGCATATGTCGTGATGGGCACGCGATTCTGGTACCCCTTGATGCTTCGTATGCTGGCAAAGGAATAACGCTTGCCGTAGTCGGTATTCTTGTTGATGCGCAATATGGTCATGAGCCTCATGTGTCCATCGCACGCGAGATAAACGGCGCAAGATACTCCTTGATTTTCAGCCTGTTGTCGAGCGTCAATTCGTCGGCTGAGGCAAGCATGAAATTGGCGAGATAGCCCATAATAACCCAGAACAGATGAGGGCTTTGTATGCCATAATTTTCCATGTCGCTGAACAGCTTGACGTATCCCTTGGCATAGCTGACCAGGGTGTCGCCTGATTTCTTGGCCGACTGCACCAGTGAGCGGCTATTGATGAAATAATGATAGCCTATCATTTGCGGCAGGTAGCAGATGCGTTGAGCCATGCCGATGGATTGAACACTGAAAAGCGTGCTCTCGGCGAATGGCACGTCCTCGTCGAATGTGATGTTGTTTCGTGCCAGGAACTCCCGGTCAAACACTTTAGACGTGACGATGCCCCAGCCTACGCCCAGAAACATTTTCTCTTCGTCCCAGTTGTCACGCTCGACAATGATGCGCGACTCCAGTTGATTCCATCCCACCAGTTCGGTCAGAGGCACCAACGAGGGGTCTTCCAGTTCTGACTCACGGCGGAAAATCAGCACGTCGGACTTGGTCTCTCGGATATTGTTATAGGCTTCTTCAAGACAATGGGCGGTGTAACTGTCGTCTGCGTCCAGAAAACCGAGGTATGGCGCGGTGGCAAACTGCATGCCATAGTTTCGGGGAGAGGAGGGCGTGTGGACATCATTGTCGAGTCCACGGACGATGACATTGTCGTGCTTGCCCAGCATCTCTTGCAGGGCCGGCAAATAGTGAGGTTCACAGTTGTGCGCAATGACAATCCATTGGATGTTATCAAAACCGATGGTTTGAGATAGCATGGATTGATAAGCTTTCTCGAAAACATTTAGCTCAACATTGTGGAGCGGAGTGACAACTGATACTTTATACATAATAATTTCCGATAGATGATTTAACGCTACAAAAATACATTTTTTGCCGCATCACTCCAAAAATCAAAAAAGGAAAAATGTTGACAAGGCAGGTATATTCCAATCATCAGAACATCCCTCACCTTCGATAGAGGGAAAATCATTGAAGTGCAATCGAAAAACGTATCGTGGTGTGGCACGGCGAACGACAATTGCAGCGCTATGGTCACTACCTGTAAGCAGGGTGAAGGGCTTGTAAATCGTTATATCACTTGGATTTATTTGCAGGTTTCGGTATTTGTCAATAACTTTGCGGCAAATCACAAACCTAAAACTATTGATAACATGAATACTGCAAAGAAACTGAAGACCCTGCTGCTGGCAATGCTGGCATGCATGACTGCATGGTCACAGAACTTGATGTTAAGCCAAGAGGAACCCGAGGACGAGATTGCGGTGGTGGGTTTCTTCTGCAAGAACGACACGATGACCTACAGGCAGACGCACAACAAGTACAAGGTTCAAGGGAACGATACGACGGTCAGCGAGTCCTATGAGGCGGAGTTCATGATTGTGGTGACCGACTCGACCAGCGACGGTTACAAGATGAAGTACATTCCGCTGAGTTTCACCCTCCATGATGCCGACACGGTCACCAGACTGATGACTAAAGCCATGAGCCAGTTGATGCAGTCGGTCGAGTGTGAGTTCACAACCGATGAGATGGGATCGCTCAAAAGCATCACCAACTGGCGCGAGATACGCGACCAATTCAAGAAGGGTGTAAAGGGCACATGTGATTCCCTGTACTCAACTATCCCCGGCCTGGACAGCATCATGCCCCGAAAGTCGCTGGAGAACATCCTGTTGCTCGGCGTCTCAACCGAGGAGGACATCCGTGACTCATACGAGGAATTGGAGAATCTCTTCGTTATGCACGGCTCCATATATGACCTCGGCGACAAGGAAGTTGATACCGAGGAACAAGGTTACCCCCAGCACATATCTGCCAGGATAGGCTACACCCCCATCAAGGACGAGGAGAACGACTTCGACGGCGATTATGCCATCTCAACACTATCAACTACGACTATTCCTGTCGAGGATGTGATGGATCTTGGCTTCGGCGCGCTGTCAATGATCATGAGCGACATGGCCAATGACAGCCTGGCAATGTATCGCGACCAGATTGTTGATTCGCTGAAAATCGCGAAGCCCAATGGTGCCGAAGTGATTGTCAAAGAGTATTACGGGTTTTTCTTGAACGGATGGCCCAAAGAATGCTATTACGAAAAAGCGGTTGACCTGGGATTCGTCCAGAACATCGAGACCCGCTATATCGAGTGGATCTCCCGCAATTGGCACGTCTACGTCCTCGACGATGAATCAACCGATAACAAAAACATCTAATTCCGTAATGAAAAAGGAGAATGTGTCATAATCGGCCTCTGGTTTTTTAATCGGCCTGACGGCCGAGAAATTAAACAAAATTTTTGCTTAATTTGGCTTAGCAGAGTTAAATGTTCTCCATGCGCAGCACGGATATAATAATAGATGAGATTTATGACACCTCCTCTCGCTTTATCTTTGATTTAGGCTTTCAATATGTCGTGATTCCTCAATTTCTTTCGATCTGAAAAGAATGGCTTATCGGGAATTGTTTGACAAGGACAGGCCTATGCTGAAGATGAGGTTCACGTTGGACAATGTGCCGCTAACATCCCAATCCTCACGATACTCGTCACAGGGCTTGTGATACCATACCGGCATAGGATATTTATTGGGCTTGGTCACATCCACAGGCTGACGGCCGTTCTCCAATACCACCGCACGGACTCCCTTTTTCACGAAATTATAATGGTCGGAACGGTAAAACCAGCCGTCGGAGTTGTCATCGTCGAAATAGATATACCTGCCCTGAGCGGCAGCGGCAGCGATATAATAATTGTCCAGGTCGCTTTCCCCGCCACCTAAAATCACGACATCGCGCGTGAGCTCGGCAGGACCGATGCTCTCAAAATTAAGGCAGGCCACAGTCTTGGCCATCGGTACGGCTGGGTGATCGCAGTAATATGCCGAGCCGAAAAGTCCGCTCTCCTCAGACGAGGGGAAGATGAACAGCAGGTCTCGACGCGGCTGGGGCATCTCCTTGAACTTCTTGGCGACGAGCAAGGCTCCAGCCATGCCCGATGCATTGTCGGCAGCACCGTTATAAATCGTATCGCCGTGCTCATCGGCTTTCCCGATGCCCAGGTGATCCCAGTGGGCACAGAATACTACGGCCTCACCGTTCTGACTACTCCCTCGCAGGATGCCGCCCACATTGCGCGTCTGCTGAATGCCGTAAGTCACATTCATCTTCACATCACCTTTCACATTCAGGGGAAAGCTCTTGAAACCTGGCTTCTTCGCGCCAGCCAGTGCCTTGTCCATATCCATGCCGGCCGCAAGAAACAGTTTCCGGCAACCGTCCTCATGCAGCCATCCCCTGACGGCTAATTCGTTGGCATTGCGGGTATCCGGATCATAGATGGCGAGATTGTCACTCAGGTGGCCATTCACGCAGACATGCCATCCGTAACTGGCGGCTTCGGTGTGGTGGAGGACCAGACAACCGGCAGCACCCTGACGCTGTGCCTCTTCAAACTTATATAACCAACGACCGTAGTAGGTCATATTGCGTCCCCGGAATAGCTGACTGTCATAAAAGCCTGGGTCGTTGACCATCACGACCACGATCTTGCCTTTCACATCGATGCCCTCGTAGTCGTTCCAGCCGAATTCGGGCGCATTGATGCCAAAACCGCAAAAGACATACTCCGCCTTCTTCAGGTCAATTTTCTTGGTGGCGCGAGTTGTCCAGATGATCAAATCGTCGGGATAGCGGAGCACCGATTTCTTCTTCCCGCTCACAGTGAGCCTGCCACCCACGGGCTTGGCTGTGACTGCAATCATCTCAAAGGGCTGGAACCAGCTGCCGTTAAAGGCAGGCTCCAAGCCTAATACCTCCAGCTGCCTGGCAAGATAGTCCACCGTCTTGTCCTCAAAGGGCGTCATGGGCTTTCTTCCGCCAAACTCATCACTGGAAATCACCTTAGTCCATTCCCTCAGCAGCTGTTCGTCACTTCCGGTTCGCAACTGCTCCTGTGTAATCTGTGCAACAGCAGTTGTCAACCCCATGGCGACAAAAGCGATTACCGTCACCAACACTTTAGCATTCATTCTCATCAGCATATTCATAGATATAGGTTGTTGGAAAGGACTTTTCCCCTGGCACTCCAATCATGATAAGGTGCCCAATCAACTGATGGAAAAAATCCCGTTATTTAAGTTTTAAATTTTTGCAAATATACAAATTCTTTTTCTTTTGCCGAAGATACACTTCGGTGAATGTGGCTCTGCCTTGGTCAGTAATCATGTTCGCAAAGTTTTCTGTTCTCACATTGGATAGCACTTCACAACGCATCCACATACATGGTCTTTTGATTTATGAGAGGAGTGTTCGTAACATCATGGCACAAATTATCTACATCTGCATCCTTCGCAGGATGTTCAAGGCCGGAGACCCGGTTGACCTGAAGCTCTGGACTAAAAGCGGGGAAATCCAGTGCTGGCGCAACTGCATCCCCCTGCGCTACAACTTCTACCAGGGCACCCAGCAGTTCAAGCTGCTTGACTCGCATCAGATACGCCAGGCCCGCATCTGCTGCATCTTCGAGATCAACGGAATTGAAGTGTTCCTGTAACCAAACTTTAATTCTTATTGACGGAAGAATCAATAAAATAAATTAACAAAATTATTTCTTTTTGCCTTTTCTGCCGTTTTTTCTCTTTTTTGTTTGTTTGGTTTGTGTGCTCTTCTGCATTTCTTTACGAGCCTCATAGATAGGATGATTGGGAATATCAACAACAAATATTCCCACTTCCCAATCATGATATAAATCAGTCCAAAGACCATCAGTAAAGACTTCATACTCTCCATTACAAAGAAGTATTTCTGTCCCTTTGCAAGTCCCCAAGATGGGCACATCTTTAATTACATCATAATCTATTTTGTCTGCATCCAGTTCACTACAAATAATCATAACTACCCCATCAGCTATTGAAGTAGCTTCTTCTTGAGAAAAGTCTGATCCATGCCTATACCTAATGAAGACTTTTTCAACTTTTCCATTTCTTTCATGGACCGCTAAACGACATGGGACACCGAGATATTTGCCATAAAATCCTCCATCATATTTGTCCTCATTTTCTACAAACCCTCTTTTCTTTAATTCGTATTTAAATACCTCAGGATTTCCACCTAATTCTATTCCAAGAAAAGATTGATGTTGTGCCAAAAGAGTACTAAATGAAACACTAATAAAAAGGTATAATAACAATATAACAATCTTTTTCATTTTGCTGTTATTTATAACTCGTCACTCACATTACCATCATTATTTAAGGCATAAGTAAGGAATAAACCATACCAAATGTTATGGTCTAATCCTTCATGCTCATCACAAAATAAAATAGCACCACTTTCTTTTCCACAAATACGATATGCTTTAATAGAAAAGACGGAATCTTTCGGAGTTGAAAATATCTCATATTTCTGTTTTAATATTTCATATCTTCTCTCTAGCTCTTGTATAGCTAAATCCTTATTAGAATAATTGACCGAAAAAGAAACTCCAGTAAAGATATCATCTGATTCGAAACTTGCCTGAACAGACTCCCAGTTCATCCCTCCAAAATTTATAAATCTACTTTTTGGATTGACAAAAAAAGAGCTATTTGCGGTGCTCATCTGCGGAACGAGAACTAAATCATGCTTGGCAAAGTTTCTTATCAACTCAGATTTTGAATCACCAAACGAAGTGCTGAAAAATGTATTTTGGACATTATCATTGGTGAGTTGCTCAATTACTTCTTCAATCGTTAAGGTCTCCTGTTCATCAGAAGATGAAGAATTTTTCCCATTCTCTTTACAAGAGGAAAGCAAAGAAATGATTAAAACAAATAATAACAAAATTTGGTTCCCGATTCTCATAAGTTCAATGAATTAATATTATCAGTGCAAAGGTATGATATTTATCTTAAAACCTGTCTTTTGTTGAGTGTAAATGACTCCATAATTTTGCGAAAACTTAAACCGCGAGATTATGGAGTTAAATTTTAATAGTGTAGAGACCGTCCCGGTGCTCAACGCATCGGCCGCCTTCAAGACAGACAGCGGCAAGGTGAACTCAACACCGTGAAGTTCACCTACCAGTACCAAGACAGGCGGACGTATCTGCCGACAGACTACCTGTCTGTGGATCACGAACGCATCTTCACCGACCAGTTTGACCCCTCATTCCAATGATACGGCTATCGCCGTGGATTAGAGATTAGTGATTAGAGATTAGAGATTAGAGGCCATGACGGCCCAAACAATATAACAAATACATTATGGCACAAAGTATTCACATCAGCACCCTTCGCAGGATGCTCAAGGCCGGCGACCCGGTTGACCTCAAGCTCTGGACCAAGAGCGGGGAGATCCAGTGCTGGCGCAACTGCATCCCCCTGCGCTACAACTTCTACCAGGGCACCCAGCAGTTCAAGCTGCTTGATCGCCGTCAAATCAGGACAGCCCGATTGGTCTGCGTGTTCAGCGTTAATGACATGGAAGTGTTTTTGTAGCATCAAAACACTTAACTAACAAGAAATTATCCTATATTTGCATGTCCAAAATTCAAGAACTATCAGAAACAATGAAAGTAAACATGAAAAAGATTCTAAAGCGCACCCTGCTCATATTAGTAGGGTTAATTGTTGCCATCTTAGTGGTTGGCGGTGCAGTCAGGCTGATAGATGGTCGCTCACCCCAAGCAATCATCGTCAGTCATTCTTTACCGCAGAGAACAATGGAGGACTACGAAGAAGGCAAAGGTGACAAGACAGACAAAAGCACTGTGGAAATACCCGAAGGGGTGACTTTCCCTCGCGAAATGCGTCAATATCGTGTTGGCAACATGCAGGTGTTTCACATGGAAGCCCAAGATGACAGCAAGCCCATCTTGCTTTACATCCATGGCGGTGCTTATCTCAACAACTTTGAAAAACTGCATTGGCAGGCTATGGCCGAGTGGGCCGAGTCGACAGGCTGTGGACTTGTGGCACCAAACTATCCGTTACTTTATCGCTACACAGCCAGCGATGCCCATCCATTGATGATGCAGCTTTATCAACAGCTCGTCAAGCAGTACTCCGCCAAGCGCATCATCATTATGGGCGACTCGGCAGGGGGCGGCTTCACACTTGCCCTGGCGCAGCAGGTATGCAGTTCCAACTCGCTTGATCTGCCGTGTCGGCTGATACTCATTTCGCCATGGGTTGACGTGCTGGGCGCTGATGATGCAATACAGGAAAAGGACACCTTCCTGAATGCTGAAGTGTTGAGGCATGTGGGTTCAGACTGGGCTGGAAGCATCGACCCGCGCGACCCGATGATATCACCCCTTTATGGCGATATGCAGAGCCTTCCGCCCACAGACCTCTTCACCGGCACTTGGGAGATATTCTATACCGATGTGGTCAAGACCTACGATAAGATGAAATCGGCAGGTGTGGAAGCAAGGCTGCACGTGGCAGAAAAGATGGGTCATGTCTATCCCTTGTGGCCATGCCCTGAAGGCAGCGCGGCCCGTAAAGAGATTTCAAAGATTATCATGCAATAGTGAAATAAAGCGGCGACAAGTGGAGGTTTAACTTTGTCTTTTAGATAACCGGACAGACTCCATAATTTTGTGGAAACTTAAAATCTTTGCAAGTCGAGCGCAATGCCAAACTTGTTTGAGCATTGCCAAGGCGCAGCAAGATTTATTAAAACCGC
>ONKF01000045.1 GCA_900318335.1 uncultured Prevotellaceae bacterium
AATGTGCAGTCCAGCGTTGTCGTTGGGCGCAATCTGGATGAAAATGTCGCCGGATTCAAGCGTTCCGGCCATTGCCGTTTTGATCTCCATTTGTTAGATTAAAAAACGTTTTTAAAAATATTAATAAAAGTTCGTTAATGTAGTCAATTAGATGGTAGCTTCAAGAAGCGGTCTGTTTCTTAAAAAGCGCTCAAAATTAGGTATTATTTTATTATTGGCAAAATATTTTCGGGATGATTTTTCGACACCCTGTTTGAGCCCTAAAAGGGCTAATAATTAGAGTGCTTGAAAACCTTAGTTTTCATGTTGCAAAAGTGAGAAAAGGCGCATTTTGCGCCATTTTATCTTTCATATTGTCAGTTTTGCTGGGTTTTATGTCTTTTTCGTTCAAAACACCTCTCCCACGCCTTTGTCATGAGCCTGTTTATGGGCTTGGCGTAATAGCGCTGGATGAGCCATGCCACCACTATGAGAATGCTGTTCTGCAGCAGGAAATACAACAGCGGCATCTGGTCCACTCCAGCCATGGCGAACAGTGGTTTGAACAAGTAATAGACCACAATCTGCAAGAGGTAGATCTCAAGGCTGATTTTGGACAAAGCGGGCAGTGGTTTGAGGCACAATATCTTGGAAATCTGCCCCATGTTGCTGCTTGTCAGCACAAAGGTCATTAACAGGACCACGACGGCCGGGAAAAGGATGCAGAATGCCCTGTAGCACAGTTCAAACAGATAATTCCTCTGTACCCAGTATAGCAGTGCAAAAAGGAGCACGCCGACTACCTCGATACATGTTGACAGGCTGGGTGTTAGCTTAGCTTGGAGGCGTTTCCACCCCGTGGTGGTCGTGATGTTGTAGATGATGATTCCGGTACCGAAATCCAGTAGCCTCATCGGCGGGAACTGGTACATGTGGTAATGATTCAGCCACAGACTGTCGGACTCGGGGGTAGCGGTATAGCCTCCGATGAATTCCAGCGCCAACAGTGCGGCCATCAGCAGGACTTGCCAGGTGACCTTCAACTGCCTGAGCGCCCTGACGGCAAGCGGGGCCATCAGATACAGGAAGAACAGGACACACACAAACCATGTCACGGCATTGTACCCGTAATAGAAATCGGCATTGGGTATCCATGGCGACAACAAGGTCAAGTGGGCGAGCAAGATATCGGACTGCATGGAATAAGTGCCGTTCCACACGATGTTGGAAATGAAATAGATGACAAACGACAGGAAGTAGACGGGATACGGTTTGGACAGCTTATCCCACATGAAGCGGGCATGGTCTTTCAAGCCATAGGAACTGTCAAACCGGTGGAACATCGCCGTGAAGAAACCGCTGTAAACAAAGCAGAAACTCACGCACAGGCTTTTCATCATTTTCACCTCACAGAACCACAGGTGCCCCATCACCACTGCGATAATGGCAATCAGTTGCAGGGAGGCGAGGGATTGAAAGTGTTTGCGGTTAGCTTCCATTGGTCATGTCCTTGGTTGGTCGATGCAAAGGTAGGCATTTTTTTCTTGCGGCAACTCATGATGTGATGGATAATGACAGGTGAGGCTTATTTCGGCCTGTCATAGTCCATCGCGGGTTCGGCGGCAATGGAGGGCTCGTCCTCTTCTTGGTGATATGGAGTATACCGTCGTGGAGCGGCACCGTTCTGTTCCAGCACAATGCGGCTCAGGGCCAAGTCCAGCGTGTGCAGGGTCTGGGCGCGGTTCTTGGCAGTGAGTTGGCATTCCCAGATGACGATTACATTCCATCCGGCGGCCTGTAGCAGCGCCTGGTTGCGGGCGTCACGCTCACGGTTGCGGGTGATTTTGTCCTGCCAGAACTGGGCATTGGTCGATGGCCTGCGCTTGTTGCACTCGTGGCCGTGCCAGAAACAACCGTTGACCATTATCACCGTGCGCCACTTCTTCATGACGATATCGGGACGCCCCGGCAATGACTTGACATACAGGCGGTAACGGAACCCTTGGTGCCACAGCCAACGGCGCACCACCAGCTCGGGCTTGGTGTCGCGTCCCCTGATGCGGCTCATGCAGCGGTGCCGCTGTTCGGGTGTCATCCTGTCTGCCATATACGCGCAAAGTTACCATATTTCAACCACAGCACAAGTCTTGCTACCCGTTTTTTTGAGAGAAAATGGCAGCAGGACGAGGTGGAATGGAGAAAAAGTAGTATCTTTACACCAACAAATCTTGAAATGGCATGAAATTTAGCGAAGTTTTAGGCAATGAGCAGGCGATAGCCCAAATCCGTCGGATGATTGATGCCGACCGCTTGCCGCACGCCTTGTTGCTCTATGGTGAACCTGGTGTGCCCAAGTTGGGCCTTGCTATGGCGGCAGCCCAGTACCTGCATTGCAAGAATCATGTTGACGGTGACTCCTGCAGCGTGTGCCCCATGTGCCGCCAGCACCAGACGTTCAATCAGGTAGACACCCACTATTCCTATCCTTATACCGACCGCAAGGGGAACAACTGCGATGCCAATGACTATATCGACGAGTGGCACGAGTTTGTCACCCAATATCCCGTGGAGGATTACCAGGCTTGGCTCGGCTTGTTGAAAAACGAGAACAAGCAGCCGCAAATCTTTGTGCGTGAGGCTGATAGCATCATCCGCAAGATGACCCTGAGTGCCTATACCGCCAAGTATAAAATCCTGATAATGTGGCTGCCCGAGAAACTGAAGGAAGAAGCCGCCAACAAACTCCTGAAACTCATCGAGGAGCCTTATGATGACTGCAAATTCATTCTGGTGAGTGATAATGAGAAGGGCATCTTGGGGACAATCCTCTCGAGATGCCAGCGGATAGAACTGCGCAAACCGTCCACCCCTATGGTGGCACAGTACCTGTGTGACCGCTATGGCATGGATATGCAGAACGCACTCGCCCTGGCCGCGCCCGCCGATGGCAACATCCTCATGGCCGAGCATCTGGTGCAGACGGGCAGCGAGTTCCATGAGTTCCGTGAACGCTTTATTGAGTTGATGCGCCTTTCCTATCAGCATGACCTCCCCAAACTCAAAATCTGGAGCGAGGCCATCGCCGAAATGAAGCGCGAAAAGGCGCGCCGTTTCCTGGATTATGCAGTCAGGCAGGTGCGCGAGAATTTCATCTATAACCTCCATAACCCCGCGCTCAATTACCTTACCCGTGAGGAGGAGGCTTTCTCGACCCGGTTCTCACCGTTTATCAACGAGCGCAACGTGGAGGGCATCGTGGCCGAGCTGGAACGTGCCAACCGTGACATCGCCGGTAACGCCAATGCCAAGTTGGTGCTGTTTGACCTCACCATACGCTTATCCATATTGATCAGAAAATAAAATATAAAAGTTTGCCATGAACACTCCCTTCCTGCAACAAGTGGCAAGGTATTATCTCGAGGTCAACAACCTTGAGGATTACTGCTTTGTGTTTCCCAACCGTCGTAGTGGCCAGTTCTTTGTCCACTATCTGAGCCAGCAGCTCATTGATGTCGATAGGGCGGCATCACGCGTCAAGCCTCATCTGTTGCCATGTGTGACATCGGTCAACGAGCTTGTCGCCCAACTCACGGGCACTACCACCGCGACAGATATCGAAATGATATTCGCGCTCTATGATGCTTATTGTCAAGTGTTTGGCGATAAGGCCCAAGAGTTTGACAAATTCGTCTACTGGGCGCAGCTCATCATCGGTGACTTCAACGATATCGACAAGTCGCTCAACGATGCCACCGAGATTTTCAAGAACTTGGACGACCTGCACAGCCTGAGCAGTAATTACCTCACTCCCGAGGTGCTGGAACAGGTCAGGGCCATCTTCGGTGAGTCCTTGTTCACGTCGTTCTTTGACACTGGTGCCGATGCCGACCTGTGGCGTCAGCGTGACAACACGGTAACCGGTAACGATAAGGAGGACAGTAGGGTAAAGCGGGAGTTCATGACCTTGTGGAATGCGCTGTCGGCAATCTATGACCTGTATCATAAATCGTTAGAAGCCAAGGGCGTTGTGTCGCCTGGAATGCAGTTGCGCAAGGTGGCTCAGGCTGCGACGCTCGATCACCGTTTCAGCCGATTGGTGTTTGTGGGATTTGGTGTGCTCTCGGCCGCCGAGGTGAAGCTGTTTGACCACTTCAAGCGTGACAAGGTGGCAGACTTCTGGTGGGACAATGCCGGCATCAAGCCGTTGTTGGATATGGCGCCCCATGATCCGGGTGCGTTGCTCATCGATGGCTACTGCAAGCGGTTTGAAGCCAAGCCTGTCGAACCCGTTGACAATCAGGGACAGACGTTGCGTGTGGTCGCTGTTCCATCGACCGTGGGCCAAGCCAAACAGGCCTTTGACGAAGTGGCCCTCATGAGGGGAAATCGTGATAAAAACAAGAACGGTGTTGACACGGCCGTTGTCCTGCCCGACGAGAGCCTGTTGGTCCCCTTGTTGCACTCGGTGCACGACGTTGATGTGCTGAACGTTACGTTGGGTTACCCCCTGCGCAGTTCGGGCATCGTTTCTCTCATGCACATTGTTGCAAGGATGCATCATCAGGCAAGTAAGGAGCACGGCAGCTGGACCTATTACCGCGAGGACGTTTACGATATTTTGTCCCATCCCCTTATCAAGACTTTTTTCACCAACGAGGCATTGAAAATGGCTTCGCAACTCTATGGCACTCACCGTTTTAGGGTTCCAGCAAGCGAGTTTGCCCACTTGAGTTTCCACGATCTGTTCACGCCTGCTGTGGACAGTGAGCAGGGCGATGAGCGCGGTCAGACGATAGGTTATTTAGACCACCTGCTCGCCTTCTGCAATCTGTTGATGGACCGCATGAATGCTGTGGCGTCGCCTTCGGACGAGGATTTGGACCCGGAAGAGGAGGGAGGCGTGAAGCTACCGTTGCAGCAGGCATTCTTGCTCATGTATATCGACGTGCTCAATCAGCTCAAGCATTCACTGGCCGAACTTGGCCAGGCGTTGCAGCGTTCATCGGTATTCTATCTCATTGACAGATTGTCGGCATCCTCGGTCGTGCCATTCACTGGTGAGCCTATACAGGGACTGCAGGTGATGGGACTGCTCGAGACGCGCAGCCTGGACTTCAAGAATGTGGTGGTCTTGTCGATGAATGAACGTGTTTTCCCTCGCAGAAAAGGCATTAACTCATTTATCCCCAACTATATACGTCGTGCTCACGGCATGTCCACCCTCGAGCAGCAAGAGGCTATTGTGTCATTCAATTTCTACCGATTGCTGAACCGGGCCGAGCACGTGTCGCTTGTCTATGATTCCAGTGTCAAGAGCATGGGTTCGGGTGAACCGTCGCGCTACATTGCGCAGCTCGAGAAGGTCTATGGACGTGAACTCGTGCACGTGGAGATGAACCCTGTGGTCCAGACGTCATCCAGTACCAGTATCAAGCTGCCCAATAAGGGTTATGACACCCTGCGCGGGATGTATCTCAAGCAACGGGAACATGCCGACGAGTGGTTCTTGTCGGCAAGCGCTATCAAGAAGTATATCGGTTGTCCGTTGCGATTCTATCTGCATTATTTCCAGGGACTTAACGAAGATACCGATGCAGGCGATTTTATGGATTCAGGCATGTTTGGTACCATTATCCACGACACCCTCAACGATTGCTATGCCGGTGACGGTATCCCTGAAGGGGGTAGGTTGATTGACAAGGGGTATATCGAGTCGTTCCAGAGGGGGCGCCTCGAGCGTTCGGTCGTCCGCAACATCAAGCGGCTCTACCTGCATGTGGATAAGGATAAACTGGATACCGATGTCTCACCCCTTCGTGGTGAGGCGTTTATGCTGATGGATACCATCAAGGGCTACGTGAATTTTGTGCTTAATTATGATAAGGATCTGATTGACCGCACTGGTGGCCCGTTCACTGTGCTGGAGTGCGAGCTAACTCATGACAGGTTGGCCATGCCGATGGGCGGCGTCAAGTTCAATTTCACCTACAAGCCCGACCGTGTTGACCGTCTTGCCGACGGCACTGTGCGCATCGTGGACTACAAGACCGGTAACGAGAGGATGTTGTTCTCGACGATGGACGACTTGTTTGATCCCACCAATTCCAATCAGGGCGAAGGCATCTTGCAGGTAATGTTATACTGTTATGCTTACTTGTTGGAAAAGAAGGAATTAAGCAGCGTCACCCCCGTGATTTATAAGGTGGCTTCGATGAAGGAAAGTGGCGTGAAATATAAACCACCTGGCCGTGGAACAGTGGAACGCCAAGTGGTTTTCTCGATGGATGATGATATGTGTCGGGATTATATCGCCCGCATGGCCGGGACGATAGGGGACATTTTCACTAAGGATTTTGAGCAGTGTGACGAGAGTGCGGGTTCCTGCAGATACTGTAGGTTTATCGACTTCTGCCGCCGCGCTGTCGTGGAGGTCGATTATTGATTTTTTCCTCCCTTGTTGCGCCGGGCGGCGATATCCTCGTTTAGGCGCTCCTCGTCCTCCTGGGTCCACAGGGGGTTCTCTTCCTCGTCCCAGTCAAATGCATCGTCGATAGGCATCGGATCATCAAAGCCGAAGAATGCCTCGTCGGTGAAATCCTGCAATTCGCGGCCTTCCTTCTTGGTGGGACGGCCCATGCCGCGCTGGCGGTTGACAAAACCATCGATTTTCACCATCTCAAGCAAGCGTAGCTGGTCAGGGCTGGTCACGTTCTTGAGGTAGAGCGGCACCAACTTGGCGCCCACGCGGTTGTTAAGCAGCCCCACGACTTCAAACGAGTAGGTCACGGGCGGCTTGCGCACATCGATGCGGTCGCCTATCTTAATGCCGTGTGAGGGCTTCACCGTCATGCCGCCAATGGTCACGCGCCCCAACTTGCATGCCGTTGTGGCGATGGTTCGTGTCTTGAACACGCGTGTGGCCCACAGCCACTTGTCGATTCTGACTTCCTTCATGTTGGCTCTGAAGCTATTTTATACTATTTATTGTTGTAGTTGTTCATTGCAAACGTCACGCCCGACAGGCAGAACGCCTTGATAGCGTCGATAGCCACCTTGGCCCGCTCGGGCAGGATGGCGAGTTCCTCGGGAGTGGGGTAGCCAAGCACGTAATCCACCTGGGCGCCTGGCGGGAAATCGTTGCCCACGCCGAACCTGAGCCTTGCCCACTGCTGGCTCTGTAACATGTCGGTGATGTTCTTCAGGCCGTTGTGGCCACCGTCGGCACCCTTGGGGCGGATGCGGATTTGTCCAAACGGCAATGCGATGTCATCAACTATGACCAGCAGGTGGTCAAGGGTGATTTTCTCCTTGATCATCCAGTAGCGCACGGCCTCACCGCTCAGGTTCATATAGGTGGACGGTTTCAGGAGCACGAGTTGCTGGTTCTTGAGGCGCATCTCGGCCACGGCACCATAGCGTTGCGTGCTAAAAGCAATATTGGATGCCTCGGCGAGAGCATCCAATATTGTAAAACCTATGTTGTGGCGGGTCCCATGGTACTCGGCACCAATGTTTCCCAAGCCGACAATGAGATATTTCATAGGGTTGCGGGTTGTGCGGCGTTAGCCTCATGGCAACGTCACGGGTTGGTTGATTACTCGGCAGCTGCCTCGCCCTCGGCTTCACCCTCTTCGCCCTCAACAACTGCATTAGCAGCAGCACGGGTGGTGCGAACGCCAGCAATTACCAGGTCGGGAGCGCTTACCAGCTCAAAGTTGTCGAACTTGCAGTCGCGAACCTTGATGGTCTTGCCAATCTCCAGCTTGTCCACGTTGAGCATAATGGTCTCGGGAATGTCCTTGTACAGGCCCTTAACCTTCACTTTCTTCATGCTCAGGTAGAGCTTACCACCGGCCTTAACACCGACAGCGTGACCCTCGAGGTGAACGGGAATCTCAACTACGAAGGGCTTGTCATCACTAACCTCCAGGAGGTCCATGTGAAGAACAGCGTCGCTAACGGGGTGGAACTGCAGGTCCTTCAGGATAGCCTTACGGGTCTGGCCATCATAGGTCAAGTCGATAATGCACACGTCGGTGCTGTAAATGAGCTTGCGAACGTCGGCGAAGTTCACTACCAGGTCGGTGGTGATGATACCCTTACCATCACGGCCAACGGGCACGACCTTCTCGCCTGCCAACAGCTTGCCATTGTACTTGCCGTCCTTGTCGAGGTCAACGAGCTTGCCACCATTCAGGACAACGGGAATTTTGTTCTCCTTGCGGAGGGCCTTTGCGGCCTTCTTGCCGAGGTCAGTACGAGCCTCTGCGTTTAATTGATAACTCTTCATTTTTAATTGGTTGTGTTACTCAAAATTAAAGTGATTGGTTTGTAAAAACGCTTCCTTTAATTTCCCATCACACGGGAAGCTTCAAAAAAGCGGGGCAAAGATACAACATTTTTTCCAACCGGCAAGTCAAATCCCGCTAAAAGTTTCTCAAAATCAAACAAATCGGGCTTTTCATCCGGTTGGTAACAGGACCCGGTATAAAAAACAAGTGCCAGCGGAGATTCCGCCAGCACTTGCGTGTTGTTGTCTCTCGATCGAGGGATTAGTCAACGTTGAGGTTGACACGCTTCAGGTCGATGGCCTTCAGGTCCTTATCGGCAGCGGCAAGAAACTGGGCAACAGTCTCCTTGTTCTCGCCAGCCTCGTAAACCTGCTCCATCAGGACGTTCTCCTGATAGAACTTGTTCAGGCGACCCTGAGCGATATTCTGGATCATCTGCTCGGGCATGTTGGCCTCCTTCTGCTTGGCGGTATCCTCCATGAGCTTCAGGGCCTCGGCAACCTGTGCCTCGGTCATGTAACCCTTGCGGATAGCCTCGTCGCGATGCTCCTCGGTAGCGCAGTAGTAGGGGTTGAAACCGGCCTTCTTCAGGGCGTTCTCAACAGCCTTGCTTACCTGCTCGGCACGGGTCTTGTCGACAGCCATGCGCAGCTCCTCGTCGATAGTCTCCTGGGGAATCTGCTCGCGGGTGGCCTTGATGGGATTCATCGAGGCAACCTGCATAGCGATAGCCTTGGCAACGTCCTCGGCTACATTCTCCTTGTTGAAGGCAACAGCAGCCGACAGCATACCGTTGAAGTGGTTGTAAACAACCGTCGAGGGGGCATTCAGGCACTCATAGGCGCCCAATTCCATCTTCTCGCCGGTGATACCGCTCAGGGCGGTGATCTGCTCGGTCACGCTCTTGCCATCCATCTGGAGGGCGTTGAGCTCGTCGAGGTTAGCGGGCTTCTGAGCCACAGCGAGGTCCAGGATAGCCTTGGCGAGGGTGACAAACTTCTCATTCTTGGCAACAAAGTCGGTCTCACACTTGAGGGCGATGATAGCAGCGAACTTGCCGTCGGTCTTACCGATAGCGATGCCCTGAGCTGCCTGACGGTCTTCACGCTTGGCGGCGATGGCCTGGCCGCGCTTGCGGATCAGCTCCATAGCCTTGGTGATGTCGTTGTCGCTCTCGATG
>ONKF01000027.1 GCA_900318335.1 uncultured Prevotellaceae bacterium
CTCGTGATACTGGGTGCGGATGTTGATGCCGCCATAGGCAACTCGCTCCATGTAATTAGTTTTGAAAATATCATTAGCAAGGATGGCAACACTCAAACTGTTGTCCTTAAGGAACTGCTTACCCAAACGCAGATTCAGGTAGCCATTGGCCTCGGTCTGGCAGGGGCCTGATTCATTGTAAGGAGTGAAACCTCCTTTTATGTTCAACAGCCATGAGTGTGGTAACGAGAAGGTGTTGTCAAGCGTTATAACGGCAATAAGCCCATTCCACTTGTGGGTGATACCCATGGGGTAAACATCATCGTTGCAGAAATAGAGGTCTGCCGAATAGTTCATCTGCCAAAAACCCACTTTAGGCGTGAAATTTAATGTAATGCCATAATACTCCTGCTTGGGCGTATTGCGGTAGTCCATGATGACTACGCCGGGGTGATTTACGTCATCATAGGCCGTCTGGAAGGAGCGTATGCTATTCTTGTGATATTGATAGTAAGCTTCTACATTTATCCACTTCCATGAAGAAGACAACGAGAAATTGTGATGGGTCTGCGGTTGCAAGAGTGGATTGCCCGTGTCATATTCATACTTACTGCGGTAGTTAACCGAGGAAGACAACAGGCTATACTGTGGATTGTATCGAGAGCAGTTATAAGACAATCGGTGCTGCCAATTCTCTGAGTTATAAGCCAGCGATACACGAGGAATCAGCACTGAATAGTCAGGACTCATCTCATCATTGCGTTTACCATCGATGTCATAAATATTATGCTCATTTTGCCATCTCAGGCCCGTGTTCATCGAGAATTTGCCAAGTCGCAACGAGTAGTTGGCAAAAAGGGACCAGATTGACGTTTCTTGTTTCACATGACTGTCGGCCGAGAAGCCACTCTGAATGAAATCGTGAGTGCGATGCACCAATGAGGCTTCTTCGCCAAAGGTCAGTTCCCCTTTAGGCACTGGTGCTGTAATAACCAGTTTTTCGGCCAACAGGCGATCATTGGAATTCGTTTGGCTGCTGACAATGGTCGAGCCCTCTGTGCCGCCTTCCATGTTCTTTAGTGACTCAGCTTGATAGAAATCTGCGCTGAAGTTGATGTTCCACTTGCCTATGCTGCCAACATAGTAGGCATTCACAGTGTGTCTCATGCGTGGCTTTTCCACTGTGTTCGTCATGCTGTGACCAGCATCAACAAGTTCACCATCTCTCCACGTTTGTTCTTCCATCTCGCGTCGAGTAATACTGTTGCCGATGTAATTGAATGCCGTGTAAGTCAGACCAACCGAATGGTTATCGTTGATTTCCCAGTTCCAGCCCAAGTCAGCAAAATAATACTTCATTCTGAAAAGCCAAGATGCATCTTTCTTGTAGTCCCACGTTGAGGAGGCCTGCAATTGGTCCTGAGCTGTCGCATCAATCGCCAAATTATTATCGTTCAGATAACCACGAGCAAAGAAGTCCATGCCGTTGCGCAGTCGGTAGTTCAGGGCTGCATTGACGTTGGCGTAGTATTCTTTGCCTTGGCGGTATGAGGCCGAGAAATTGCCGCTCCAGCCTTCACCAGCCTTGCGCACGGTCTTCAGGCGGATGACCGAGGTCACGTCTGCACCGTATTCAGGGCCGGGATTGGTGATAATCTCGGCTGAGAGGATTTCGTCAGCACGGTAGCGGTCGAGTTCAGAGTTGTCACGCACTTTCTTGTTATTGATGTAGATTTCGGGCGTGCCATGACCTGCAATCTTGCCGTCACTCATCATCAGCGGCAGGTGGGTCAACATTTCAGTGACAGAGCCGAATTGTTCCAATACGGTGCCCTGCACGTTGGCGAGGATGCCATGATCGGTGGCGCGGACAAGTTGCTTGGCCCCCTTGACGATAACGCCGTCGAGCGCGAACTGATCGGGTTGCATCTTGATAGTGCCGACGTTGTCTCGGACGCACAGGCGATGCTCGGGCTTGTAGCCGACATAGGTGATGCGGGCGATGACCTTGCCGTGGTCGTTGGGGATGACGAAACGTCCACTCTCGTTGGTCACACCGCCGCCCACCATCGTCGAGTCTGCAGGATTGAGCAGGGTGACGTTGGCATAGGGAAGCGGCAGGTTGTTCTCGTCAACAACCAGCCCCTTGAGGTGATGCTCGGTCTTGTGGATGCATTCCACATAGATTTCGCCCTTCTCACCCTGGGTCATGCGGATGGGATAGAAGCCTATCATCTGGCGGATAGCCTCGGGCACGGGCTTGTTCTTGATGTGGGTGGTAATAGTAAAGTCCTCCAACTCGTTATAGAGGAAATAGATGGTGTAGTCGTGGGATTCTTCGGCCAGCTGGCGCAGGGCGTCGGCAATCGACACGTCGCGGTAGTTGCGGGTCACACGCTGGGCCTGTGCTGCCACAAGGGTCATGCAGCACACAAGGAAAATGATGGCTTTTCTCATGGTATTACTGCACGATTAATCGGTTACCTGTTTGCTCAATTGATACGCTCTCAAAATGGCTCATGTCCTCCAGCACCTTTTCCAGGCCGTCACCCTTGTTCCACACGAAGTGGAAACGCAGGTTGCGGGCATCGTCGTTCTGGAACTCGACCGTCATGCCGTAGTAGGCCGCTATCTCGTCGAGCATCTGCTCCAACGGGGTGTTGTCAAATACCACAGGCGCTTCGTCCTCGACAGCCGACGAGTCGGCCACGCCAAGGTTAGTCCCTGCTTCTGCTTCGGTCTGGGAAGTGTTGGCGACTTTTTCAGTCTTTTGTTTGGATGTGTCAGTAGCGGTGAGATGGCGCACGGTGTAAACCGTTGCCCATGCGATGCCCGACATCATCAGCACGCCAAGCACTGTCGCAGCTACTCTTAGCCACAGGCGTTCGTGCTTTTGCGCCGTTAGATGCGTTTGCTCGAATTGCTCCCAGGCCTTGTCCTCGTCCACGGGTTGGGACAGGCTGCGCTGACTGCGACGGGCACGGGCGGCTTGGGTGAGACTGCGGTAGAATTCGCGCGTCTCGTCGTCACGGTTGACGGTATCCATGATTTCTTGTTCGCTGTAACGCTCGGGATGATCCAGCATATCCAGCAGACGGTCGATGTTGTTGTTCGTTTCCATTGCGGTTGGTGTCATTAGATTAAACTCTTGATGCGATTGATACACTGACGCAAGTACTTATAGACGGCGCCCACGCTCATGTCAAGGCGTGTGGCGATTTCCTGGAAGGTCAATTCCTCGTCAAAGCGTAGACGGAAGATGGTCCGTTGCGGCTCCTCGATTTGGCCATCGACAATGGCGTTAATCCGGTCAAGTTCGGCCAGCACTTCCTCGATGGGGCGCGAGTCATTCACCTCGTCCAGTGGATGGAGGTGCTTGAACCGCTCACGCAACTGCATTTTCCTGATGTGGTTGATGCAACCGTTGCGCACGGCGCTCATCAAGTAGGCCTCGGTCTTGTTGCCCGTCATCTGGTATCTATTCTCCAGCAGGCGGGCAAACACATCCTGGACCACGTCCTGGGCCTCAGCATCATCGTGCAGCAAGGTTCTGGCCAGATGTATCATCTTGCCGTAATGTTGCCTGAACAGGCCCTCAAGTATGCTCTTGTCATTCATATCAGTATCGTCTCTCTATATCAATGACACATGAAAGGTATGTTTTTTCACACTCAGGTGAGATTTTTTCATGGCAAAAGTACCCAAAATCCAATGCTCCACAATCCTCGGAATGGTGTTTTTCAGCAATAATAAGGTATTAGTGACAACAATGGTGGTTGTCAAAAATGACAACCGAAATCTGCTGTTGATCACATCTGCTTACAGAAGCTTACACTTCAGCTATGCTATAAATGTCTGGAAAAACAGAAATCTATTATTTATGTTTCTATAATATACTTCTTTTTTCGCTCCTGATGCTTTGCCATTATTTTGATAGTTTTTTATAAATCACTAACTTTGCGGATGAGAGATTATTATAAACCAACAAACCCATAACGTTATGACGAAGTTTAGCTCTTTTTTATTTGTATCGTTGCTGATGCTGGCCTCACTCACGGTCAATGCACAGGAGTATCCTCGTGGAGATGCAAACCTTGATGGAACAGTCAACATTTCTGATGTGACAAGCCTGATCAATTACCTGTTGACTGGTTCTTGGTCTGATGAGCCCGTGTCGCCGCCCGATGACCACGAGTGGGTTGACCTGGGTCTTCCCAGCGGCACACTGTGGGCGACCTGCAACTTGGGAGCCAACGCCCCCGAGGACTACGGCGACTACTTCGCCTGGGGCGAAACTGTGCCGAAGGACTTCTTCGCCGACTGGGGCACATACAAGTGGTGCCACGGCAGCAATAACACGATGACGAAGTACTGCACCGACAGCTATTATGGCTATAACGGCTTTGTCGATAACAAAACCGAATTGGACCCGGAGGATGATGCCGCCTATGTCAACTGGGGTCCCATGTGGCGCATGCCGACCAAAGAACAACAGGACGAGCTGTGGGAAAAATGCACCTGGACGTGGACGATGCAGAACGGTGTGAACGGTGCGTTGGTATCTGGCCCAAACGGGAACACTTTGTTCTTGCCCGCTGCGGGCTCCCGATGGCTTACCCTCGATCACGGGGGCTCAAGCGGCCGTTATTGGTCGCGTACGCTCAGCCCCTACCACGATTACTACGCCTGGGACTTGAGTTTCGACTCGGAATCTTGGGGCGGCTGTGGCACCTGTAGCCGCAACGCCGGCTTGCCCGTGCGTGCTGTGCGCGTGACTCAGAATTAGCAGCTTTTCCGGCCCTCGATGAACTCGGTATTTAAGCCATTTAAGCGTAGCTGTGCATGCCCCCCAGGATGAAGTTGACGCCAAAGTAGGTGATCAGCACGCTCAGGAAAGCGACGATGCAGTACCCGTGAAAGAACATCGGCTTGCGGAATATCGCCAACGACTGGCCGTGAAGGGGCAGGGCATAGATGATGAGGGTAATCAGGGCCCACACCTCTTTGGGGTCCCAGCTCCAGTAAGTGCCCCATGACACGTTGGCCCAGATGGCGCCGATAAACACGCCTGCGGTCAACAGGAATACGGCGGGGTAGAGGATAATCTGCCCAACGACGTGCAGACGTTCGGCCATTGCCCGATCTCGGCGCAGGGCGAAGGCCATCACGCCGCCCATCATGAGGAACGCCAGCAGGGCATAGGCTATCATGATGACGGCAACATGGATGCTCAGCAGCGGTGACACCAGCACGGGCATGAGTTGTGTGATTTGGGGGTTACTCTCGCCGAAGGATGCTACCATCAGCGCCAAACCTGCCGTGAGGATACCAAATGGCAGCACCAGCATTGACTTTCTCCCCGCCAACAGCGTCAGCACCACCGTTGCCCACGCCATGAACTGCATGGTCTCAAATCCGTTGCTCATAGGCACATGACCGCTGATGACCCATCGCAGTATCAGAGCCGTTGTCAGGTAGAGCAGCGAGAATGCCAGTGTCAGGATGGCGACGGTTTTAGCCCATCGGGGCAGTTTGCGGGAACGGGCCACACATCGGCATGTGATCACAAACAGCACTATGCCCAGTGTGGCAAGCGCCATCGACAGCGGGCGGTCCCATTCCATGCTGTTGTACAGTTTTTCTGATTTGAACGCGGCATCACTGGGCAGCATGGCTCCGCATTCCTTGACTTGATACTTCTTGAGCTTGGTTATGAATTGGTTAGCGCTTTTCCAGTCCTGGCTGGCGACCATCTCATAGAGGTAGTCCATACCTCCCCGCAGGAACAGCCACTTGCCGTCATCGATGTCGTGAGGGATGTCGAGTGAGCCATGGCTGTACCACTCGAGTTTCCCGCCATGGTTCAGGGGGAACAGTTTGACCATCGTGCCGGCAGCGACCATGTTGGCAATCTGATAGCGCTCGTCGGCCTCGCCCAGTGCGCGGATGGTGGCTTGGTCATCGATGGCCTGCAGGCTGTCTATGGCTTGCTGCATGGCGCCGCTCGAAACCGTGCGGTAGAAGTCCTCGAGCGAGGCATACTTGCCCTCTATCCCCAGCAGATGCTTCACTGTGCTGTTCTTGATCTTGATGATGGGTTCGTTTTTCCAGTCATCGTAATAGAAAATCCACCCCGATGCCACCTGCTCGGCGGTGAGCCCTTTATAGGACGTCTTGCCGTATAGCTTGGCCGTGAATTGGCGCGCAAACGTCTGGAAGGGGCAGATGCGGTTATTGTGCAGGATGTACAGGTCACCCATCCTCTCGGCGACATCACGTGGCAAAGTGCCGGGTTGGGCACTGGCAGCGGACACCCCGGCGATGAGCAGGCAGACACCCGCTATACCGCGCTTGAGGGCAGGGTGCTTCAGTAGCGTCCTGAAAGCCGTCCTGCGGTCGAGTAGCACGCCTATCATGCCCACTAACAGCAGGCCATAGCCGGCATAGGTCACACCGATGCCCCATGGGTCATGCGCTACCGTGAAGATGGCTCCGCGTCCCTCGGCGTCATATCGCGACTGATAGAAGCGGTAACCGCGGTGAGAGAACACCTTGTTCATCGACACGGTGCCATCTGTTGCCCGTCCGTCACCGTCAACCACTTGGATGCGGCTGATGAAGTCCATTGGCGCAGGCGTGCCGGGATAGGTCTGGATGTCAAAGGATTGCAGCCTCACTGTGAACGGCAACGTGTGCTGCTTGCCGTCATTGCTCATGAAGACATTGACGGCCTGTCCGTTCACGGCTTGCATTTTGCCGTGCAGGGCAGTGAACCAGGTGATGCCCGCTCCACCCAGGATGACCAGCAGCGCCAGGTGCAACAGCAACACCGACGGGCGTTTCCACATTCCCCTCAACAGGATGTAGCACAACCCCGATACCGCAATGGCAGCCCATAGTGCCACAAAGGCGATGTTGTCATAGAACCATGCTCTCGCCACCTGGGTGCCGTGGATTTTCTCGACAACAGTAGCTGCCGCCAGCGTCACCATCATGATGATAAGACAGCCAAAGGATATGCGTTTCAATGTCTTCATGATTTAAAAATAAATAGTCAAAAAGGTGGATGTGTCATAATAGGCCTCTGGATTTCTCCGTGCGCAGCACGGATATAACAATAGACGGGATTTATGACACATCCACCTATAATTATACAGGGTGGAAAATGTTAAGAGCCATTAGATGGACTCGATGAAGGTGACCATGGCGGCACGGTCGGCCTTGCTGAGCTGGCGGAACCTTTCAACGCTCTTGCGGGCATCGCTCTTGGCGTTGCCGTGCCACATGATGGCCTCGATGACGTTACGCGCGCGGCAGTCGTGCAGGCGGTCGTCGGCGCCAGTGCACTTCTTGCTCAGGCCACGTCCCCACAACGGGGTGGTGCGGCACCAGCCGGTGCGGATGTCATTGACCATATACATGCGGTGCTGAACCAGGTCGCTATAGGGCCAGATGGTCTGGTGAGGATAGCGGGGCAGCATTTCGGCATAGGAGCCGACAAAGAAGTTGTTCGGGTCACGTATCACGTCATCACCGGTCGTCCAGCTGGGACGATGGCAATAGGCGCAGCCGATCTCGGTAAACAATTCCTTGCCGCGCTGGAAATCCGGGTCATTGATGTTACGGGCAGCGGGAACGGCCAGGCCGCGGTGCCATGCCATCAGGTCGATATACTCCTGATCGGTCATCTCGATATCGAGTGACTTGCCCATCAGGTAGTTATAGATATCGGTCTCGGGATTACCGGTCACTTTCTGCTTGGGGAAATACTTGTAGAAGTCGGCCTGTACCTCGGGATCCTTGCTGGCCACTGCGGCATAGGCTGCCGTCATGTAATGGTAACGGCGGTCGCTGCGGGTCACGTTGGTGATGTTCCAGATGGCGTTGGCTCCGGCTCCGTCTTGCAGATTGGCGCGCGACAGGGCATAAGTGTAGCGGCGCACGTATTTGGTGCCGTCACCCTGCACATTATTAGTATAATAGTTAAAGTCGCTACCGTTCCAGATGGCGGGATTCAGGGCCACCCCGGCAGCCTGCTCGGCTTCATACTGGGCGCGGATGTCCTTCTCGTCGATGGCGTCGAGCAAGCCCGTGCCATACAAGCCGATGGTGCTTTCAAGGCGAACGCGCAACTGGCTGTAGTCGATGTCCTTACCTCCCACTTGCAGGGGTACGTAGAATGCGCTCTGCGGGATGGTTACCTCGGGATAAATCAGGCTATAGGTCTCGCCGTCGGGGAAGCGGTTGCCCCACTCGTCGGTGTACTCGCGCCAGTCGATGACGATCTTGCTCTCGTCAATGGGCGCTTTGAAGGGCTTCTGGGCCTGGGTCTGCGGCATACCGGTGAGTGATGACAGGTAGGTGTCGTTCTCGTCGGTGAGCACCAGCAGATAGCCGTTGCCCTGGATGTTGGAGTTGTAATTCAGCTGACGTGCGCCATGACCGTAGCCCGGGTGGCAGGTAATGCACGCGTCACGCACCCACAACGGTCCCAGACCGCGCATCGGCGTGGTCTTGTCGGTATCCGTGTCAAACGGTGCTTCAAAGATGCGCTCGCCACGCTTGAACGAGGCCAGCAGCCCTTGCTTGTTGATGGCTTCGGTCTCTTGCTCATAGGCCGAAGCGGTCACGTTGCTGGTCGTGCCCAGTTTGCCGCCCGTGTAGTAGTAATCGGGCAATTCGGGAGTGACATCACTGCCGCCCTTGTTCTTGTCATCGCTGCATGATGTCATCATGATGGCGGCCAGTGCAATGATAAACCAATGTTTCTTCATGACTTTTCGGTACGTTTTTAGGGTGAATGTTTACTTCAGGCCTTCGATAGCGGCATCCAGGGCATCGAGCAGTTCGTTGCAGGCGTCAACCGCCTTCTGGGTCTCGCTCTTGGTCAAGTGGTTACGGAAGGGGGCAGGCATCGATGATACCTCCTTCAGGGCATTGTCGATAGCCTCGCGCACTTCCTTATCGAGCGAGGCATCTACCTTATTCATATAAGCGGCCATCGAGTTGGTGTTGACACTGCCGTCGAGCGAACCGTAGTAGATGTTGCGGACGCTGCGGATGTTGTCGGTAAAGTCGGCAATCGAGTTCCAGCTGTACCATGACTCCACGTCGAGGACGTTACCCGAGTTAACGGGGTCGGTAATCTTGGTGTTGCCCACCTCGTCGCTGATGTCGCTGGCTCCGGTCAGGATCTGTTCCATGGCAGCGAGTTGGGTCTTGTACAGGGTATTGCCTGCTTTGCCGGCGTCGATCATGTTGGCACCGTAGTTGAACGTGGGATCCAGGTCATAATCCTCAAGCTGTGCGCGCTTGGCGCTGGAAATTTTGTCCATGCCTGCCCACGAAGCTTCCAGGCGTACCGTTTGGTTGGCGAGGTCTTCTGCAACAGCGGCATTGTAAATCAGTTCTTTCTCGCTGATGTCGTTCACATTGCGGGCAGCACCGTCACGGAAGAGCACATACTCCACGGCATGGAATCCCAGCAGGCCATAGCCCAGTGTGGCAAATGCATCGGCTCCGGCGCCATCCTCGTCAAGTGCCGCAATCAGGGCGTCGTTGTTCAGGATGTTGTCGAGTTGTGACTTCTGCAGGGGCCACGAGTCGATGTGCGGGTCGATGTTGTAGTCGGCGGCGGCACCAAACAGGAATGCCTCGCTCAACTCCCAGTACTTGCGGGCGCTGATCCACTTGTTGCAGCACTCTTGCACTTTGTTCTGGGTGGGATTCTGGCGCAGTTGCTCGCACAATCTTGCCAGTTCGTTGGCCTCATTGGCCAGCGACTCGTAGGTGGGAACGACAACACCGTTCACATACTGGGTGATGATCGCGGTCTTCTTGCTGTCGAGTTGAGTCGGGTCGGGCTCATCGTTGTCGTCACCGCAGGAGGTGAAACCGAGGCTCATGCTTGCTATTGCGGCGAGCATGAGGGATTTTTTTAATAATTCAATTGCTTTCATTTTTTTTGTTTAATTATGGTTTATAGTTATTATTGTGGTATAGCTTAGATGTGGAACAGACCGCTGTAGCAGACGCCCAGACTGATGGTCGGCTCGTTGTTGTACTGCGACGACAGGATGCGGTAACTGTATTCGCCCTTGATGGCGATCTGGGGGATGGGGTAGTAGTTGATTCCGGCAGTCACCTTCTGGCGTGACCACATTTTCTCGTCGGTCATGTTCTTGACGGTCTTGTACATAGAGTCATAATAGTCGTAGCGGCCAAAGATGTAGAGCTTCTGCTCGCGTTCACGCATGGTCGAGATCTGTGAGAAGATGTCATAACCTGCCTCGATGCCCATGGCGATGGCTGCCTCGCCGATGTTGGTCTTGGGCGACGGCGAGTCGGCGCGGGTTGACATGTTGGCGGTACTGATTTCGAGTGAATTGCTCAGGTGGCCATAGTCAAAGTTGCCGCGCGCGATGATGTTGTGGTCATTGTACAGGAAGTCAAATGCTCCGATGGCAACCGTGCCATGCAGGCCCTTGTACTTGCCGGTAGCGTTGAGGGTGTTGTTGGCACTGTTACCCAGATAGCCGCTCACGCTCAGGCGCAAGCCCTTGATGGAATAGTTGTCGATGCGCACAGCGCCACCGTATGCTGTAGCCATTTTGAATTCATAGGGACTGCCTGAACCGTCATGAATCCAACCCTTGTTGCCAAATCGGTCGGCGTCCAATCCAGCCAGGAACATGGCCTCGTAGCGCCAATCGCCGGCACGTCCCCACAGACTCACGCCGGTCTCATGCCAGGTGCAGGGCAGGATGGTGTTCTCGCCCTCAGGACGGTAAACGGTGAAGAACTCGGTGGGCATGTGCGCGTTGTTGGTGCCTCCAACGGGAACAACCATGTGGCCCAAGCGCAGGTTCAATGCCTGCGAGAAGGATTTCTGCAGCCAGAATTGCTCCAGGGCGACCTCACCGCCACGTTCCACTTCAGATTCATATTCGCCTGTCTCTTCTTCTTCGATCTCAACGGCACTCTCGGTGCCGCCGTGTTCAAACTCAATCTCGGTGCCCAGCGACCAGCCCTTACCGAAGTCATAGCCCAGATAGATGACCACGTGAGGCAGGTCAAACTGGCCGAAGCCGCTGTCGTTTTTATACAGATTGGCGTTAGTGTAGCGCTTGTAGTTGTTGCTGTAAAACATGCGGCTGGCAACAGCCTCGCCATAGCCGCCTATGGTCAGGCGATGCTTGGTTTCTGACGTCTGTTCTGTTGCCTGTTCGTTGCCTGCTTGCTTGGTTTCGAGCAGGTTGTCGGCATGAACCGTCAACGTGCCCATGGCCAGGCACATTGCCATAATCGGGAGTATCTTTTTTGCTTTCATAATAATAATGTATTATTTATCGCCTGCAAAATTATCCCGAAAAAGGTGGCCGTGAAATCACCAAAAGATGGGAAAAACAGAGCCGCTCCTCGCTATTTTTGGTGAGACCTGGCGGCCGCTGGTGCCATGTGGTAGGGCACGATGGCAAGCCAAAAAGGCAAACAATGCCGATTTATATAGTGGAAAAACATTACCTTTGTGGGGCAAAGGCAACAGAACAATTATACTTATAGAATGAGACTATGAAGAGAATACTGCTATTGCTGGTGGTGCTAGCCATAGCGTCGCTGCGTATCGATGCATGCACAAGCATCTTGGTCGGAAAGGGAGCAAGTGCCGATGGATCAGTCATGTGCACTTACAACATTGACTCGTGGGGAGCATGTCACAAGATGTATCGGTATGAGGCGGGCAAGCACCGGGCCGGAACTATGCGCAAGATTTATGACCGTGACTCGCGCGTCTATCACGGAGAGATCCCCGAGGCTCCAGTGACCTATCTGGTGACGGGCAACATCAATGAGTGGCAAGTGGCGATCGGCGAAACGACCTTTGAAGGTCGAGAAGAACTGATTGATCGTGAAGGGATTATCGACTATGGGTCGCTGATGGATTTGGGACTGCAACGTGCCCGCACGGCTCGTGAGGCGATCTGGGTAATGACCAGTCTGGCCAACGAATACGGATTTTGCAGTTCGGGCGAGTCGTTCACGGTGTGTGACCCCAACGAGGCTTGGTTGCTCGAGATGTCGGGCTGCGGGCCAGGCAGTAAGCATGTCGTGTGGATTGCCGTGCGTGTTCCTGATAATGCGGTGATGGCGCATGCCAACCAGAGCCGTATCCGTCGTGTGGACCTGACTGACACGGCCAATGTGATGATTTCGCCTGATTGCATCGACTTTGCTCGCCAGCGCGGTTACTTCAAGGGCAGTGATAGTGAGTTCAGTTTCTGCGACGCCTTCAATCCGCCCTCGTTCGGCGGACGGCGCATGGGTGACTCGCGTGTGTGGGCCATCTACCGTCATCTCACGACGGGCATGGACCGCTATTTGCCCTATATCGAGGGAAAACGGCCTATGAGCGAAGTGGAGCCGTTGCCCATGTGGATCATTCCTGATGAGCGTCTCACTGTGGATGACGTTATCAAGTGCCTGCAGGACCGCTTCGAGGGTACACCGTTTGTCATGGACGACGATCCTGGAGCCGGCATCTACGACAGCCCGTTCCGTCCCCAACCATCCTACTACGAGGATGACAGCACAACGATGTTTCACGAGCGTTCGGTGGCAACCAGCCACACGGCATTTACCTGGGTGTGCCAGTTGCGCGGTTTCTTGCCGCGCGAGGTGGCGGCGTGATTTGGTGGGGAAATGATGACAGTGGCATGGTGGCCTACACTCCTGTCTATTGCTGTTCCACCCGTGTGCCGCATTGCTATAACGATGAGAAGGCCGATGCCTATACCTTCAGTGATGAGAGTGCCTACTGGGTGTGCAACTGGGTGAGCAATATGGTTTATCCTCGATGGAGCCTGCTCTATCCCGAATTGAAGCAGGTGCGCGACTCGCTGCAGGCCAGTTATTTCGACCGCCAGGCCGAGGTGGAGAAACGCGCCCTCGAGTTGATGCAGACCGACCGCCAGTCGGCAATCAGCCACTTGACTGATTATGGCTGCCAAGTGGGAGACCAGATGGTGAAACGTTGGCGCCAGATGGCCTATCACATGATCGTGAAGTACAATGATGGTGTCATTCGCCAGGAGGAAAACGGCCAGTATCTGCGCAACTCCAGCGGTTTCCGTCCCAGACTCACCCGTCCCGGCATGAGCGATAAGGTGCGCCACCGCATACACCAGTCCACGGGCACGCGCTACGAGGTGCCAGAGACCGAAAACCTCGATGCTTCCTATATGTAGGCCCTGAGCCCGACGCACATTGTGCAATCAGGCTGAACATCGTCCGATTCAAGGAGATGTCCAGCCTGATGTGTTGTATAGATACCAGGTCTTGCCGATATTCTCTGCGATTTACTTGGCGTTGCAGCCTGCCTCGTGTCTGATTGTTTAGCCCTAACTGTGATGATTATACTAAACTTTGTGCATGAATTACTTCTTGCGGTGGGCGATGAGGTACTGGCCGATTTGGACGGCATTAAGGGCTGCACCCTTCTTGATCTGGTCGCCACAGAGCCAGAATGTCAAGCCGTTGTCGCTGCTGGTGTCCACACGGATACGGCCCACGTATACCGGATCCTTGCCTGAGCAGTCGATGGGCATGGGATAGCGGTTGCTGCGCGGGTCATCCACAACAACGACACCGGGGGCAAGCTGCAGGGCGGCACGGGCCTCCTCGGGGGTGATGGGCTTCTCGCACTCAATCCACACGGCCTCGCTGTGGGCGCGCATCACGGGCACGCGCACGCAGGTGGCGCTCACGCGGATGTCGCTGTGCATGATTTTGCAGGTCTCTTTCACCATCTTCATCTCCTCGCGGGTATAGTCGTTCTCCTGGAAGATGTCGATATGGGGAATGACGTTATAGGCAAGTTCGTGCTGGAAGTGGCGCACGGTGAGTTCTTCCTTGCCCACGGCAATCTCACTGGTCTGCAGCGCGAGCTCATACATGGCCTCCATGCCGGCACCGCTGGCAGCCTGATAGGTGGCCACCTGCACATTCTTGATGTGCGACAGGTCATCGAGCGGCTTCAGGGCCACTACCATGATGATGGTCGAGCAGTTGGGGTTGGCGATGATGTTGCGAGGCGTGTTCAGGGCATCTTCGCCATTGACCTCGGGCACCACCAGGGGCACGTCGTCGTCCATGCGGAAGGCGCTGCTGTTGTCAATCATGATGCAGCCATGCTTGGTGATGGTAGGTGCAAACTCGCGGGCGGGTCCGGCACCCATTGCGACAAATGCGATATCGATGTCCTTGAAGTCATCGTTATGCTGCAAGAGTTTGACCACGTGGTCCTTGCCACGGAAGGTGAAAATGCGGCCGGCACTGCGTTCCGAGCCGAACAACACGAGTTCAGTAACAGGGAAATTCTGTTCGTCCAGGACACGCATGAATTCTTGTCCCACTGCGCCACTGGCGCCAACAATAGCAACCTTCATTGGAGTATAATGCTTAAAATTTAGAGTTTAACGTTTTTTGTTTTATTGTTTCGCGACCTTGTCGTGCAAATCGCGTGCCAACTTGCGTTACGGCATCACCCCCTTGATGTGGGTGCCCTTGTCGGGCTTGCCCAACTGCGACGGGCAGGTGATAATGACCTCTTTCACGCCATGGTCGATGGCTGTGAACGCGTTATCCAGTTTGTTGACAAACCAGTCCTTGATGATGTCCATGTCGCGCAGGGTCTTGTACTGTGTGCGCCTCAGGTTGGCGATCACGCTGTCGGGATCATCGGTGTTAAGCAGCACGCCCTTTCTCACAAAGCAGTAGATCAGTGTGATGTCAAATCGCAGCGCCAGCGCGCGGGCAATCTCGGCGGCAAGGGCATCGGTTTCATTAAACAGCAGGTTGCCCCGTCCGTCATGGGTAATCGGGGCCAGCACCGGCACGATACCGTTGTCAATCAGTCGTGCGATGCCCTCGGTGTTGACGTGGCGCACCTGGCCTGTGTCTCCCAACTTGCTGTTAGGCAGTTTGGCGCTGGTAACCAGGTTCATGTCGGCACCGGTCACACCCAGAGCGTTCACCTTGTTGCCCTGCAGCAGCGAGACGAACAGGCGGCTTACCAGTCCGCCATAGACCATCGTGAGCAACTTCAGTGTCCCGGCGTCCACCACAGGACGATCGTCAATGAGTTTAGTCTTGATGCCCAATTTGTTGCCTATCTCCTGCGCCATCATGTTGCCGCTGAAGATCAGCATCTTTTTGCCCTTGATGGCGGCAAATTCCTTCACAAAGGTGCGCAACTCGTCGGCTTTCTCAACAATCTTGCCGCTAACTTTAACGATTGTGAATTTCTCGTTCATCTGTCTTGTGATGATTTGGTTTTACAAAATAATATGTCACTCCAGCGCGGGTCATAGCAGACCTATGACTCCTGAAACCTGACGCCTAACGCATCCTGGATTTAGCTCTCGGCAAACTCCATCAAGTACGCCTTGATGAACTCGTCGATATCGCCGTCCATCACGCCACCCACGTCGCTCGTCTGGTGGTTGGTGCGGTGGTCCTTCACGCGGCGGTCATCAAACACATAGCTGCGTATCTGGCTGCCCCATTCAATCTTTTTCTTGCTGTCCTCGACCTTGCGCTGTTCTTCCTGTCGGTGTTGCAACTCCTTGTTATAGAGGATGGAGCGTAGGTTGCGCAGGGCGTTCTCGCGGTTCTTGGGCTGGTCGCGGGTCTCGGTGTTCTCCACCAGGATTTCCTCTTCCTCGCCCGTGTAGGGATCCTTATACTGGTAGCGCACGCGCACACCCGATTCCACCTTGTTCACGTTCTGGCCACCGGCACCGCCGCTGCGGAAGGTGTCCCACGAGATTCTGGCGGGATCCAGTGTGATCTCGATTGTGTCATCGACCAGCGGGGTCACGAATACCGATGCAAACGAGGTCATGCGCTTGCCCTGGGCGTTGTAGGGCGACACGCGCACCAGGCGGTGAACACCGTTCTCGCTCTTGAGGTAGCCGTAGGCAAAGTCGCCCTCGATGCTGATGGTCACGCTCTTGATGCCAGCCTCGTCACCGTCGATGAGGTGCTCGATGGCGGTCTTGTAGCCGTGGCGCTCACACCAGCGCAGGTACATGCGCATCAGCATCGATGCCCAGTCCTGGCTCTCGGTGCCGCCGGCACCAGAGTTGATTTTCAATATCGCGTCCATCTTGTCCTCGTCGTGGCGCAGCATGTTACGCAGCTCCAGTTTCTCGAGCAGGCCCATGGCCTTGGTGTACAAGGCATCCACCTCGCTCTCTTCAACGAGGCCTTCCTTGACAAAGTCAAATCCGGTAGCCACCTCGTCCACAGCGAGTTCCACTTCCTCACAGCCGTTAATCCAGTTGCGCAGGGCCTTGATTTTCTTCATTTGGGCCTCGGCGGCCTTCTGGTCCTGCCAGAAGTCGGGCACATGGGTGCGCAGTTCCTCTTCTTCGACCTCGATTTTCTTGCCATCGATATCCAGATAGCGTTTCAGGTCGTCCTTGCGTTGTTGTAATTCCTTGAGTTGTTCTAACGTTATCATTTTTTTCAGTTTTCAGTTTTCGGCTTTCAGTTGGCAGTTGAGCACTATAAAGCTGACTTCCAATCTGAAGCCTCCAACCTAAAGCCTATTCTTTTTCTTTCTTATCTTTCTTCTTACGGTAGTCGGCGGCATACATCGCGTCAATCAGCGGACGGTAGCGCTTGTTGATGACAGCGCGGCGAATTTTCAGCGTGTTTGTCAACTCGCCGCTTTCCATCGTGAAGGCCTTGGGCAGCAGCACAAAGCGCTTGATCTGCTCATAGCTGGCCAAACCCTTCTGGTAGTCGTTGATGCGGTCCTCAATCATCTTGTGGATGTCGCTGTTGTTGACCAGTTCCTCGATGCTGTGGTGCTCGATATGTTTCTTGTCGGCATAGGTCTTCAGCTCCTCAAAATCGGGCACGATGAGTGCCGACACATACTTGCGGCCGTCACCGATGATGGCCACCTGATCGATGAACTTGTCCTGGCCCAGCATTGTCTCCAGCACTTGAGGGGCGATATACTTGCCGTTGCTGGTCTTGTACAGGTCCTTCAGGCGTTCGGTGAGGATGATTTCTCCTGTCGGGGCGATCTCGCCGCAGTCGCCGGTGTGGAACCAGCCGTCGGCATCGATGGCCTTGGCCGTCTCCTCGGGTTTATTGTAATAGCCCTTCATCACCGTTGGGCCCTTGACGAGAATCTCGTTCTGCTCACCGATTTTCACTTGCAGGCTCGAGATGGGCATGCCCACGGTGCCTATTGTCCAGCCAGGCTCGGTAAAGAAGCTTACCGACGCGTTGGTTTCGCTCAGGCCGTAACCGATGCAGATGTTGATGCCCACGGCATGCAGGAACTCGGTGATGTTGTCGCTCAGCATCGCTCCCGCAGTGGGGAAGAGCTTGCCGTCGGTCACGCCGATGGCGCCGCGCAGCTTGCTGAACACCTTTTTCTCAAAGTACTGGTATTGCTTTTCAATCAGGGCAGGGGCTTTCTTGCCCACGCGGGCATACTTCAGGTTCCTGGTCTTGCCCACGCGGATGGCCTGCTTGACCATCATCCTCACGACGGGCTTTGCATTCGACAGGTTGTCATTGATGGCAGTATACACTTTTTCCCAGAATCGGGGCACGCTGCACATGTAGTTGGGCTGCACCTCTTTCACGGCACGCTGGATCTCGCGGGCGTCATAGTTGATGGCCACTCTGATGCCGGTAATCAGGCAGACCATCGTCCAGCCTAATTCAAACACATGGCTGAAGGGCAGGAAACTCAACGATATGTCGGTCTTGTCATCGATGATGGTGTCAAAACGCTCGATATGGGCATCCATTGCCGCGCTCATGTTGCTGTGGGTGAGCATTACACCCTTGGGGACTCCGGTTGTGCCCGACGTGTAGATCAGGTACATCGTGTCGCTGGGCTCGCCAGCCTGCTTGCGGTTGTTGAGCTCGGTAAGCACCTCCTTGCCCAGCTTATCGCCGGTAGTGAGGAATTCCTGCCACGTCAAGGTCGATTTGTCATCGGCATCGCGTTTCACTGCAGGGTGCAGCGTGACGATGAACTTCAGGGTGGGGCACTCTCCAATCACCTGGCGCGCGATGTTATATTGGTTCTGGTCTCCGACAAACAGGATGGTCGCACCCGAATCCTTCACGATATAGGCTACCTCATCGCGGCTGCTTGTCGCATAGATGGGCACGGGGATTGCACGGTTATAGAAGGCGCCAAAGTGGATAATCAGCACCTCGGGGCAATTCTGTGTGAAAAGGCACACGCGGCCCTGGGGTTCCACGCCGTTAACAAGAAACGCACCCGCAGCACGGTCAATCCGTTCGCTAAATCCCTTCCACGTGATAGACGACCACACTTGAGTCTCGTAATCGCGGAAGCGCAACGCCTCGCGCTCACCATACTTGGCACACTGTCCTGGAATCAGTTCTACAAATCTGTTCATAAGCCATCATGCTTTATCATTCAAGAAGTTGTGCCATAATCCGTTTTTCCATAATCGCGTTTCGCGGCATTGAGGCCGATTGAAAATGCTACATAAAGAATTGGGTCACATCTCCCCGAATGGGTTATAATCGGCAAAATTACTGAAAGTCGAACAAAATGACAAATTTATTTCAGCATTTCTAATGGGTGCTTGACAATTAATTCGCCTTTTTTGAGGTGCGATGCCGTGGGTGGTGGGTGGTGGCTGTGGCACTGGTTCCCACTTCACTGATGTGTTTTGAGCCTGCCGTCACGTCATGGTGTTTGCCGTGTCAGGGGGAGTGAATCAAGGTTGTTTTTAAGTCAATCTGGTGTTAAAGATGTGTGAAATCGGTTTAGATTTTTGGTGATACCCATGTGGTTTAAATTGATGGATTTCAGTTATTTATTAGGCCAGATAGGTTAGATTTTTGGTTTGAATGGGAGTGGAGTGTGTTTTTTATCATTACCTTTGTGGAAAACAACAACCAATAAAAACCAAATTTCACTGCAATGAGACGAGTATTGTCATTTTCCCTGTTGATGATTGTGGCGCTGACATCGCTGGCAGCGGTCTATGAACCGTCACTGTCGAGCGACAGCGAGGTATGTGTGTTCTTTGAGGCCAATGGATCGGTCAATGACTCGCCCAAAATCTGGGCCTGGGCCGGAAATACCGATGGCCGTGACTATGTGGGCACCTCGTGGCCTGGTCCCGCTATGACCTACATGGGTGACACCCCGAGCGGCAACAAGATCTACAAGTGGACCTATACGGGCACGCTCACGATGCCCACAGGACTGATTTTCACGTGGAATAGCGAGTCGGGCCGCGTTGACGGCACGTTCACCAACCACGGCTACTACGTGATGGGGCAGTTGACCAAGATAATCGGTGCGGGTCCATCCACCTTCGTCCCCAACCAGAATGTCATCTACGAGCTTGACCTCTACAACTTTACCAGCCAGGGCACCCTGGCTGCCGCACAGCAGCGGCTGGACTATCTCAAGGACTTGGGCATCGACATCATCTGGCTCATGCCCATCCATCCCCGTGGTGTCCTGGGCCGTATCGGCTCGTTGGGCAGCCCCTACGCTCCCCGCGACTACCATGCGGTGAACAGCGACTTCGGCACCATGGCCGATCTCAAGGCCTTTGTCAACGCCGCCCACCAGCGGGGTATGCAAGTGTGGCTCGATTGGGTCGCAAACCATACCGCTAAAGATAATGTGTGGATTACCGAGCACCGCAACTACTATAACTCGACACTCACCAGCCCCAATGGCTATGGCGACGTCTACCAGCTCGATTACAGCAAGGAGGCTACTCAGCTGGCGATGATCGAGGCGATGGAGTACTGGATTGACCAGGCTGACATCGACGGTTTCCGCTGCGACTACGTCAGCAGCAACACCATTCCCACCGAGTTTTGGACCCGTGCCATCAAGGCGCTCAAGGAGTACAAGCCCGGCAAGACCATCACCATGCTGGGCGAGGGCGACATGGCCAATAGCGTGTCGCGTCTGCTCGTGTGTGGTTGGGACTATGACTACGCATGGGGCTTCCAGTCGGCCCTGGTCAACAACAAGAACAATCCCACTGGCGTGCTCAACCAGTGCCGCAACCTGGTGGGCGACCTGCGGTTCATTGACATCAGCCGCATGGTCTATCTCACTAACCACGACCAGAACTACAACAGCTCGATGAACACCCAGTATGGCAACAATGCCTATGCTTTCACGGTGCTGACGTTCACCCTCTATGGTATGCCCATGCTCTACAACGGTCAGGAGACAGGTTACCTGATGTCGCGTAAGCTGGATTACTTCAACCGCACGCCCATCAACTGGAACTCCGTCGACAACAAGATGCTGAACACCGTCAAGGCCCTGACGGCCCTCAAGCACAGCTGCGACGCGCTCATCGACAATGGCGACCGTGCCAGCGAAGTGACTTTCCTCACCACTGGCAACGCTAATCTCGTCGCATATACCCGCCACCATGGCAACCAGACGGCCCTCGTGGTCCTCAACCTGGGCAGCAGCACGGTCAATACCGTGGTGACCGGCCTCGAGGCTGGCGAGTGGAAACTGGCAATCGATGTGGACAACATCAGTGCAGGCCTGACTGACACTCCCGTTAACATGAATTCCACCCAGAGTTTCTCGGTGCCCGCTGGAGGCTACAAGGTTTATTACCGCGGGGAGCCTGCAAGCCATGAGCTTGAGGGTGACGTGAACCTGGATGGTGAGATATCTATCGGTGACGTGTCGGCGATTATCGACATCCTGCTGGGATCAGATGTGGACGATGCGCTCATGAAACGTGCCGATTTGAACCACGATGGTGAAGTGACTATCGGCGATTTGGGCGAGGTGATCGACATTTTATTGAATAATTAAGTAATCAGGCATCGGCCTTTTTGGGGGGATCGATATGAGGAGATTTGTGATACTGACGGTGGTGGCAATGTGCGTTGTTCATGTAGCCGGGGCATTGCCTGCCGATGCTTTCCAGCGCTTGGACAACCTGATTGCCACACAACCTGCTATAGTGGCCGAGAAGGAGGCCCGTCTCGCCCGCATGAAGGCCGACCTGGCCCGCGAGACGTCAGCAGCGGGACGCTATTCCTCGTTGAGGAGGCTCTATGAGGAATACTCGGCCTACCAGTATGATTCGGCCTATGCCTACGTCAGCCAGTGCATCAACCTCGCTATGGCTATGGGTAACGAGTCCCTCCTCAACGAGAGCCGCCTGAACCTGGCTCACATCCTTTCCACAGCCTGCCTGATGGACAAGGCCCGCTCGACCTTGAACCAGATCGACACGACCCGCTTGACACCAAGCCAGCTCGTCGTGTATCACCGTACCCTCACCGACCTGCTCATTTACCAGGCCGAGTACATGCAAGGTACACAATATGCCGAGGAGTATGTGCAGCAGCTGATACAAGTGCGCCGGAGTGCGATAGCTGTCAATATCCCTCACGACAATATCAATTACCTGATCACGCAGGCTGAGTGCTATGCCGATAACAATCAGTACCAGCGTGCCATCGACTTGCTGGCCAAGTTGGTAGGTGACTACCATTCTGGCGATCGCATGTACTCCATCATCACGAGCACCATGTCGTTCTATTATTCTCAGTTGGGCGACAAGGAGCAGCAGATGCAATACCTCATCAAGAGTGCCGAGAGTGATCTGGAGGGTTGCATCCGCGAGAATACGTCGTTGAGGGCGATTGCCGACCGCCTGTTTGACGAGGGCGACATCGACCGCGCCTACCGCTACATGCGCGTGGCGGTGGACGATGCCAACTTCTATGGCACGCGCCTGCGCAACATCCAGGCCGCACACATTGTACCCAAGATTCTCACGGCCTATCAGACCAAGCAGGAGCGCAACCACCGCAACATGATGTGGCTGCTCGGCATTATATCGGTCATTGCGGCAATGCTTGTGGTGGGTGTGATCGCCATCTACCAGCTGCTCAAGCGCTATCGCCGATTGAATGAACAGAAGAAGGCCATCAATGAGCAGTTGCACCAGGTCAATGTACAGTTGGGTGACACGGTCGAGCAATTGCACGAGAGCAACGGGCTGTTACGCGAGCGCGAGAAATTGAAAGAGGAGTATATCGCCCGATTCCTGACCTTGTCAAGCCGCTTTATCGATCGCGGCGAGGAGCAGCGCAAGGCCATGTATCGCCTGTATCGCGACCGCAAAACCGAGGATTTGGCACGGGCGTTGAAGAGCACCCACTTCGGCAACGAGAATGCCCAGTTGTTCTATGAGAACTTTGATAACGCGTTCTTGAACATTTACCCCACCTTTGTCGATGAGGTGAACAAACTCCTCCAGGAGGACGGCAAGATTGAGGTCAAGCAGGGCAAGCGACTGACCACCGAGTCGCGCGTGTTGGCACTCATTCGCATCGGCATCACCGACAACCAGAGCATCGCAGCGATCCTGCGTGCCAGCCTGACGACCATCTACACCTACCGCTCCAAACTCAAGGCTCGCGCTCTCGACAAGGACAACTTCGAGAGCAATGTCAAGTCGATCGACTGTTGACGTGGTTGTGGCGGCCATGGATTGAACGGACGAAATGGGGGATTTTTGCGATTTTCTCTTGTGAAATCAGTTAGATTCTTTGTTGACTGACGTTCGGTTAATGCATTGGATGATAGTTGGTTAACTGAAATTCAAAGTTTGATTTTTGTTTGAAGCCCTTTTGGCATGCGTGCGAGCATTGTAAATTTGCAATGCTTAACTTTTTGGCATCCTAATCCAGCTGCAACCAGATAACCCAATCATATTTTTATTAAATAACTTTTTGACATGAAGAAATGTAAAACAGGATTGTTGCAACGCGCGCTATTGGTGTGCGCTGCACTGATGCTTGCCTTGGGCATTTCGGCGCAGACCTTGACGGTCACTGGTCACATCGTGGATGAGGCCGGCGAGGACCTGATTGGTGCCAGTGTCGCTGTCAAGGGCACATCTAACGGAGGCGTTACCGACTTTGATGGCCGATTCACCATCGAGAACGCTCCGAGTAACGGAACCCTGGTCATCTCCTACATCGGTTTTGAGACCCAGGAAGTGGCTATCAATGGCCAGAACCACTTTGAGATTACCCTTGCCGAGGAGCGCTCCCAGCTCAACGAGGTGGTGGTAGTGGGCTACGGTTCGCTGGCCAAGAAGGAAATTTCGAGTTCGGTTGTTCAAATCGACAAGAAGCAGTTCAACCAGGGTGTTGCCAGCGACCCCTTGGCACTCGTTGCCGGTAAGGTGGCTGGTCTCAACGTGAGCACTGCAGCCGCTGCCAACCCCAACTCGATGACCGACTTCCAGGTGCGTGGCGCCGGTTCACTCACGGCCTCTAACGGTCCGCTTATCGTCATCGACGGTATTGCTGGTGGTGACCTGCGCAACATCGCAACTCAGGACGTTGAGAGCATCACCGTCCTCAAGGACGCCGGCTCGGCCGCTATCTATGGTACCCGTGGTGCCAATGGTGTCATCCTCGTGACCACCAAGAAGGGTGCCGGCGCGCCTGGCTTGACCACTGTGACCTATGACAGCTATATCGCTGGCAACTTTGCCAAGCCCAAGCCCCGCATCCTCACGACCGAAGAGTTCCGTCGTTCGCGTCGCGGCCAGGACTATGGCGGTGACACCAACTGGTGGGACGAGATTACCCGCCCCATGAGCTATAACCTCAACCAGTACTTGTCAATCGACAGTTCGACCAAGAATGGCTACTTTGGCGCATCGGTTAACTACAAGCGTGGTAACGGTCTTGACATTGTCTCTGGCCGTGAGGAATATGGTGCACGATTCGTTGGCGAGCAGCGCGTGCTGGACAACTTCTTGCAGTTCAACGCGTCGCTTTCGGGACGCAAGGTGCATGAGAAGTGGGGCAACGACGGCTTGTTCGACACCGCTCTGACGATGAATCCCACGATTCCCGTCTTTAACGATGACGGTACCTATTACCAGCCCAACAGTCCCACCGACATCCACAACCCGGTGAATGACTTGAAGAACAACGTGAGCAATGGCGACCGCATTTACCTGTTGGGTAACGGTGACGTCAAGGTCAACCTGATCCAGACCGATACCCACTACCTGAACACCTCGCTGAGCTATGCGTTGCAGTACAATGACCTGAAATCCAATTTCTACACGCCCAGCACCTCGAGTGAGAGCTATTGGAACGGCTATGCAGGCCGTGCCAACATCAATTACCAGAAGTGGTGGACCAACCGTCTGGAGTGGCTCGGTAACTACACCCTCACCCTCAACGACCATCAGCTCAAGGCCGTGGTGGGCTACTCATGGGAGCGCACCCGTTGGGAACAGAGTGGTAACGAGAACATGGGCTTTGTCTATGACAGCATGATCTATCATGGTATCGGCAACGGTACTTATCTGCGCGAGGGCAAGGCCAACATGTGGGCTGGTTCGTCCGAATCGACCCTTATTGGCTTCTTCGGCCGCTTGAACTATAATTTCCGTGATATGTTGTTCCTTGCCGCTTCGATGCGTCGTGAGGGTAGCACCAAGTTTGGTGTCAACAAGAAGTGGGGTAGCTTCCCCTCTGTCTCACTGGCTTGGGAAATCACCCGTACCCCGTTTGCCGAGGGTCTGTCCCGTACTTTCCAGAGCTTGAAGCCCCGTATATCCTATGGTGTGACAGGACGTAGCGACTTTAATGCCTACCAGTCACTCTCGACCTACAGCAGCTATGGCGCTTACTTGATCGACGGCGAGTGGATCAATGGTTATGCTCCCTCGGTCAACGCCAATCCTGACCTGGCATGGGAGAAGTCAACCGCCTTCAACGTGGGTGTGGACTTCGTTGCATTCAACAGCCGCCTGCGCGGTAGTGTCGAGTACTACGACCGCCGCAGTCAGGACCTGCTCTATAACTACACTGCCCCCCAGCCCCCCTTCATCTATAACTCGATTCTGGTGAATGTGGGTACCACCAAGAATACCGGTGTCGAGGTTGTGCTCGACTATGACGTGCTCACCAACACCGCTGTCAAGTGGACCACGGGCATCAACTGGAGCACGGGTAAGACCAAGCTCACCAAGCTCTCGAGCGACGTTTATCAGATGAGCTACCTCGACCTGTACCGCAAGCCCGGCGTGGGTACCAGCGAGTACTTCTTCCGTGTCGAGGAAGGTGGCACCATCGGCCAGTATTACGGCTTCGAGCATGCCGGTATCGATGATAATGGCCTGTTCCTGGTCTACGACAACGATGGCAACGCCGTTCCTGCCGCCCAGGCCGATCCCTCCTACAAGCGTAACATCGGTAACGGTGCGCCCAGGCATTTCCTCGCTTGGACCAACTCGTTCACCTGGCGCAATTGGGACCTGAGCATGCTGATGCGTGGTGCCTTTGGTTACAAGATCTTCAACATGCGCCGTTACGGCATGGGTCTCATGGGCTGCGGTACCGATAATGTACTGGCCAGTGCCTATACCGACTATGCTGACGTCAGTGCTGGCGGTAGCATCATCTCGAGCTACTTCCTTGAGAAGGGTGACTACTTCAAACTCGACAACGTGACTCTGGGTTACACCTTCGTGCCCAAGAAGCGTAACCTGCTCGAGAGCCTGCGCGTTTATCTGTCGGCCAAGAACCTGTTCACCCTCACGGGCTACAAGGGCAACGATCCCTCGATTGTCACCTCGACCGGTATTACCCCGGGTATCGACTCCAACAGTGCTTATCCCCAGGCTTACCAATTCACCCTCGGTGTGACTATTCGTTTCCACTAATCAATTAATAAGCAAATGATTATGAAAGATTTCAAATATATCATCATAGCAATAGCAGTGAGCGTGTTGGGTCTGTCGTCTTGTACCGACCTCGATGAGAAGGTCAACGACCGCATCGACGCCACCGTGTATTATCAGAACGAAGCCAGTGTGAAAGGTGCCGTGGCGGCCATCTACAACCAGACGTCATCGACCCTCGCCGGCGAGAATTTCTTCCACCTCAGCGAGTATCCTGCCGACCAGCTGACCTGGCGCGTGTGGAATGGTGGACAATGGGGCTGGGACGAGGCCATGAAGACCGTGCTCTCCTGGCACAACTGGAACAGCGAGTCCACAATTATCCAAAACGCATGGTCGGGTGCTTGGACAGCCGTTGGACTGGCCAACCTCTTGCTCAACGACCTTGGGGTCCTCGACGCTGAGTCCTTGGGTATGACTCCCGAGAAACTCAACCAGTATGTGGCCGAGGTGCGTACCATCCGCGCTTGGAATTACTACTGCCTGTTTGAACTCTGGGGTGGTGCGCTGCCCTTGAATGTCAAGGCTGGCAGTGAGGTGCCCGGCACCGCCGATCCCGACTGGGATGTTTCTTGCAAGAAAATCTATCAGTTCATCATGGATGAGCTCGACCAGACCTATTTGCAGCTGGCCAAGGAGGATGGTACCCGCAGTACCGTCAACCGTGCCAACCAGGCCATGAACCGCATGTTGAAGGCCCGTTTGTTGCTCAATGCCGAGATTTTCATCAAGGAGGCCCATTATGATGAGTGCGAGGCCCTGTCCAAGCAGATCATCAATGGCGACTTCGGTACCTATCGTCTCGCCGACAACTACCGTGACCTCTACAGTATCGATAACGTGAAGTGCCCCGAGGTCATCTTTGCCCTTGCGGCTGAGGATGGACAGGGTGCCGCCAATGCCATCAGCAACGTGCGCACCATGGTGGGTATGTGGTATGGCTATGCCGACTACTTCGGACAGTCCTATGACGGCATCGGTGCATGGAATTGCGTTTGCCTCGTTCCGAGCTTTGACAATGCTGGTACGATTCTGCCTACTGGTGGCTCTGAGGGTGCCAACTGCTTCCTCGATTCACCCTATAACGACAAGTTGGGTGCTCCCTATGAGCGTTTTGACGATCGCGATATCCGCAAGCAGAACTATGTATATAATGTCACCACCCGCACCCATGGTCCCGGTATGTTCCTCAAGGGCGTGATGCGTGCCAACTTTGGCACGGGCGATGTCCTCAAGGCTGATGCCGACCGTGATGGACAGGATCTGGTCTATGTGGATCAGGTGGGTACCTTCCTGAATCAGGGCCGTGTCCTCGAGACGGTGATGAGTCCGCGATGGGGCGAGACCAACTCGGGCGTGCGCCTGGTGAAGTATCCTCTCTATCCTAATGATGATGCCGGTGGCTTCAAGTCGATCGACGATGTGCAGTTCCGCTTGGCCGAGGCTTATTATAATGTTGCCGAGTGTGAGATGCGCAAGGGCAATAGTGGCGAGGCACGCAACTATGTGGATGCCGTTCGCCAGCGCTACTTCACCGCTGCCAATCGCGCTTCGGCCCTCTCGGTGCCTGGTCCCGGCTTCACCGCCTTTGACATGGACTGGATGTTGAGCGAGTGGGGTAAGGAATACCTGGGCGAGGGCAACCGCCGTCGCACCGACCTGCGCCGCTTTGACAAGTTCACCCAGGGCACATGGTGGTTCTGGGGTCGCGCCACCGAGCCAGGCATCGACCTGCCCGCTAAGCGCAGCACCAAGTATGAGTGGTATCCGCTGCCTCAGTCGGCTCTGTCAGTCAATCCGGGTCTTATCCAGAATCCCAATTATTAATCGTAACAACTAATACATGACAACGATATGAAAACAAGGAATATATATAGTCTGATAGTGGCGCTGCTGGCCGTCATGAGCGTGATGACCAGTTGCTCCAAGGATGAGGACATCATCTTTGAGCATGAGCGTCAGCAGTTTGAGACCCGTGCCGATCGCATCCTGCTTGAGTTCATCGCTCCCTACGGTACCGCAGTCGATGAGGAAATCTACATCATGGGTGCATTCAATGGCGACAGCGCATCGATGGGTAAGGAGCAGTGGAAACTCATGAAGGCTCCCGGCAGTGACATCAAGTGGGGTATCTATTTGGATCCCTCAACCTTTGTCAATGGCAAGACGCTGGCCGACGGTTTCCGTTTCTACAGCGCTACCCAGGGCACCGAGTTCACCGTCAAGGGTGAGATCGCTAACCACACCGACAACCCTGGACTGGGCACCTTCACCAACGTGTGGGGTGAACGCTGGGAGAGCTACTACTGGAGTGGTGACGGTCCCGAGATTGAGCATGACGGCTTTGTGGTCTATGTGCTCGACGAGACGGGCTGGAACAACCTGAACCTCTACATGTGGGGTGACGTGAATAACCTCAATGGTGATTGGCCCGGCATGACGCCCACTGGCAAGCAGAAAATCGGTGGTACCGAATATACCTACTTCGACATGGGCGCAGCCAACACGGGTCTGAACGAGAACCTCATCTTCAACAACGGTGAGGGTTCCCAGTTGGCCGACTTCAACTTCACCATCGACCACGACATCTATCTGCGTGTGACCGCAAGCGGTGTCGAGGAGTTGGGTGAGCCTGAGGTCGTGGAGCATGACGGCTTTGCGGTGTTTGTGGTCGACAAGACCGGTTGGAATGCGCTGAACCTCTACATGTGGGGCGACGTGAACGACCTGAACGGTGGTTGGCCCGGCATGGTTCCCACGGGTGAGCAGACCATCAAGGGTGTGACCTATACCTATTTTGATATGGGTGACGTCAATACTGGCCTGACCGAGAACCTCATTTTCAACAATGGTGAGGGAACTCAGCTGGCCGACTATGCTTACACCATCGACCACGACCTCTATCTGGAGGTGACCGCCAGTGGTGTGACCGAGATCGATCCTGCTACCTATACAGGTGGCGGTGACACCCCTGAGCCCCCGACTGGCGACCTGCATTACATCTATGTGGACGACAAGACGGGTTGGGACGCTATTGCCCTGTATGCTTGGGGTGACAAGGAGTTCTTCGGTGGCTGGCCTGGCGCATTGCCCACCGGCACCAAGACCGTCGACGGCGTGAACTACATCTATTGGGAATTCACCAGCGCCGGCGAGACCGAGCACCTCATCTTCAACAACAATGGTGGAGGTTCTCAGACACCCGACTTCGACGTTGTGCTCGACCGTGACTATTACCTCACGGTGACAGCCAGCGGTGTGACAGCCAAGTAAACACTATTTCCCCCAATCAGGGCAGGGCTTTCTACCTGCTTCTTCTGCTCTGCCCTGATTATTATTGAACGGAGTGGCAATTCTGCTCCATCATTAATGAGAGTTCAAGTTTTACGGGCAAGATGTTGCCGTAATGGGAAAATTACGCTATATTTGCATTTGTAAACTTGATGATTAACAAATGTAACTAGAATAAGAATATGAAGAAGATATTGTTCCTGGTTATAATCTGCCTGTGCGCCAATGTATTAGCTGTTGCTAAGGACGCGAAGGTAAGCTCGCCTGACGGGTCCTTGACAGTGACCGTGGGCGTGGATGGTGGCCGAGCCTGGTATCAGGTGAATCGAGGCAATGAGTTGATTCTGGGCCGTTCGGAATTGGGCTTTGTGCTCAAGGACAGCGACTTGAGGGGCAACTTCAAGATGGGCAAGGTGACCAGCTCGTCGCTTGACGAGACTTGGAGCCAACCCTGGGGCGAGGATGCGGTAGTGCGCAATCATTACAACGAGATGCGGGTCACCTTGCAAGAACGGGGTGGTCTCAAGCGTCAGTTGGGTGTTGCGGTACGCGCTTTCAATGATGGCGTGGCGCTGCGTTATGAGTTCCCCCGCCAGCGTGGCCTTCAGGACTTCGTCATCATCGACGAGGTGACCGAGTTTGCTCTGCCCACCGATGCCCAGGCGTGGTCGATTCCCGCACTGACTGCCTATTACGAGGGAATCTACACCCGTGAGCTCGTGAGCAAGAAAGGCAATATGGCGGGTCCCGTCGCTCTCGAGGTGAACGACTCGCTCTACATGGCCATCATGGATGCCAACCTGACCGACTACTCGACGATGAATTTTTCTCACAATGGGACGACGCTCAAAGCCGACCTTGTGCCCTGGAAGAATGGTGACCGGGTGAGGGTGGGAGAGACCCGTGTGAGCCCTTGGCGTGCCATTATCATCGGACGCACGGCTGCCGACATCCTGCTCTCGCGCATGGCGCTTAACCTCAATGAGCCCTGCAAAATTCAGGATACCTCGTGGCTGAAGCCTTCCAAGTATGTGGGAATCTGGTGGGCTATGCAGAAACAGCAGTGGACCTGGTCCCAGGGTGAGCGCCATGGCGCCACTACTGCCAATACCAAGCGCTACATCGACTTCGCTGCCCGTCATGGTCTGGGCGGCGTGTTGGTTGAGGGCTGGAACTACGGCTGGGATACTGACTGGACCAAGCATGGCGACGGCTTCTCGTTCACCCGGGCCTATCCCGACTACGACCTGCAGGGCCTGTGCCGCTATGCTGCTGAGCGTGGCGTGCGCATCATCGCCCACAACGAGACGGGTGGCGCGGCCCAGAACTACGAGAACCAGCTCGAGGACGCTTATCGCCTCTATGAGTCGCTGGGCATCAACACGGTCAAGACCGGTTATGTCAACTCTCATTTCTATAACGGGGAGCTCCAGCATTCACAGTGGGGTGTACAGCACTTCCGCAAGGTCATCGAGACCGCCGCGCGCTACCACCTGATGATTGTCAATCATGAGGGAGCGATACCCAGCGGTATCCAGCGCACGTGGCCCAACCTGATTGCGACCGAGAGCATGCGTGGCCAGGAATACAACGCGTTTGACCGTGGCGGTGGCAATCCGCCTTATCACGAGTGCATCCTGCCGTTCACACGCGGTCTGGGTGGTCCGATGGACTTCACGCCCGGCATTTTCAACTATGACAACGAGGCTGTGCCCGGCACTTGTCCTAAGAACACGCTTGCCCACCAGCTGGCCGAATACATCGTTATCTATAGCCCGGGTCACATGGCTGCCGACCTGATTGAGAACTATGAGCATCAGCCCGCCTTTAAGTTCATCGAGGAGGTGCCCACCAACTGGGAACGCACCCTTGTGCCCCATGCGGCAATGGGTCAGTATGTGACTTATGCGCGTCAGGAACGCGGTACCGACAACTGGTACGTCGGCAGCGTCACCGATGCCAAGGCCCGCGACCTGGAACTGCCGCTCGATTTCCTGGGTGACGGTAAATATATGGCGATTATCTATGAGGATGGTCCCGATGCCGACTATCGCACCAATCCTTATCCGATGACCATTCGCCGTCTGGACGTGAACCGGAATACCGTGCTACATCTACATCTGGCACCTGGAGGCGGAACCGCCATCCAGCTCCTGGCCCGATAAACAGTAAAAACCGCTCTCAAAACTGAGGGCGGTTTTTGTTTCCCGTTATAGAGTGTTTATTACTCGTTCGAGCCAATTAGTAGCATGTCGATGAGCAAGGAGAGGTCCTTGATGTTGATGTTCTCGTTCTCGTCGATGTCGGCATTGGTGGCGTTAAACACCTCAGGAGCCTCGCCCAGCAGGTAGTCGATCAGGGGGGAGACATCCTTGATTGAAACCTCGCCATCCTCGTTCACGTCACCGATGAGCACTGTAACAGGCACTTCCCATGGAAACTCGCAGGGATTTTCCATCCAGCTTTTATTGGCGGGCATAGCCTTTCCTGTGGCAGGGATGAATCCCAATTTCCCTGACTCGGTGATGCCCAGTACAAACTTGCCTTCTGTTGACGTGTAATTGTCGGCATTGAAGCTGCCTTTATTTTCTCCAGCCGATGTGTCATAGTGTATCTCACCATCAGTGTTGCTGAAGTAAGTGCTTTTCAGCAGGTTTGTACCAGAATAATCAGTATTGCTGTCGGTGCGTGGAGCGCTGCCGGTCAGTGTCAGTTGGCATTCGCTGATGTTATCACTGCCGCATTCCAGGATGACAGGCGTTCCTGCGGGAACTGTGCCTCCTGTGGTGGCTACGGTCTCATAGTTGAGAGTGCCGTCGGCATTGATGGCGGTCACGGCATAGGCATTCAGCACCTGTCCAGCCAGTGAGAAGGCAAAGGGGACGCAGACCGAGGTATAGTACTTCCCGTTAAAAGCCACCTCAGGTTTTACGTTGAAGCGGTTGACTGGCTCAATATACCATTTGGCGTTGATCTCACTATTGCTCTCAGCGATGTTAAACACACCCTCATCGTCGATAAAGTATCGGTTGCCGAGGGATTGCTGTGTTGACACTCCAAAGTAGGTCAGAGTACCCGTTAGTGGTATATAGGCCGTGTAGAGCGGCGATTCACCGCTGTCACCCGATTTCTGGATGTTGGCATAGATGTCCTTGAATGTGGCTGTGGGGCTGCCAAAGCTTGTGTGGGAAACACTTCCGGTCGTTAAGGTCAACAGGCTGGTCGACTGGCCTATCATCTCATAGTTGTAGTCCGAGGGATTGGTGGTCTTTTTTTTGGCATAGATGATTGTAGAGGCATCAATCAGGTCTGCATCTTCAATCATGTGTATGTCGGTCTGCATATATCTGCTGGCACAGGTCAGTGCCCTGGCCCTGCCTTCGTCTCCAGATAAATTGGAGAAACCGCCTGCTGCTTTGTCGATGATGACAACATAGTCAAACAGGTTGTTGGCAAAGCTGATGTATTCATTGGCGCGGTCAGCATTTCGGAATCGGTAGTATCCTGTTCCATTCAGTTGAGCTGTGGCGGGAATAGCAAATATGGCCGCCAGCAGCATGGTAGTTACGTTTCTAAAGATTTTTTTCATTGTGATTTCGATTTTTATTGAGTGTGAGTTTCGTCTTGAAAAAGATCGTGAGCAATTCACGGTCATTCATGTCAATGGCCTTAACATGAAATGTTTTCCGTCAATTGCTCACGAAACTTAATAGATGCTTGAGAAATTATTTCTTTCTCAGATCGTTTTGCAGCAGATAGTCGATCAGCTCAGAGACGTCCTTGACGAAGATGCGACCGTCCTCGTCAAAGTCGGCGGCATCGTAATCATACTGAGGATCGAAGCTCATGTTCTCAGGACCATCGAGCAGGATGTCGATGATAGCAGATGCGTCGTCAATCTTTACAAGGCCGTCACGATTCACATCACCACGCAGACCCAACCTGATGGGGTTGAACTCTTCGCTGACAAGGAAGGCCTGATTGGCGGGAGCCGACCAGATGCTGTAGAAGCCAAGGCCCTTCTCGCCAGTGCTCAGCGTGCGAACTACGCAGTCTTGTGAACCATCCAGATCATAGGTGCAAGAATCCAGGTCACCTGCACTCAGACCCCACATGTACTTGTTGTTGACAGTACCTGCGGTCTTGAGCATCAGGTGCTCATACTTAGCTACATTGTTGTTGTAGAAGTTCTCACCGAAGATGTACTTCGCAAAGCCGAACAACTTCTCAACCTGCGGGGTGTTGATGCCGTACTCCTTGATGAAGTAGTCGGCGCCCACGAGCAGGTTGTCGGTCGGAGCCGTGCCGTCGTTGGTGTTCAGAGCCAATTCCTGGTTGCCGGCAACCTCAGCCTTAAGGATGACGGGGGTCTGGGCGGGAACTGTACCACTCAGGGCGGTGAGCTGTGCATCACCTAAGTTGGTGAGGCGGGTTACCTTGTAAGCGGTCACACCCTCGGGCAGGTCATAAGCGAAGTCGGTGTAGAGCGTGATAGCATACTTGCCACTTACGAGATTCTCCTCGGGGAAGTTCACAACAAACTTCTCGCGAGGCTCTACAGTCCAGATCGTACGGCCATTATTGTTGATAATGTCCTTGTTGTCCTCGCTGATGTAGTCGGGCTTGCCGTCCTTCTGCACAACATAGTACTTGGTCTCGGGACGTACATACTCGATCTTCTCGATGTACTCGGCAAATTCGCCCAACTGCTCCTTGAGCTCTTCATACTTGTCATGAGTCTTAACGCGCTCCCAGTAGGTCATAGCGGTCTCGTAGGCGAAGCTCCAAACGTAGTTCTTGTTGTTCAGAACCTCACGGTAGAAGGCCATGGTCGAAGCGTCGTCAACCGGTTCTGTCAATGTGCCGCCCATGCGTGACCAGGTCTCGTGCAGGCTGAAGGGTTGCAGGATGCTCTCGCCGCTGCCGCCAGTCTTCTCAAGCAGCTTCTGGATAGCATCGTTGATGAAGCCCTCGAGCATCGGCAACTTGGTCTCCACTTGATGAGTGTGCTCGCGGTAGAAGTCCACGACGGGCTGCATGCTCGGGGTCTTGCCATACAGGCGGTAGCCGCCTTCGGCCTCCTCTACATACAGGTGGTAGTCGAAGCTCTCGTTAAACTTCTCCATGAGTTCATCGAGACCCTCATCGCCCAGCAGAGCGCCGTCGCCCTCGGCATTGAGCTTGTCGGCAATCAGTTGAACGATTTCGGGAACATACTTCATCGCACGGTTTGCATAGCCCTGCAGGTCGGCTGCCTGTGAACGCAGCACCTCTACCTGGCCATGCTCGTTGGTCTTCACGCGGATCACGGTACCAGCCTTGGTGTCGATGTCGTTAGTGAAGTTCAGGGTCTTGCGGCCAGCGATGTTGGCATACTGATTATTGCCGAGGTTCTTCACGCTGTAATAGCCATCTAGCGGTGTGATGGTCGGGAGCTCGGCGGGGATGTCAATGATGAAGTAGGCGGTAGCGGTTTCGCTGGTAACGCCATTCTTCTCAGCCTTGATGATGATGGTCATGTCCTGATCGACAGTCACGGTGCTGCCTACGGTCCACGTATCACCGCCATCGGTGCTGTAGCTGATGGTGGCACCCTCGGTCTCGCAGTTCAGGTTCAAGGTCTGAACACCAGTGTAAGAACCGGAAACGAGCGAGAAGGTGGGAGTGGCAACGGGCTCGGGAGCAGGCAGGTTGATGGTGTAGGTTGCGCTAGCGACCTCACTGTCGGTCATGTCGGCCTTCATGGCGATGGCCTTGATGGTCATGGTCTCAGCCACCTCAATAGGTGCGCCATAGACGGGGCTCTCGGCGGTGGGCTCGGTGCCATCGGTGGTGTAGTGGATGGTAGCATCCTCGGTCTCACAATTGATGGTCACATTCTGAGCCGCGGTGTAAGTGCCCTCCTCGGGATCGAAGGTAGGTGTGGCAACCTGCTCGGGTTGGGGAGTAACCTCTTCCTTCTCAACGTAGATCCAACCATACTCAGAGTTCTGGTCAGTAGTTGAGTAGTTACCGAAGCGGTTGTTGCTGCTTTGGTACCTTACGGCACGGTTATAGTCAGCATGCTTTACACGGTAGCCGGCGAGTGTG
>ONKF01000018.1 GCA_900318335.1 uncultured Prevotellaceae bacterium
GACATCAGGGAACTGTTCTTTCCACGTTGACAGTTCAGGCATTTCGGCACGACACGGTCCACAACCGGAATACCACAGGTTGAGCACCATCACATGACCTTTGACACTGTCGTTAGTCCATCTGCGTCCCTCTAAATCTATTTCATTAAATGGAGGGAATGGCTCACCTGCCTTAGGCGAGTAGAAAGAGCCATCATCTTTTACGCCTGCTTGAGCCAATTCCAACATCGTTGCCATCATATTGGCACCATTCAAGAACTGATTGGCATTGCGCACTTGTTCCCGAGGTATCGCCTTGCTGATGACAGATTCAGGTAAATCTACATCAAGTCCAATAGCAAGTATCTTGTTTCCTTCTGAATCTTTCAGCCGTGTGTAACTTGGATTGGCATTTTCGGGGAGTTTTGGTAACTCCTGAAAAAAATAGCCATTGATCAAGAACTTCGGGATAATTGTATCTGTTCTCTGCTCTTGTGCCATCGCCATGAAAGACGTCAGAGCAATAAGGGCGATTATTGCAAATCTAAGTATCTTCATTTCAATAGATTACTATTATATTTGTTCTGATTCTTATCGTTAATCCTCATCTCTGTTATGCTCGCTGTCCAATAAGGGGAATTCAGTTCGGGAGGGCAACTCTTTGCCGAACGCTTCAACTTCATCGGCAACCACACGTTTCAGCTCTTCCTGTGGGATAACTAGCTGATAATCGGCCACTCCAATAGGCTTACCCATATCTTCAAGAGCCAGTTCAACCTCTACTTTATCCTTTTCTGCGCAAAGTATAATTCCGATAGACCGGTTCTCATCGTCTTGCTTCTCAAGCCTATCCAGTAAAGAGAGATAGTAGTTCATCTTGCCCGCATATTCGGGCTTGAATTCGCCAATCTTCAGATCAAAGGCAACCAGGCAACGCAATCCACGATGATAAAACAACATATCCACCCGGCTGACTTTTCCATTATACTCAAGTTCATGCTGGTTGCCAATGTATGTGAATCCGCGCCCCAATTCCAACAAGAATTGCTTGACTTTATTGACAAGTCTCGTTTCTAGTTCCGTTTCTAGAATTGGATTGCGAACACCAAGGAAACCGAGGTTGTAGCTACTATGGAAGACTTCATCGGCAAGTTGAGCTTGTGCTTCAGACAATGTCAGCGAAAAGTTATTGTCTGTCGGCTCGCTTTTCTGCAAGTGCATTTGCATGCTGATAGCATTTGTCAACAAGTCTCTGCTCCAGCCTTTTGCTATAACTTCCTGAGCATAATAGAGAATAGCCTCATCATCGTTTCCGAACTTCTGCATCAACTTCAAGGTATGCCCCCATGGCAAAACTGCAACAGCCTGTCGCAGTTTTGGATTACTATCGCAAAACCGTTCATAGAACTTTTTCATGTCCCACAGGTTGCGCGGTGACATTCCCATTTGAGGAAAACGCTTTTTCAAATCCATGGATAGCCGATTAACGACACCGCTTCCATGTTTATTTTCCAATTTCTTGTCATGCAACAACTTGCCAAGTTCCCAGTGCGCAGACCCTATTGCCGATATGAGACTATAGGCCACAATGTTACGTGCTTTGTCTATAACTGCGACAGCCTGTCGCAGTATTGAGTTATATTCTGATTCGGGAACTTGAATTGTAATATCTGCCATGATATGCTTGATTTGCAGTTGGAGGCTTTTTTAGATGATGACGCGCTGGAAGGGGGGCGCGGTGATGTCGCAGAATTCTTTATTCAGGTACTTGTAATGGCCTGCGATGGCTATCATCGCGGCGTTGTCGGTCGTGAAGACGCGCTTGGGGATGAATGCCTTGAGGCGGTGACGGCGGGCATAGTCCTCGACGGCAGCACGCATACCGCTGTTAGCCGAAACGCCGCCTCCAATGGCGATGGTCTTGATGCCGGTGTCCTTTATCGCCTTACTGAACTTGTCCATCAGGATTTCGATGATGGTGCGCTGCAGTGAAGCTGCCAGGTCCGCCTTGTTCTCCTCGATGAAGTTGGGATTCTCCTTGAGGGCATCGCGCAGGGTGTAAAGGAACGAGGTCTTCAGGCCGCTGAAACTGTAATTGTAACCATCCACATGAGGCTTGGCAAACTTAAATGCCTGGGCGTTGCCCTCGGCAGCCAGACGGTCGATGACGGGACCTCCAGGATAAGGCAGGCCCATGACCTTAGCGCACTTGTCGAAAGCCTCACCGGCGGCGTCGTCGATGGTCTGGCCCAACACCTCCATATCACGGGGCGAATTCACTTTGATAATCTGGGAGTTGCCGCCGCTGATGAGCAGGCACAGGTAAGGGAAGTCAGGCACCTCGGCATCGGGTTCCTCCTTGACAAAATGGGAGAGCACATGGCCATGCAGATGGTTCACGTCAACCAGAGGGATATCGAGGGCCAGCGCCAACCCCTTGGCAAACGAGGTGCCCACATGGAGCGAACCCGGCAAGCCTGGGCCACGCGTGAAGGCGATGGCATCGATGTCCTTGCGGTCGATACCCGCTTGACGTATCGCCTCGCTGACGACGGGAACAATGTTCTGCTGATGGGCTCGTGATGCCAACTCGGGCACCACACCGCCATAGGCCTCATGCACCCGCTGGCTGGCAATGACATTGCTGAGCAGCACAGTGTCTCGCAACACCGCTGCCGAAGTATCGTCACACGACGACTCGATTCCTAATATCGTTACACTCACGATGATAATCCTCCTTTCTAAAAACAGGCTGCAAAGGTAGTCATTTTTTTCCTTATTACAGCCTCATGCGACTCCAGAATAGTCATTAATGCCTATTGAAGCCGAACTGAAAACGTGAGATGAGTCAAAATGCGGCTTGGGAAACACTGCGCCAAGCGGGCGGTAGAATCAGAAGCGGAAGCCCGCGGTGAGCTCAAAGTTATTGTAGCTGCTGTAGAAGCTGTGATTTTCGCTGGTGTACCAGTGTCCCTCGTGACAGCCTGTTAACGCGTAGAAGAAATTACCCGCCAAGCGCACCAGCGCGATGCGGCCGTTGAGGTTGGTGGAAAGCAGCGATCGCTTGCCCTCAATGGAATTGGGAAAACTATGGCGGTAACCGATGCTGGGCGCCACGGTGACATTAAATAGCCAACCATGATGGAACACCCAACTGTAGCCGTAGCCTGCAATCACTCCGAAATCACGGTAACGGAAACGGTAGTCGGTCACCTTGTTAGGCAAGAATTTCATGAATTCGTCAGGGAGGGTGCTCATGTCCATGACCACATCCTGGTGGGTCAGGTAGATGCCACCCAGCAAGGAGCCGGAACTACGCTTCTGGTGCTTAGAGAAACAATAGGCAGCGGCCTGGGAGTAATGGGTGTGGTTGAAGATGTAATAGGCATCGAGTCCGTAGCCCTCACGCTTGAGTCCATAGAAAATCTCACTGCCTATCCAGGGCCCCAGGCGGGTCAGATGCACCGTGCTCTCGTCATTCTTGCGGTAGTAGGCCTCGACAAAGATACGTGAGGTAGTGAACGAGAATTCCAAGCGGCGGTTGCGGATGAACTTGCCTGCCAGCAGGTCACGGACATTAATCATATAAGAGAAACTCAATCCCATGCCGCAAATCTGGAAACCGAACAACGACGTGACGTCACTGTTTAACTGGACTGCGGTTTCCCATTTGCCCAAGTGACCCGAATAGAAATCGAGCCAGTTGTTGTTCTTGAGCATGATTTTCCACTTCTTGCCGCTGGTCTTGCCTGGATTAACGACATAGGCCGTGTCGTAGTAATTGAGGGCGTGATTGAGCCAGCGATAGGCTTTCGCTCCAAAATCCAGCACCCGAGGATACTTGATTGTCGTATCGTTGATACTCCAGCCACGACGAAAGATTTTCTTTTTCCACGCGTCCTTGGCATCGGCATCGGTAGAATCAACGGGGAGTACAAATTCAACTATTTCCTGCCCCAACGGCTGCACGGTATCACTCGGCAAATCAACTCCCTCGGCTCGAGATAGCAAACTTACCATCCAAACAAGCAGCAGCAATATGGCAACACGCTTCATCATCACTTAGTCGTTTGAGGGTTATTGTGGGTGCTGGCAGAGCGCAGGGTCACCATGGGGACGGGCATGCGCAGGGCCGTATCATTGTTCTCGTCCTGAGAAGAGGGCACACGGCGGGGAATACTATCTTGGGCAGGCGCCACGGTGAATCTTGGCTTCTTACTCTTGCGGAGGAATTTGTCGAAGTCGTGTTTCCACACGATGCCCACACCCTGGGTCGTAAGGGCATTGCGCAGATAGTAGTTCTGGTCGTTGAAGTGGTTATAGGCCTTGAGCCTCAAGGTGCCCTTGTTGTTGAGCAGGTACTCAATATCAAAATCACCGATGAAGTTGGTGTTGCTCGTGTTATAGGTATTGTCGCGGTAGCCGAAGTTACCGTTGAGCAACAACCTGTTGTTGAGCAACTGGCTGGACAGCATCACATCAACCTCCACGTCACTGAAGTCGCCCTTATTGGAGCGGACGTTAGGCACGATGGACAAGTTATCGGTCATCTTGCCCAAGATAGAACTCAGCTGGGCCGAGATGGTGGAGGACGCCACCGACGTGATGAGCTGTTCGTTCTGCTTGGCACCCGTACCCATGTATTCGGGTGTGTAGAAGCGGTTCAATGCCAAGAGGTAGATGATCTGGCGGTTCATCATCTCGTCGGTGCTGATGATACTCTTGACCTTGCGGTGGGCATCGGCAGTGAGTGACGGGAATTCCAGGTCAAATGAGATATCCGGCTGGCTGATGATACCTTTGGCATTCAACACCGCATGAACAGGCACGCTGGTGCGGTTCAGGTCGGGATCAGCCGAGAAGGACTCATCCAGGTCCCTGATATTGGCATTGAGGGAATAGATGGCTGCCAAGTCAAGTACAGCGGCATAGGGGTCCCCCTGGAAACTGATGCTACTGCCCTCACGGATGGTGAAGTCCTTGAGGATAAGGTCTTGAAGTGTGAAATTATAGGTACCCTTATCGAGGGTGTACTTGCCATAGGTCGCCAACTCGCCGTTGTTATTGTAGGTGAGGCGGAGCGAGCCGTTACCCGTCGCCTTGATCTGGTCGCCACCCACGGGGTCCATAATGACAGTGAGGGCCAAATCGGGCGTCACGTCACCCTGCAAGTCGATAGTGTAGGCGCTGGGCTCAGAGTTCTCCTGAGGATTCTCCTTCTTGACGAGCATGCTCTTGATAAGTGCCAGCGAATCGACCTCCTCGACAACAGGAGGCGCCGAAACGGCATTACGGTCACGGAAGGTGATGAAATCATAATGGTCGGCCTGCTCGTTGTCGCTCATCACAAGCGTGAACTTGCTGTGGGGCGCCGAGGTCATGTTGACCCTGATGTTGACGATACCGGGCCCGCCATCGACAAAGCATGCGCCGTTGCCGTAGATGGTGCCATACCAGTCAGGATTGATCGAGGGGTTGGTGTCATAGGAGAGGAAATTGCGGGCATCGGTGATGGCAAAGCTGAACTCCGGATTATGGAAAGCGTCATGCTTGAGCCAACCGCCGAATTTTGCCTCATGACCCTCGCGGTCATGGATAGGAATATCCTTGAACTCGATCAAGTCAGGGACAATGTGGATGGGCACATTAGAGCACGTGTAGTAACAGTTCACATAGTCAATGAGGAAGCGCAACGAGTCGGCAACGACATCGCCCTTGAGGTTGATGGTGTGGAAGTTGCCAAAGAGGATGGCCTTGCCCGACATCTCGCCCTTGACATCGCCGGTGAAAGCCTCCATATAGGGCTTGAGGAACTCGACGTTGGCATGATCGGTGTTAAACTCAATATACAGCGAGTCATCGGCGATATAGATACCGCCGTCCAGCATGCTGTGGTGCCCGTTGGCCTGAGCAATATCGCCATGGACCATCACACCGCGCGACTTGTTGTCAAACGAGGCATTGATGTCAATGTCGCCCATGACCGAACCGTTATAGGAAATGTTCTTGATGAACAGGCTTGGGGTGTATAGACGGGGAGCCCCAGACAAGAGGTCACTCGCATAGCACTTGCTCGTCGCCCTGCCACCAAAGTCCACATGGTCGATGGCCAAGGTCTCGAACACATAGTCGAGGTTCACGTCCTGTAACTCAAGGCATAATTCGTCGTCAGGGTCATGGGAAATCCTGCCGTTGATGCGGATGAACTGGTCAGTGCGTCCTCCCGCGACGTTATCCACATCGATAACTCCGTTGTCGATATTGATGTGGCCCTTCTCTACCATCCATACGGTGTCATTGAATACCAGCCGTGAGGGATTCAGGTCGATGTCGGCCTTTATTTTGCCGTTGTCGCCTTTATCAAGCAGGGCATCCAAGTTGAGGTTGCCATAGAAATCATGCTCACCCGGCATGCGCCATGCCAGGTTGGCGGCAATACGGTTATCCTGGCCGCTGGCATCCATGTTCAGGTCTATCATGCCCTTCTTGGCCGGATACCGCGACTGGACATTCAAGGTAACCCTGTTGGTGGCAGTATCCACCTCGGCGAGCAGGCGTGTCTGCTCGATGAGCTTGTTACCCTGCATCAGCAACGGGGCATCCACAACGAGGTTGAAAGTCGAGTCCACTTCACTCAGATTGCCCTCCACGATAGTGCGGTAAGCCAGATGAACGGGCAAATTGAGCATCTCGTGCAAATCATCATCGGGATTGATGACAAAGTTGAATCTCACGTCATTGGGCAAGCCGCCATGGCTGTAGTCGGCATAATCACCGAAGTATTGCGGGAACGCACGCGCCAGCATGTGCTTGACCGTGGGGACTATCGTATTGAAATCATATTGGCCCGAAATAAAGCCATCGATGTGGTCGCTGTCGATGCTGATTACCTTCTCATCACCATTGTTATCGGCATTCAACTCCAACTGATTGAAGTGCACGCCCTTGCCATGATTATCGGCAAATCCGAATTCAGCGACCTCGACGTGGCCCGAGGCATTGTCCAGGGAGTTCCCCCAAAACGAGGCAGTAGCCTTCAGGTTCAGCTTGTGGTCGGGATACTTGCTGAACAGCCCCAATTGAGCGAGATTCAGCCCATCGGTCGAGACATTGACATCGTAGGTCGAGTTGGCACCATCGAGCAAGGCGTTACCCTCGATGTTGACACGGCCATTGGGGTCATTCATCGATACCATACCCGTGAAGTTGTTACCCTGCTTATCTACATTGGCGGTAATGTCATGGTACCGCCTCCCCTTGAAGTCCACAAAGGGGATATGGCCATCCAAGTGGCCCGACACGTCGCCGCCACGCAATACTGCGTCGATCTGGGCATCAAGGGCAACTTGGTCAACCAATTCACGCTTGGCGAGGAGGGTACCCAATTGCAGCCCGGGAGTCTTGACATGACCAGCAAACCGCGTTGTCCCCTGCTGGCTGGTCATCGTGCCATTGAGGTCGGCCGAACCTAACGCAGTCCCCACCCTGCCGTTGAAGTTGAGCTTGCCGGGCGTGCCGTGCAGGCTGCCGTCGAGAGCCACATTGCCGCACTTGGTGATGATGTCCCGCGCCTGGGGCGTGAGACCCGGTATGGCGCCCATCAACTGAGCCAACTGGCCTGCGGAGGCATCAAGGTCGATACGGTCCAGGTCAAACGAGGTGTAACCGCCCTGGGTGGGCATGGTGAAACCACCGTTGGCATTCAGCGCAAGACCGCTACGGTTGCTGCGCACACTAAGCACAGGGAACTCGATGCGGTTGCCGTCACGCACCACGGTAGTGGTAATCGCCAGCGGATCGGTGAATCTGGACAGTTGCGGAGCGAAGGGGGCAAAATCGGCTGGAGTGACAGTGCTGCCCGGCGTGCTTACACTCAGAGGCATATTGGCCAACTCGCTGCCAAGGTTCTTGAGCGACGAATATTCCAGATGCACGTCATCCAAGACGATATTGCTACCAGGCAACTGAACCTTGATATTGCGCACGTCGAGCATGTTGTCGGTCACATGGACATCAGACGAGAAGCGCCTGAGCGACAAGCCGCTGTGTTCATCAAACGAGAGACGCTTGATACGGACGTCAAAGTCGTTATTCTTGAGACGGGGCAAAGTCAGGTCGGCACGCAGGTTGCTCACTGCCAAGTGATTGACGTCAAACCGACCAGGCTTCACTGGCTGGTCGAGCACGTCATAGGTCAAAGCCGACTTGCTCAGCACCACCGCCTTGACCTCGACATCGAAGGGCTTGGGCGGTTTTTCCCCTTTAGGCTTGAAGGCATCGATGATGAACTGCATGTTGGTCGGGCTGTCCTTATCGGGACGCGTCACATGGCCGGAGAGACCCATAATCTCTCCATAGGTGATGACGATGCGACGGTCGGACATCAGATGCTTAAGACTGATGCCTGCGCCCAACTTGTCAATGGTGAGCAGCGAGTCGCCCTGCTGGTCGTTGATAAGGACATCGTAGAGCTGGACCTGGTTGAATGGCGATACCGACACCGAACCAATGCTGACCTCGGTATTCAAGAACTTGCCAAGCGCCTTTTCCCCCTCATGGCACAAGCGAGCCTGAACGGGAGGCAAGAGCAGCAGCAAGTAGAGCAGCGCCACTACAGCCACGACTGTCACCAGTGCGGTCATCACCACACTGCGCAGCACGTTATATGTCCTTTTAGGGATGCTCATTCTACCTCACTTTTGTACCCCATTGCAAATACAATGCCACAATACCGTTATCAAGGATTAAATGATATTATTCTCTCAATCAGGCAGGTTGTCACACTGTGCAATCCATAATCTCGACGAGGCATCGCTGGGCATGCGCCAGTCACCACGCGGCGAGAGCGACACGCTACCCACCTTGGGCCCGTCGGGCAGACATGAACGTTTGAATTGTTGGGCAAAGAAACGCTTGCAGAAGGTGCGCAGCCACTTCTTGATGGTCGCATTGTCATATGTCCCCTCGAAGGCCTTGCGGGCCAGCAGGTAGAGCTTGGCGGGAGTGAAGCCATACCTCAACATATTGAACAGGAAGAAATCGTGTAACTCATATGGTCCCACGATGTCCTCGGTCACCTGCAGGATGGTTCCGTCGCCGGCAGCAGGCGTCAACTCGGGGCTGATGGGCGTGTCGAGCACATCGATCAGGGTGTCATGAATGGCCTTGCCGCCAGGGGTGCCATCGTTCAGAGATGCCGCAAACCAGCGCACGAGGTGACGTACAAGGGTCTTGGGGATGCTCACGTTGACGTTATACATCGACATGTGGTCGCCGTTATAGGTCGCCCATCCCAGAGCCAGCTCCGACAAGTCGCCCGTGCCAAGCACGAGGCCATTCACCTTATTGGAGAAATCCATCAATATCTGGGTGCGCTCACGCGCTTGGCTGTTCTCATAGGTCACGTCGTGGTTCTCGGGGTCATGACCGATGTCCTTGAAGTGCTGAGTGACAGCTGCAGCGATGCTGATTTCATGGAGTGTCACACCCAACGAGCGGACCATCTCACAGGCATTGGTATAGGTGCGGTCGGTGGTGCCGAACCCCGGCATCGTGATGGCATGGATGTCCTTGCGGTCACGGCCCATGCGGTCAAACGCACGCACAGCCACCAGCAGTGCAAGAGTCGAGTCCAATCCGCCCGACACGCCCACGACAATCGTGGGAATGCCCGTGAAGTCCAACCGGCGCATGAGACCTCCCGTCTGGATGGCGATGATTTCCTCACAGCGCGAGTTCAAGCGGTCATCCTCGGCGGGGACAAAGGGCAGACGGCGCACAGGGCGCAGCAATTCCACTTTCTCGTAATCCAACGGGGGAGCCACTGACACGCCGACGTGCTCGAACGGCGTGCCGAACTGGACCATGCTGTCGGCAAAGCTGCCGTTGACACGACGCTCGTTCTCGAGAGCGGCGATATCGATATCGGCAACAGACATCTGCGGTTGGGTGGTGAAACGCTCACCTTCGGCCAGCATCTTGCCATTCTCGGCAATAACGGCGTTGCCGCCAAAGACGAGGTCGGTCGTCGATTCACCGTAGCCACAAGAGGCATAAACATAGGCCGCGATGCAGTGGGCGCTCTGGTGCTTGATGAGGTCCATCAAGTAGGTGTGCTTGCCGATGAGCTCGTTGCTTGCCGACAGGTTTACAATCACATTGGCACCGTTGACGGCTGCGATGCTGCTGGGCGGAGCAGGAACCCACAGGTCTTCACATATCTCGACCGCCACCCGTGCACGGCCTGCCTCAAATATCATGTGGGTGCCGAATGGAACTTCCTCGCCCCCTACCATGATTGAGCTCTTGCCGGCGATAGCGGTGATGTTGCTCGTGGTGAACCAGCGTTTCTCGTAAAACTCCTTATAGTTGGGGATATAGGTCTTGGGTACCACCCACATCTCGCCGTGATTGATGACCACAGCACAGTTGAACAGATGTCCACTGCAACGCAGGGGCGCTCCCACCACAGCCATCACGGGCGTATCCTTGTAACGGTCGCATAGCGTGAGCAGCGCCTGTTCGGCAGCGTCAAGCAGCAACTCGTTGCCAAATAAATCGGCACACGTGTAGCCTGTCACACACAATTCGGGCAGCGCCACAATGTGAGCACCCGCCTCGACAGCCTTGTCAATACCCTCGATGAGGTGTGTCAAGTTGCCCTCAACGTCAGCTACATTAACCTCAGGCACAACGGCTGCCACACGCACCAGGCCATAGTCGGCCACAACCTTGTTTTTGTCTTTTGCCATATCCTCAATTATATTGATAAGCGTTTTAACTTGCAAAGTTACGTATTTTAACTGGAAAACTTGCTATTTTTAGGCATTTTCACTATAAATTCTTGCACAATTCATCTCACTTCTCTAACTTTGTACCCTTGAGAAAAACGCCTAAAAACAAATGATTATGAACAAGAAGCGCTTACTGTTGATGCTGCAACCGCTCTTCATCTCACTGCTGATGATAGGGTCTGCATGCGTCCTCCAGTCCTGTGGCGATGACGAGGAAGTCCTTATTGACTATTACTTGAACGTAAGTTCCAAGGAAAGCCTCGGCGTGACCTCCGAGGACGAGTCCCAGGGCACGATGGGCCAACCCAACAGCAACGTCCTCGCCAACACCATCTGGAAGATGAAGAAAGCCCTGCGTGACATCTACCCCGAAGCCACCATCCAGGGCAACGACGTCGAGGTGATGTATTGCGTCGACAAGGTATACAGTGATTACAAAGCGATGTATGGCCAGCTCGAGCGCAACACGATATGTGTTGTCAAGCTCTTCCGTGTCAAGAAGGTCGACGGCATCATCAGGAGCAGCACCACCTTGCAGACGTACCATTTCGGTGCCATCCCACCAGCACAGGAATGACGCTTGCCTGTCAAATAAATGTCAATTCTTTCTTGCAAATGTGATTTTCATGAATTACCTTTGCATGTGGAAAACGATTAATTAGAATTTTAACAATCAAAAAACAATAAACGATATGAAGAAGATTTTTACTCTGTTATTTTGTGCTATCGCATTATCGTTCACGGCCAGTGCCGATGACCTTGTTTCCGAGTGCATGAACACACTGTTGAGTGGCAATGGCACCAGGCTCATGGCTACCAATGTGAATGCCCAGCTTGACGCCAATCAGGACGGCGTCATCTCGATTGCCGATGTGGCCGCCCTCATCGACATGAAGCTCGAGCAGGAGAATGTCAACCGCGCCCCCAGGAATACTGATGTTGAGTCCCTCATCAATGACATCATCTCCAACGATCAGCCCAAGGCCAACATCGATGATGTGAACGAAGTCATCGAGCACAACCTGAAAAAGAAATAAACGCATCCTGCCCAACGATGGCACGGCAAACTGCAAGGGCACATTCACGGCAGCGGTAAAGCACTGCGCGTGATGTGTTATTGCAGTTTGTTGTTTGCTGTTGCGGCATGGACAAACACGACAAAACGATGAAGAGATTGACTAAACAGACAGGCGCCTGGTGCATCGTGGTGTTGTCATTACTGATGGCTGCTTTTTTGACCTCATGCGGTGATGACGAGCCGGCAAACGGTGTAGTTGACTATTATATCGAGGTCGAAGAGCAGTTCCTCGTGAACGGTTCGACTGATGGCACGTCGCGATATGACAACCCCATCAACCTGATGAAAGATGCCATCACTAAAGCCTACCCGGAGAAGACCGAGAAAGGCAACGACAAGGCCGTGATCGACGCATGCGACAAGGCCTATGAGGACTACGTGAAACTCTATGAGGGCGACTTGCGAGACGAGAACCTGACAGCCCTAATCCACCTCAAGCGAGCCGTCCGTCGGGGAGGCATCATCAAGGAGAGCGAGACGTTGAAGAGCTATCAGTTCAACATCAATTCTCACGAGCCAGAATAAACATCCCCCTTACAACAATGATGTGTCATTAGCCTCTCGGTTTTTAATCGGCCTAACGGCCGAGACATAATAACCGATTAGAGTTATGACACATTTCTGTATTGTTACTGGATAAAGGCCAACATGATGACCCAACAGAGGGCCAGCAGGGCGAACAGTGATGACAGCATGTAGAGCTGACGGCGGATGTAGCGGCGCTCTGGACGCTGGAAACTGCCGTGGGCAAACGTGAAAGCTGCCATGAACACCATGAAATCATCCACATAGCCCACGATGCCCTTACCATCAAAGTCCCCGCCCCAGATGATATAAGCAATAGCTGCCAAAACGAGAATGACACCCAACGCGCGGCACAATTTCATGCCAGTGCTAACCTCTTGTTTCTCTTGATTCTTCTTTTCCATATTTGATCTTATTTTTCAATTCCTGATAGTTGGTTCTGTGCCTATTTGGGCTGGTCAATACCCTTCATCGAGAGGGCAATGCGGCCACGCTCCATGTCGATGCCGCTGACGATGACACGCACGTGCTGATGCACATGGACCTGCTTGGCAGGAGGCAAGCCACGCTTGGGCATCTGGGACACGTGAACGAGGCCGTCCTTGTGGATTCCCAGGTCAACGAAGGCGCCAAACTGGGTCACATTGGTCACAATACCGTTCAGTTCCATACCCTCACGTAAATCCTTGATATCGTTGACATTGTCGTCAAACTCCCATACTTGGACGGTCGAACGCGGGTCACGCCCGGGTTTCTCCAGCTCGCTCATGATGTCGCGCAAGGTAGGTTCGCCGACATCCTGGGAGAGGTAGCGTTGCGGGTCAATCTTGTCGCGCTGGGCCTTGTCCTGGATTAGGTCGGCAATGCTGCAGCCACAGTCCCGTGCCATCTGCTGCACCAGGGCATAGCGCTCGGGATGCACCGCACTGTTGTCCAGCGGGTTGTCACTCTCGGGGACACGCAGGAAACCTGCTGCCTGTTCAAATGTCTTGGGACCCAACTTGGGCACTTTCAACAGCTGCTGGCGAGAGGTGAAATGACCGTTAGCCGCACGGTAATCAACGATATTTTGGGCCAGAGTGGGACCCAAGCCGGCAATATAGGTCAGCAGTTCCTTGGAGGCTGTGTTGACGTTGACGCCAACGCTGTTCACGCAACTCTGTACGGTGAAATCAAGCGCTTCCTTGAGTTTCGTCTGGTCCACATCGTGCTGATACTGGCCCACACCGATAGACTTTGGATCAATCTTCACCAGTTCGGCCAGTGGGTCGAGTAAACGTCGACCGATTGATACGGCTCCACGCACGGTCACGTCCTTGTCGGGAAACTCGTCACGGGCAATCTTACTGGCACTGTAGATGGACGCGCCGTTCTCGCTCACGACAAACACGTCGATGGGACGACGGTAGCGGATGCGCTTCAGGAAACGTTCGGTCTCACGGCTTGCCGTACCGTTGCCCAAGGCGATAGCGTCGATCTTATAGGACTCGGTGAGGTTATGTATTTTCTTGGTTGAGCCCTCGATGTCGTTGTGAGGAGCGGTGGGGTAAATCACATCATTGTGCAACAGGTTGCCCTGCTCGTCCAGACAGACGACCTTACAGCCCGTGCGGAAACCAGGGTCAACAGCCAACACGCGCTTGTGGCCCAATGGCGGGGCGAACAACAACTGACGCACATTCTGGGCAAAAGTATCGATGGCCTCGTCATCGGCTTTTTCCTTGGCAGCAGCGGCAAATTCGGTCTCAATCGAGGGCTTGATCAGTCGCTTGAAGCTGTCCTCGGCAGCCTCCTCGACCAGTTGAGAGGCCTCGCTGTTACCCTTGACGACAATGCGCGCAATATTGTCGAGGGTGCGGTCATCATTGATCTCGATACCCACCTTGAGGAAACCTTCTTTCTCGCCACGGCGGATAGCAAGCAGCTGGTGGGAGGAAATGCGCTTGAGCGGAGCCGAGAACTCATAGTAGTTCTCATAGTTGCGGCCCTCGATTTCCTTGCCCTTGACGAAGTGGGACACAAGCCGCGCGTCATACTTGAAACCGCGTCTGACGGCGTTACGCACCGCCTCGTTCTCACTCACCCACTCGGCAATGATGTCCTGGGCGCCAGCAATAGCGGCATCGGCGTCAGGCACCTTGTCACCGTCAACAAACTGGCGAGCACGTCCCTCAATATCGCCACCATGCTGCGACATGATGATCTTGGCGAGCGGCTCAAGGCCCAGTTGCCTGGCAGCCTCGGCACGCGTCTTACGCTTGGGTTTATAGGGCAGATAGATATCCTCGAGGGTTGTGGCATCCCAGCAGTTGTTGATGCGGTCGGCCAGTTCGGGAGTGAGCTTGTCCTGTGCCTCGATGGTCTTGAGGATGGTGGCACGGCGCTTCTCCAATTCACGGTAATAGCGCAGCCGCTGGTCAATGGACTGGATAGAAAGTTCGTCGAGGTCACCTGTTGCCTCCTTGCGGTAACGGCTGATAAACGGGATGGTTGCGCCGTCATCAAGAAGATTGACGGTGCCTGCCACTTGATTGATGGGGATATTGAGCTCTTGGGAAATGAGCGTCGAGAGTTGAGTTGCCATAGGGAAAATTAGGAATTGGGAATTGAGAATACTGCGGATTCCAATCTTGAAACTATGATTTTTTCTTCAGTGTGATGACTGTAATCTCGGGGGTGGCGCCAATGCGCATGGGTGGGCCCACCATGCCCGTTCCGATGTTGACATACAGCCAACGGCCGCCCTCGTTGTATGCCCCACCCCATTCAGGATAATGCATACTTGCCGGAGACCAGCGCCAGTCGCCCAACTTGATCATGAACTGCCAGGCATGGGTATGTCCTGCGAGCATCAGGTCGATATTGCTGTTGGTCAAGGTGTTGGCACGCCAGGCATAAGGGTTGTGCTGCAACTGGATCTTGAAGTTCTGGTCATTCAAGCCGCCATAGGCCCGCACGAGGCTGCCCCGTTTCTCTCCCACCCGGTCACCGAAATTCTCGGTCCCGATGAGCACCAGCTGGGCATCGCCACGCTTGATGAGGGCATAGTCATCGTTGAGCAATCGCCATCCCGCTTCGGTTTGCAGGTCGCACAAGGCCTTACGGTCGGCAAGCTTGGCCTGTTCATCGTCCCATGTCACGTAATTGTCGTAGTCATGGTTACCCAGCACCGAGAATACCCCATCGGGGGCATGGAGCGAGGCCAGTAGGTCGCGGTAGGGCAAAGCCTCGCTGGTCTCACGGCTCACCAGGTCGCCAGTGAAGCAGATCATGTCGGGATGCAGGCTATTGATGGTCTTGATCTGTCTCTCGACTATGGCCCTGCGGCCGCCATAAGTGCCCAAATGGGCATCGCTCCATTGCACGATGCGATAGCCGTCGAAGACCTGAGGCAAGCGCTCAAACTCCAATTCCACCTCACGCACCTCGAGCGTGCCTGGTGTGACGATTGCACCCCACCACATCACGCCGAACACCAGTGCCGCTACCACAAACGCGCACAAGGCTGCCCAGCGGCGCTTGGCCCAACGCCCGATGCCATAGACCAGCATGCCTATCGCCTTGGGGGCCACAATGGCAAAGAATGTGTAAAGCATGTACTGGCAGGTGACGAAGGTAGCATTAGAGAGCGAAGCCTTGGACATGGGCAACACACCGAGTGCGATGACCAAGCCACCCGACAAGAGAGCCAACAGCGCGTTAAAACGCATGGCCCAGCGGTAGCCGTTGCGGCTCAAGCGACGGCAGATATAAATGTCTATGGCGATGCAGAGCACCGCCATGACAATGAGTCCGACCCAGTTAATCTTCATCTGTTTTTAACCTGTATGAATACAGATGCCAGCTCTTGGCACCAAACTACTTGATGGCTTCAAGATAGTTGGAAAGGGGGTTGCTGTACATCTGCAACATCTTGTTGTACATGTAGAAACGGTCCGCCTCGCTCAACTTGATACCCTCGGTCTTGTCAATCTGGCTGGAGAGGTACTGTTCAAATGCCTCACGTTCCTCCTGACTGTACTTGTCGGCAAAATGCTTGTCGTCGTACAGGATGTCGTGGGCGATGTAGTTGGTCTTGAAGATCTTGTAGTTCTGATGGATGGCATGGTCGATGATGGCGCACACTCGGTCCACCTCCAGGAACTTGTCCAGACCCTCGGGAATCTTGTCCAGTTCCTCGTTGATACAGGGTGAGAAGGCATAGTGCACTTCTCCCTTGTGACCGATAATGCCCGTCTTCATGCTGATGAGGTCATCCTCGGGTGCCTTGCGCCAGTTGGGATTCTTACTCTTGCAGAGGAACTCTTTGGCCTTGAGGTAATCGTTGGGATCATACTCATAGCTCAGTGAGATGGGAGCGATGTTAAGCTCCTTAAGGCTCTCGATGAATGACTTGTCACGGTTGCCGTAGGCGAGCATCTTGATCAGGCTCTCCTGTGTGCGGTCGTTACTGTCCTTGCAACGTCCCTCACGCTGTGCAATCCACAGCGATGCATGCTTCTGCTGCACGGCAAAGTGCATATAGCCCGACAGCTGCACAGCGGCGGTCAACGTCTGAATGCGGCCCAGGTTGCGCTTCACGATAAAGCTCTTGTTCAAACGCACCAACTTGGTAATCCAGTCATAGATGAGCAGGTTATTGCCGATGGCAATCTCGCACGCGTCACGACCGCCCCTGATGAGCAGGTAGCTGAGTTGTGCCGAGTCGAGTACGATGTCGCGGTGGTTGGTGACAAAGGTGTAAGGCATTTCTTTGTCCAGGTTCTCGAGGCCACTTACGGTGAGCGAGGTACCAGTCTTGGCCATCAGGCCTTCCATAAAGGGCCTCATCACCTTGACCTGGAACTCGTGCTTGGAGTTGAGGCCAAGCAACACGTTCTTCAACTGTGAGTACTTGTAGTTGGGCAAAGCCATGGCCACAATCTTCTGGAATCCAGGTTCTTGCACCAAGATAGTCATTGCGGTTTGGAAATCCTTGTCAGGAATCGGGCAAATGTCCTGATATTCCACTGGAATGGGTATGTTCTCGTTCTCTATCATAGTGGTTTGATTGATTTAGTGGAGACGCCTCGACGTCCCTCGGTTTATTGTCAATTCTTCTTCAAACCACAAAGATAGTCATTTTCTTGTAAAAATGTGGTGCTCGTTCACATTTTCACCTTTTTTTGTACAAACGACTGATAACAGTTCAATAACTATGGTATTCCCACCGATTCATATACTTATCCCACTTGTAGTACATGATCATTTTCCCGTCTTTGTTGTACACTTCCCATCGGTTCATATATTTGTCCCATTTCTTGTAACCAATGCGATTGAAGTCCGTGTCAATGATGTCCACCCGATTCATGTAAGGGTCCTCTTTTTCATATTTCACGATGTTGCCACCATTGTCATAATACACGGTGCGTTTCATGTATTTGTCATATTTGGCATAACCGATGCGGGCGCCGCTACTGTCAAAGAATTCATCCCGATCCATATATTTATCGTACTTCCGATAAGCGACCTCGCTCATCGACAGCAATGAGACACATAACGCCATCAAGCAGATTATCAACCTTTTCATCATAATATCTATTGTGTTTTTTAATTCAAAAAATCCATTCCCCCGAAATTTTTTGGGCCAAAATATCCGCTGACCCCGAAATTCTTAGGGTTTGGTGGCGAGGTTGCGGGCGTAATCTTCCCACTTGGTGATGAGGGCGGCCATGTCGGCAGGAAGGTCGCTGTCGAAGTCCATCTGCTGACCTGTCTCCGGATGCACGAAGCCCAGCGTCTTGGCGTGAAGGGCTTGACGAGGGCACAACTCGAAGCAGTTGTGAATGAACTGGGCATAGCTGGATGAACGGTTACCGCGCAGGATCTGATCGCCGCCATAGCGGGCATCGTTGAACAACGGGTGACCGATGTGCTTCATGTGGACACGAATTTGGTGGGTGCGGCCTGTCTCTAACTGGCAACGCACGACAGCCACATGGGCAAGGTTCTCCACGGTATGCCAGTGGGTGACAGCGTGCTTACCCTGTTCACCGTCGGGGAAAACCTTCATCAGCACGCGGTCGCGCGGGTCACGCCCGATGTTGCCAGTGACGGTGCCGTCCTCCTGCTTCATCTCGCCCCACACGACGGCGATATACTGTCGCTTGGTGGTCTTCTTGAAGAACTGGGCGCCGAGAGATGTCTTAGCATTAGGTGTCTTGGCAATGACAAGCAGTCCGCTGGTGTCCTTGTCGATACGATGCACCAAGCCCAGGCGCGGGTCGGTCACATCATAATCGGGATTGTCCTTGAAATGCCAGGCCAGTGCGTTGACCAAGGTACCATCGAAATTGCCGTGGCCCGGGTGCACCACCATGCCTGCGGGCTTGTTAACCACCATCAGGCTGGCATCCTCATAAACAATATTCAAGGGTATGTCCTGAGCGACAATCTCGCACTCATATCGTGGACGGTCCATCACGACGCTGATGACGTCGCCGGGATGCACGCGGTAATTGCTCTTGACAGGGCGTCCGTTCACGCGGATGCACTGCGCCTCGGCAGCGTTCTGAACGCGGTTGCGGCTGGTGCCCTTGATACGCTCTACCAAATACTTATCTATGCGCAGCAACACCTGCCCGGGCTCCACCACATAGTGGTAGTGCTCCCAGTAGTCACGCCCATCCTCAGTGAAGTCGGGCTCGCTGTAGTCATATTGAATTTCGTGGCCGCCAGCCTCCAGTTCGGCATCAAGCAGCTCGTCGTCCAGCGCCATTGTGCAGTTTTATTTCTTCTTGTCCTTGTCAGACTTCTTATCCTGGTCTTTTTTCTTGTCTTGATCCTTCTTTTTATCCTGGTCTTTCTTTTTGTTATCGTCGCGCTTTTCCTCGGCAGCCTGGTTTTTGCGTTCCTGCTCGGCACGCGCCTGGGCCTCCTTGAGTTCCTGCTCATAGGTCTCCTGGGCGTCCTTATAGTTGGCCTCGTCGATGGAGTCCATCATTTCGGGATCAAGGATTTGCTCAGGGTTAAGGTCAACAATAGAGCCATCACCCACGGTAATCTTCACCTTGCTGTTCACACTCACGGGAGTACCGGGTGCCACAGAGTGTCCGTCAACGGTCACTTTCAGAATCAGACCATCCATCTCACTGGGCACGCTATCCATTGTGACGTTCTTGAAGCCCATTGCCTTGAGCGTAGCCATACCCTGGCGACCAGGCAGGTCAACCAGCTTGGGCAGGGAGATGATGGGCGCATGCATCGCATTGACGCTCAAATAGATGATACGGATTTTCTTGATATAGGACTTGGCTTTAGGATCCTGGTCAATGACCGTGCCAGGCTTGTAGTTCTCGTAGAAGGTGGTGGAGTCGCTGATTTCCCAGCGCAGGCCAGCATCCTCGAGAATGCCGATGGCCTTCTCCAATGGCATGTTGCGCACATCGGGCACCTGCACCTGCTGACCATGGGAAGTGAACACGTCGATAAACAGCAAGGCGATATAGCCTAATGCCACCAGCGCCAGCGCCATCAGTGTGGAGTTCACCAAGATGGGGTGGCGGTCACGAAAGCGGTCAAATCCGCCCCTATTGTTGTCGTTATTATTGCTCACGGATATTCTATTGATTGGTTACAACCTGCAAAGGTAGTGAAAGACACGCATCGAACCAACAAGTTCGCCTGTTTTTTTCGGATATTTGGTTTTTCCTTTGTTTTTTAGTTAACTTTGTGGGATGAAAATGGACGTGATTCTTGATGAAATAACAGAACGGCTGCTTTTGCGCCCCTATTGGGTGATTGACTTCCTGCCAAAGCAAGTGCCTGAACAAAGTGACGGGCAGTTCTTCGCTGTGGAGAAATACTACCAGGAGGAGCCACAACGCGAGCGGATGTGCCGCCAGTTTGCCGATGTGTTGCTAAAGCTGAATTGCTATCATGACCTGCTGGTCAACCGCAATACCGGCGATAAATGGGTCAAGAATCCCGGGCCTGAGGCCTTGGTCGCTTGGCTCAACGAGGCCCTGCGGCATAGCCACCTGTGCATCTTGATTGACGAAGGCGATGCCCTCATCACCGCCAGAGGTGGCGACATGAATCTCACCATCTACAGTCCCTCTCCCGCCCTGCTTGAATTGGTCCGCACATTAGCATCCGCCACGGGTCTATTCCTATGGAAGCCCTAAGGAAGCCCATTAAATGGTTAAGTATTCAGCCAAAATTGTGGATTCAAGACAACTTTTTTCACCCGATTTTGTTGGTTGGAATCAACAAAAAGAGATTTGAGCCATCAAACGCTTGATGAAGATGGGATATGCCATTCGCAGTGAAAACATGAGATTGAGGACCCGTTTTTCAAGCATTGGTTATCGATAAACATCTGTAAATCAGCTGATATTTCATTGCAAACAATTTCGCAACAGTAAGGAAGACTAAAGAAAACAGAAAATAATATGGATCGATCTTCACAGATTATCAGAACCAGTTGGATTGGCATCATCGCCAACGTATTTTTAGCAGCATTCAAGGCTGGAGTGGGCGTTTTGGCCAGTTCGGTGGCCATCGTCATGGATGCGGTGAACAACCTGAGTGACGCGCTCTCGAGCGTCATCACCATCGTGGGCACGAAGCTCTCGCAACGGCCTGCCGACAGGAAACATCCGTTCGGGTTTGGGCGCATTGAGTACTTCAGCGCCATCATCATTGCCGTGATTGTGCTCTCGGCAGGTGTGACATCGCTCATTGAGTCGGTCAAGAAAATCATCGAGCCGACCGAGCCCAGTTACACCACCGTCACCCTCATCGTCATTATTGTGGCTATCGTCGTGAAACTTGTGCTTGGCAGATATGTCAAGTCACAGGGCGAGAAACTCAAGAGCGATGCGCTGATTGCTTCGGGCTCCGATGCTTTGTTTGATGCCATCATCACGCTGGCGACCCTCGTCTCGGCGGGTGTGATGCTGCTGTGGCATGTCTCACTTGATGGCATCCTGGGTGCCCTCATCTCGCTGGTTATCATCAAAGCCGGTATAGAGATGCTCGCCTCGCCTGTCAACGAACTGCTCGGTGCCAAGATTTCTCCCGAACTGTTGTCCCAGATTAAGAAAGAGGTCAATGGTTTTGATGGGGTCCATGGGGTGTTTGACATCATCGTCCACAACTATGGCCCCGATGTGCAGATTGGGTCCTTGCATATCAACGTCGTGGACACAATGGACGCCCACCAGATCCACGGCCTCACCCGACGCATCAGCGAGGAGATGTTTGACCGCCACGGCATTATTATGACTGTCGGTGTGTATGCCATCGCCACGGGCGAGAATAAGCGCGCCCAGCTGCAGCACACCCTCATGCAGGCTGCAGCAGCCCACGAGCACGTCGAGCAGGTTCATGGCTTCTACTACTTTGAGGATGAGCACCGCGTTTCCATCGATGTGGTGCCCGATATCACCATCCACGACGATGGCGCCTTCATCCAGGAATTAGTCAACGAGTTGCAGCCCCTCGTACCCGATGACAAAGTTTCAATCGTCATCGACCATAACTACAGCGAGTAGTGCAGCATCAATCAAATAAAAGAGGAATTGTGGATTTCAATCCACAATTCCTCTTTTATTATCGCTTACTCGGCTATGATTTTCTCGGCCATTCGGCGGCCGGCATCACTGGCATTCTGCAGATCCTGCTGCCAGTGCTCTTCCCGCCACTGCTGCTTAGCTTCGGCCGAGAAGCCCGCCATATCATAGCGGCTGTAATCCTTGACCTGGACAGTGTTGAGCGCCTCGATGCGCTCGGGCTGCTGTAGGGCTCTTCCTATTATACCCTCGATATGCTCTTGGTTGGGTGCCACGGTATTGGCAAATTGCGGTCCTGCGTTCATCGTGTAGATGATGGCCGTGGGAATGCGCTTGGGTGGCGTGATGCTGTAGTCGTTATAGGAGAGCCATGGGAATATCAGGCGCTCGATAAAAGCACGCAGCTGGGCCGTAATCTGACTGAAGTAGATAGGCGATGCCAGCACCAGTCCATCAGCATAGGCCGATTCCCTCAGCACCTCGGTCATACCGTCCTTGCGGGCGCACACGTCGGTGTATTTGCTGTTCTTCACCTTACACGCCAGGCATGACACACAACCCGTATAGTCCAGGTCGTAAAGCCTCACGTGCTTCACTTCAATCTCATCACTCACCGACCTTGCCCCATTAGCAAAGGCCTCTATCATGGCAGCCGTGTTCATGTTCTTGCGCGGCCCACCGTCTACAATCATTATCCTCTTCATTGTATCTATATACTAAGTTAATCACTTTTTAATAATCGGTGTGATGGTGAAGGAGCAGGTGCGGTCGATGGCAGGGATGCGGTATTGCTCCAGCGGACGGGCTCCCCAGCTGTCGATGCCGCCCACACCACAATGCTCTCCATCGAGGGTAAGGACAGTGTAGGGCGACTTCCTGTGATGCGGGGAGTGGCGCTGGTGTTTCTCGTCTCCCTCATCAAGCATAGCGATGCCATAGTGCAGTGCGCTGGCGTAGAAGGGCTTGTCGCTGGTCACCTTGAAGCCGTTTCCAGTGGGGTCGGTCTGGCACCACCAGCGGATGTCGCCCTTGGTGCCTGTCTCCTGCGGACGGATGTAGGGATAGAACTGCTCGTCGGCTGATTGGCGGTAGATGCCCAGACGCTGACTGTAGCGGCGGTCGGCGTAGTTCTCGATAGGTCCGCGACCATAGAAATGGCTGAATTCCATATCATAGGGCAATTCCATGACCATGCCATAACGCAGCATCTCGGGCATTGCGATGTAACTCTCATCAAATTCGATGCCTTGTGTCACGCACATGGCTCCACCACGGTGTATCTCGTAGGTGAGCGTGAGCCTTGCATGCGCCTCGGGCATATCATAACGGGCGACAACGGTTACCTGTGATTTGCTGGATGCTTTCTTGTCCACGCCCAGCGAGGTCAGGTTCATCACGGGATTGCGCCATATCTTGAGTTTTTGTTGCAGCCATGCGCCCATATCGTTGTCGGTCACGGCACGCCAGAAGTTGGGCCGCAACGCGCCGCCCCGGCCCAGCAGGTTGGTGCCATTGACGGAGTATTGCTTCAAAAAGCCCGTCGTGGCATCAAAGGCGATCTCCACGCCCTCGCAAGAAACCGTAAGCGGCCCCTGCTTGGCTTGCCTGATTTTGAATTTAGCCTTGTCGAGAGGCAGACTGGCCGATTGGGGCGCAACCTCACGGAGGGGCAGTTGGGCATAGGCGATGCGCTGTCCTGCAGACATCAGCGGCTCAGCCTGCTTGAGCAGGAAATCGACGTTGAGCATGACCTCGCTATTTGGGTCAAGCGCGGCAAGGGTATTAGCGATGGGCAAATGAAACTCTTGACGGCCCTGAGGCAAGACCTTGAGATTGTTTTCCTCGCCATTAAGCACCGACTGGCCGTCAACAAGCAGTTGCCACCGCATTTTCACGTTGCTCAGGTCACGGAAGAAGAACTCGTTCCTCACGGCAATGTCGCCTTGTTGCACGTTTACGTCCTCGGCCCAGACGTTCTGGTAGTAATAGGCGGTCTCATAGGCGTGCGGATTCCACACGCGGTCGGGGCTCACGAGGCCGTTGCAGTTGAAGTTATTGTCGCTGGGATCGTGGGTGTTGTAGTCGCCGCCGTACGTGAAAGAGGTGTCACCATTCTTCTCGGTGACCCGAAGAGCCTGATCAGCGAAGTCCCACACAAAGCCGCCCTGGAACTTGGGCAGACGTCGCACGATGTCCCAATATTCCATCAAACCGCCACCCGAGTTGCCCATCGCGTGGTTGTACTCGCACAGGATGAGCGGTTTCTTGCTCTCGGGCTTGCTGGCATAGCGCTCGCACCACTCGGGCGAGGCATACATCGGGCACATCAGGTCGGTGTTCTCGCCGCCCTGAGCTCGCTCCCAGTGAATGGGGCGCGATGGGTCAACCGAGCGTATCCAGTCGCGGGCCGCAGTGAAGTTAGGACCGTCGCAGGTCTCGTTGCCCAGCGACCACACAATAACGCTGGGATGGTTGAACTGCACACTCACGTTATGCTGGTTGCGCTCCAGGATGGGCTTGGCAAACATGGGTTTAAAGGATGCGGCCGTGTTGGGGTCATAGTGGAAACCGTGGCCCTCTTGATTGGCCTCGGCGATGACATACAAGCCATACTCGTCACACAGGTCATACCACTGCGGGTCATCGGGATAATGGCAAGTGCGCACGGCATTGATGTTCATGCGCTTCATCTCCTTGATGTCGGCAATCATGCGCTCACGAGACACAACATAGCCACCATCGGGGTCCATCTCATGGCGGTTGGTGCCCTTGATATACACAGCCTTACCATTGACCAGCAGTTGGCCATCCTTAATCTCCACACGTCTAAAGCCCACATGGATAGTGGTTGCCTCACCTTTTACTTTCTTGTTGGCAGGCGTGAACGTGGCGACAAGGTCATAGAGTTGGGGTGTCTCGGCGGTCCACTGGCGAACACTGGGGATCCTCCAGCGGTTTTCACCATCGGGCACCATGAACACTTCTTGACCATCGGCAAACAGTTGATAAGACAATGTGCCTTTTCCTGTGGTCACGGGGGCTATCGACAAAACACCGTCCTTCATGTCATCGGTGAGCGTCGCTGTCACGCGCAGGTCATCGATGTGGTAGTTCTTGTCACGGCAATAGAGGTAACTCGATCGAGCCACGCCCGACAGACGCCAGAAGTCCTGGTCCTCGCTATAAGTTCCATCACACCAGCGCATCACTTGGAATGCCAGCAAGTTGTCACCCTCTTGCAGCAAGGGCGTGATGTCAAACTCGGCTGCCGTCTTGCTGTCCTCGGCATAGCCAGCAAACTTGCCATTCACCCACAGGTTAATGTTGCTGGTCACGCTCCCGAAGTGGGCGATGACCTGCTTGCCCTTCCAGTCGGCGGGCAGGGTGATGTGGCGGCGATAGGTTCCCACATGATTATCTTGCACGGGCACCCGGGGCGGGTCATTCTCCCAGTTGCCACGCCACGGGAAACCGATGTTGACATACACGGGATCGCCATAGCCGTTCAATTCCCACATTCCGGGCACGGGCATCGTTGACCAACCGCTATCGTCGAGGTCGAGACGATAGAAATCGGTGGGTCGCTGGTCGAGGTTTGCCACCCAATGGAATTTCCAGTTGCCGTCAAGCGACAAGTAACGACTTGATTGAGTCGGAACGATGTCATAGGCCGTAAATGACGTGTGAACCGGCAGGCGGTTGATTTCGTTCACTTGCAGGTCCATCCAGGGTTCCCCGGCGGGTTGAGCATTGGCCCACATTGTCATTAAAAGACAAGTTATCGTGAGAATTGAAGACTTCATGATAGTTAGTTAGGAGTTAGAAGTTAGGAGTTAGGAGTTGCGTAGGTATTCTTCGGCTCGGGCCAGGTCTTCGGGGGTGTCGATGCCGATGGTGGCGGTAGTGGTGACTCCCGCCTTGATGGTATAACCGTTCTCCAGCCAGCGAAGCTGTTCCAGCGATTCTGCAAGTTCCAGCGGCGACTGCGGCAGACGCGTGATTTCGGCTAATACGGCTGCACGGTAGGCATACATGCCCACATGGGTATAGTACTGTGTCGCTTTAGGCCACTCGTCACGCTCCCGACCACGGATGTAGGGGATTACCGAGCGAGAGAAGTAACGGGCGCGCATCTGGCTGTCCAGCACCACCTTAGGCGAATTTGGATTCTCCAACTCGCTATAGGGGCGGCCGGGGTCAAACGGACGCACCAGCGTGGCGATATCGGTCCCATCATCCTCAAAGCAAGCCATGATAGCTTGCAACTGATCAGGTTGGATAAATGGCTCATCGCCCTGGATGTTGATGATGACATCCTCGCCGCCACCATTCTTCAGGTAGGCTTCCTGGCAACGGTCGGTGCCGCTACGATGCTCGGTGCTCGTCATCACCGCTTTGCCGCCAAAGGCCTCCACCGCTGCCATGATGCGGTCATCGTCGGTAGCGACCACCACACGGTCCAGCGCCTTGCTTACCTGACGGTAAACCCGCTCTATCATCGTTATGCCGCCCAGCATAGCCAACGGCTTCCCGGGGAACCTCGTCGAGGCATACCTCGCCGGTATAATCCCAATAAAACTCAAATCCTTACTCATATATTTTAGTTCTAATTATTATAATCTCTCACTCAATTTTGCCTCTATCTCTTTAATTGTGGGAATTGTACCCTCAATCTTCTCAGGATAGAATTTCTCAAGTTCATATTCCGAAATCCCTATAGGTTGACTACTCGATTCCAGCGCATACTGCGCTTGAATGCGGTCTTTCTCTTTGCAGATAAGCAATCCGATAGTTGGGTTATCGCGTCCTTCTTTGCGTAGTGTATGGTTGCAAGCAACAATATAGCCACCCAATTGCCCCACATCGGCAAACTCAAATTTGCCGATTTTCACCTCAATGACCACATAACAAGACAGATTGAGATTATAAAACAGCAAATCAATGAAATTCTCAGTTGATCCAACTTGTATCCTATATTCTTTGCCCACATAGGCAAAGCCTGTGCCGAGTTCCACGAGAAATTGCGTGATGTTATTCAGCAGGCTATCTTTGAGCAATCGCTCATTATACCTTCCAGTAATCCCTGTAAAAGCAAAATTATAAGGATCTTTGGTCAGTTCCTGAGCCAAATCGCTCGTTTCTTCGGATAGGGTTCTTGTGAAATTGGTCAGAGCCCTACCTTGTCGCTCATAAAGATCAGTATCCAGAAAATTAAGTAGCATATTACGGCTCCAGCCGTTTACTACCGTTTGATGAACAAAAAAAAGCGCCTTCTGTGGCTGGTCTTTACACTTGTCTATAATTCTTATTTGGTGTCCCCAAGGCACAGAAAAAATGTCTTTTTGAATTTGCTCAACAACTTGTTGAGTAATTAAAGACTGATTCTGCTCAACAAGTTGTTGAGTAATATGCTCCTCAAGTTGTGGAGTGATTTCTGTGCATGGTTGATATAGCTGATAGAAGTTTTTCATATACAGCAGGTTCGTCTGAGAAAAGCACGTCGCATCAGGATTCAATTCCTTTAAATCTTTGCTCAGATTCTTCATGAACCCACTCCCCCAGCGGCTTTCGGCTTTCATTTCGGTAATGTCCCTGCCCAACTCCCAGTAGAAGCGCAGCATCTCCTCGTTCACTTTCACAGCTGCCTTTATCTGGCTCCTGCGGTAGCGACTGCTCAATTCTTTAATCCACTGTAGATACTCTTTATCTATTATAGTAATCGGCTTATTCATAATCAACCCGACTTTATGGATATCCTATACTAAATTTACTATTTGTTTATGTTTATGATTTTAGTATCCCCAGTTCTCTCCTACGAGGATGACAGTGTGGCGGTGGGCCGGGAAACTGTTGCGGGTGAAATGAACGTAGTTGCAGATGCATTGCGGGCTGTTGCAGTTGTGACACACGCCATCGAGGCGGCAGGGCGTGTCGCATCCCAGACGGGCCGTGTTGATGGGGGCAGCGACGTTGCGGGCACGGGCAAGGGCGGCCTCGATGGTGGGAGCAACCTTGTTCATCCCGATGATGTGAATAACATTGTGAGGACCCCAAGTGATGGCGGCAACACGGTTGCCACGTCCGTCAATATTGACGATGACACCATCCTGGGTAATGGCGTTGGCACTGGTAAGGAAGTAGTCCACGTCCATCGCGTCAAGATAGCATTGGCGTTTCTGTTCGGGGGTTTCGGCTTTGTCTCGGTCAATGACTTTATACTTGCCACTCTCGATGAGTTCACCCGTCAATCCCATCTCACGGATGGTTTGCGAACCACCCCATGTGACGCTGCTGCCCTCGGGCATGAGTGACTTGACAAGTGCGATGGCTTCTCTGGCGGTGGCGCAATAGTGCGCCTTGAAGTTGCGGCGTTCCAGATGCTTGATGATGCGGCCGCTCAGCAGTTCGTTATGGATTTCAATCGGTGTCATTTTTAGTAAATAGTTAATAGTTAACAGATAATAGTTAGAACAGGTCGATGAGTTTAAGGGACCCCCAGATGATGACCGCATAGCGTAGCAGCTTGCCGATGGTCATCGTCAAGAGCACAATCCACACATTAGAACGCACATAACCCAACGCTACACTGATGGCAGTGCCAAGCATGGGAATAAAGGCGAAAAAGCCCATCCACGCTCCACGATTGTGCATGAATTCTAAGGCCCGGTTGAGTTTTTCCTCACTCACACGGGCATATTTTTCAATCCACTCAATTTTACCCAAATGGCCGATATAATAGCACGTCATGCCACCGCTCACGTTACCCGCCAGCGCCACAAACAGGCAAGTGACGGGACTCATGTGCAGTGCGCCCACACAGGCGATGACCAGCGCCTCGCTACTGAACGGGACAATACTACCTGCCAGGAACGACCCCAGGAATAACCCGAAATAGCCCCACTGGGTAAAAAAATGAATGAGTGTCTCGAGCATTTTTCAGACAGTTCTCTGTGCCGTGGTTCTGCCACAGCTATTAATTATTATTTGAACAACAGTTGCGTGAAAATTACCAGATAGTCGCGCCAGTTGGCCCACTCATGGCCAGCACCGCTCTCGTGGTAGTTATAGCGCAGGTGGTTCTTGTTGAGCAATTCCCTAAACGCGGCATTGTCCTTGTAGAGGAAATCCTTTTCACCGATACCCAACCAATACACACGGGGACGTTGCTTGAATTGGGTGACCAGTTTGGTTTCAAGGTCGTCATAGATTGTGCACTTGCCCTTGTCCATGCGGTTGATGGCAGGCGAGAACAGGCCCACGTAGTTGAAATCTTCGGGCTGATTGGCACTGATGTAGAGCGAGTGATAGCCGCCCATCGACAGTCCAGCAATGGCACGGTAACGCTTAGCGTCACGGGTGCGGAAGTTCTTGTCCACCCATGTCTTGATATCGTTGAAACTCTGCTCAAACAAACCATCCATCCAATGCTTGTGGGCAAACGTGGGCTGCACGTTACCCAGGGCACTCATGTTGGATGCGGCCTGTTCATCAACATTGCCGTTGGGCATGATGACAATCATGGGCTCTGCTTTGCCTGCGGCAATCAGGTTGTCCATCACCTGGGCAGCGCGGCCCTGCTCCAGCCACACGGTCTCGTCACCACCAGATCCATGCAAGAGATAGAACACAGGATAACGCTGGCGGCTCTGCTCATAACCAGCAGGCAGATAAACCATCATGCGGCGCTTCATGCCTAACGTGGGGGAGTCATACCACACGGCCCTGACCTCGCCATGAGGCACATCGTGAACCGCCATGGGGCAGTCACCATTGGGATCGAGCACAAAAGTATTCATCACGCTCTTGACATCGCGCAGCACGTGAGCATTGTCCACGTCAAGCACTTTCATGCCATCGACAACATAGAAGTACATATACAAGTCAGGTTCCAAGTCCCGCAGGGTCAACGCCCACTTGTCGCCTTGACGTTGCATGAGTGTATCCAAACGTGAATCGATAACCAAGCGCACTGTGTCAGCATCTGGAGCCTTGATACTGAACGATACGGATCCATCCTTCCCGATAACGGGACTACTGTTGAACTGGGCATTCATCGAGAATGCCACAGCCACAATCGTGAAGAGAATAAGCAATCTTTGTTTCATAGCTATAAAAGTTTTCTGCAAAGTTAGTGAAAACCGAGGGCAATACAAAATGAATCGATTCATTTTTATTGCCGAAAAAAAGCATAGCTACGATAAGACAGCATCAGGGAAGGTATTCCAGCAGCCTTTCTATCAATCGAGGTTGGGCATAGATTCCTAAATCCTGCTCTTTAATCCAGATGTACCCATCTGGAAGGTGAGGCCGCGTCATGGGTTCGGCAAGGTAGAAATCGGCAAGCAGGACCCGATGGGTGAGCACATGTTTCACGCCAGTGGCCAGCAGCGTGAGTTGGCACCCCAGGTCAGGCATTGGGGCGTTCTCGACCAGCAGCGGCTCCCACAATCCCTGCCAGATGTCTCCAGCGGGGCGCCGCCTCAGGGCGGTATAGCCCTCGTGGCGGATGTAGATATAAGTCATGTGGCGTTCCCGCACCTTGAGTTTCTTCTCCTTGACGGGCAGTTCATTGATGCGGCCGGTGCGACGAGCCTCGCAGGTCTCGGCAACCGGGCAATCGATGCAACGCGGTGACTTGGGAGTGCACCACGTGGCCCCAAAGTCCATCATCGCCTGATTGAATGCCGATGCTTCACCCACGGGCAACAGTTCATGGGCTAACGCATCAAAGGTGCGTTTCCCCTTTACCGTGTTAATGGGAACGTCGATGCCATAGTGGCGGGAAAGCACACGATAGACGTTACCGTCAACGGCAGCAGCAGGCAAGCCGAATGCCATCGAGCCCACAGCGGCAGCCGTATAATCCCCTACCCCCTTCAATGCACGCAACCCTTGGATAGTGCGCGGGAAACCGCCCTGCTCAACAATCTGACGGGCCGCTGCGTGCATGTTGCGAGCACGGCTGTAATAACCTAATCCCTGCCACAACCGTAGCACCTCGTCTTCGCTTGCAGCGGCAAGCGCCTCGACTGTAGGAAAACGCTCCATGAAGCGCAGCCAGTAGTCGCGGCCCTGCTCGATGCGCGTCTGCTGCAGGATAATCTCACTCACCCAGATACCATAGGGGTCACCGATGCCCCGCCATGGCAATTCGCGCCCATGCTGCGCAAACCACCTCAACAACGCCATTGTGAACGAAGACGACTGCATGATTGTAGCGGTTAACCTTTGGTTTCCAGCGGTTTTGAATGATTTAACAAACTTCCAACCGATAATGGTTCACTCGAGCGGAAGGATGTTTTTAAAGCTTTTCCAATTCTTTGCACTGCGGTAGGCACTGACCGATGTGGCCGGAACGCGGAGTTCAATCTTGCTGTTGCTCTCTTTATCGAGCGTCGGGGGCAAGACGGCATGGCTCTCGATGCGCGTCAATTCCTTGCACTTCTCGGCCACTTTCTTGCCCAGATGGGTAACGCTCTCGGGCAACACGAGAACGGTGATGGCTGTCTCGCGCAGCGCATTATCCCCCAGCGAGGTGACATTGCCCAGCTCAACATGAGCGAGGGCAGTACATTCGCGGAAGGCTTCCTTGTCCAACGTCTTGCAGGCTTCGGGCAGTGACACACTGGTCAATCCCCGGCAATTCTTAAAGGCACGTTCGCCAATAGACTTCAGAGCCGAGGGCAGATCAATGGCCGTCAGGGCCTTGCAACCCTCAAAGGCTTCCTTGCCAATCTCGGTCAGACCGATCGGAAACTCCACATCGGCAATAGCCGGGCAGTTTTTGAAAGCCCGCATCGTGATAGTGGTCACCGAGGCAGGCAACTTGACTGACGTCAAACTCCTGCACTCCTCAAACGCCTCTTGAGGAATGACCGTGATGTCGGGACTGGTCGTGAAAGACTTGAGTGAGCCACAATGCTTAAAAGCACACTTGCCCATAGCCTTTACTCCAGGCATTTCGGCACGCTGCAGACGGGAACAGCTTTCAAAGGCGGACTCGCCCACCGATGTCACACTTAAGGGAAGAATAACCGATTCGATGCCACTCTCGGCAAATGCCCTATAGCCGATTGTGCTGACTGTTGCAGGCATATCGACGGCTGCTATAGCGCTGCCGGCAAATGCGTATTTCCCTATTGTCTCCACACCATCGGGCACCACAGCGACACCATTACGTCCTGCAGGATAGAGCAACAGTGCACTACCAGTGTTGTCATAGAGGACCCCGTCCTCATAGGTATAGTAGCGGCTGCCATTCTCGACTCTAATTTCCTGTAACTTGGGCATATATCCCAGATAATCGTCGCCGATTCGGGTCGCTGCGGGAAGATCAAGCTCTATGAGTGCCGTTTTGTCAAACGCACCTGAGCCTAACGAGGTCAATCCGTAGGGCAAAGTGACATGTTGCAGAGCCGTGCCCTTAAATGCCTTTTCGCCTATCTCGAGCACACTACGCGGTATCGTGATGTTGCGCAGCTTCTCGCAACCCGAAAAACACTCCACACCGATTTCCTGCAAGCCTTCAGGAAGAACGATAAATTCCAGTCGATGGCAGCCCGAAAAAGCATCGTTGCCCAATGAGCGTACGCCTGGAGGCATAATGACCTCCTCGAGCTGGCTGCAACCGTGCAGGGCATTGTTGCCGATGCGCTTGAGGCGCTCGGGCAGGACAATTGAGCGCAGATGGCTGGAATAGGCCAAAGCATCATCGAGCACATCGTGAGAGCCGGTGCTGCCGAAGAGCCCCGATGAGCCCGCACTCATGATGCGCACGCGTTCCAGTTCCACGTCGATGTAATTGTCCACCGACTTGTCACGGCCATCTACACATCGCGAACGGTCGCAAATCTTTTTCAAGAACTTGAAATCCCTGGAATCCATTGGTCCCTCGATGTGCAGGAGCCTCACCTTGTTTACCATTTCAGGTGGCATCTTGGACTCCAGGGTGCCTGGTTCGCTCAACCTGATTTCGACCACGTCACCATAGGTGTTAGTGCGGCTATAGCGGTCACGATAGCGCTTGTCTCCACGGCTGCCATACTGGGCTCCAGCGGGCAAAACAGTCACGACTGCGAGTAGCATTGCCACTGCCCATTGCAATATGTGCCTTGATTTCATCTGTTGTCTCCTTATTTTTATTAATTGACTGCAAATATATGAAATCCGTCTGATAGTAGCAAATAGGACCCTTTTTCCACTAATGGCCACACGCAGTTTTATTCTGCGCATCAGCCCAAATGCCTGCAGTGAACAATGACTGAACTTGACAAGAATCCCAAAAAAATGAGAAATAATTGGCACTTTATTCCATTTATACAAGAAATAGTATTAATTTTGTCACAAACTATTAACACAATCATTAACCTCCAAACCGATTTAAAAATATGATAAGAAGATTACTTTTGACCCTGTTGGGGTTGATACTATTGTTCCCTGCTCTGGCTCAGGGCGACAGTAATAACGCTATTTTCACCAAGCCCAAGTTCAGCGGTTTTGCCATGGCATCCTATCAAGCGACGTTCCAGAACGGCAATAACAGCAACTCATTTGACCTGAGGCTCGTCAGGGCGTCAATCGAGGGCCGCATCCTGAACGACTTCTACTACAAAATCCAGGGACAGATCAACGGCAACACGTCGACCCTGGGCAGCAGTCCCAGGCTGGTGGACTACTTCATGGAGTGGCAGAAACTGGACTTCTTCCGTGTGAAGTTGGGCCAGTTCAAGCGCCCTTTCACCTATGAGAACCCGATGAACCCCATTGATCAGGGCTTCATGGGCTACTCTCAACCCGTGAGCAAGCTGGCAGGTTTCAGTGACCGCACGGGAATGCATGCGAGCAACGGTCGAGACATCGGTCTGCAGTTCCAGGGCGATTTCCTCAAGAACAGCCAAGGCCGCAACCTGCTCCACTACCAGGTGGGTGTGTTCAACGGCCAGGGTATCAATGTCAAGGATGTGGATGAACGCAAGGACATCATCGGCGGTGCATGGGTGATGCCTATTGAAGGCATGAGACTTGGCGCATTCGGCTGGGAAGGTTCGTATGCCCGCAAGGCCGGCGGTCAGACTGTGAGCCTGCGCCAGCACCGATATGCGTTCAGCGCCGAGTACAAGAAAGGCGACCTGCAGCTGCGTGCCGAGTACATCCACTCGACAGGCCGCGGCTTTGCCACCACCTATCAGAAACCTGGCGATGCCACCGACCTCACCATCAAGACCTATACCGACAAGGACGGTAACGAAGTCGCTAACGACAAGAGTGACGGTGTGTATGCCCTCGCTATCGTTCCCGTCGTCAAGAACAAACTGATGGCCAAGGCCCGCTATGACCTCTACCGTCCGACGGCCTCGAGCGTTGCCGCTAAGACCAACTATGAGGTGGGTCTGAATTACCGCTTCTGTAAATATCTGGAGGTGCAGACCGAGTACTGCCTGACTAATGACAAAGCGCTGGCCAAGCACAACTACAGCACCGTGTTTGTGCAAGTGAGCATCAGGTATTGATTCTTCCCTAATCATAAAATTAAATTCTTAACAAGTATACTACTATGTCATTGATTATGATTTTACAGCTCTGCATTGTACTTGCAGCGTTGTGGCTGGGTTCCCGATACGGTAGCCTGGCGTTAGGAGCGATTTCGGGCATCGGCCTGGCCATCCTCGTGTTTGGCTTCGGCATGAAACCCGGCTCGCCTCCCACCGATGTTATTTACATCATCATCGCAGCCGTCACCTGTGCTGGCATCATGCAGGCTTCGGGCGGTATGGACTGGCTCATCCAATTGGCCGAAAAGATGCTGCGCAAGCATCCCGACCGCATCACATTCCTCGCCCCGCTGACCACTTTCTTCTTGACGGTGCTCGTTGGTACGGGTCACGTGGTCTATACGCTGATGCCCATCATCTGCGACATCGCGATTAAGAAAGGTATCCGTCCTGAAAGGCCTTGCGGTATCGCTAGTATCGCCTCACAGATCGGTATCACCTGCTCACCTATTGCAGCAGCGGTTGTGGCATTTATCACCATCTCGGGAGCTAACGGTTATAACGTTACCATCCCCCAGGTGCTTATGGTGACCATTCCCGCCTGTCTGTTGGGTATCCTCATGGCTTCGATCGCTTCCTACAAGCGCGGTAAGGACTTGGACAAGGATCCCGAGTTCCAGAAGAAGATCGCCGATCCCGCCCAGCGTGAGTACATCTACGGCAGTAATGCCACCACCCTCGACAAGAAGATTGCTCCCGAGAGCAAGCGCGCCGTGTACATCTTCTTTGGAGCCCTGCTGGTCATCGTGTTCTTTGCTATCTTCCAGGATCTGCTGCCCTCTTACGACACCATCAAGGCCATTGACGGTGATGCTACTGTTGAGCTCATCGGCTCGCGCGTGACCATCACCGCCGACCAGTTGGCCAAGTTGGGTATCGCTGTTGACGGTCTGACCAAAACGCATCCCACCCCGCTGAAGATGAACCTTGTCATCCAGATTGTGATGATTACCGCTGCAGCCCTGATGATTATCTTCTGCAAGGCATCGCCCAAGAAGGCCATCTCCGGTCCCGTTTGGCAGAGCGGTATGGTGGCCGTAGTCGCCATTTATGGTATCGCATGGCTTGCCGACACCTACTTCGCCAACTATCTGGGTGAAATCCAGCAAATGCTGGCTGGCATGGTTGAGAAATACCCGTGGTCGATCGCGTTTGCGTTCTTCCTTGTGTCGGTGCTCGTCAACTCACAGGGAGCCGTTGTCGTGTCCATGTTGCCGCTGGCCTATGGACTCGGCATTGACAGCTGGATCCTGTTGGGCGTGCTTCCCTCGGTATATGGTTACTTCTTTATCCCCAACTACCCCTCGGATATCGCCACCGTCAACTTCGACCGCACGGGTACGACAGTCATCGGCAAGTATCTATTGAACCACTCATTCATGATGCCTGGTCTCGTTCATACCATTGTCGCCTGTATCGCCGGCTATCTCATCGCCTTCCTCTACCACTCGATGGGCTGGATCTAAACGACAACAACCGATACATCTGAATCCCTCAAATAGCACGAGCCGACACCCCCATCGGCCCGTGCTATTAGTTTTGCAAAAAAGCCACACAAAACTCACCATCAACCCAACACATCCACTGCCCCTGATAGACAACCTTTTCCATGGCGCCAATAAAGCGTCCAACGGCGCGGAAAGACGTTGAACGGCGCAAAAAGGGGGAGCGCACGCACCCCCCAAAATCACACCTTTTCAGTGCTTGTTCAAGTGAATTACCCATTAATGACCTTTTTGTTATTTAAATGACTGTAAATCAATCTATTTAATTCCAAGAAATGACCTTCGAATGTTAGCATTTTTCGGTGTTATTTCAATAATCGGTTGTAACTTTGCAGACGAGAGTTAACCCGTTTTTATCAACCTGAAAAATTTGACTGATATGAAACGATTTTGGAAATATGTAATAATACTTACCATGGTGCTGATGAGTGGCCTACTAACGTTCGGCCAGGTCAGCGCACCGACCGTAACTCAAGGCAAGATAGCTGAAGGCAACAATGATTTTGCTTGCAACCTGTTCCGCACCATCTACGAGCAGAAAAAGGGTAGCACCATCGTGTCGCCCATCAGCGTGGGCTATTTGCTAGGCATGCTTAACGAGGGTGCTGATGGCGAGACTCGCCGGCAGATTACCGATGTACTTAGACTGGGCGGCTCGGTGCAGGAGATCAACAAGTATTTCAAGAAGATGATGGATGATGCCCAATCTATTGACCCAAGCGTGACATTAAAAAACGCTAACTGCATCTACTTCAAATTGGGAAAGAGCATCAACCCGAAGTACAAAGCTGACATGCAAAACTATTATGACGCCAATGTTGAAGCGATTAACTTCAACTCAAGCAACATTGTGAACAAAATCAACAATTGGAGCAAGACCCATACCGACGGCTTGATACCAGAACTTGTAACCAAAGGCGAACTTAACCCCCGCGCCGTAATGTATCTGTTGAACGCCGTCTATTTCAAGGCTTCATGGACCGATCAATTTGACCCCTGGAGCACTCGAGACATGGACTTTATTACGCATGACGGCAAAACCGTTAAGCTACCGATGATGAATCGTGAAGGTATGGCCGCCTACGGCAAGAACGACCTGTGCAAAATGCTGTGCCTGCCCTACGGCAACAAAGCCTACAGCATGGTTGTGCTGCTCCCCAACGAGGGTAAGACGACCGACGATATCATCCGTAATCTCTCGGCACAAAAACTGAAGGAGTGGCAGTCACAAATGTGGACAGAGGACGTCGATATCCTGATACCTCGCTTCACTACTGAAAGCGAGACACATCTTGAGGCTATTCTCTCGTCGATGGGTATGCCACGTGCATTCGGAGGTAACGCTGAGTTCCCCAACATGCTCAAGGGCCATCATGACGACCTGTATGTGTCAATGATGAAGCAGAAGGCTAAAATCGAGGTCAACGAAGAGGGAACCAAAGCCGCTGCAGTAACGGTAGCTGAAGAGGTATCAATAGGAATAGTAGAGCACTTTTATAAGTACTTCTACGCTACGCGGCCATTTGTATATTACATCATGGAAAAAAGCACTGGCGCCATCTTCTTTATGGGAACCTATTGTTTTGACGATACTGGTGAAACGGTGACCATAAAAGAACCACTTGAGGAGCCTGAACCAACATTTGGTAGATATGATCTTGTAGTTGAAAAACCTAAGCGAAATGAAAATGATATCTTCAAGTCAGTAGAGCAGATGCCTCTATTTCTCGGTGGTGAGGCTGCATTGATAAAGTATATCGACAGTCACATTCAGTATCCTCCCGAAGCTGTCAAAAATAATATTCAGGGACGTGTGGTTGTTCAGTTTGTTGTTGACAAGACTGGTGAAATTGGCGAAGTAAAGGTCGTCCGCTCGGTGGACAAGGACCTTGACGAGGAGGCCGTTCGCATTGTTAAGACGCTACCCAAATTCATTCCAGGTCGCCAGAATGGTCAAGCCGTTGCCGTGTGGTATACCCTACCCGTCACGTTCAAATCACCTCGAAAAGGCAATAAAGGATTGAACAATTAAACCGATGGTAAACACATCAAAGAAATCGTTTTGATGTAACGCATTTCAATAGGTTCAGTTTCATTTTAGGGCCTAAAATAACGCATGAAGCCCGCTGGAATTCAGCGGGTTTTGTTTTTCTGTGCGCCTGATTGAAGTTGAACCGTATAGGGGTAATTCATGTTTTGGGCATTGTGGGAGCGGCATTATTTTTGCTGGACATCATCTCTTTTATACCCAAATCGGTTGGCAGAAGATGAGAAGCTGACTATGCGTATGGCCACATTAACCCACATCGATGTAGTGCCTCATTCCCTCATCCGCTTTGATAACGGAGAATTGGGTTGTGGTAGCCTGTGCTTAGTCGTCGACGATGGTGCGGGTGACGATGGGGTTACTGTCAGCGTCGAGTAGCGGGGTCAATCCTCCGGCATACCCCTCGTGCACAAAAAGGTAGTTTACACCTGTAACCGTGTCCACAATAATCCTGGATTCCTTGAGAATTCCCTCTGACTCTCGCCAAACAAATCTTTTCGGTGACTTGCCCATATTGATTGATCATTTAATTATTGGCTACAAAAATACATCAAATTATTTGATTTCTTGGTATCTTTGCCATTGATAATTATATAAAAAACAGGATGAGATATGGAATTGAGGGAATTTATTCAGAGTTATCGTGAAGCGTTCGGAGAAGGCGCACAGTTGCCTTTGTTGTTTGGATACAGTGACACTCCGGTGGCCGATACCGCTAAGATTGGCGGATGCTTCTTCAAGGGGCTGCAGGCGGCACGTGAGGGCACGCCAGTGGCTCTTAGTGCCGAGGTGATAGGCTGTGGTGGCGGCAAATTGTACACGGGCTTCAGCGATATGCCTGAACGGGTGCCTAACTTCGTCTCATTGACCGAGAAATACAAGCAAACGCCCGAGATGGTCGCCGATTACGTCAAGAGTCTGGAAATGCCACGTGCCACCAAGCCTTACCTGAACTTCGTGAGAATCGATAAGGCGGATTCCTTTGAGGGCTATGAGGGGGTGATGTTCTATGCCACGCCCGATGTGCTGTCGGGCCTGTGCGGTTGGGCCTTCTATGACACCAATGAGCCCGATGCCGTGGCCGCCCAGTTCGGATCGGGCTGCAGCACTGTGGTGTCGATGACTGTTGTCGAGAACGCCCGCCGGGGGCATCGTTGCTTCCTCGGCCTGTTTGACCCGTCGGTGAGGCCGTGGGTAGGCAAGGATGAACTGAGTTTCACCGTACCCATGAGCCGATTCACGGTCATGATGGACACGATGAGGGAGTGCTTCCTGTTCGGGTCACACGCGTGGGAACGGATAAAAGCCCGTTTGTAAATTACACGGGAACTACCAGCATGGGCGTGTCGGTCTGGAAGAGGACGCGATGGGCGATGCTGGGATTGAACAAGCGCGAGAAGATGCTGGACTTCTTGTTGGGGACAGCGATGAGCTGCACGTTCTCGTCCTTGGCAAACTGTGCAAAGCTGTCCATGAAGGTCTTGGCAGCGATGCGCTTGGTCTTGAAGGTGCATTCGGGATAGTGCTCACGGCAATACTGCACGAGCTGCTGCAACGACTGGTCCACCAGTCGACGGTCCTTCTTATCCACCACAGGGATGATGGTGACCTCCACGCCACGCATGTTGAACAAGCGCGCAAAGCGGTCAAACGAAATCAAGTCCTGCTGAATGAGGTTGGAGAAAAACGCCACATGGGTGATATCGGTCAAGCCCACGTCTGGCATGCCGATAGGCACCGTAAATATGGGAAATTTGCAGGCATCCATCACCTCACCCGCCACACTGCCGATGAGGTTTTGACGGCGACGGTTGGTGCCACTGGTGCCCATCACGATGAGCGAGACGTCATACTTCTGGGCATAGTGCAGAATCTGCTCCTCGGGGATGCCTTCGGTCACCTTGGTCTCAATCTTCACCTTGGGCAACTCACCGGCTGCGATTTTGTCCATGAGCATTTTCTTGAACTCATCCATCTGCTCACGGGCATTCTTCTTGATAGCCTTGAAGTTGTCCTCGGGGCTCTCATAGCGGTCGCTGCCAAAGGGCAACGACATCGTGTGGCGCTCATTAATGTAACTGTGCAGCAACAGGACCTTGCCACGGCTGCGGCGGGCATATTCCATACCCAACCTGACCGACTTGAGCGAATACTTGCCGAAGTCCACCGGCAGCAAGACGCAGCACTTGTCGCTGGTGGTGCTCTCGGGCGACTCAATGATCTGGAGAGCCTGCGGCAGGTCACGCTCACGGATGCGTACCCTCACACCCGAGCCAAGCACCTTCTCGTCGAGGTTGACGTTGTGCAACTTCACCTCGATACCTTCTTCCTCAAGGGTATTTTTCAACTCCACCGCACGGTCAAACGTGTGGATGGCGACAGTGATCAGTCGATTGGGGTCATTGCTGTTCTTGTTATCCATTGTAGTGGAGAGATTAAGTATCAGGAATTCTGCTCGAGTATCTCGATTGCCATGTCAAGAATCTGAGGGTCGTCAAGCACGACAAGTCCGCCATCAGGACCAGGCTCCAGATGGAAACCCATATTGGTCCCGAACTCATAATTTGACCCGCCAAAATAGTTTCTCACCGACTGAACCGGCAGGTTGAGTTTGTCGGCGATATTGTGGATGGAGCCTTCGGGCAGACGATTCTTGATGCGTCTCAGCTCATTGAATGTTATAGTTCTCGACATAGGCTATACTTGGTGTTTTATTGAGTAATAAATGCGGTATATCGGTAATTTCCACAAAAATACGACATTTTACCCAAATCACAAAAAAATCTAAAGAAAAAGCGCCATCAAAACCATAAAAGCCAACAATTCACAATCCTAAGGGCCAATCACTGTTCCCGCATCGCCACCGCACAAGTTATCGGGCGCATTCTTGTAAAGAATCCCGAAAAAGTATTACTTTTGTGCTCGTGAAGTTAGTAATCAACGAGACAACACGTGTAAAGAGAGATGCTTTTCAATTCGTTTGAATTCCTCGTTTTTTGTCCCATTGTGTTCCTGCTCTACTGGTTTGTGTTTCGCGGACACAAGTGGCAGAACCTGCTAATTGTCGCCGCCAGCTACGTCTTCTATGGCTGGTGGGACTGGCGCTTCCTGGGACTGATTGCCCTCACCTCGCTGCTCAGTTATGGCAGCGGGTTGCTGATTGAGCGGTATGAAGGCCATCGGGGAAAGCAACGGGCGGTCAGTGCGGCCAACATCGTCGTCAACCTCTTGATTCTGTTCATTTTCAAGTATTACAACTTCTTTGCCGACAGCCTGAACACGCTGCTCCACTCGGCGTTTGGGTACGAGCTGGACTGGGTGACCATGAACATCATCCTGCCCGTGGGTATCAGTTTCTACACTTTCCAGGCGCTGAGCTACACGATTGACGTGTATCAACGCAGGCTGAGCGCCACCCATGATGTCGTGGAACTGTTTGCCTACATCAGTTTCTTTCCCCAGCTTGTGGCAGGCCCCATCGAGAGGGGCACCAATCTGCTACCCCAATTCCAGCGTGAGCGCCGGTTTGATTATGGCCAGGCTGTGGACGGTATGCGCCAGATACTGTGGGGCCTGTTGAAGAAACTCGTCATCGCCGACAACTGCGCCCTGCTGGTGGACGAGAAATGGAATTACTATCACAACATGCCAGGATTGTCGTTGCTGTTGCTGGGCGTGCTGTTCACCCTGCAGATATACTGCGACTTCTCGGGCTACTCCGACATTGCCATCGGCTGTGCGAGACTGTTCGGGTTCAATCTGATGAGGAATTTCAATTTTCCCTATTTCTCGAGGAGCATCCCCGAATTCTGGCGCCGGTGGCACATCTCGCTCACCACGTGGTTCCGTGACTACATCTACTTCCCGCTGGGCGGCAGCCGCCATGGGAAGGCCAAGACCATCCGTAACGCTTATATCGTATGGGCCCTGAGCGGATTGTGGCACGGGGCGAACTGGACTTTTGTCTGCTGGGGCATCTACCACGCCACGCTATTGGCCATCTACAACCTATTGGGCATCAACACCAAGTACAGCCATGCTGTGGCCTACGGCCGCCTGCTGCCCAGCATCAAGGAAGTGTTGCAGATCTCGCTGACATTCCTGCTCGCGGTCATGGGTTGGATCATCTTCCGCTGCGAGTCGATGGAGCAGGCCGTGGGGTTCTTCAAGGCCATGGTGGTCAACGATTTCTACAACAGCTCGGTAGTGACTGGAGGAACCTACTTGTTGTTTGGCTTTGTCATGCTGGCTGTCGAATGGCTGCAACGCGAGAAACAACACGCCTTGCAATTTGCCGACATCAAGCCATTCTGCTACCGTCCTGTGCGATGGTGTGTTTATTACGTGATCATCATGATAATGTTCATCTATTCAGGAACAGGCCAAACGTTTATCTATTTCCAATTCTGAACCGCATGAAGAGATTCATCAAATACTGTTTGCTCTTTACATTGCCAGCCTATCTGCTGCTGACAGTGGTGGATTACAGGTTCAGCCAGATGGCCAAGCACTCAAGCGATTACTCAATCGAGGCCTGGTATGACATCATGAATGGAGTTATCGATGCCGATGTGGTGGTCATGGGTAGTTCCCGGGCCTGGGAACACGTCAATCCGCTGATTCTTGACAGTGTCCTGGAGGTGAACAGCTACAACCTGGGCATCGACGGACGCTCATTTGACAGCCAGATCCTGAAGTACCACCTGTACCGAGAGCGCAACACCAAGCCGCAACTGATTATCCAGAACGTAGATATCTTTTCACTCATCCACAGGGTGGGCATCAAGAAGATTCAGTTTTTCCCCTATTTCTGGGACAAGCCTATCAGGGATACATTTTTCCCGGTCGAGCCCTTCACCGTTTGGGAAAAATACCTGCCGATGTACCGGTTTCTCCATGTCAACGCAAGAAGCGACATGCCAGGGCTGAGCGTTTTCCTGCCTGACGGCACCAAGACGTTGACCAAGGGGTATAAAGGTGAGGAACTATCGTGGAATGGCCGTGCCCTATCGGCCGTGGATTCCATCCCGTTTCTCGTGAATGACACCACGGCACGGATGTTTAAAGATTACCTGGCCGAGGTCAAAGCCGACGGGATTAAGATGGTGTTTGTTTTTTCCCCGTTATACATCGAAGCCACCAAGAAGATATCGGGCATGAAAGATGTCTATGCCTATTTTCAAAAGATAGCCAGCGAATATGATATCCCGATTCTCGATTATACCTACATGGGCCTGTGCAATGACACGACCTACTTCTATAACGGGATGCACTTGAACAAGAGAGGGTCTGACATATTCTCAGACAGCCTGGCCTGTGACATCAAGAGATTAGGAGTCTTGAAAGAAAAGAAAAAATGAGGCGATGAGGTCACATCGTCTGGACCAGCGCTGCGACAAGAAGTCCAACGGCTGTCACGGCAAATGCCGATGCCATCACCACCGCATCACTGCGGGTATAATGGCCCTCGGGCAGGCGCCAGCGATACTGAATCCAACACATCAACCTCCACACGAGCCAACCCGCCAAAACGCCCACGATGATACCACCCAGAATATCGCCAGGATAATGCACACCCAGATACATGCGGCTGTAGCATTGCGCGAGCCCCCATCCATATAATGCTATCACAACCAGACGGTGGCGCATGATGAAAGAGACGAGCGTGGCGATGGCAAAGAAATTGGCAGCATGGCTCGACACGAAGCCATACATACCTCCCCGGTAACCGTTGACGATGTGGACAGCATTCTCCAGTGATGGGTCATGGGTGGGACGCAGACGCTCAACCAGATGCTTGATAAGTCCCGATGACACCTGGTCGGCAAGCAGGACTGCCAGTGCGACCATCGCCAGCACGAGCAAGGCATGTCGGCGGTTCTTGTGTACCAGTATCCATAACAGCGACAGCACCAGCAATGCCGACGACCACTTGGCCGAAACCATCCACCACAACGCGTCCTGGAATGAGCTGTACATCCCGTTGACGGCAAGCAGAGCCTCGGCATCTATGTCCATCAGATAATCAATCATCTGTAATCTTTTTTAGAGGAATAACATGGCGAATACCAACATGAACTAAATCACTTCCACATCCTTTGCCCTGAGCCAAGCCTTGTGGCCGCCCGCCGTGGAAACTTGCAGCCACTTACCGCTCGACTTGTCGGCAATGGAATCGATAATCTCGACTCGTGTGCCCTGCTGGAGACTGAAGGCCTCTTCTTCCTTGTCACGGGGTTCGCGGGGCGCTGTGCTCAAGGTCACACGCTCGGGCATGACAATGGCACCGTTGCCGCTCGTCGCCTTGTGATAGACGTGGAAAGCAGCCAGATTGGCCAGAATCGTGGCCACAATCATGACCGCGCCACCAAAGAAGCCTATTTTCCTCATCAGCACATTGTCCAGGAACAGATAGGCGGCAACACCAGCCAAAAGGAGGAGGAAAGTCACAATAGCTAAGATGGCCCACGTGTTGCTGGACAGGCGGCTCACCGTCTGGTCCACCCAGTTGCTGAACCACGAGTCACCGGCATCATCGGGCAACTGCATCTTGCCACGCACAAACTCCAGGTTGAAGCGCGCGTCACTGTTCGACGGGTCAAGCAACAAGGCCCGCTCATAGTAGAGCACGGCATGCACGTTGTCCTTGAGGCGGTAGTAGGTGTCACCGATGTTGCAATACAATGCCGACGACACACCCGTATGCCGGGCCTCCTGCAGGTAGAGTTTCAACGCCTCGTTATAGAGTTCCTGCTTATAGGCCTGGTTGGCACGGTCGATATTGACATTGTCTGCCAGCAACGGCAGTGCCAATACGGCTAATATGATGGTGATGATGACTTGTTTCATGACTGCACGTTAGTTTTGCGTTTCACACTTTCCAATCGGTCGATGATGCCAGCAGCCTCGTCGAGCACCGCATTCATGTCATCGGATGCGAGTTCAGGAGCATACTGGGCAAACTCGCACTTGTCGATGAGATCTATTGATGACTTGCGCAGCTGTTCATCGATGCCATATTGCTCCAGCTCGGCATTGATGTTTTCCTTGCTCAACTCGCTCACAGGGATGGACAACTTGTCACTCATGTAGCCCCACAGGGCATTCAGCATCTCGGCGTAGAAACCACTGCGGTCGCCACGCGAAGCAAAGCCACGTGCGGCCTTGAGACGGCGCTGAGCCACCTTGCTGGCGCGCTTGGAGCGCATGCGGCGCACATCGGCACGTTCCTTGAGCTGCTTGCGGTAATACAGCAATAGAGCCACCAGGGCCAGCAGCGGCAGGATGAACCACAGCCAATAGGTCCAATTGTCCACGATATAGCCGTGGGCTTTCTTCAGCCCCAGGTCACCGCTCTTGATGGGACGGATGTCCATATTCTTCATGCGGTAGTGGTTGCTGGGCTGGCCCTCACCCTTGGCTACGGAGAGATGACGACCCGGGACGGGGACGGTCACATACTTGCCCGCTTCGGGGTCAAAGTAGGTGAACTCACCGGCAGGAATATCAAACTCGCCGACATACTGCGGAATGAAGGTGTAATCCATCACCACCTTGCCGCTCATGTCGCCAGAGCCATCGTTGACCTGGACATCAGTCTTGGGATCATAGACATCAAACTGGTCAGGGAAGTTGACCTCGGGCGCCTTGATATACTTGATGTTACCCGTACCGCTGATGATATAGCGGTAGGTGGCAGCGCTATAGGTCTTGAGACCCGTGGCGGGCTTGAGGTCGGTCGTGACATTGAAACGTCCGACGGCGCCCGTAAACGAGGCGGGCTTGGGCTCGGGCAGTGGCAGGATGTTGACGGTGGCCTTGTTGCTGGTCACCTTAAGGTCCTTCTCGACAGGCTTGGAGATGGTGCCGAAGATGCTGCGGAAAGTATCGAACTGCACCACACTCACGTCATAGTTACCCGACGTGATGGTCAACTTGCCGCTCTGTTGGGGATACAGGATACACTGCTTGAGGATTGCCGTCATGTAGCGTTCCCCATTCAGGGTTTCCACCTTGTTCAGACTGGGCTGCACGGGAATCTCCTCGATGAGGAATCCGTCAAACGAGGGCTGAATGGTGGGCAAGAACTGCGAAATCTGGTACTTGGTGTACAACTTGATGGTGCACACAACGGCCTGCTGCTCATAAACATGCGGCTTGGACAACTCAATACGCACAAACAGGTCCTTGCCACTCACGGCCTTGTCGGCGCTCTGCGTCATGGGATCACTGTAGGGCGTGGGGGCACCGGGAGTGGTCTGTTGCTGCGGCTGCGAATTGGCATGGCTGCCCGACGGCAGTACTTCAATCGTGAAAGGCTTGGTTGCCATGCGCTTGCCACCCACGACAATCGAGGCCGCACCGATATGGCATTTGCCTGTCGCCGTGGCCTTGTAAATCATCGTGTACTCCTCGCTCGAGCTACTGCTTGACTTGCCGTTGACCCACGATGAGCTATAACTGTGGGACACGCTGGGACCGTAGATGAGTTTGGCACCGCTCACCTCGGGCGGCGAGAAACTGCTGCCCTCGCCATTGCTGAGCACAAACGTGACATTAAACTTGTTGCCCTCAATCACCTGGTGTGGCGCCTGGACGGTAAATGATGCCGCTTGGGCCACCATCACGGTCAAGAGCAGGATTGCTATATTGATAATTCGCTTCATTACATTTGACAGTTTTCAGTCCCTATAGTCTATTGACGGCCTAAAGCCTCTACCACTTCTTGTTGGTGCGCTGGCGTTCGTGACGCTGTTGCTGGGCCTGCTGGGCGTTGATGCGCTGTTGCGTGGCGCGTTCGCGGTCTTGCATGGCCTTGAGCACCTGCTCGGCATTCTGCTGGCTCATGCCGCCCTGCTGTTGTTGCTGTTTCTGCTGGTCCTGTTTATCCTGATTATTCTGGTTGTTCTGATTCTGATCTTGCTTGTCCTGGTTCTGCTTATCCTGGTCCTTGTTTTGGTCCTTGTTTTGGTCCTTGTTTTGGTCCTTGTTTTGGTCCTTATTCTGGTCTTGGTTCTGATCCTTGTTTTGATCTTTGTTCTGGTCCTTATTCTGGTCTTTATTCTGATCCTTGTTCTGGTCCTTATTGTTCTTGTCCTGTTGCTGCTTCTTGAGCTGAGCCAGGCGCAGGTTGTGACGTGCCTGCTCGTCATCGGGGTTGCAGCGCAGGGCGTGCTTATAGAATTCTACCGCCTTGCCGTAATCCTGACGGCCATAGGCGATATTCCCCAAGTCATAGGAGGCCTTGCCACGCAACTGCTTGTCCTGAGCGCCCTTGGCCAGATTGGTGAGGATGCCCTCGGCCTGGTTCATCGGGTTCTTCTCGTCGTCCTGCTGGGCGGTAGCGCTGCCCTGGCGCATGAGGGCGGTAGCGAGGTTGAATTGAGCCTTCTCGCTGGCCGGGTTGGCCTGCAACGCCTTGCGGTACTCGACCTCGGCCTCGGCATAGCGTTTTTTCTCATACAGTTTGTTGCCGTTGCGCAGACACACACGCTCCTGCTTGTTCATCTTGGGAGCCTTGGACTGGGCTTGAGCCAAGTTACCCATTGCCAACAGGGCCACAATGGCCATGACAATGAGCCTACTGCTGCGTGACCTCATTATTGTTGTTTTTATCTTTCTCATCTTTTATGGTGTTCTCTTTCTTTTCCTTAGTAAAGAAATTATATTTCTTGAGCCACGGGTTCTTGCGCTCGAGCAACAGCAAGAGCCCTAACAATAACAGCAGGGCGATGGTGGCAAACACGGGGAATTGCTCATCGTGCTGGGTGTAGCTCACGGCAGCCAAGTCGCTCTTGGCGAGTTTGTCGAGGGTCTCCTGAAGGGTCGAGACGGCATCGGCGGCGGTACCCGAGATATAGACGCCGTCACCGGCATCGGCAATCTCCTGGGCCATCTTCTCGTTGAGGTAGGTGGTCACGGGCTCGCCGTTATCATCGGTGAGATAACCTCCCTCAACAGGGATGGGGGCTCCGGTTGTCGAGCCCACACCGATGACGTTAACATGGACGCCCATCTTGGCGGCATTCTTGGCAGCGCTCACGGCATCGTCCTCAAAGTTCTCGCCGTCGGTGATGATGATAATCGCCTTCTGGGACTTCTTGCTCTGGGAGAAGCCGTTGAGGGCCAGATTGATGGCGGCGCCGATGGCGGTACCCTGGGTGGGCGCCATGTTGGTATTGATGCCGTTCAGGAAGAGTTTAGCCGATGCGGCATCACTCGTCATGGGCATCTGCATGTAGGCATTGCCGGCAAACACGATAAGACCCACCTTGTTGTTATCGAGGCGGTCAATGAGTTTCTGCAGGATCATCTTGGAACGCTGCAATCGGCTCACGTCCTGCGGATTATCGGTGCTTGATGCGTTCATCGAGTTGGACACATCGACAGCGACCATCACCTCGATGCCATGCACCTGGGTCGTTGTCTTGCTCGTGCCAGCACGGGGGCGGGCCAGCACCACGATAACCATCGTGAGCAACAGCAACTCTATAGTGAGACGTATCCATGGCTTGTATCGCGAGACCTCGGGCATCAACGGCTCGATAGACGCGCGCTTGCCATAGCGCTCCAAGCGGCGCCGGCGGTCGCGGCGGTTCCATAGGAACAGCAGCACCAGCATGGGCAGCAGGAGCAGCAGATAGAAATATTGTGGATGAGCGAAATTAATCATAACTCTTAATTCTCTAATCTTTAACCTCTAAACGGTGCGCGGCACATCATGGTATGTGCCTTAACAGGGTGTAATCCAGCAACAGGCTGAGCAGCAGCAAGCCAAGCAACAGCAGTGCCCAGGGCTCATAGTGGTCCTCGGTGTGGGTGAAGCGCTGCACGTCCATGTGGGTCTTCTCCATCCGGTCGATTTCCTTGAAGACGTCGCTCAGCACATTGCCTGACGTGGCACGGAAGTACTTACCGCCCGTGCTGGCGGCAATGTTCTTGAGGGTAGCCTCGTCGATGACAACGGGCATGCGCTGATACTGGATATTGCCGGCATAATCGATGGCAACGGGATACTCGGCAGTGCCATTGCTGCCAACGCCGATGGTGTAAATCTTGATGCCAAACTTGCGGGCGATGTCGGCAGCGGTGTTAGGCGCCACGACACCGGTATTGTTGGAGCCGTCGGTGAGCAGGATGATGCTCTTGCTCTTTGCCTTGCCGTCACGGATGCGGTTGATGGCGGTGGCAATGCCGTCGCCGATGGCCGTTCCATCTTCAAGGGCGCCAATCTCGGTTTGCCCGATGGCATTGACCAGCGTGGCGTTGTCCATGGTCATGGGCACCTGGGTAAAGCTCTCGCCGGCAAACAGCACCAGGCCGATGTTGTCGTGGTCACGGCCACTGACAAATTGGGTCGCCACCCTCTTGGCGCTCTCAAAGCGGTTAGGCGAGAAATCCTTGGCAAGCATACTGGTGGACACGTCGAGCGCAATCACTATGTCGGTACCCTCGACGTCGCTGGTGGACCAGCTGTCCTTGGTCTGCGGGCGGCACAGGATGACAATCAGGCAGGCCAGCGCACCCAGTTTGAGGGCAAACGACAGATGCTTTAGCCACACCTTCCAACTCGTGCCCAGGCTGTCAAACGCACGGGTTGACGAGATATTCATCTCGGGCTCGTTCTTATCCTGGCTGTAGATATACCAGGCGATGAGCGGAATGATCAGCACGGGGAGCAGCCACAGCCATCCCGGATGGGCAAGGTTCATCATTTCTTCACCTCCTCCTTCTTTTCAGGTTGTTCAACAACAGGGCGAGTGGCCTCGACGAAGTTCACAGCACGCTGATAGGCGACCTCGTTGTCGTCGGCCAGCGGGCGGGCGTTGGCAAATTTCACGATGTCGGCCACCTCGAGAATCATCTCGAGCTGCTCGTTCACGGCACGGGTCTCGTCGTTCTTCTTCAGGGTGTCGATAATCTGTGACGAGGTCATCTCCACAGCGTTGATGTCAAAGCGGCGGTCAATATAGACCCTCAAGATGTCGGTCAAGCCTGTGAAGTATTCCTTCTCTTGGCTTCGCTGCCACAACTGGGCAGCCTTGAGGTTCTGCAGGTTGATCATGGCCTCCTCGTAGGGCGGCAAGCGCTTCCTGCTGGGCTTCAACGGGTTGATACCCTTCTTGTAATACTTGCGATAGACCCAGATGCCGCCACCGATGAGCAGCAGCGCCAACAGCCATGCCCACCAGTAGTTGGGCAGCCAGTCCAACAGATTAAAGGGGACATCCTCGACGGGCTTGATGTCATGGATGTCCTTCATCTGGCTCACGTCAACGGGCAGCACCTTGAGGCTGAGCTGGTTGCAATAGGCGGTATCGCCATTCACCACATAGGGGATGGGCTTGATGACCCACATGCCCGAGTCAAAGCTCTGTATAATAAGGTCTCGATTGATCTGGATGCGGTTGTTGCCCAGGTCTGTCGTGTCGGCCTTGGGGCGCTCGGCAATCTCGACCATGGCGTTAAGCGTGTCGGCCTGCTCGCCGGGGAAGAAGCCACGAGCGTCCTTGTCCTGGGTGATTTCCAGGTGCAGCGCCGTGGTCTTGCCCATGAGCAGCGTGGCACTGTCGAGCTTGGCCTTGAACGTGACATTACCACCCCAGGCACCCATGGCAGTAGCCACAAGCACCACGGCGGTCATCACGATATGTCTCACGTGTTGTGACATTTCTATTATCTTTAAACTCTAAACCCTAAACTTTAAACTTCAAGTCGCACGTGACTTGAATAGACCCATCAGGGCAGTCACATAGTCCTCGTCGGTCGCCACGGTGGCGAGATCGACGTTGCAGCGCTGCAGGGTGCCGTTGACGGCCTGCTGCTGGTTGTACCACCAGCGGCTGTAAGCGTCACGCACGCGCTTGCTGGAGGTGTCCACCCACTTCATGGTGCCTCGCTCGGCATCACGCACGCGCATCAGCCCGACGTTAGGCAACTGGGCTTCACGCTTGTCATACACCTGAACAGCGATGACGTCGTGCTTGTGGTTGGCGATGGACAGCGACTTGCTGTAATCGTGCTCATCGATAAAGTCGCTCACCAGGAAGGTGGTGCACCGTTTCTTCAGGGCGCTGGTCATGTATTCCAGCACCATATTGATGTCGGTGCCGGTACCCGTGGGCTGGAAATCGAGCAACTCGCGGATGACCAGCAGGATGTGTTTGCGGCCTTTCTTGGGGGGAATAAACTTCTCCACCTTGTCGCTGAAGAAGATCACGCCCACCTTATCATTGTTCTGGATAGCCGAGAACGCGATGGTGGCACCTACCTCGGCCATCATCTCGCGCTTAGCGACACCCACAGCGCCAAAGTCCTTGCTGCCGCTCACGTCCACGAGCAGCATCACCGTGAGTTCTCGCTCCTCCTCATAGACCTTGACATAGGGGCGGTTATAGCGGGCCGTGACATTCCAGTCGATGTCGCGCACGTCGTCACCATACTGGTACTCGCGCACCTCGCTGAAGGTCATACCCCTACCCTTGAAGGCCGAGTGGTATTCGCCGGCAAATATGTTCTGCGACAGGCCCTTGGTCTTGATTTCGATCTTGCGGACCTTACGCAACAGTTCGTTAGTATCCATTTCTGAAAGTTGTCAGTTTTTAGTTTTAAGTTGTTAGCTCATGATGCTAACGCCTAAACTCTAAACCCTAAACTCTAAACTTCAAGTCGCCTTGCAACTTGAATATCAAGGCACAGCAATCTTGTCCAGGATGTTGCTGATGATCTCGTCGGCAGTGATGTTGTTGGCCTCGGCCTCATAGGTCAGTCCCAAACGGTGGCGCATCACGTCATGACACACGGCACGCACGTCCTCGGGGATGACGTAGCCGCGGTTACGCAGGAATGCGTAGGCCCTCGATGCCAGTGCCATGTTGATCGACGCACGGGGTGAAGCGCCAAATGAGATCATGCTCTTCAAGTCGTTCAAGCCATAGTCGCCGGGGAAACGGGTGGCGAACACGATGTCCACGATATATTTCTGGATTTTCTCGTCGATATAAATCTGCTGGACCACCTTGCGGGTGTCGACGATGTCGGCGGGCGACACCATGGGACGCACCTGAACGGGGTCGGGAGCAATGTTCATCTTGATGATCTCGCTCTCCTCGCTCTTGCTGGGATAGCCGATGATGACCTTCATCAAGAAACGGTCCACCTGGGCCTCGGGCAACGGATATGTGCCCTCCTGCTCGATGGGGTTCTGGGTAGCGAGTACCAGGAAGGGATCGTCAAGTTTAAAAGTCTGCTCACCGATGGTCACCTGGCGCTCCTGCATGGCTTCGAGCAGGGCGCTCTGCACCTTGGCGGGTGCACGGTTGATCTCGTCGGCAAGGACAAAGTTGGCAAATACCGGGCCCTTCTTGACCTCAAATTGCTCTTTCTTGATACTGTAAATCATGGTACCCACCACATCGGCGGGGAGCAAGTCGGGAGTGAACTGGATGCGCGAGAAGCGGGCATCAATCAGCGATGCCAGAGTGCTGATGGCCTTGGTCTTGGCCAGACCAGGCACACCCTCGAGCAGCACGTGCCCATTGGCGAGCAACGCGATGAGCAACGAGTCCACGAGATGCTTCTGCCCCACGATGGTCTGGTCCATACCCTGACGGATCATGTTCACAAAATTACTCTTACTTGCAATCAGGTCGTTCAATTCCCTGATATTGACTGTTTCTGCCATAATCAATTATTGTATATATAATTAGTCTAACTCTTAAGGCCTAATGCCTATCTTACAACGTGCAAAAATACATCTTTACCCAACACCCACGCGTGAAAATCACGTTAATTTAACAAATATATTGTTAAAAGATTAACACACCCAGGTGTAGCGCATTACCATTCAGCCCAATACCCGCCTCGATATCCCACATCAAGCCCTGAGCAAAAGTCAAAAACATATAGTATCTGCCCTAACGCTACAGCGATGAAAGTTTATTCATCAAACTCTCATCGCTGCAATGTTAGTCAGACAACAATGAAAAATCAACGGTAGTTGTTGACGAAGTCGTCGAGGTTGTTGACGCCGAGTTTCTTGGCTATCTGGATTTTTTTGTTGGAAACGGTGCCCAGGCTGCTATATTTCATGCAGATCATGATGACAGTGCGTGAGAAACCGTAGCAGTACAGGGCCAGGAAGTTCATCTCGCTCTCGTTAAGCGTGCCCCCGGCGATGCGCTGTGCCTCGTCGAGCACGCCGCTGTGCAGCTCATTGGTCAGGCTGTGCAGATTGCTCCAGTAGGAGTCGGTGGGGATGGCACCCTCGACGGGCAATGTCATTACTTCGTTGAACTTGCGGGTAAAATTCGTCTCGTTGGGCTGATAGGACAACTCCAGCAGCTGGCGAATCACCTGTATCTGGTTATCGACGATGCTGCGCATCTCGTCACTCTTGTGCTGCTTGGCTTCCAGGGCCGCAAGTTCCTCGCCCATGCGCG
>ONKF01000040.1 GCA_900318335.1 uncultured Prevotellaceae bacterium
TGATGTTATGCTCACCAATGCTGCGTAATGCTTGTACCAATTCTGGCATCAAGTGTCCTCGGAATGCAAAGTTCTTAGGTGCCCCATGTTTCAGAGTCACAGTTCGATTCCCTAATTTCAATTTTCGCCCAGACCCAGTAGTCAGAAAAATAGTATTCATGGGTACTTGTGTGGAGAATCCTAAGCGATTAGCGGCCGTGGCCCCAGTCGGTATGACTTTTGCTTTATCTCGTTTTGCAATCTCTTTCACTAATTCGTAAGCAGAAGGGTAAAGGATGCCAAAACGTGTCTTGCGTGGCTTGACATACACACCTTTGGCTATGCGCGTAATCAATCCTTCTTTCTCAAATATGGCGAGCAACTTGGTGACGTACTCGACATCATACTGAGGAAAAGAAGAAACAAAGAATATCTCGCCAAATTTACTGCGAGTAATCCTTTTCCTAATCTGTTGTACTACTGCATTCTCCATTGATTAAAATATAAATTATGGTCGGAATGATAGCAAATATTTCCGACCGCAAAGATACTGTTTTTCTTTCAAACAACAATGTGTTTCCCCTCGAAATTAAGTTTTCTTGACTGAAAAAGGAACATTTTTTGTCATTTGAATAATATTTCCGTGAAATATTGAGTTACTTTTTGCATTTTGAAACACCATCAGATAATTAAAGATGAATTGTAGCCAAATTTCTCAGAACGATTGCGCATAAGTTTTGTTTAAGAAAGTTAAAAACGTTAAATCTTCATCTTTTTCTCCATTTACAGAATCCGCATCATCACTTTTCTACCGTTTTAATCAAAACACATTGACCTGCAATGAGTTTTAAATACTTTAATTGTAAAAAGTTGACAAGTGTGACATTGGGAAGTGGTATCACTAAGATTGATGATGAAACGTTCTGTCAATGCGAGCAATTAACGAGTATCTCCATTCCGGGCAATATCAAGTCCATCGGATATAGAGCTTTTGAAGACTGTAAGGCTCTCGGTTCGGTGACTATAGGAGCGGGGGTGACCTCGATTGGAAGTAATGCTTTTAATAATTGTCCTGCTTTGACCGCAATCACCTGTTGGAATACTACGCCTCCGTCGATTACCAGTAGTTCTTTCACTTCCTCTCAATACAGCAATGCGACGCTAAGGGTACCCGTGAAATTCAAGAGTGCCTATCAGTCTGCTACCAATTGGAAGAACTTCACAAAGTACTCGACTCTCACCTACGACATGTATACTTCCAGCAACATCTATTTTGCTATGACCAGTAACAACACATGTGAGGTGACCTACAGGACTGCCGAATACAATTCCTATTCTGGTGCCGTAGCCATTCCCACTCCCTTGACTTTCATTGGCACCACTTATTCAGTCACTGCCATCGGTGAGTTTGCGTTCAAGAATAGTGAGAGTTTGACCAGCGTGAGCATTCCGTCTTCGGTGACCTATATCGGCAATTGGGCCTTCGATAACTGTTTTGGTTTGACGAGCATCACGATTCCTAACAGTGTGACCAGTGTTGGTCTCTCGACATTCTTGGACTGCAAGGCATTGCAGAATGTAGCCATCGGTAGCGGATTGAAGAAACTGTCAGACTATATGTTTTGCCGTTGTATTAATCTTACCGAGATCAGTATTCCTGACAACATTACCGAACTAGGAACATCCGTATTCGAGAATGACACTAAATTGAAGAAAGTAACCCTCGGTACCGGAATGAAGACTATCGGCAATAAATGCTTTGCGGGTTGTTCAGTGCTGAAAACTGTCGTCAGCAAGGCAACGAACCCGCCGACGTTGTCCAGTACCGCCTTCGACTCCGGAACCTACAGCAATGGCGTCCTCTTTGTGCCCTATCTGTCGCAGAGTTCTTATAAAGCCGCCAACTACTGGAAGAACTTCTCGAGCGTTTCCACGGTCTATGACTTTGCCGTCAACGGCATTTATTACAACAAGACGGGTAGCAATACCGCTCAGGTGACCTTCAAGGACGAGAATTACGACAGTTATTCGGGCTCGGTAAGCATTCCGTCGTCGGTTTCCTATGGCGGAACGAGCTACAGCGTCACAGCAATCGGCCAGCAAGCTTTCAGGGGTACATCTTCCACTTCACACCTCACGGCTGTGACCATCCCCAATTCGGTGAAGACCATCAATGACCTCGCTTTCTGGATGCAGTATAATCTGGGTAATGTGACTATCCCCTCCAGCGTCACCACCATTGGCAATTATGCCTTCTGCTGGTGTTCTAACATGACGAGTGTCACGATTCCCAATTCAGTGACCTCGTTGGGAGGGAGTGCCTTCGCACAGTGCAAGAAACTGACGAGCGTGACCATCGGCACGGGCCTCACCAAACTTGAGGATGAAACATTCTATTTATGCGAGAAGTTGACGAGCATCACCGTCCCCAACAACATCAAGACCATCGGCAATAACGTTTTCCAGAACTGTAACACGCTCAAGACCGTTGTGCTGGGCACTGGAATCACCTCGATTGGCAAACTGGTCTTCAATAATTGTAGTGCACTGACGGCTCTCACCAGCAATGCCACTACGCCGCCCACACTGCAGAGCTCGACGTTTGACAACTCCCATTACAGCGCCGTGACACTCACCGTGCCCTACACCGCGCTGAATGCTTACAAGGCTGCCAACTACTGGAAGAACTTCACCCACATGGTTTCGGGCAATGCCTACGACTTTACTGTGGGTGGTATCTATTACACGATTACGGGTAGCAACACGGTGAGCGTGACCTACAAGAACACGTCCTATAATTCCTACTCGGGTGCTGTTACGATTCCGGCTTCAGTGACCTATGGCGGCAAGACCTACAAGGTCACCGGCATCAACGAACATGCCTTCGAAGCCTCTACCGGCCTCATGGCAGTGACCATCCCCGAGGGCATTACAACCATCGGCCTCCAGGCCTTCTACGGCTGTAAGGCACTGACGACTGTAACCTTGCCCTCGACAGTGACGTCGATTCCCTCGCAGGCCTTTGGCAACTGCTCGGGCCTCAAGACGCTCACTCTGGGTTCGGGCATCAGTTCGCTCGCCTCACAGGCCTTCACTGGCTGCAACGCGCTGACATCGGTAACGGTGCTGAACTCGACACCTCCCACCATGAGCTCGAACAGCTGCTTTACCACGACGGCCTACTCCAATGCCACCCTGTATGTGCCGGGAGCTTCGGTGAACGCCTACAAGTTGGCCGACTGGTGGAGAATGTTCGCGACCATCAAGGGCTTGTCGTTTGACTTCTGCGTCAACGGCATCTACTACAAGAAGCTGTCGTCATCCACTGTCGAGGTGACCTACAAGGACGAGAACTACAACAGCTATTCTGGCAGCATCACCGTGCCCTCGACCATCAAGGTCGGTTCGACCAACTATGCTGTGGTGGGCGTTGGTACCAATGCCTTCTGGAAGAGTACTGGACTCACCTCGGTACAGCTGCCGGCAACGGTAACCTCGATTGGTGAAAAGGCATTTGCACAGTGCACCGCACTCAAGACGGCAACTTTGGGCACTGGCGTGAAGACCATCAGCCAGATGGCATTCTCTAACTGCACCGCCTTGACGTCGATTACCATCCCGAGCAAGGTGACCAAGATCAACAATCAGACCTTTGAGTACTGCAAGGCCCTGACGCAGCTCACGTTGCCCGATGCAATTACTTCAGTCGGCACGAAGGCTTTCTATAACTGTACGGGCCTCAAGACGTTGAAACTGGGTACTGGACTCACCACCATGGGTAGTTCCTCGTTTGCCGGATGCACGGCTCTGACCTCGATCACTTGCGGGGCCAAGACGCCTCCCAAGATGACCGACAACACTGTCTTCTCGAGCTCGACTTACAACAGCGCCAAGCTCTATGTGCCCCGCACATCGGTCAACGCCTATAAACTGGCCGACTGGTGGCGACTGTTTGTAACCATTACCGGTGTTGACATGGGCACTGAACCAGCCGACGTCAACGGTGACGGCGAGATTACGATTGCCGACGTGAATGACGTGATCAACTGCATCATCACTGGTGGTGCCTATAACGCCGCCCTTGACGTGAACGGTGACGGTGAAATTACCATCAATGACGTGAATATCATCATTGATAAGATCATTCATGGAAGCTAACCTGTAGTATTAGGTGATAGACTGTAAAAGAGGGGTGGGACACTGCGTCCCGCTCCTCTTTTCTTTTCTCATTGGGGGATACTGTGGCCTCAAGATGTTGCGCCTCTACATAAAAATAGCTATCTTTGCAGCCGTTTTTTAAGGGAAAGGAGAATTTCATCGTGAGTGTAACGATATTAGGAATAGAGTCGTCGTGCGACGACACGTCGGCAGCCGTCTTGCGCGATACCGTGCTGCTCAGTAACGTCATTGCCAGCCAGCGGGTGCATGAGGCCTACGGTGGCGTGGTGCCCGAGCTCGCGTCGCGTGCCCACCAGCAGAACATTGTCCCCGTCGTCAGCGAGGCCATACGTCAGGCGGGCATCGACCGCAAGGACATCGATGCCATCGCTTTCACGCGTGGCCCTGGCCTGCCGGGATCGCTCCATGTGGGTACCTCGTTTGCCAAGGGGTTGGCCCTGGCGCTCGACATCCCGCTGGTCGATGTGAACCACCTGCATGGCCATGTGCTTTCCCATTTCGTCAAGGAGGCGCCCGATGCCGAGGTGCCCGGGTTCCCTTACCTGTGCCTGCTCATCAGCGGCGGCAATTCACAGATCATCAAGGTCAATGGCCCTCGCGAGATGGAGGTGCTGGGACAGACCATCGACGATGCTGCGGGTGAAGCCTTCGACAAGTGTGCCAAGGTCATGGGACTGCCTTATCCCGGCGGGCCCGTCATCGACCGTTTGGCAGCCGAGGGCAACGCCAAGGCCTTCAAGTTTGCCAAGCCCCACGTCGATGGCTATAACTACAGCTTCAGCGGTCTGAAGACTTCATTTCTCTATACCCTGCGCGATGCGCTCAAGGAGAACCCCAATTTCATCGAGGAGAACAAGGCCGACCTGGCCGCCTCGCTGCAGCGCACGATTATTGAAATCCTGATGGACAAATTCGGTCGCGCCATCAAGGACACCGGCATCAAGACCATCGCTATCGGCGGCGGTGTCTCGGCCAACAGCGGCATGCGGGCCGCTGTCGAGGACTACGCCCGCCGTCACCGCCTCAAGGCCTTCATCCCCAAGCGCGTGTTCACGACCGACAACGCCGCGATGATCGCCATCGCCGGCCATTACAAGTTCCTGAACAAAGAATTCTGCGACATCACCGCACCCCCCTTCCAGCGCGTCATCATCTAACAAAAGTTTCCAATTAAATAGTAATCTATTGAAATGAAGACACTTAGATTTGTGATAATCGCCCTTATTGCTCTGACGTCTTTCATGGCGATGGCACAAGAACAGAGAACTGATACAATTATCCCGAAGTTCTTGATCAATAGCTATTTTTTTCGTGAGTTACCAAAACTCCCCGAAAATGCCAATCCAAGTTACACACGACTGAAAGATTCAGAAGGAAACAAGATACTTGCCATTGGACTTGATGTAGATTTACCTGAATCTGTTATTTGCCAGGCTATACCTCGGGAACAGGTGCGCAATGCCAATCAGTTCCTGAATGGTGCCAATATGATGGCAACGATGTTGGCATTGGCTCAAGCAGGCGTAAAAGATGATGGCACTTTCTACTCGCCTAAGGCAGGAGAGCCATTCCCTCCATTTAATGAAATAGATTTAGAAGGACGCAGATGGACCAACGACAGTGTCAACGGTCATGTGATGGTGCTCAACCTGTGGTATTCCGGTTGTGGACCGTGTCGTGCCGAAATGCCTGAACTGTCAACGTGGAAAGAACAGTTCCCTGATGTCTGCCGTCCATGGCACAAGCCCGGAGATACGTGCCGAAATCATTGCTAAAATAAAAGAAGCAGAAGAAGGGATTTAAATGACTATATTTCTCCGTACGGCGAGATTGATTTAACACTACTGTCTAATAGCTTTGATGCAGCGATGATCGCCATCGCCGGTCACTACAAATACCTGAACAAAGAATTCTGCGACATCACCGCGCCCCCCTTCCAGCGCGTCATCATCTAGAAAACCTCAAGTGCTCCTTGGGGGTGAATGCCTACTTGCGGAATTTCCTGCCGTTTTGTATATAGATCTGGCCTTCAATCAGGTGTTGTGGTGCAACGTGATGCCCTTGCAGGTCATATAAAGTGTTGTCGTGCAAGCCAGTGCGATCCTCTACGACTGTTGTAACTGCCGAGATTTCATCATTCAGCGTTTCAACCTCAGCCTCGTATTGAACGCCCTTAGCAAAGTAGCCATACATGAAAACTTCAGGGTCATATTTCATGTAGATTCTGATTATGTAGATTCCGTCATCCCATTTCGAGATGTCGATGCGCTCATCCAGCTCGGGAGTGAGCTGCTCAAATGAGTAGTGTTTTATTACGGCGTAATCGTGCAGTTGGTCTGTTATGTCCACTTCCACATCATTGTAGGTGACATCGGTACAGATAAGAATTGAGTCCCATGAGACCCACACTTCAGGTGCGCATTCATCTATTGAGAGCGTGTCGCTGGTGGCATCTTGCCTGGCCCATGCCTTTTTATTGGTTCGCACATGGCGGTACTTTTTGTGAGGGCGCTGTGTGCCCGCCGCCACAAGTACCGTGCCGATTAGGATAAGAATGATAAAACCTAAGATTTTCTTCATTGTTCAACTCATAATTAAAGGGTACTGATGAATTCATGGAACAGGTCGGCTGTCCCTTTTCTTTTAAAGAGTTTGTAATAGAGCCTTGAGCGCATCATGCTCAAGGCGTTGGGCTCCATGCCCAGGAAGGCACAGATCAGTTTGTTAGGAACTTTGGCTTTCTCAAGCATACAAAGCATAATCTCTTTGTCCTTGAGTCTGCCATTGAGTTGCCTCACCTTCTCGATGCAATCGTCATAAGTGGTATTGAGAGCGTCTTCAAGAGCATTGTAGTCTGCTAAATTGGGCACAAATCGGGGGTCGTGGAAATTGGCGTAAAGCGTTGTTTCAGAAAATGCTCGTGCTCCTTGCACTCTGCTTGGACGCGGTTGCTGCTGTGCCTCGCGCAATTCTTGCATCAGTTTTTCTGCTTTCTCGCGCTGGAGCCGGTTGAGCAGGTTTTTATGCTTGATAGTAAAATAAGCAAACAGCATCATGCCAAGCAAGAAAAGTGATAGGGCGATAATAATCAGGTCTTGCCTGCGCAACTTGGCATCCTGACGGCGTTCATTGTCCAACTTCTTGTTGAGCGTGGCTATCAAGTTAGCATGCTGTCCCTTTTCCACAGCCGTCAGTGAGTCATCTTTGGCAATGCTCCTACCCAGCAGTTCAAATGCTTCACGATATCGTTGACGTTCGGCCAGGATGTCGGCCGAGTTGAGCATGGCATCCCGCTGCACGTAGGGGTTGTCGGCGTCAAGTCCCTGGCGGAACAACATTGCAGCCGAATCAAGATTGCCAGTTGCAAGATAGTAGTTGGCATACTGATTGGTGAGGATGCAACTATCGGTTGTATGAAGGCCGTGACAGGCATCGAGCGATGCTTTCATCCGGGGCAAATCATCCAGGTTAAGGTATGTGTCAGAAAGCTCCACTTGGATGGTCTGGAACGACTCTGCATCATCGTACTCAAGAGCCATCTGTGCCGCTTTCTTGAACATTGCCACACCTTGATCATATTGCTCGAGCGCCACATGGCTGCGAGCCAGATTGCGGAGGGCGTATATTTGAATCACAGTGTCGCCAGCCAACTCTCCAAGTTGAATGGCCTTCATGAAGTGGGGCTGGCTCTGACTGTACAAATCCTGATACATATTCACTTGCCCGATCTGATTGGCTGCGCGTGCCCTGATTGAAAGGACGGCACTGTCGGTCGATAACGTATCGGTTGCCTGTGAATGGTTATAGGCGTTTATGGCATCACCCGTGAGCTGCATCTCGTCATAGACGCGCCCCAATTCAAACCAGGCAAGCGCCCTCTCTTGAGATGAGCCGTGCTTGTCAAAGTAACGAACCGCTTCTTGCATAACCGAGTCGTCGTCGTGGACGATATGACACTTCTCCTCGGCCCTATTCCTGAGTAAATAGTACAGCATACGATCTTCCCTGGGCCATGTTTCGGCATCGGCAGCTATTTCGGCAAGCAGCAGCAATGCACTATCGGGGTGGTTGGTGATTAGACTGTCGGCTGTCAATAGTGCAAGCGGTTGTGAATGATTGCTGCCGCATGATACAATTGTCAGCAAGCAGCAACAAGTGATCAAGAATTGTACGCATCGTTCCATGCTGCAAAGTTAGTGCATTTCAGCAATATTGCTGTCGCAACAACGGTATTTCATGCGTCTTGTGAACATTTGTGAACACATTGTGAGCAGTTATGATTCAGTGTGCTTGAGGTTCACTGGGGGCACTTCTACTTTTGCATCGCAATTTTAATTCTGACAAATTATGAAAGGAAATCTACTTTTTAGAGCATCAGCGACCATCTACTTGTGCATGGCGGTTTTGACAGTGGCTGGACAATCGGGCACATTGCCTGTGATGTACATTGAGACCCAAAATCACCAGCCCGTCACTTCAAAGACAGTTTACGTTCCAGCAACCTACTACTTGGTTGACAATTTGAATCCAGACATGAATATAGGCAGTAAAGATATGCCAGAGCAACTTGAGATACGAGGTCGTGGAAACTCCTCTTGGAGGGATGTCAAGAAGCCCTATAAAATCAAGCTGGCGAATAAAACCTCGTTGCTTGGCATGAAGAAGAACAGACATTGGGCATTGCTTCATTTTCATGAATCGACAGTGGCAGGATTTCAACTCGGCAACATCATGGGCATGGAATGGACCCCATCGACCAAGCCTGTGGAAGTGGTACTCAACGGCGACTACGTTGGCCTGTATCTGCTCACCGAGACGATCCGCATCGGCAAGAACCGTCTCAATATCTATGAGCAGCCCAACTGGAATAAGGATGGGAGTACTATCCCTTACGGTTGGCTTGTGGAGGTGGACAATTATTCCGAGGCCAATCAGATTTATTTGCCGGAGAATGATCAATGGGGTATCAGAATCACATACCACTCTCCCGATTCGCTATCCAACGCACAAAAGAATTGGTTGACCGATGAGTTTAAGGCAATCAATACGGCCATCTATGACGATGACAAAACCAGTGGAGCATGGGAGCGGCTAATAGATGTGGACGCAATGGCGCGTTATTTCATCATTCAAGAAGTTCTTGACAACAGCGACGGGTTTCATGGCAGCTTTTACCTGCACAAGGATTGGGCGGATGATGCCCGTTGGGTGGCAGGCCCATTGTGGGACTTAAATTGCAATCAACGAGAGAAAACCGATTATACCTTCCGCATGAAAACTTCTTACGGCTTCACTCCACACTGGATAGGTGAACTGATAAAGGATGGTGACTTTTGTGACGCTGTTAAAGACGCCTGGAATCAATTTTACCCTGTTCAGGTGCAACCGTGGATGGAATATATCGATGAAAATCTGCTGCATTGCGGCGATGCACTCTATCAAGACAATATCCGATGGAACCGAAGCAATACGGCAAGCATCGGTGATAGAGTGGAAGGAATAAAGAGCTCGTTAATTGCCAATATTGAATGGTTTGACAAGCATCTGCCACATGCCGCAGGAATTGATCATGTCACTGACTCGGGTGAGAAAAATATTGTCAACGTGAAATACATCAACATGACAGGAATGAGTAGCGATGAGCCATGGAATGGTGTCAATATCAGGCTAACAACCTATAGCGATGGAAGTGTTGACGCTGTCAAGGTGCATCATCTGAACGGGTCTTTTTGATGGCACCGCTTCGCTTTTGCCATCAAAAGAACCTATTCCAGCTGATGTTGCCCGTTGCATCGAAGGACTTGAGCAACTTGTTTCCCTTTAATTCCTATTAATGAAAGTTGTTATAGTTGTCCAAGTTGTCGTTTAAATGCGACGTGCTGGATAGCATTGTTTTTATTGTATTTATTGTTTTCTTTTTAAGATTGTTGGTCCAGTTGTTTAGTCGTTGTTATTGTCGTTTGAACTGCGGATGGCGCGGATGCGTTGTGCAAGGGTGGGATGGCTGTAGCTGAACCACACGACGAGCGGGTGGGGCGTGAGGTTGCTCAAGGCGTGGCTCGCCAGCTTCTTGAGGCCGCTGATGAGGGTCTCGCCATGGCCATGCTCGGCAGCAAAGGCATCGGCGCGGTACTCGGCACGGCGCGAGATGGCGTTGCTGGCGGGATTGAGCAGCAGGTCGATGGGAGAGAACAACAGCGAGAATGCCACCATCGACAGGATGAACGACGGAGCGGTGCCACCCAAGGCGGCTGGCAGGTCGGGATTGCTCACAAGCAGTGAGAATATAAACAGGTTGACTGCCACCATGGCGATGGTGATGAACATGTTCCTGAAGGTGTCGCGATGCTTGTAGTGTCCAAATTCGTGGGCCAGCACAGCGACAATCTCATCATTGGTCATCTGGTCTTGCAAGGTGTCATAGAGCACAATGCGCTTCTTGGGACCAAAGCCGGTGAAATAGGCGTTGGCCTTGGTGGAATGTTTGCTGCCGTCGATGATGTAAATGTCCTTGAACTTGGAACCGAAACTCTCCAGCGCGCTGGTGATGGCATCGCGCAACTCGCCCTCGGGCAGCGGCGTCTGTTTGTTGAACAGGGGCACAATCAGGTTGCTGTAGAACATCGAGAAGAACACGATAAACACGGCCATGACCAGTGTGGCCCAAATCCAGAATTGTTGTCCGAAGGTCTGGTAAAGCCAATAGACCACAGCCATCAGCACGGCGGTCAATGCTGTAGAGACAAGGAAAGACTTCAGCGCGTCGAGCCAGAAGGTCTTGTGCGTCGTGCGGTTGAAGCCAAAGCGCTCCTCGATGACAAACGTCGAGTAATAACTGAATGGCAGGGCTATGACGGTGTTGAACAGATTATAAATCACCAGGAACAGGATGACTTGCAATACGGGCACCTCGGTCCAAACCTTGCACTGGTTGTCGAGCCAGCCGAGCAGGCCGAAACCCAGGATGATTAACGTCAACCCAAACGACACGCAACGTGCCACGAGTGACACCCGCTTGTTGGTGCGCATGTAGTCCTGCTGCTTGCGGTACTTCTCCTCGTCATACAGCCCTTCCAGTTCGGGTGGTACGGGATGCGTCATCCACCGTGTATTGAGCCATGAGAGCACGCTGCTGATGATAAAATCCAGCGTGACAAATGCGATGATCAACCATAATAACGTTTGTGCCATAGTGCTAATTCTCTTTAATGAAACAAGGCTGATTTTCCTCGCTCGAAGCGGGGCTGTAGGTAAATCCCTCGTATTGGAATGCCAGTAACTCCTTGGGGTGTGAAAGCCGTTCTTGCAGTATCATGCGGGCCATGGCGCCGCGGCAAGTCTTTGCCCACACCGCCTGTACCTTAAGGGAGTCTCCCTTGCGCACGAGGAACATCGGCTGTACCACATGTAGCTCTTCTCTGACGCGTTTCCAGTCCACCAGGCGCTGAAACTCCTCAGTAGCGAGATGCACAAGCACCCCGTCGTCGGCCTTCACGCTGTCGATGAGCACCTGTGTCAAGCGTGGTTTCCAGTAGTCAAACATATTCCCGTCGGCGCTCGGCAGTTCCACCTGTCCCTCCATTCTGTAAGGGCGGATATCGTCGAGCGGGCGCAGCAGTCCATACAGGAACGACATCACCCACAAGTGCCCCTGGGCATAGCGCAATGTGTCTGCATCCAGTGTATCGGCCTTCAAGTGCTTGTAGGCCTGCCCATGATAGGCCAGGATAGCGGGCAACGGTTCATGCTCATCCATAAACCTCATGTACCGCAACCGGTTCTGGGCCGCAATAGCATGAGAACATCCCAGCATCTCGACAAGTGCCTCAACAGGATAACGCATCATGTCACCGGCAAGCCTTTGGGCCTCCTTCTGGAAACGCGGCGTTGTGGCCGTGATCCCCTCAGGCACCGCCGACTTGTCGTTCATTATCTTAGCACTCGCAAGAATAATCTGCATAGTCTCTCTTTCAACGATTCTTATTACCCCGCTAAATTACAAATATTTTCCCAATAATAAGTCAAATGCGGTAAGGTTTGCAATCAGTGAGGCGATCACATGATAGCACTTGATTTACTACATAGGGTAATCCAACTGATAATTGCTGAAAAGGCTAGACTATTGATTATTGCTTTGACTAAAGTGTAAAGAATAAAGTTCTCTATCAACTTCATCACCTTCTTTCCACATGATCACCCAAATGTCTCTCCTCATGAACTCGTTATAGTTTGCCATTAAAGGATCGACTTCTATTGTCCAGGTGTGCTTATCATAATTACAAGTTATGGTATAAAATGAGCCATAATAATTTGTATCGTCAATAACTATATAATCGTCTGCTGTATAAGGGCAACGGCAATTGGAATGTGTATGAGGCTTATGCCTAGGCATAGACGAGTCTAGGATTCTTGAAATTAAAAACTGATCAGTTGAACATTCAAATTCAAATATCCCTCCTTTAGCAGGAATACTAATGAATCCTTGATAGGCTCGGGTATTCAGTATAGCGTCTTCTGCTGTCACATGATCATGATGATGTGGTGGTCCTGTATGAAGGTGTGGACTTGAATAGTGGATTGGACTTGCAACAAGCAGTGAGCATGATTGAAGGAGTGTGCATGCCGTCGCTAGCACTAATATGAACGATATGGTTTTAAGGGCTTTCATAATATCTGTATTTTTTGAGTCCGGTTCATTTAATAATGAAAAGGCCTGGTGAACATTATTTAATTTGTATATTAGACATAAAATAGTGCATAAAGTTAATTGGATTTATGCTCACAATAGACCAACACAAAGATTTAATCGACCAACTGGTGCCTAAAAGCAAAAATAATGCTAACTTTGCCGCGTTATAGAAAAACCAAACTATCAAAGAGATATGAATAAGATGAAATTGTGGATGGTGGCCGCCATCCTTTTCAGCGGCGTTGTTGGTGTGACTTCGTGCATTAACAAAACCAGAATTGAGAAGGAGGTTGAGTCTGCAGCAAGGGATATGGCTATGCGGGCCGAAGCCTTTACGTCGGTAATAAACAATTATCTGGTTGATTCTATCGGCTCGCATTATACTCCTGGTGAAGTGTGCATCCCCGTTGTGCTTTATCAAATCGATGAAGTGCATAATGATAGCATATTGGTGTGGGGTGACTACTGGGTGTTTAACTACAATGTGGTGGGTGATACCCTGAAGTGTGTATCGGGTGGAAACCATCCAGGTAAAATGCTGATGTGCGTTAATGAGGAGGGTAATGACCAAGTTGTGTCTTTTGAACAGGTCGAAGACGGTCATGGCAATCTGGAAAGCGCCAAGCGCATCTTTGGTAAATACTACGATGCATTCCACAATGCAAACAGCGATGAGGCATACCGTGAGGAAGTCCGGGCGTCCACTATTGCTGACTATGTAAAGGAACACAAATTGCCCGTTAAGTACTACCAGGACTACGGCTGGCCCGCTAAGGAAATCCCCACTGAGTGACGCTGCGCGTTGAAAAGAGATGAGTGAGTTCCAGGCAACACTTACCCTACTTACAACTAAAAGACTAAGGACTAAAAACTAATAATGAAATACAGCATTATTGCCATCGGTGACGAGCTGTTGATAGGTCAGGTCACCGACACCAATTCGGGCTGGATAGCCCGTCACATGACGCCGCGTGGCTGGGACGTGAATACCGTGCAGGTTGTCCCTGATGACGCCGAGCAGATCAAACTCGCCATCGACCGAGCCTTTGCACAGACCGATGTTGTGTTAATGACCGGCGGCCTTGGACCGACCAAGGACGACATCACCAAGCCCACGCTGTGCCGATACTTTGGCGGCGAAATGGTGCTTGACAAGGATGTGGAGCGCAACGTCATGCAGGTGATGGAACGCCGTCACCTCAAACTCAACGAGTACACCCGCCTGCAGGCGATGGTGCCCTCGTCGTGCCGCGTCATCCAGAACGAGATGGGTACTGCGCCGCTGATGTGGTTTGAGCGCGACGGCAAGGTGCTGGTGAGCATGCCTGGCGTGCCCTTTGAACTGCAGGGCATGATGGAGCGTGCCGTGATCCCGCAGCTGCTTGCCCGCTTCAACGACGGCGAGGACATCGAGTTCCGCACCTTTGTCGTTACGGGTATCATCGAGTCGGCATTGGCGATGGAACTGGATGAGTTTGAGCGCGCTCTGCCTCATGGCATCCATCTGGCCTATTTGCCCGAGGGCGGCATCATCCGCTTGAGGCTGACTGGCTCCTCGACCGATGCCCGCCAGATCAACGACGACATGGAACGTCTGTCGCGCCAGTTGCACGAGATCCTGGGTGGCCATATCATTGCCGATGGCGACAAACGCCTGCCCGAAATATTGGGAGATCGCTTGCGTGAGCGGGGCTTGACACTTGCCACCGCCGAGAGCTGCACCGGGGGCAACATCGCCCACGAGATCACAAGCATCGCTGGCAGCAGCGACTACTTTAAGGGCGCTGTGGTGAGCTATGCCAACGAGGTGAAGATGTCACTGCTCGGTGTCAATGAACAGGATATCATCGACCATGGCGTGGTCAGCGAACCCGTTGTGCGCCAGATGGTCGAGGGTGCTTGCCGAGCCATCGGTACCGATTGCGCTATCGCCACCAGTGGCATTGCCGGCCCTGGTGGAGGCACACCCACCAAGCCCGTAGGCACCGTGTGGATGGCTGCCAAGTGTGGCGACCGTGTTGTGACACAGGTCAAGCAGTTGCCCGGTGACCGCAACCGCGTCATCACCCGCGCCACCCTCGAGGCCCAGCTGCTGTTGCTGTCATTGTTATAGCCCTATTTTAACCTTCTGATCTACCCTTATAACCTTCAAATAAAAGAGAAATGAGATTGAGAAAATTGATATTGCTGTTGCTCGTTGCGATGCTGGCCGCACCTGTCGGGATGACAAGCACTGCCCGCGACGATGATGATAAGGATGTGAGCATTAAGCCTGGCATCCGCCGCCTGCATCCTGAGCGTGAACGCGCCAAGGCAATTAAGAAACTCCAGGAGCAGTTGTCCCACAAGGCCGAACCCAAGGCCGACCCCTGGGACACCAGCGACGAGGTGTGGGGAACAGTTGATTTGCCACCTGCCACTGCTACTGCCAAGGTCGGTACTACCGTCAAGGGCAAACGCTTGCTTGGCACCAGCAAGACTGCCGACGAGCAAGCCGAACTCGACGAATTGCTCAATACCGACTATTCCATTAAGGACTATGATTTGGGCCCGCGTCGCATGACCTGGCGCGATGAGCCTGTCACCGCCACCATCGACGAGTTGATGCCTTATGTCACTACCGAGGGCGACGAGTGCCTCTCCAAGTATGTCAATCGAGATAAAGGCAGCAATGAGGCTTATTTCATCTTTTCACTGCATGACGGCGTCCCTGGCCCGTTGAGGCTGTGTGTCCAGTATTGTGCCGACGATCCGCTCAAGTACGACGAGCTGACTTTTAACGTCGATGGATTTGATTACGTCTTCTATCCCGCCGACCCCCAGCGCGGCAGATTGAGCAAGAACCTCTATTGGGAAATGAGCGACGACGAGTTGCGTCCGGCTCACAAGGACCTGGTCTATGCCCTTGCCCACAGCCATTGGGCTATGATTAAGCTCAAGGGATATGAAGGTATCAGTCACGTGAAGATGCTCACCGATGGCCAGCGGGATGATTTTGCCCATATTTTGGCGTTATACAGGCTTTTGGGTGGCAAATTGTAAGCTATGCAACAATTTGCATAACTATTTTCGGTTGTTTGCGCTTCTTTTTGCATGATTTCTTGTGCGGTAAATCAAAAAAGACTTACCTTTGTCGCGATTTTAGAAATCTATTTTAATTATTGATTGTTTTATTAAAGGTTTTATTTATGAACACTGAAAACATTGGAACTTGGGCTGGTCTCGTGTGGAACGCCCTGAACGATGCGCAGAAGGCCCTCACCCTGAAGGAGCTGCGCAAGGTCGCTAAACTCAAAGTGAACGAAATGCATTGCGCCCTGGGTTGGCTCGCTAAGGAAGGCAAGCTCAACTTCGCCGAGGGTAAGGATGACATCGAGGTATCGCTGCGATAACCCCACAGAGCAGTTCTCAGGATTTTTCATTAGAAATCAACATCCTTTATAATAACAGTGATGGCGTGGACAATTTCCACGCCATCACTGTATATAAACTAATGTGTTATCTTGCCGTAACGAAAAACCCAGGTCGTTTTGACCTGGGTTATCGTTCTGTAAAACAAACCATTACTAAGCACTTAAAGTCATTCGCGGCTTCACAGCTTGCGATAAACAATTTTACATTCCATAGCTCATGAATTTGCTTGAGTGCACAAAGGTAATCACATTTTTCCAATTTACAAAACAAAATGACAAAATTTTCAAAAAAAAATTATTTCGTTCTGTAAATAACTTTTTTCTTCCAGTATTCCAGGCCCCGATTGCTGGGCGAGCGAGTAAAGTTTCATTTTCATCATTATATAAAGAGGTGTGGCCATTATGTATGAAATCGATAAAATATTTGGTCTAAGCGCACAAAAATTAGCCCTTTAGTCATTTTTTATTCCAATTCTGGTGTATAATTGTGCTTTTTCCCATATATTTGCAATGAAATGTCTGCTATGACCCAAGGGGATGATTTGCAAGGGGTGTCGTTCCCGATTTCAAAAATGGAAAAATCAACATAAAATATTTACAATTATGAAAAAAGGATTTTTACTCATAATGACTCTGATGCTTGCAAGTGCGTTTGCGTGGGCAGGACCTGTTATCGAAGCCAGTGTCGATGCATTGAATTTCGGAGAGGTGAATTTGGGCTACTCCACGTTCAAGTCATTCCGGGTGACGGGAACTGATCTGCAGGGCAATATCAATCTCGCTATTGAAGGGAGATATGCCAGTGAGTATGAGGTTTCCCCGACGACAATCACCCCCGAGAAGGCCGCTAACGGTGCCGTCGTTAGGGTGACTTATAAACCCACAAGCACTTATTCAGGCTCTGTCAATCTTGTATTGGCCAGTGAGAACGCCGAGGATCTGGTGATTCCTGTCACTGCCGATCCCAATAGGAACCCGACGATTTATGGCTACAATAACCAGCGTTACTATACTGCAAGCGTGGGAGAGACCGACTCGTCGATAGAGGTCGCTTATTTTGCCGATGCCGAAATCCCGCATGATCCCAACCAGCCTGTAGTGAGGGCGCCCTTTGATGGTGTTGACCTTGACTTGGACTTGGTGGACATCGATTTTTGGGGCCTTATCGGTGGTGATTATGAGGTCTCAATCGAGGGTGATGATTGCTTTGATGCTGTGATTGTGAAATCAAGCAGTATTGTGAACACGTGTAACGTGCGCATCAGTTACACGCCTCAGGAGAGTGGCTCTCATCATGCCAAGCTCAATGTCATCTGTCCCAATGCGGGGGTGCCATTGATTGTGGTTTATCTCAATGGCACAGCCGACTTCCCTGCAGGCGATGCCAATGGTGACGGACTGACTGCCATCAATGACCTGACCGGTATGATTGACGCCATGTTGACCGAGAGCGGACTGAGAGGAGCGCCCGATATGAACGGCGACCACATTCTGACCATCACCGACATTACAGGTCTCATCGATCGGCTGTTGGGCGACGAGTAACTACCCGGCTGCTCACTTGCAGTGATGACATTCAAGAGCGTTTTGTCTTATGGGCAAGGCGCTCTTTGTTGTGCATATAGGGGTGGGGATGATAAAAAAAACGGCAAAAAGTGTTGGAAATCTGTTGTGTAGTTCAAAAAATGTGTCTATCTTTGCAGCCGATTTCGCGGCACATGTCTTGCTGACCATTGATGCTCATGCGTTAGTCAAGTCAAGAGTGTGACACTTGATCGTTGAAACTTCGATGTCAAGGCTATGATGCTAAGTGCCTGGCAGTCAAGCGTAGGCTGTGATGCCGGTGGGCTTCTCACACCGGTGGGGGAGAGCGCCCTCTCCATGCTGGATGTCCACACCCGTATATTGTGCTGCGCCTGTGTTTTTCTGTGTACAGGCAGGCATGTAGCGCGAGTCGAGCGATTAAGAATGTAAAACAAGAACAATAACTAAACAAAATTAGAAACTATGTCTAAAGTTTGTCAAATCACCGGAAAGAAGGCGATCACGGGCAACAACGTATCGCACTCAAAGCGCAGGACGAAACGCAAATTCAACGTTAACGTCTTCAACCGCAAGTTCTTCTGGCCCGAGCAGGGACAGTGGATCCGCTTGACCGTATCGGCTTCAGGCTTGCGCAACATTAACAAGATGGGTCTTGACGCCGCCCTGAAGAAGGCAGCCGAGGAAGGCCACCTTACTGAAATCCAAGTTATCAACAAGTAAAAAAGGAGCAACTGAATTATGGCAAAGAAAGCAAAAGGTGATCGCGTGCAAGTCATTCTCGAGTGCACCGAGCAGAAGGGCACTGGCGTTCCCGGCATCAGCCGTTATATCACGACCAAGAACCGCAAGAACACCACCGAGCGTTTGGAGCTCAAGAAATACAATCCTTATCTGAAACGCATGACCGTTCACAAGGAGATTAAGTAATCGTACAACCCTTTAAACGACTATATAACAGTATGGCAAAGAAAGTAGTTGCAACCCTTCAGACTGGTGAAGGACGCTCATGGAGCAAGGTGATCAAGATGGTTCATGGAGCAAGGTGATCAAGATGGTCCGCTCCGAGAAGACTGGCGCTTACGTATTTGAGGAGCGCATGGTCCCCAACGACAAGGTACAGGACTGGCTGAAGTAATTTATACTGAGACCAATCAACAATAGCATCGACTGCCCGCCCGCTCTCATGTAGAGCCGGCGGGCAGGTTTCGTTTTGCGCGGATGGAACAAAAGACTGCCGCTCGGGATGGATTATTTAAGCTTTTTCATTACCTTTGTCACTCTAAACCAAATTGACAGATGATGGATCGGGACAAATACTTCTTTACGTTAGAGATTGTGGTGCGTGACTATGAACTTGACAGCGAGGGAATCGTCAACAACGCGGTTTACCTGCATTACCTGGAACACACGCGCCACGCCTTTGTTAAGCAGGAGGGCATCCCCTTTGGCAGCCTGACCCGTGACGGGCTCGTGCCGGTGGTGCGGCGCATGACCATTGATTACTACACTCCCTTGCGCAGTGGCGACGTGATGCTCAGTAGCCTGTGGATCGAGCGCGTGGGCGCCCGCTTCATCTTTTATCAGGACATCTGCAAGAAGGGTACTGGGGAGCGTGTCGTGAGTGCGGCTGTGACCATCGTGTGCATGGAGAAGAACGGACGCATCAACCGCGGTGACGACCTGGCGGCCCGCTTGGCAAAATACTTCGGGGAATCATGAATAGGGGAGAAGGGGAATTTTCCGAACTGACCTATCGCATCGCCTTTGCCAATCTGCAAGGCATGGGGGTGGATCTGGCGCGCAAGCTGCTCGATGTCGTGGGCAGCGAGCGGCAGTTCTTTGACATGGGTGAGAAGGAATTGCGGGCAATGACCCGTGGGCGCAGCAAGATCTACAGCGACACCTACCGCCGCGAGTGCCTGCAGCAAGCGATAAGGGAGGAGGAGTTTGTGCGCAATCATCATATTGGCGCCACCTATTTCACCGACGAGCACTATCCTCATCGCCTGCTTGAGGCCCCCGACGCACCTGCCCTGTTCTACTACCTGGGCAAGTGTGACTTGGAGAGTGCCCACATCATCAGCGTGGTGGGCACGCGCCATGCGACGCAATACGGCATCAGGTTCTGTGACAAGTTCATCGGCGAGTTGGCACAGCGCCTGCCCGATTTGGTCGTGGTGAGCGGTCTGGCCTATGGCATCGACATTGCCGCCCATCGTGCCGCCCTCAAGCATGGCGTGCCCACGGTGGCTGTCCTGCCCCGCGGGCTCAACCACATCTATCCCGCAAGCCATCGTGATGATGCCATCGCTATCGCCAAGCGCGGCGGGATGCTGCTCACCGACTACACGAGTCAGGACGCGGTGCAGAAGAGCAATTTCCTGGCACGCAACCGCATTGTGGCGGCTTTGAGCGACTGCACGGTGATTGTCGAGTCGGCGGGTTCGGGAGGCGCTCTGGTCACCGCTTCGCTGGCCATGAGTTACAACCGCGACGTGATGGCTGTGCCCGGGCGCTACGGTGACGAATTCTCGGCGGGCTGCAACAAACTCATTGCCACCAACAAGGCCGCCCTGATTACCAGTGCCGATGACCTCATGGCCGCCATGCGCTGGGAGGGTGTCAGCAGGGAGCCGCAGCAACTTGACCTTTTCCCCGAGTTGACCAAGGAGGAGCAAGCCGTGGTGGATGTCATCCGTGACCGTGGCGAGATTCACCTCAATGCCCTTGCCGACGCGTTGGGCCAACCCGTCTATAAGCTGATGAGCACGCTTGTTGAGCTTGACTGCAAGAAGGTTATCGCCACCCTCCCGGGGTGCCGCTACACGTTGATTTAATGCCCGCATGGCATCTCCCATCAGCAGTAGAACGATATCAGCCTATAGCCAGAAGCCTCATGCCCAAAGATTAATTTTTAAACATTTTTAAGCCCTTTTGCGTTGTTGATTCGGAATATTGTTGTACCTTTACATTTTCTTTTTTTATCAAAATAGAACTTTTAATTACACAACGATATGAAAACAGACAGAATTCCCGATTCAGAGTTTATCATCAATGATGATGGTTCTGCGTTTCACATCCATGTGAAGCCCGAACAACTGACCGACAATATCATCGTGTGTGGCGATCCCGGCCGTGTGACCATGATCGCATCCTACTTCGACACCCGTGACTGGGAGACCTCCAGCCGCGAGTTCCATGCTATCGGCGGCACTTACAACGGCAAGCCCATCATGGCCCTGTCCCATGGTATCGGCCCCGACAATATCGACATCGTGATGACCGAGCTTGACGGCTTGGCCAATATAGACTTCGCGACCCGCACCCCCAAGGCTGAGCACCGCACTCTTAACATCGTGCGCATCGGCACCTCGGGAGGTTTGCAGCCCTACGTGCCCGTAGGCACCCCCGTCATCGCCTCCAAGGCAATAGGCTTTGATGGCGTGATCAATTACTATGCCGACCGCAACAAGGTCGCCGACCTCGACTTCGAGAAGGCATTCTGCGAGTACGTCAAGTGGAACGAGTTGTTCGCCAAGCCCTATGTCGTCGATGCCGACCCGTGGCTGGTCGAGAAGATCGGGCGTGATGACATGGTGCGCGGTTACACGATTTCGGCCGTGGGCTTCTATGGCCCTCAGGGACGCCGTGTGCGCCTTGACCTCGCTGAGCCCGAGCTGAACAGCCGCATCGAGAAGTTTGAGTACAATGGCGGTCACATCACCAACTACGAGATGGAGAGCAGTGCCCTGCAGGGCATGGCGCTCATGCTCGGCCATCGTGCGATGACCGTGTGCTCCATCATTGCCAACCGTGTGGCAACCGATGTCAATCCAAACTATAAGACAGCCGTCGAGGACCTGGTAAAGACCGTCCTTGAGCGTCTGACCGAATAATGGGTAATTAATAGTTTTTTTCATAACTTTGTGGAGCCTTGCCGCTATGGGTTAGTAGCAGGGCTTCTTTTTTATTATTTTGTAATTCTAAGCTATGCTGATACTAAATAATAATATGTCGTGTGAGTTATAAAACATAGTTGTGTCTGTTGTATGCCCCCAAAAAGAGCGATGTTGCATGACATGAGGGTTGTTAGGTGGTCTTAGTGAAGCGATGTCGGAGTTTTTTTATTACTTTTGCGGTATGAAAAACATATTATCGGTCATTGTAGTAGCCCTGGTGCTCGTGGCGGTGGTCACGGGCTGTGGGGGCATGCACCGATATGATGCGCGGCACAGCGACATCAACCGCGCTCTGGCCTACTACCGCCGCCACGACGGAGAGCGCGAAAAACTCACCCGCGCCTACATCTACAAGGGTGCCGTCATGGAAGAGCTCGGCCACCCCGACTCCGCAATGCTCTATTACAAACACGCCGAAGCCACCGCCGCCCCCACCGACTACTTCAACCTGGGCTATACAAAACTAAGAATCGCTGAACTATATCAGGATCAGATTTCTCAAGACAGTTCTGCCATTTGTAAATTAAAAGATGCTATTGAATTATTTAAACTGATAAATGATACAACTTTAGTCATTTCTGCTTTAGGAAAACTAGGTGCAATTTGTGGTGATGTTTATCCGGATTCTGCGGTGAAGTACCTCAGTCAAGCGATAGATTTAGCTAAACAGTTTAATCCCACTTTACAATACTCACACAAATCCACATTGTCTGGGCTCATGTTATTTCAAGGCGAATATGAAACTGCGAATAAATTGGCAATGGACATAGTTAGAAATGGCAGTGGTTACTGTAATGAAACACAATTTTATTATTACGCTGCTTTATCATATGTAAGATTAGGGCATTTGGATTCAGCAAAGTATATTTTAATGCTAACACCTACACCTATCGATGCTGTCGATAGTTTAGCGTACTATAATATTAATGCTGAGATTTCAAGAAGTGAAGGCAACAATCAATTGTATAACAAATATTTAGAGGCTTCTAAGCAAATTGCTATTCGTATCCTTTCAAATTCACAAGAGAATAGCCTAATATCCGAAGAAAAGGACTTTGAAAAACAACTGTCAGATAATAAAAACATAGTATATCACCAGCGCAATTCTATCCTCAATATAACATTAATGATTGCTCTTGTTTTATTATTGACGATCTCTGTTATAACTTTGTTACTTTATAGGAAAATTAAAGTAGTATCGCATGAGAAATCTGTGATTAAACAAGAGTTGGAGTCTTCATTAGAAAAACTTAAACAACAACAGTTGAAGTCTGAAAACCAGTCTGTTTCCGTTTTACTGAGGAAACGATTGTCTGCTATTCAAGAACTGTATGATAGTGTTAGAGTTAAATGGACTGAAGGTGAAAAGGTTAAAAGAATCATCCCTTTAAGCGGTATGTTAAAATCATTGAACGAAAACAAATTATTGATGAATGTTGAATTATCCGACTCTTTCTGGCGCAAAATGATGTCATCGGTCGACGATGAAATGGATGGAATTGTATCTTTTGTTGAAAAAAACTATCCGAACCTCTCCAAAGATGATATCAAATTGTTCTGTTTATTATGTGCAAAAATCTCACCACAGATTATCAGATTGTGCATGAAATTTGACAATCCAAAAACCGTGACAAATTATAGGAGCAAAATAATAAAGAAAAAAATTGGTCTTGACATGTCTTTTGATGATTTCGTCGAAAAATATCTTAATCAGGAGTTAGGCAAGGTGTGATTATCACCTTTTCTGACGTTCCCTTTTTTACTGATGTACTTTTTTGTTTCTTAACGTGCTGATATTTAATATATTGGCAGCATTAATGATGCCCTCATTTTTTTGCCCTATATCTTGAAAAGCTATAAATTTGTAGTAGATTTATCACTAGTATTTACTACATTAATTTAATAATTTTTGGTTCAATCATGAAACATGTTCTCATAGCTTTTTTGTTTTTTTCACCCTTGATTGTCTTTGCAAACATTAGAGGAGGAGAAGAGCAAATCTTTCTTCAAAAGAAGAAGATTAAAGATGGTCACACTGAGTATTACGATCCTGCTGACATGCCAGAAGTGTATTATGACCGTAGCAATCAGGAGATTATCCTTGTTGCTGATGGCTTTGTCAGCTCCTATGATGTGGACATCGTCTCGTTGTCAACCTTGCAGATTGTGCTTTTCACTGCGGTTAACGGTTATGGTGACACGATCGATGTCTCAACGCTCCCCGATGACGACTACAAGATTGTCATCTCCACCCCTTATAACAACGTGTATGAGGGCTACTTCACCAACTACTAAAATACTGTATTATTTATTGTTTCCAAAATTCAAGCAATATGAAAAATTTAATTTATTGTTTTGCAAGCATTTGCTTGCTGATGTGTTCCAGCCAAATGAGCGCACAGTTAACAATTTTCCCCAGCGGTCGAGCAGAAGTCGGCGCCAACCCTTTCGATCCAAACTCTATCAACCCCGCCTACCTGCAGTGGCTTGACACGGTAACCGTCCTGAAGGTGTTCGGCAATTACGACAACAGTGGCGCCGGTGGGCACATGACATTCGGTGACACCTACCTCTATAACACCTATAATGTGCTCGTCGGCGAGCTCGGATATACCGACAGCGACAAGCTGTGGCTGCACGGCAAGATGGGTACCTATCTCACATCGGGTAATTCAGCCAACGACACAGTCATGTTCTATGACCCGCTGAGGTCGTCGGCTATACAGTTTAACCACGACGTGCACACCAGTGGCGTGTTTGTCCAGTCGGACGAGCGCTTCAAGGAACAGGTCGAACCCATTGAGGATGTGCTTCCCTCTCTCCAAGCCTTGAACGCAGTTTCCTATATATTAAAGAATGAGAACGCCTCCCGCTGCCTGAATGATGTGTCATCCATGCCTCTTGTCACTGACAAAGACCTCAAGGACAAAGCTTTCTTTGAGCAGTATTATGGAGAACTTGCCAAGGGTAGCGAGCGCTTCGGCTTCCTTGCCCAGAACGTCCAGGAAGTGTTTCCTGAACTGGTTCACACCGACAAGTCGGGCTACATGTATGTCGATTACATCGGGCTGATCCCCATACTGGTGCAGTCCATCAACGAACTGCAGGCAAGGCTTGACGCCGTCGAGGGAAACAGGCAGGAAACTCCTGCACTTTCCGCCCCTGTCGCCGCTGGCCAGAATGAGATTGAAGCCAGCCTGAGTGCCGCCAAACTCTATCAGAATGCCCCCAATCCCTGGAGCAGCGAGACCGTCATCCGCTACAGCCTGCCCCAGAACGTTGCTAGCGCAACGATTTATGTCTATGACATGCAGGGCCTGCAGCTCAAGAGCATTCCTGCCACGGGACGCGGCGAGAGCCAGGTGACCCTCACCGCACGTGACCTCAAGGCCGGCATGTACCTGTATGCCCTCGTGGCCGACGGCCAGCTGATTGACAGCAAGCAGATGATATTGACCAAGTAAAACCGCTGCCTTATGAAGAAAACAGTATCAATAAAACTCATAGCGGTACTGCTGGCTGTGCTGGTGCCCCTGCTGATGGATGCAAGCGGGAGTCTCACTTACACCGCCACCTACTCAGACATGCCGACTATCGGCACAAGGAGCATCGGCGGTGTGACCTATACAACCGTCAAGTATGGTGATCTTTATAATATAGGTGAACCAGGCAAGCCATCACTGCCCGTCGACTACATCATGTTTTCGGTTCCCTGCAATGCCACGAACTTCAGTGTCACGGCTACACCGGTCATGAGTGATCCTATCGCACTCGACAACCTTGTTTGCCCCATCCAATCAAGTGCAGCTCAGAACACGCTGCCCGATGCTTCATCTTATAATTCGAGCGTTTATCCAGCGAGTGTAGCCTGGTATGCCAATGATGGCGTGATGGAAGGTGAGAACCTTGTTGTCACAGTGGCGGTAATGCCGTTGAGAATGGAAATCGTCAACGGGAATTGCATTCTACGGCAAGTTTCCAACGTTCAACTGACCCTTCATTACGACTTGGCTGACACCTTGACTATCCGTCCGATTATAAGACTTAATGCCAGCAAGAGAGAAGAGGGTTATGAGAAGATCAGAGAGATGGTTGTCAACCCTGAGGATGTTATGAGCAATTCCGCATCCCTTTCAAATCATCAATTGATGGCTTCACTCCTGACCAACCCTACAAACACAGCTCAGGAGCAATACTCATATCTTATCATAACTACTCCCGAACTGCTTAAGCCATTAAGAAGAATTGTCGCATTGAGGAACCAGAAGGGCATCAAAGTCAAGATGGTGACAGTCAATGAGGCCATTAACGATACTATTTCAACATTTTCGGACTTTAATGCCTATAGAATTCGGGAATACTTGAGGACGAACTGGGAGAACAATGGAATCGATCATGTCCTGTTTGCTGGAACAGAGGTCCCTTTCACGGGAGGTTCTGATTACTTCTACAGCCACCTGGATGATATCCCTACAGGAATGCGGTCATACCCCATGCTGTCTGTCAGCAGGCTTTTGGGACTGGAATCCAAACAGTTTGACAATTATACTGAAAAACTACTGCGGTATGAACTGAATCCTGGTAATGGTGATTTGTCCTACCTGCAAAACGCGATGTTCATCGAGTCTTTCGATTGTGAAACCTTCGGTCCGCTCAACGAGGGTTTTTTCCCGAATTGCACGGATCTGAGTGGTTTGGCTGAAGTGAGCGAATATACAGGCAATGATGTCCTGAACATGATCAACCAGAACCACTATGGCTTCATAAGTTCGTTCAATAATGCATATCCATCCGTGTCATGCATCTACAATGATTTTATCAATGGCATATCCCACTACCTATGGGCCATCGACACGGTGAGACCTGCAACCGGTGTGAGTGATAGTGAAGTGGGTAATGGCCTCAATCGGATGAACAACAAATACTATCCGATGATTTTTCTCGCCGGATACGGTGCTACTATGCCATTTGACCCCCTCGGATATACCAATTACGGAGAGTCATTCACGATGGGTAAGGACTATGGCGGCCCGGCATTCTTCGGTTTTCCTGAAACTCCTGGGGCGTATAGTGCATCATGTGCTGCCGAAATGATTCTGCAGAAATTAGAAAGATCATGTCAATTCGGCGAAGCTGTAGCTTCAACAAGGGTGCAGTTGTCCGCAATGAACACTTATCAAACTAATTATATTTTTGAGGACGTGTTAAAATCCATTGGCATGCTCGGTGACCCGCTTATTAGGATGTGGAATTCTCTACCTCAACTATATTCGAATATATCTGTAAGCAGAACTGATAACGGGGTTTCTGTTACGGGAATTAATCTTGGTGCGGCGACTGTCGCCTATCATAGCAATGATGGTCAGACAGGAAGCGTCGCTGCTAACTCATCAACAGTTACTCTTGATGATGTGAACCCTAACAGCACTATTATGGTTTATGGCCATAACCGTATTCCCTACATTGCTCCGCTTATCCTTCAGAACACGACACTCGACAATTCACAATATGTATACGCAACAGATGTGACTGCTGGAAGATCGGTTGATAGCGGTCGAACCAACGGAAATGTGACCATTGCCGAGGGCATTGAGTATGAGATTGAGGCCTCCGGAAAGGTCACATTAGCAGGCGGATTCAATGTGGAGAGAGGCGCGATGTTTACTGTCCAGAAGTCAACTTATAAATAAACCAATCATTAACAATCCAAAACAAATAACGATTATGAAGAAGATAATTTTAATGGCGCTGCTGGCCTTATTGGGGGTGACCCAGATGGCAGCGCAAGAGCATGAGTACATTCCGTTCGTTCGTGAAGGAGTGAAATGGGTTTATTATACGAGGGATACTTACGCGCGCCCCCACAATCATGCGCTCGAGTTGAAAGGTGACGTGGAAATCAACGGAAAAATGTACAAG
>ONKF01000030.1 GCA_900318335.1 uncultured Prevotellaceae bacterium
TTAAATCCATACTATTATGGCAGATTTGAAAGCTTTTGCAGAACAGTTAGTGAACCTTACCGTAAAGGAAGTTAACGAACTCGCTCAGATTTTGAAAGACGAATATGGCATCGAGCCCGCCGCTGCAGCTGTTGCTGTTGCCGCTGGTCCCGCTGCTGGTGGTGCCGCCGAGGCCGAGGAGAAGACCTCTTTTGATGTTGTCCTCAAGGCTGCTGGTGCACAGAAGCTCCAGGTGATCAAGAAGGTTAAGGAGCTCCTCAGCCTGGGTCTGAAGGACGCTAAGGACCTTGTTGACAAGGCTCCCGCTACCCTCAAGGAGGGCGCATCCAAGGACGAGGCCGAGGCTCTGAAGGCAGAGATCGAGGGCCTGGGTGCCGAGGTTGAACTGAAATAATAGCACCTGTCCAACAGGTGTGTAGGTTAAGAATCACCACCACGAGTCGATTCTTAACCTTTTTGTGTCAATTTTGACCTGCACAACAAGATTCATCGGCATTGTCCCCGGCACGGGCAATCCCGAGCCGGGGACAACCTGCCTGATGACTGTTGACCATCAAGCGTTTGCGCTCAACACGCTACTGTAAAGAAGCGGTGCATTACGGACTATTATTTCGCATTTCTACAATCTCACTATTGAGTTCACATAACTTCTTTGTCAATGTCAGTTACCAATAAAGAACGAGTCAATTTCGCGCGAGTAAGAAATCCCTATCCCTATCCCGATTTCCTCGACGTGCAGTTACAGTCATTCCGTGATTTCCTGCAACTGGATACACCGACTGAAAAAAGAAAAAACGAGGGACTCTATAAAGTTTTTGCCTGACTATTACATCGACCCGCCGCGTTATACCATCGACGAGTGTCTGGACATCGGCCTCACTTACAGTGTTCCCCTGAAGGCCAAGCTCAAGCTATACTGCACCGACCCTGACCATAACTTCCCCACCGAGATTCAGGACGTGTATCTGGGTTCTATCCCTTACATGACCGATAAGGGCACCTTTGTCATCAATGGTGCCGAACGTGTCGTTGTATCCCAGCTTCACCGCTCACCGGGCGTCTTCTTCGGTCAGAGTCTGCATGCCAATGGCACGAAGTTGTACTCGGCACGCATCATCCCCTTCCGCGGATCATGGATCGAGTTCGCAACCGACATCAACAATGTGATGTTTGCCTACATCGACCGTAAGAAGAAATTACCGGTGACCACGCTGCTGCGTGCCATCGGACTCGAGTCGGACAATGACATTATTCAAGTTTTTGGACTTGCCGAGGAGATCAAGGTCAACAAGACCAACCTCAAGAAGGCTGTGGGCCGCAAGCTCGCTGCCCGCGTGCTGCGTTCATGGAGTGAGGACTTTGTCGACGAGGATACCGGCGAGGTAGTAAGCATCGAGCGTAACGACGTCATCATCGACCGTGACACCGAGCTCCAGGAAGAGAACATCACCGAGATTCTCGAGTCAGGAGTGGCTACCATCTTGCTGCACCGCGAGGATGTGAACACGGGTGATTATCAGATCATCTTCAACACCCTTAACAAGGATACCTGTAATAGTGGCAAGGAGGCGGTCAACTATATCTACCGCCAGCTGCGCAACGCCGAGCCGCCCGATGACAATAGCGCCCGCGAGGTGATCACCAACCTCTTCTTCAGTGAGAAGCGCTATGACTTGGGCGAGGTGGGCCGTTTCCGCATCAACGCCAAGTTGGGTCTTGATACCGATCCCGAGAAGCGCGTCTTGACCAAGGAGGATATCATCGAGATCATTAAGTACCTCATCGGCTTGATTAACAGCAAGCAGGATGTGGACGATATCGACCACCTGAGCAACCGTCGCGTTCGCACCGTCGGTGAGCAGCTTTACAACCAGTTCGGCGTGGGTCTGGCACGCATGGCGCGTACCATCCGCGAGCGCATGAACGTGCGTGACACCGAGCAGTTCGCTCCCATCGACCTGATCAATGCCAAGACCATCTCGAGCGTGATCAACACGTTCTTCGGCACCAACGCCCTGTCACAGTTCATGGACCAGACCAACCCCCTGGCCGAGATTACCCACAAGCGCCGTATGAGCGCCCTCGGTCCTGGTGGTCTGTCACGTGAGCGTGCCGGTTTTGAGGTGCGTGACGTTCACTACACCCACTATGGCCGCCTGTGTCCCATCGAGACCCCTGAGGGTCCCAACATCGGTCTGATCTCGTCATTGTGTGTGTATGCCAAGATCAACAACCTGGGCTTCATCGAGACTCCTTACCGCAAGGTCGAGAACAGTCAGGTTGACCTCAAGAACGAGGACATCGTTTACCTCACTGCCGAGGAGGAGGAAGACCGCATCATCGCCCAGGGTAATGCCCCGCTTAACGAGGATGGCACCTTCGTGCGCGACCGTGTTAAGGCCCGCAAGAACGCCGACTTCCCCGTGGTGGCTCCCGAGGAGGTGGAACTCATGGACGTTTCTCCCCAACAGATCGCATCGATCGCTGCCGCGCTCATCCCGTTCCTGGAGCACGACGACGCTAACCGCGCCCTGATGGGTGCGAACATGATGCGCCAGGCTGTGCCTCTGTTGCGCAGCGAGGCTCCCATCGTGGGCACCGGCATCGAGCAGCGCATGGCCATCCGCTACGACCGCACCGAGGACGAGGAGTTTGTATCGTTTGACAGCGCTGTCAAGGAATACAAGCTGCCCAAGTTCCGCAAGACTAACCAGAGCACGACCATCGACCTGCGTCCCATCTGCAACGCCGGTGACCGTGTGACCAAGGGCCAGATCCTTACCGAGGGTTACTCCACCCAGAACGGTGAGCTCGCACTGGGCCGCAACCTCAAGGTGGCTTACATGCCCTGGAAGGGTTATAACTATGAGGACGCTATCGTGATCAACGAGCGCCTCGTGCGTGAGGACATCCTCACCAGTGTCCACGTGGACGAGTACACCCTCGAGGTGCGCGAGACCAAGCGTGGTATGGAGGAACTCACCAATGATATCCCCAACGTGAGCGAGGATGCTACCAAGGACCTCGACGAGCGTGGTATCATCCGCGTGGGTGCCCATGTCATCCCCGGTGACATCCTCATCGGTAAGATCACTCCTAAGGGTGAGAGCGATCCCACCCCCGAGGAGAAGCTGCTGCGCGCCATCTTTGGCGATAAGGCAGGTGATGTGAAGGACGCTTCCCTCAAGGCCAACCCGTCGCTCAAGGGCGTTGTGATCGGTACCCGCCTGTTTGCCCGTGCCGTCAAGAAACGCACCCGTGGCGTGGATCCCGAGATCGAGGCTCTGGACAAGGCCTATGAGGCACGCCAGGAAGAACTGCGCGGTGTCCTGATCGAGAAACTCAATGCCCTGACCGAGGGTCGCATCTCGCAGGGTGTGAAGAATTATATGGACGAGGAAGTTGTGCCCAAGGGCGAGAAGTTCACCCGTGAGCTTATCATGGGCATCGAGAACTTCGACAGCATCAACCTGAGCCGTTGGACTGCCGACACCCACCGCAACGAACTCATCCGTGCCACCGTCATGAACTACCTGCACAAGAGCAAGGCATTTGAGGCCGAGCTCAAGCGCAAGAAACTCGACATCAGCATCGGTGACGAGTTGCCCTCGGGCATCATGCAGCTGGCCAAGGTTTACATCGCCAAGAAGCGCAAGATCAGTGTCGGCGATAAGATGGCAGGTCGCCATGGTAACAAGGGTATTGTATCGCGCGTCGTGCGCCAGGAGGATATGCCTTTCCTCGCCGACGGTACTCCCGTTGACCTGGTGCTCAACCCCCTGGGTGTGCCCTCGCGTATGAACCTGGGTCAGATCTTCGAGGCCGTCCTCGGTTGGGCAGGCCGCGAGCTCAACGTGAAGTTCGCTACCCCCATCTTTGACGGTTGCAGCCTCGATGACCTCAACTCATGGACCGACAAGGCCGGTCTGCCGCGTGCCGGCACGACCCAGCTCTATGACGGCGCCACTGGCGAGCCCTTCGACCAGAAGGCAACCGTCGGCGTGACCTACTTCTTGAAACTCGGTCACATGGTCGAGGACAAGATGCACGCCCGCTCGATTGGCCCGTACAGCCTCATCACCCAGCAGCCCCTCGGCGGTAAAGCCCAGTTTGGTGGTCAGCGCTTTGGTGAGATGGAGGTTTGGGCACTGGAGGCCTTCGGTGCCAGCCATGTGCTCCAAGAGATCCTCACCGTCAAGAGTGACGATGTTGTGGGCCGCAGCAAGGCCTACGAGGCTATCGTCAAGGGTGATCCCATGCCCACCCCGGGTATTCCCGAGTCGCTCAATGTGCTGCTGCACGAGCTGCGTGGATTGTGTCTCAATGTGAAACTCGATTAATAACGCTTTCTCTACTATGGCTTTCAAGAAAGATACAAAGATAAAGAACAATTTCACCAAGATCACCATCAGTCTGGCTTCGCCCGACGAGATCCTGGAGAATTCACATGGTGAGGTCCTCAAGCCCGAAACCATCAACTACCGTACCTACAAGCCCGAGCGTGACGGTCTGTTCTGCGAGCGCATCTTCGGTCCCGTCAAGGACTATGAGTGCCATTGCGGTAAGTACAAGCGCATCCGTTACAAGGGTATCGTCTGTGACCACTGCGGTGTTGAGGTGACCGAGAAGAAGGTTCGCCGCGAGCGCAGCGGACACATCGAGCTCGTCGTGCCTGTGGCCCACATCTGGTACTTCCGCTCGTTGCCCAACAAGATTGGCTACCTGCTGGGTATTCCCACCAAGAAGCTCGACATGATTATCTATTATGAGCGTTATGTCGTGATCAATCCTGCTGGCGTGATGTACGAGAACGGTACCGAGAGCCGTGAGCTGCAGAAGTATGACCTTCTCACCGAGGACGAGTATGTGGCCATCATGGAGAAGCTTCCCAAGGACAACCAGTCCCTGGACAACGATAACCCCGACAAGTTCATCGCCAAGATGGGCGCCGAGGCCATCTATGACCTCCTCGCCGAGCTTGACTTGGACTCGTTGGCCAACACGTTGCGTGACCGCGCCTATAAGGAGAACTCTCAGCAGCGCAAGACCGAGGCCCTCAAGCGCCTGCAGGTTGTGGAGTCGTTCCGCGCCAGCAAGGGCATGAACCGCCCCGAGTGGATGATCCTCAAGGTCATCCCCGTCATCCCGCCCGAGTTGCGTCCCCTTATCCCGCTGGATGGTGGCCGCTTTGCCACCAGTGACGTCAACGACCTGTATCGTCGCGTCATCATCCGCAACACCCGCCTGAAACGACTCATCGAGATCAAGGCCCCCGAGGTCATCATGCGCAACGAGAAGCGTATGCTTCAGGAGGCTGTGGACTCGCTGCTTGACAACTCGCGCAAGTCGAGCGCCGTCAAGAGCGATGCCAACCGCCCCCTCAAGTCGCTGAGCGATAGCCTCAAGGGTAAGCAGGGCCGTTTCCGTCAGAATCTGCTCGGTAAACGTGTGGACTACTCAGCCCGCTCGGTTATCGTCGTGGGTCCTGAGCTCAAGATGGGCGAGTGCGGTATCCCCAAGGACATGGCAGCCGAGCTGTACAAGCCCTTCGTGATCCGCAAACTCATCGAGCGCGGTATCGTCAAGACCGTCAAGAGCGCCAAGAAGATTGTGGACCGCAAGGAGCCCGTCGTGTGGGACATCCTGGAGAACGTGATGAAGGGTCATCCCGTGCTCCTGAACCGTGCACCGACACTGCACCGCCTGGGTATCCAGGCCTTCCAGCCCAAGCTCATCGAGGGTAAGGCCATCCAGCTGCACCCCCTGGCTTGTACCGCATTCAACGCCGACTTTGACGGTGACCAGATGGCAGTTCACCTGCCCCTGGGTAACGAGGCCGTTGTCGAGGCCCAGATGCTTATGCTCGAGCCCCACAACATCCTCAACCCCGCCAATGGCGACCCCGTGACCGTTCCTTCCCAGGATATGGTACTCGGTCTCTATTATATCACCAAGTTGCGCAAGGGCGACAAGGGTGAGGGACTCAAGTTCTATGGTCCCGAAGAGGCGCTCATCGCCTATAACGAGGGCAAGGTTGCCATGCACGCTATCATCAGCGTGATGGCCGACGTTGTCAACGAGAACGGCGAGCACGAGCAGAAGCTCATCGAGGAAACCTCGGTAGGCCGCATCATCTTCAACAACACCGTACCCTACGAAATCGGTTACGTCAACGAGCTGATTTCCAAGAAGTCGCTGCGCAATATCATCACCCGTGTTATCCGCAGCTGCGGTGTGCCCCGTTCGGCACAGTTCCTTGACGATGTCAAGAACATGGGTTACTACATGGCATTCAAGGGTGGCCTGTCGTTCAACCTGAACGACGTGCTCATCCCCGACCGCAAGGCCGAGATCATCGCCGAGGGCGATGCCAAGGCTGAGCAGATCAAGATGGACTATGACATGGGTGCCATCACCGACAACGAGCGTTACAACCAGGTGATTGATATCTGGACCAACGTTAATACCGAGCTCACCAACGAGCTGATGAAGCAGATTACTGCCGACAAGCAGGGCTTCAACTCAGTATTCATGATGCTTGACTCTGGTGCTCGTGGTTCTAAGGACCAGATCCGCCAGCTGTCCGGTATGCGTGGTCTGATGGCTAAGCCGCAGAAGTCCGGTGTCGAGGGTGGTCACCAGATCATCGAGAACCCGATTCTTGCTAACTTCAAGGAGGGTCTGTCGGTGCTGGAGTACTTCATCTCGACCCACGGTGCCCGTAAGGGTCTTGCCGATACCGCGTTGAAGACCGCCGATGCAGGTTACCTGACCCGTCGTCTGGTCGACGTCGCTCATGACGTGATCATCAACGAGGAGGATTGCGGCACGCTGCGTGGCCTCGTTTGCCGCGAGGTGCGTAACGGTGACCGTGTTGTGGCTTCGCTGGGCGAGCGCATCCTGGGCCGCGTGTCGGTTCACGATGTTGTGGATCCCACTACGGGCGAAATCATCGTCGAGAGTGGCGAGGAAATCACCGATGCCGCTGCCAAGCGCATCGATGAGTCCCCCATCGAGTCGGTGGAGATCCGTTCCGTCCTCACCTGTGAGGCTAAGCGTGGCGTCTGCGCCAAGTGCTATGGCCGCAACCTGGCATCTCACCGCATGGTGCAGAAGGGCGAGGCCGTCGGCGTGATTGCCGCTCAGTCTATCGGTGAGCCTGGTACCCAGCTGACCCTGCGTACCTTCCACGCTGGTGGTGTGGCAAGTAACGCATCGGCTGTGTCCAATATCACTTCAAAGTACAACGGCCGCATCGAGATCGAAGACCTGCGCACCGTTAAGGATAAGGATGGCGTTGACATCGTCGTTGGTCGTATGGCCGAGATGCAGATCAAGGATCCCAACACCAACATGGTGCTCACCCATGCTCCCATCGAGTACGGTTCCAAGCTGTTCTTCAAGCCCGGCGATATGGTTTCGTCTGGTGACAAGATCTGTGAGTGGGACGCATTCAACGCTGTCATTGTCAGCGAGGTTGACGGTACACTCAACTTCAAGAACCTGATTGAGGGTGTGACCTACCGCGAGGAGTATGATGAGATCTCGGGCAATGCCGAAATCTTCATCATCGAGACCAAGGACCATAACCGCATTCCCGAGGCCGAGGTTGTTGACGCCGAGGGCAATATCGTGAAGTCCTACTCTCTGCCCGTGCGTGCCCACCTCATGAAGAAGGATGGCGAGGAAATCACCGCTGGTGAGGTATTCGTCAAGATTCCGCGCTCGTTCTCGGGTGGCGCTGGTGATATCACCGGTGGTCTGCCTCGCGTAACCGAGTTGTTCGAGGCCCGCAACCCGTCCAACCCCGCTATCGTCAGCGAGATTGACGGTGAGGTTTCCTTCGGCCGCATCAAGCGCGGTAACCGTGAGATTACAGTCAAGAACCGCCTGGGTGAGGAGAAGAAGTACCTCGTGCCCCTGTCCAAGCAGATCTTGGTTCAGGAGAACGACTTCGTGCGCGCCGGTACTCCGTTGTCCGACGGTGCCATCACTCCTGCCGACATCCTGCGCATCAAGGGTCCCACGGCCGTTCAGGACTACATCGTTAACGAGGTTCAGGACGTTTACCGCACCCAGGGTGTGAAGATCAACGACAAGCACTTTGAGGTAATCGTGCGCCAGATGATGCGCAAGGTTCGCATCATCGATCCGGGCGACACCCGTTTCCTCGAGGAGCAGACCGTTGACAAGCGCGACTTCATGGAAGAGAACGACCGCATCTGGGGCAAGAAGATCGTCGTTAACAGCGGCGACAGCGAGGAGGTCCAGAACGGACAGATCCTCACTGCACGCAAGCTGCGCGACATCAACTCGTCGCTCAAGCGCCGTGACATGAAGCTCGTCGTCGTCCGCGATGCCGTGCCCGCCACCAGCGAGCAGATCCTCTTGGGTATCACACGTGCCGCGCTGCAGACCAGCAGCTTCATGTCGGCAGCATCGTTCCAGGAGACCACCAAGGTCCTCAACGAGGCAGCCATCAACGGCCGTGTCGATCACCTCGAGGGTATGAAGGAGAACGTCATCTGCGGTCACTTGATTCCCGCCGGTACCGGTCTGCGTGAATACCAGACCCTCATCGTCGGTGACAAGAACGAGATGGCTCTCGCCGAGAAGGCTCGTCAGGAGCGCGAGTTGATGGGCAAGGAGGAAGATTAATCTTCCCGCCCTACAACCCCGGCTTTGAATGATAATAATCTGAAAAGATTGAAATAATCGTATATTTTCCATAGTTAATTTGTTTATTGAGACTCCGGCCCGCAGCGATGCGCACCGGAGTTTTTTTATCCCTCAATCCGTTATCTCTTTTTTTTATTGTATCTTTGCGGCGAGATTTGGTGCCTGGGGGATGGTGCCCCTGGGTGAAAAGGGAACCGGGTGTGAATCTCGGACAGACGGTGCTGCTGTGTGCCCCCTGTTTAATACCCCGTACCTGTCCACTGTGGCTCGCTCCCGATTGCTGGGACACCATGGGAAGGACAGGACACAAGATAGGGTAGGGGCGAGTCAGAAGACCTGCCAAATCGAGAGAGAGAAACCCGGAACAATGCGAACGACGTTAGTGACATGCTGCTTAATCATCCTGTGCTTCCTGTGCGCCCATGCCCAGGAAGGTCTCCTCGCGCACCAGGCCGACTCCATCATGGCTGCCGTGGGGCATGGCAGGCTGGACTCGATGCAGTATATTCAGAACGTCATCATCTATGGCCGCCGCCCCTATGAGGACGTCATTCCAGCCCAGGAACTAACGGGAAAACAGCTCGAGGGCCTCAACAGCCACTCGGTGGCCGATGCCGTGCGGTACTTCGCTGGCGTCCAACTCAAGGACTACGGTGGTGTGGGAGGTCTCAAGACCGTCGATATCCGCTCGATGGGCACCAACCACATGGGCGTTTTCTATGACGGCATCCAGATTGGCAATGCCCAGAACGGTCAGGTGGATCTGGGCAAATTCTCGCTCGACAATATCGAGGCCATCTCTCTCTACAACGGCCAGCGCAGCAACATCTTCCAGAGCGCCAAGGACTATGGCTCGGCAGGTACCATCTATCTGCGTACGCGCCGCCCCCGGTTCAAGGATGGCAAGCGTGACAACCTTAACGTGTCGCTCAAGACGGGTTCCTTCGGTCTCGTCAATCCCAGTGTGCGTTGGGAACACAAACTGAGCCGCTCGGTGAGTCTGTCGTTCAATAGCGAGTTCACCTATGCCACGGGCAAGTACCGCTTCCGTTACATGCGTCACTACAGTGATGGCTCGTTGGCTTGGGATACTACCGCCGTGAGACAGAACGGCGATGTGCGCTCCTACCGTATCGAGGGCGCTGTGTTTGGTGTCATGTCCAGTGGCAAGTGGCATGCCAAGGCCTACTGGTATGACAGCAACAAGGGAATTCCTGGGGCTATTGTGAACAACGTGTGGAAACACGCGCAGCGGCAGTGGGACAGCAACTTCTTCCTCCAGGGCGCTTATCAGCGCAAGTTCACCGACCGCTACGAGATGATGTTCAATGCCAAGTACTCGCGTGACTACCTCCATTACCTCAATCCGGACACCACGTTGATGTACATCGACAACAAGTTCTGGCAGGACGAGATTTACCTCTCCACCGCCAACAAATACACCCTACTCCCCGACTGGGACATCAATCTCTCGGTCGATTACCAGTGGAACAGCCTCGATGCCACGTTGACGGGTTTCGGTTATCCTATCCGTCACACTGTGCTTACCGCACTGGCTACCGCCTGGACTTGGCATGGCTTCAAGGCCCAGGGCAGCCTGCTCTACACGATGGTCAATGACCGCTCGTCGGCGCGTTTTGGCGGTCAGGTCGTCGGCAAGTCGAGCAAGTACATGAACAAGGTCACTCCCGCTGTTTTCCTGAGTTGGCAACCCTGGCAGGAGCGGGAATTCAACCTGAGGGCCTATTACAAGCGCATCTTCCGCATGCCCACATTCAATGACCTTTACTACACCGACATGGGCAACATCACACTTGACCCCGAGTATGCCACCCAGTACAACGTGGGCTTCCTGTACCGCCTGCTCACCGACCGTGGGCTGCTTGCCGGTGTCAAGATCAGTGCCGACGCCTACTACAACTACATCACCGACAAGATCATTGCCGTTCCCAAGGGCACTGGCCAGTACCGATGGATGATGATGAACGTGGGTATAGTGAAAATCCGCGGTATCGATGTCAGTGCACGCACCACTCTGCGTCTTCCTGCCGATGTCATCCTCGACCTCAACTTGAGCTATACCTATCAAAAGGCTCAAGACTACACCAATCCCGCCGACAATGGCGACGGCGGCACCTATAAGGGACAGTTGGCCTACATTCCATGGCACAGCGGCTCGGTTGTCGGCCACTTGGGTTGGCATGACCTGGACGTGAACTACAGCTTCATCTATGTGGGCGAGCGCTATCACACCAGTGCCAACACCCGCGAGAACCACGAGCAGCCCTGGTATACCCATGACCTGTCGGCAGGCTACCTCTTCCACCTGGGCAAGACCACGTTAAAAGTCTCGGCCGAGGTCAACAACCTCTTCAACCAGTACTACGACGTCATCCTCAACTATCCCATGCCGGGCCGCAATTACAAACTCATCCTCAAATTTGACATCTAAATGAAAACCGAATCAAAACGGGACACAGGGACGGTTCTTTTGTCCCATTTTATTCTGCTGGTGGTGCTGGCGCTGCTGCCTGGCTGCCGTGAGGAGGTGACCATCTTCCTGCCCGAGCACGTCCAGGTGGCGCAGCCCGAGTTTACCGATATCGAGGGCTTCTACCTGCTGTGTGAGGGTAACATGGGCTGGAACAAGGCCACGCTCGACTACTACGACTATGCCGAGGGTGAATATATCCGCAATATCTTTTCCTATGCCAACCCCACAGTTCCCAAAGAGATGGGCGACGTGGGCAACGACATCGGCATCTACGGCAGCAATATGTACTGTGTCATCAATTGCTCCAACAAGGTGGACGTGCTCGACAAGTACACCTGTAGCAAGAAGTACCAGATCAATATCCCCAACTGCCGTTTCATCCGTTTTTATGGCGGCTATGCCTACGTGACCAGTTATGCCGGCCCCGTGCAGATCAACCCCAACTACGAGCAGCGCGGCTACGTCGCCAAAATTGACACCGTGACTATGCAGATCGTGGACACTTGTCTGGTGGGCTTCCAACCCGATGAACTGGAGATTGTCGAGGGCAAGATCTATGTCGCCAACTCGGGCGGCTATATGGTGCCCAACTATGAGAATACCGTCTCGGTCATCGATGTGGCGACTTTCAAGGAGGAACGCCGCATCCCCATCGCCATCAACCTGAGTTGGGTCAAGGGTGACCGTCACGGCATGTTGTGGATTGCCTCGCGTGGCGACTATTACACGCGCCCCAGCAAAATCTACGCCTATGACACGCGCAAGCAGCAGCTTGTGGACAGCATCGATTGCCGCGTGAGCAACATGTGGCTCGATGGCGACTCTATCTATGTGGTGAGCACCGAGTGGAGCTACGTGTCGATGAGCAACGCCTTCTCCTATGCCATCATCAATACGCAGACTCGTGAGAAGGTCTGTGACAACTTCATCACCGACGGTACCGACAAGGAAATTGTCATCCCCTATGCCGTAGCCGTCAATCCGCTCACCAAGGACATCTACGTCACCGATGCCAAGGATTACGTCTCGCCAGGGCGACTCTTCTGCTATGACCGCTATGGTAAAAAGAAGTGGGACGTGCGCACAGGCGACATTCCTGCCCACTTTGCCTTCCTGGGCAATAACATTAATGAGAGGTAGTATTAGCAAATTACGCAATAAAACAAGATATGAAACGAGAGAGAATGATTATTCTGGCAGTGTTGTCGTTGATGGCGGCATTGACCATGTGGGCCAACCATCCGTGGCTCACGCGTGTGTACCGCTACCAACCCGCCCCTGGCCAGTTTATCAACACCCTGCCCGTGTGCAGGGTAGGAGAGCCCGTGGACAGCGTGTTGGCACGTTGCCAGAGGAGCATCTGCGGCCGTATCGATACCACAACGGTGACCATTCACGGCCAGACCACGACGCGCGTCGATACCGTCTGGGCCGAGAGTATGATTTCCCTGGGCGGCTATGGCGGCTATGTGATTGTGGGTTTTGACCATCCCGTGATCAATATGCATACCTATGACTTTGAGATCCAGGGTAATGCCTTTGTCAGTGACCAGAATTCCCATGGCGGCAGCAGCGAGCCGGGCATCGTCATGGTGGGTGTGGATGCTGATGGCGACGGCGTGCCCAGTGATGGTGACCGCTGGTATGAACTTGCAGGCAGCGAGTACAGCCATCCCAGGACGCAGCACGACTATACCATCACCTATTACCGCCCCGACGAGGGCAAGCCGCGCGATCCCAGCCATGTGGATCCCTTCCTGAACGACACCACCTACATCCGCTGGACCAGCAACGATGTCAACCCCGACAGCGTCAGCGGTTACATGAGCCGCAACACGGCCCACAACCAGCCTTACTGGCCGTTGTGGATGCAGGACCAGGAGACACTGACCTTCACGGGAGCCAAGCTGCGCTGCAATGCTGTTGACCAGGGCGGCAACGACGGCAGCTCCTACTTTGTGCAATACTTCTATGACTGGGGATATGTTGATAATCTGCCCAATCATCCTGCCCGCATTTCCCAAGAAGGAACAATCTATAATCCCGGTTTCAAAATTGACTGGGCCGTGGATGAGCAGGGGCGTCACGTCAACCTTACCCACATCGACTTCATCATGGTCTATAACGCCGTCAACCAGTATTGTGGTTGGTTAGGCGAGACCTCGACCGAGGTGGCCGCCGGTATTGACTTCCACCCCGATGCCGTCATGCCCCAGGTTCTTGAGGGCGATGTCAACCTTGACGGTGAGGTGACCGTGAGCGACGTGAATGCCGTTATAGATGTGATTCTCACCGATAAAACAGCTCCCGCAGCCGATGTCAACCATGATGGCGAGGTGACCATCAGTGATGTGAATGCCGTTATCGACATCATCCTGAACTGACGACGGTTTATTTCTGCAAAAAACGTCTAAGACGAATTTTCCGCGTTGGTGCCGCTATGCTCTTTATCGGCATCAGCGCTCTGTTTTTGTTTGTCGGGTTCTGAGTAAGGAATTGAGCAGCAACGGAAACTGTCGTTTTTAATGAATAATTTAAAATTATGCAGAAATTATTTTGTTATTTCGGGCTCATGTACTAATTTTGCCAATGCAAAAGGGTATGCACAGCCCTTTGAATACAACCATTAACTACTATCGTATTATTAACATATTTCTTTAACAAACAATTCTTTTAAAATCATGAAGAAAGTTTTTACACTTCTCGCTGGTCTCATGATGCTCTCTGCATCAGCCGAGACTTTAACACTGTATGATGAGGGCGCTTATTTGTCAGCAGTTCCTTTCAATGGCTTGTATGCCGACGAGGTAGGCAATAAGACTCAGGTCCTCTATCTTGCTGATGACCTCACCGCTATGGTAGGTAAGCAGATCAGTGCTATCACCTTCTACACCGAGCCCGAGGGTTTGACTCTTGACGGTGTAACCTACGAGATTGGCATTGCTGAGACCGATGTTAACTCTCTGACCGATTTCATCACCGATGGCATTACCAAGGTGGGTACCGTTACCATGACCCCTAACGAGGGTCAGGTTGTTGAGGTAACCATTACCTTTAATGAGCCTTACACTTACAATGGTGGCAACCTCGTGTTTGAGGATGTCGTGACTGTAGCCGGTGGCATGGCCAGCACCTATTGGACTGGTATGAACACCAACTATAATAGTGCTCTGTGCTATACCTTTAACTCACCCACTGTTCGTCAGTTCCTCCCCAAGACCACCTTTACCTATGGTGGTGACACTCCCGCTTACGAGATTGGCGACGTGAACCATGACGAGAAAGTCAACATCGTTGACGTTACCGAACTGATCGACTCTCTGCTCAATGGCAGCGAGATCCCTGCCGAGGGTGACGTGGATGGTGACCAGAACATCAACATCGTTGATGTTACCGTTCTGATCGACATGCTCCTGGGTGGCAATTAATTCTTGCCAGGACAATAACAAATCATAATGTCAGCAGGCTTCCCGTCACGGGGAGCCTGTTGTCGTTTATGCATTAATTGGTGACGAGGTGTTTGATGCGATGTAGTGATAATTGTTTGATTTTTTGGATGTTATGTCATTTTTTGCTTCGCGGTGAATACTTTTTTATTGAATTATTTTGCAGAAACAAAAAAAAGGAATACTTTTGTCGGTGAAAAGTCAGAGACAACATCAAGAGATTTCCTACTTTACAATATGAAAACCAACAATAGTGTTTTTATAACCCTACAATCCATAACAAAAGTTTCTTTTTTTTATGAGAAAAGCTAATCATTTATTTGTTGCAGCGCTGATGGCGCTTGCTATGTTTTTGCCTGTTCAGGCCGAGGAAGTAGTAGTTGCTGATGGTTACAAAACCTCATCGCAGTTTCCCGTGGTAATGCGCTACTACAATCAGACTACTATCAAGAACTTTACCCAGATGATTTATCCTGCCACGATGTTGAACCAACTCAACGGCAAGAAGATCAACAGCCTCAAGTTCTTTGTCAATGAGCCTTTCCAGAGAATCTATGGAGGTAACATCCAGCTCTCTCTCAAGGTCGTGGACGATGACGTATTCGATCCCTATGCAGCTGATCCCGCTTTCAGTGACATGAAAGTTGTCGCTCAGGGTGCTCCCGTTAAGGGGGAGATGGAGCTTGTGTTCAATTTCACCGAGCCCTTTGAGTATAATGGTGGCAACCTGGCTGTCGAAGCACGCGTGACCGAGAAGGGCGAATCCGACCCCGACGGTATCGAGGAGTTCGTTGGCATGAACATCTATGATGAGTATGGCTATTACGGCCTTGACGTTTGCTACTTCTGTGTTCAGCTTAGCAGCGGCACGCTGTATGATGATTTCTGGTATATGCTGCCCAAGGCTGCCTTTGGCATTGCCGAGGATGCCCCCCAATACGAGATTGGTGACGTTGACCATGACAGCAAGGTGACCATCGCCGATGTGACTGAGCTTATCGACGGCCTGCTGAGCGATGCTTCAACAGTTCCTGCCGAGGGCGACGTTGACCAAGACAGCAAGGTGACCATCGCCGATGTGACTGAGCTTATTGACATGCTCCTGGGTGGTGCTGCCAACTGATATTCTATAGAGAATTATTCGTATTATTAATAATCTTATTAAACTATTATTTTTTATGAAAAAGATGTCTAAACTTTTTGCAGCTGCTATGATGGCAATGGCTGCTTTTGGCTCTGCTCAGGCCATGGATCTGACTGTCTTTGAAGGAACAGAAACAAGTAGATTGGATCCCATTAACATTTACTACTATGATACCTCCAATAATCATAGTCAGGTAATTTTCCCCGAGTCTGCTCTGACTGAAATGATCGGATGTGAGATTAATTCGCTTAAGTTCTATCTTGACCGTAACATCAGTGTGACTAAGGATGGTCTTCTCCAGATCTCTTTGGGCGTTACCGAGCAAGACCGTTATAGCTCAAGCGCATATGTTACCGAAGGTTTGACCGTGGTAACTAATTATACTATCCCTAATGGCGTTAGTGAGTTGGAGATCACTTTTGATCAGCCCTACATGTACAATGGTGGCAATCTGGTCTTTGACTGTAATTTGATAGCTACTGGTAATGAGATTACGGGTTATTTCTATGGTGTTAATCCTTACTATAACTCAGCTATTTCTCGTGATAATCTGCACCAGTTCTTGCCCAAGACCACTTTTGATTACACGCCTCAAGAATATAAGGCCGTAGTAATGCCCAAGGAGGTTAACTTTGGTTCTGTAAGTAAGGGCAACGTAGTGAACCAGGAAGTAACGCTCAAGAATACTGGTCGCAACGCCATCACCCCTGCCTTTGGCACGATTGCAGATCCCTTCAGCATCAATGCTCAGCCTGTTGAGTTGGCTTCTGGCGAATCGATGACTTTCTCTGTAGCTTTTGATGCAGCCACTGCCGGAACCTATGCCGAGAACTTCACCATCGACTGTGGCGCTGCTGGCACGATTACAGTTCCCGTGACTGCTTCCTGCGTTACCGAGGTTCTTGTAGCCGATGGCACCGATAAGAACGCCTATGTGCCTCTGATTATTTTGAATTATAATGAGACTGGTCTGAATTACACTCAGATGATCTATCCTGCCAGCATGCTGACTGCTCTGAATGGCAAGAAGATTAATAGCCTCACGTATTATACTGATGCTCCCATGACCAAGATCTCTGGCGGTAAGATTCAGTTGTCTCTTAAGGAGGTTGACTTTACCGAATTTGTTGATGATCAGGTGAATGAAATGACTGTTGTGGCCGAGGTGACTCCCACCTTCAATGGTAATGAGATGCTGCTGACCTTTGACACTCCCTTTGAGTACAATGGTGGCAACCTGGCCGTTGAGGTTAATGTAACCGAGCCTGGTGAATATAACTATAGTGGCACTGGTAGCTACTTTATGGGTCAGAGAATGGACGAATATGTTTCGTTCTATTGGGATGCTTACTGGGGAACTGGTACTCAGAGTGATTTCTTGCCCAAGGCTACCTTCGGTTACGTGGATGAGGTTGAGCCTCAGCCCGAGTATGAACTTGGTGACGTGAACCATGACCAGAAAGTCAACATCGTTGACGTTACCGAACTGATCGACGCTCTGCTCAATGGCACCGAAATTCCTGCCGAGGGTAACGTTAATGGCGACCAGACCATCAACATCGTTGATGTTACTGAACTGATCGACATGCTGCTGGGTGGCAATTGATTTGTGCCCAGACAATAAAAAGTCATAATGTCAGCAGGCTTCCCGTCACGGGGAGCCTGTTGTCGTTTATGCTTTAATTGTAGAAGAGGCATTTGATTCCCTCAAGGGGGAATGGGGCTCGTGTTCAATTTCATCGAGTTCACGTTAATGATGGAAAAGTGATGATTGCCTTAAATATCAAGGGTCTATTATTTTGCAGATAAATTATTTTGTTTACTTTTGCGGAGTAAAGTGAATAAAACATTTCTGTGTGACTGAGAATCTATTTGTCTAACTTTTTTATTTAACTGTTTAACTTTTATGAGGAAATTATTTACACTTCTCGCTGGTCTCATGATGCTCTCCGCATCAGCCTCTGATTTTATTGTGTATGATGGAAATGCAACCAGTTATGCTCTTCCTATTAGCTCAAACTTTATGGATTGGTCTCCTTATACTCATCAGGTCATTTATCCTGAAGCTTACCTTGGTGGTCTGATTGGTGAGGACATCACTGCTGTCAAGTATTTTGTCGCCAATGAGGCTGGTAGCACATTGAATGGTGGAAAGGTGGCTCTCTACATTGGCACAACTGACCAGACGGTGTTTTCTGTCGACGCTTATGGCAGTACCTCATTCATCGAAGATGGTCTTACTAAGGTGGCCGAAATGGCAATGACCGTTGGCTCTAAAGAGATTGAGTTTACCTTTGACAACCCTTGGACCTATGAAGGTGGCAATATTGTGATTCAAACGGTAATCGAAGAGGACGGTTCCGTTTCAGGCTCTACAGCAACGAACTTTTTAGGCCAGACGTCCGATGTTGCTCGTGCTGCAACTGGTATGTTTTCGGCATCTCCTGCTTATTTCCTTCCTAAGACTGCCTTCATCTACAATGCCGATATTACGGTTTACACTGTAGTAGGCCCTGATGCTATCTTCGGTTCTAATTGGGATACTACCGACACCAACAATGATATGGTTCTGGGTGACAATGGCGAATACTCTTGGATGAAGGAAGGCGTTGCCCTCTATGGCAACTTCGACTTCAAGGTTGTAGGTAACCACAGCTATAATGCCTATCAGTGGCCCATGGGTCCCTATAACTGGACTGCCAATGTTGATGAGGAGGGTATCTATACCATCCTGATTACCTTTGATCCTAACGCCGCTGACGATGATCGCATCACCTGCACGCTGACCAAGACTGGTGACATTGGTCACGTTGACCACACCTACACCGTAGCTGGTTCTGACAACCTGTGTGGTAGCTTCTGGGACACTAATGACACTAACAACGACATGGTTCAGGGTGAGGATGGCATCTACACTTGGAGCAAGAGCGGTCTTGAGATGGGCGAAGGCGAATTAGTGAAGTTCAAGGTTGTTCAAGACCACGCTTGGACCTATGCATGGCCCTCTATGGACTGGGAGTACACCTTCCAGGAGGCTGGCACCTACAATGTTGTCATTACCTTCAATGCTGATACTAAAGAGATCACCTTCGATGCAACAAAGGCTGATGCCCCCGCCTATGATCTCGGTGATGTGAACATGGATGGCAAAGTCAGGATCGACGATGTAACCGCCCTGATCGACTACCTGCTGGGTGGTGATGCCGAAATCAACCTTGATGTTGCCGACTGCAACAATGATGGCTATGTCAGGATTGAAGACGTTACTGCCTTGATCGATTATCTGTTGAATGGTAGTTGGTCCGCAAAGTAATTGTTGATTACAACAACTAACCTTTTCTTATATGATAAGGGTCCGCATCTGCTTTGCGGGCCCTTATTAATTGATTGTGAGTCGGATGAGGCTATTTTTCCAAGTGTGAATTAGAAAAAGTTTTCCATAAAAAATCATAAATAGCAGATAATCAGCAAAATAAATTTCTCCATTACCCAAAAAGTTTCCCAAAACGAAAATTTTTTTGAAAAATTCCTGTAAAATCGTTTGCTGTTTCAGGGGGCTTTATTACCTTTGCAATCCCAAATCGGCACAGCCGGTTTTTTATCGATAGCATAATTCAAAAACCTAACATTTCGGTACCTAATATATGATCCAGACTGTACTTAAACGAGATGGCCGCGTCGTCGGCTATAATGAGGAAAAAATCAAAGCCGCAATCCGCAAGGCAATGCTCGCAACCGAAGCCGGGGAGGACGAGGGTCTCATCCAGCGCATCGCCGACCGCATCGGCTCGCGTGGCCGCAGCCAGATGAGCGTCGAGGATATTCAGGACCAAGTGGAGTTGGAACTGATGAAGAGCCCCCGCAAGGAAGTGGCCCGTTGCTATATCAATTACCGCCAGAAACGCAGTGTGGCTCGCAAGGCCAAGACGCGTGACCTGTTCCTGGAGATCATCAATGCCAAGAATAACGATGTCACTCGCGAGAATGCCAACATGAATGCCGACACTCCCGCCGGCATGATGATGAAGTTTGCCAGCGAGACCACCAAGCCCTTTGTCGATGACTACCTGTTGAGTGAGGAGGCCCGTGAGGCCGTTCGCGGCAATTATCTGCACATCCATGACAAGGACTACTATCCCACCAAGAGCCTCACCTGTGTGCAGCACCCGCTCGACAAGGTGCTCAAGCAGGGCTATATGGCTGGCCATGGTGAGTCCCGTCCCGCCAAGCGCATCGAGACTGCCGGCGTCATCGCCTGCATCACGATGGAGACCGCCCAGAACGAGATGCACGGTGGACAGGCCATTCCCGCCTTTGACTTCTATCTGGCACCCTATGTCCGCCGCTCCTTCATCGAGGAGGTGAAAAACCTCGAGACCCTTATGGGGCAGGACTATAGCCGCCTCTATGACGTGAAGCTCGACGACTATATCGAGCGTGAGCTGGATTTCCTGCAGGGCGATGAGCGCATCCTGCAGCATGCTATCAACAAGACCGTGCGCCGCGTGCACCAGGCAATGGAAGCGTTTATCCACAACATGAACACCATCCACTCGCGTGGTGGCAACCAGGTGGTGTTCAGCTCCATCAACTATGGCACCGACATCAGCGCCGAGGGACGCTGCATCATCCGTGAGCTGCTCAACTCGACCTACCGTGGTGTGGGCAACGGCTCGACGGCCATCTTCCCCATCCAGATCTGGAAAAAGAAAACAGGCGTGAGCTACAAGCCTGGTGACCCCAATTACGACCTCTACCAGCTCGCCTGCAAGGTGACGGCACGCCGTTTCTTCCCCAACTTTGTCAATCTCGACGCTACCTACAACTACCACGAGCAGTGGCGTCTCGATGATCCCGAGCGCTACAAGTATGAGGTGGCGACAATGGGCTGCCGCACCCGCGTGTTTGAGAACCGCTTCGGTGACAAGACCTCGATAGGCCGCGGTAACCTCTCGTTCTCGACCATCAACATCGTGCGCATCGCTATCGAGTGCATGGGCATTGAGAACAAGCAGGAGCGCATCGACCGCTTCTTTGCCAAGCTCGACAATCTGCTCGAGATCACCGCCCGCCAGCTCGATGACCGCTACCAGTACCAGAAGACCGCAATGGCCAAGCAATTCCCCCTGCTCATGTCGCAGTTGTGGAACGGTGCCAGCAATCTGGCCCCTGACGACAAGGTCGAGAGTGTCATCAACCAGGGTACCCTGGGCATTGGCTTCATCGGTCTGGCCGAGTGCCTGATTGCCCTTACTGGACATCATCACGGCGAGAGCGAGGAGGCGCAGCAGTTAGGCTTGAAGATCGTCACCTATATGCGCGACCGTGTCAACGAGTTCAGCGAGCGCTACCAGCACAACTACAGTGTCCTGGCCACGCCTGCCGAGGGCTTGAGCGGCAAGTTCACACGCCGTGACCGCAAGGACTTTGGCGAGATTCCCGGTGTGACCGACAAGATTTATTACACCAACAGCAACCACGTGCCTGTCTATTACAAGTGCTCACCCAAGCATAAGGCCGAGGTTGAGGCTCCTTATCATGAATTGACCCGTGGCGGCCACATCTTCTATGTCGAGATTGACGGCGATGCCACCCACAATCCTGAGGCCATTTCCTATGTCGTGGACCTCATGGACAAGTACAACATCGGCTATTGCTCGGTGAACCACAACCGCAACCGCTGCATGGATTGCGGCTATGAGGATGCCACCGAGGGCCTCCACGAGTGCCCCGAGTGCCACGGCCACAACATCGACCGCCTGCAGCGCATCACCGGATACCTCGTTGGTACCACCGACCGCTGGAACAGCGGCAAACTTGCCGAACTCAAGGACCGCGTTGTACACAAGTGATTTCAGGCACTATGAATTAGAGGGCGTGTCATAACTATCCTCTGTTTTTAATCGGCCTGACGGCCGAGAAATTAAACAAAATTATAAATAAAATTAAATTAAAAATTTATTTTGTTTAATTTCTCCGTGCGTAGCACGGATACAATAACAGGTGAGAGTTATGACACAGTTTCTAAGTCCGTAAAACTATGCTCCGCGTTTTACATATCGTTGAAGGCACCAGCGTAGATGGGCCAGGCCTGCGCACGTCAATTTATCTGGCGGGCTGCAACCATCGTTGCCCGGGATGCCATAACCCTGCCTCTTGGGACTTCAAAGGTGGGGAAGAACGCACCCTCGACGAATTGATGCGGGTCATCGCCTATAACGAGGCCCCTGTCACCCTGAGTGGCGGAGACCCCTTGCTGCAACCCGACGGCACACGCGCCTTGATTCACCGTGTCAAGCAGGAATTGGGTTATAACGTGTGGTGTTATACCGGCTATACTTGGGATGAAATCGTGGCCGACCCCGCCTTGCTCGATGTCGTACGTGAGCTTGACGTCCTCGTTGACGGCCCCTTTGTCCAGGACCAGCGCGACATCTCCCTCCGTTTCCGCGGTTCCCGCAACCAGCGCCTTATCGACGTTCAGCGCACCCTTGCTTCCGGCCAAATCTCCCTCTGGCAATAATAAGCCATTCTGCCGTATTCTCATCTGGGTAGATATTTGCCATTGTCAATCAAATTCTTTTTACTATCTTTGTCCCTGTGCGCTTCATGCGCTTTTCAAGAAAAGAATTCAGTATTGACCTATAATCTGACAAGTTATGGAATCACTCAGGATGAAATCCCTATTGGTCCTTATCGTGCTGTGCTGCATGGTATTAACAGCCCCTGTCATGGCAAACCCCATTTCGTGGCAGCAGGCACAGCAGAATGCCCAGGCCTTTCTCCAGCAGCGCGGCAAGCGCGTCGATACCCCCTCGCTGCGTCGTGCCCCGATGACCTCATCCGCATCCTGTTATATCTTCAACATCGGTGACAATGAGGGTTACGTCATTGCTGCAGCCGATGATTGCGTTTCTCCCATTTTGGGCTATTCCTATGAGGGTTCAATCGATGTTGAGCATATCCCTGATAACATGCAGTGGTGGATCGACGAGTATGCTTGCCAGATTCAGTTCATGCGTGAAAAGGGCCGCTCTACTCCCCGCGCGCCCAAGAAATCCCCTGCACAGCCAGCAGTGGCCCCGTTGCTGACGACTCACTGGAACCAGACACGTCCCTACAACCAGGCTTGCCCTCTCGACACCAATGGGGAGCGTTGTATGACGGGTTGTGTGGCGACAGCGATGGCCCAAGTGCTGTACTACCACCACGCCCGTTCGGTGACACAGACCACCCACGAGATGGCGGCCTATGTCACCAAACGCGGTGTGAGCGTCAGCGCGATTCCCGCGGGCTCATTCATTGACTGGGACAACATGGCCGAGAGATATGGCCTGGGCGTAGAGACAACACCCGAGCAAGATGCTGCGGTGGCCAATCTGATGAGATATTGCGGCTCATCAGTGCACATGAATTACACTTCGGGCTCATCGGGTGCTGCTGCCGCTCATGTGGCCCCTGCCATGATTGCCTATTTCAATTATACCTCCAAGACCCAAGCCGTGAGCCGAAATGATTGTGGCCTGTCTGATGACGAGTGGGAAGACATGATTTATAATGAGCTGAGCAACTCGCGTCCTGTCTTGTATAGCGGGTTCACTGAATACAATGTCGGTCATGCGTTTGTCTGCGACGGTTATGACGGGGAAGGGTTCTTCCACATCAACATGGGGTGGGGTGACCAGGGTACCTATTACCTGTTGACGGCCATCGATTCTGTCGGGACGTCACTCATCCACTTTAACCGTTCTCAGGAAGTCATCATCAATGCCGAGCCCAGAGACATTATGCCCTCCTTCGATGAAGGTATCCAGTTCGCTGACCCCATGACGAGGGCTTTGTGCCTGAATGCTGCCGATACCGATGACGACGGCACGGTGACTATGGAGGAGGCCGCTGCGGTTACTGACATGGGTCCATACAGGTGGCTGTGGATGTCTTCGTTCGATGAGTTCAAGTATTTCACAGGGGTGACCTCACTGTGTTTCGCGATCTTTAATGGTTGTGAAGAGCTGCAAAGTTTCGTCTTGCACGATGCGGTCACGTCCATTGGAGAAAACGCCTTCAATAGCTGCAGCAGCCTCAAGGAGATTTCCATCCCCGCTTCGGTTACAAGTGTCGGCAATAATGCGTTTTTGGGCTGTAGCAGTATGAAAAAGTTCCACTGGAATGCCAAGTCTTGTCTCCCGGCTGTTGGCGGCATTATCCCTGCCGCGGTAGAGTGGTTGTCGATAGGGGATAGTGTCGAAGTGATACCCAGCAGTTTTGCCAAAAACACAAAAATAAAAAGACTGACCCTTGGCAAGAATGTCACCAAAATTGCTTCTTATGCTTTCTATAGATGCGCAAGATTGGAGCGGGTGGTGATTCCTGAATCGGTGCAGTCTATCGCTCAGTGGGCTTTCTTTGAGGATACGGCGCTGGAAGAGGTAATCCTCGGCAATGGCCTTATCGAAATCGGCGACCGGGCATTCGACTGGTGCAGTAGCCTCAAGTCCATTTCCATCCCCAACTCGGTCACTAAAATCGGAATGTATGCGTTTTACAAGTGTACCGAAATGAGTAGCGTGGTCATCGGCAGCTCAGTGGCAAGCATTAATGGTAATGCTTTCAATGGTTGCGATAGCCTCAAGACGGTTACCTGCCTGATTCCTGAGCCTATTACTATCAATGCCAACGTGTTCAATAACCTTTATAACCAGGCGGTGCTTCGCGTGCCCGCTGATGCCCTCGAGGCCTATCAGGAGGCGTATCCCTGGAACAGATTCTCTCAAATCATACCCATTGACCCCGCCGATGGTGATGTGAACCTGGACGGCGTGACTGGTGCTGACGATGTCACCGCATTGATTGATCAGATTCTGAACGGCAGCACCAACTACTTTGGCGATGTGAACTGCGACGGCATTGTCAACATCGAGGACGCCACCACCCTCATCGACAAACTGCTGAACAATGAATAATTGACCAATATTGGTCTTTCGTCATATATAATGGGCGCTCCGGAAATCACGCGGGGCGCCCATTTTTAATAATGATGTTTCCCTTGCTCAAAGGCTAATGTGTAAATAGTGGATTATTTTTTTGTCTTGTTGTAAAAATGATGTAATTTTGCGATACTAATTGAACGTGTTGAGGTTTCCTGCCCTTATTGTGGGGCGTGGAATCAAAAGGGAACCAGGTGAGACTCCTGGACAGTACCCGCTGCTGTAACTCCCTGACGACACATCGCGCGGCACGCATGCCACTGGTTGCATACTCATGGTCTGCATCATCACCGGGAAGGCGCCGACGGCGATGGGGGAGAAGTCAGAAGACCTGCCTTCACACGGCCAGTAAACGTGGTTCACGCGGCACTTGAACCCTGGCGAAGTTGATGATGCAGAGCGCAATTCTCTGCCCGTTTTCTTGAACTCGTCACCCGATATCAAGTCGGCTTCCCGTGTCGCTGGATTCACACCGTAGTTTGCTGATTAATAGTAACTGGAAACTAAAAAACGCGACATGAAGAAATCTTTACTTACAGCTATAGCAGTTGTGATGACAACATTGGCGGCTGCAGCCGGCAACTCGCCCTATATCGCCCATGTGTATGACTACTTGCCCGCCCCGGGCCAGTTTGTCAACTTCTTCCCTGCCTATCAGCCAGGTTTCACTCAGGACAGCATCCTCGCCCAGGTCGAGGCGTCCCTGTGCGGTGGCCTGAACGGATCGGTCAGCCTGGGCAGCTATGGTGGCTACATCGTGTTTGGCTTCGACCATCCTGTCATCAACAAGCACGGCTATGACGTGAAGATTTACGGCAACGCCATCCAGAGCAATGCTGTCCCCAACCTGGCGGGCGGCAGTTGTGAGCCCGGCATCATCATGGTGGGCGTGGATACCGATGGCGACGGAGTGCCTGGCAATGGAGATAAATGGTATGAAATCAAGGGCGCGGACTATGAACGCTGCCAGCAGAACTTTGAGGTGACTTACTACAAGCCCGATGAGAACAAGCCCCGTACACCTCATGCGACCTGGCGTTTTATCAACGACACATCCTACATCTACTGGACCAGCAATGACCCCATGGCCGCCAGCGGCTATGTGTGGCGCAACACTTTCCACAACCAGCCCTATTGGCCATTGTGGATCGAGGACACGGTGCTCACCTTTCGTGGCACCATGTTGCCCAACTGCGCCATCGACATGAGCAACGGCAATGGCAACAACTGGTTCCAGCCGTTCTTTGGCGAGGGGTATGCCGATAATCTGCCCAACAACCTGGAGCCGGGCTTCATGATTGATTGGGCGATTGACGAGGACGGCAATCCCGCTGAGCTCGACCACATCGACTTCATCAAGGTTTACACTGGTCAGTTGGCTTATTGTGGATGGCTCGGCGAGACCTCTGCCGAGGTGTGCGGTGCCGAGGACCTCCACCCCGATGCCGAGGCCGACGACCCAACCCCTGGCCCACAGGATTACACGTTCACTAATGGCATCATCTTTGTCAACGAGGACCGCTACGGCCCCAATCAGGGCTCGCTCAACTACTACAACTATGACTACGACGAGATGGAATATAATGTCTATGCGATGGTGAACCCCGACCTTAAGTTGGGTGTCACCACCCAGTATGGGCAACTCTATGGCGACCGTCTCTTCCTCGTGAGCAAGCAGGCCAACGGCAGCGAATCCACCGGCAACACTGTCGGGTCCCGCCTTGCCGTACTCGATGCAGCTACCCTCAAGCAACAGGGTAGCATCCTGCGTTTCGGCGAGAGCCCTGACAGCGTTTATGATGGCCGCGCCTACTGTGCGGTTACCCCCGACAAGGGCTATGTCTCGACCAATGCGGGCATCTTTGTCATCGACGTGCCCACGATGAGCGTCAGCGGTTCCATTGCTGGCACCATGTCGAGTGCTAAGGGCGACTATAACAGCCTCTACAACAACCAGTGCGGCGATATGGTGCGCTTTGGCCAGTATGTGTTCGCTGTCCAGCAGGGTAGTGGCCTTCATGTCATCGACCCCGCTACCGATGAGTTGGTGACCACCTTGCCGTTTCCCAATATCGTTACGGTGTTTGTGACTGCTGGCGGAAACCTGTATGTGGCCAACAATAGCCGCGAGATCTATGACTACAGCGGTGGCCCGTATGAGGCAAACTTCACCCGCATCGACCCCGTCACCCTTGAACCTGTTGAGGTCTATACGCTCGACGGTACCCGTGGCGCGATGAGTTCATGGGGTGCTTGGCGTGCCCGTATGGTCTGCGTTGATCCCCATGCCGAGCGGGTCTATTATAACTATGACGAGTATCAGAATTACATCAGCTGCTATGATTTCACCTCCCGCACGTTTACCGATGCGCTGATTTCCTTGCCCGAGGGCGTGGAAATCAACTGGGACGGCACCAAGATGCTTCAGGGCATTTACTCGTCGGCCATCAGCTTCGATCCCCACACGGGTGACATGGTGGTGCAAACCGTCGAGGCGGCCCCAATGGCCTATCAGAATTTCAATCACAACTGGGTACTATTCTATGATGCCGCGACGCTGGAACTCAAGCGCCAAGTGCGTTTGCAGGATGCCTACTGGTTCCCCGCCATGGCAATCTATCCCGATGTGGCAAGTCCCACGGTCGTGATTGCCGATAGGCAACTGCCTCAGGGAGAAACCGATGTGGTTGGCCTGCTCCATGCCGTCAATGATGATGATAACATGTCGGCACTGGCTGTGACGACTGCTGTCAGTGGCGATGAGTCGGTGGCTCGCGCATGGGTGAGCGGTCTTGACCTGATGATCGAGGCTGTGGCACCTGGCACGGCGACCGTCACCGTCAACACCGACAGCAATGGCAAACTGGCGACGACATCGTTCGTTGTCACGGTAACAATGGCCTCCATACCTGGTGACGTTGACATGGACGGCAGGGTGACTATCGAGGACGTGACATGCCTCATCGATGTCCTGCTGGGTGAGCCTCAAGCTGAATATGACCCGGTGGCAGCCGATCTCGACCATGATGGCAAGGTGACGATTGCCGATGCCACCGAACTGATAGACCTCTTATTGAATGGAAATAATTAATAATCGTTTAACCTAATAAAAAAAGAATTAAGATGAAGAAAATCTTTACTTTAGTTGCAAGTGCCCTGCTGGCTTCGGCCGCATGGGCTGGTGTGATCACCCTTGACCTGAATGCCAACATCAATCCCGCTTCGCTTGAGTTTGGCGACAACGGCGTTTGGACCGGTTGCTTCAACGATGTGGACTATACTTGGCTCGAGTTTGGTGATGGTAATTGCGAGTTCCTGCTCTCTCATCTCATCGACGGCGAGGGCGCATCCTGGGGCGGATACTACTGGGACGGTTTCACTCCTGCCATCGGTGGTGACAAGACCGATTATGGCATGCCTGGCAGTGGTGGCACTTGGACAACCAACTTCGGCGGTTGCATGGCTGGTGGCGGCTGCGTCATCAATGAGGACGGCTCGGTTTCGGCCGACCCCGCAATGCCCTATCTCGTGGCTTATTACAGCTCCTGGGCAATGGAGGGTCCCAGCAATCAGGTGATGTTTGTAAATAAAGACGGTGCAACCGCCTTCAAGCCCTTTGGCGTATACGTGTGCAACCATCCTTGGCCCTACTACGGCTGTGTACATGGCGACGGATCTGCTCGCGCCTTTGAGGAGGGTGACTTTTTTGAGTTGAAGGCTGTCGGTGTTGCTGCCGATGGCACCGAGACCACCACAAGCATCAATCTGGTGGAGTTCACTGATGGCGAGCTCAAGGCTCTTAACGACTGGACGTTCTTCGACCTGTCCAGCCTGGGTGAGGTGACCTCGGTTTACTTCACGCTCAACTCCACCGACGTGGGTGCCTATGGCATGAATACTGCTGCCTATTTCTGCATGGACAAGTTCCAGGTAGAGGTTCAGCCCACCTCGGTCGAGAGTGTCAATGCCGACAAGCAGGTGGCTGGCGTGCAGTACGTCAATCTGGCTGGTATGACCAGCGATAAGCCTTTCGACGGCCTGAACATCGTGGTGACCAGCTACACCGACGGCACCACTGCAACCACCAAGGTTGTGAAATGAGAATCCGATTAGGAGAATTGTATTAAGTATATAGTAACCATGTTTGTGAGGGTGCGTCCCTGCGGCACTGCCAGCCGCCAGGACGCACTCTCTTTTTGTGCCTACTAGAAACGATAGTTTTTGTTTTACATTAATAATATATTATTAATAGATGTGGAGCTCAAAAAAAATGTCAAATTTCCTATCCGTTATTTCGATTTATTGGAGTACCTTTGCAGCCGATTTTTAAAGGACTATTGAAAAGTATGGCAAAAAACTTAGTTATCGTCGAGTCTCCTGCCAAGGCCAAGACCATCCAGAAGTTCCTGGGCAGCGATTATAAAGTGATGTCGAGTTTCGGACACATCCGTGATCTGCACAAGAAGACTTTCAGTATCGACGTTGAGAACGGCTTCAAGCCGCTATATGAAATCCCCGAAGACAAGGAAGACCAAGTCAAGAAGCTTAAGAACGAGGCAGCCCAGGCCGATGTCGTCTGGCTGGCAAGTGATGAAGACCGCGAGGGAGAGGCTATCGCCTGGCATCTGTTCGAGGTGCTCGGACTGTCGCCTGACAACACGCGTCGCATCGTCTTCCACGAGATTACCGAGCCTGCCATCCTGGAGGCCATCAAGCATCCCCGCAGCATCGACCTGAACCTGGTGGATGCCCAGCAGGCACGCCGTGTGCTCGACCGCATTGTGGGCTTCGAGCTGTCGCCCGTGCTGTGGCGCAAGATCATGCCCGGCCTGTCAGCAGGTCGTGTGCAGAGCGTCGCCGTGCGTCTGGTTGCCGAGCGTGAGAAGGAAATCAAGGATTTCAAGAGCGAACCCTATTACCGTATCTCGGCCCACTTCGCCAAGGGTGATGCCGATGGAAGCGAGTTCTCGGCTGAGTTGAACCGCCATCTGGCCGACCATGACGCCGCCACCTCTTTCCTGGAGGACTGCAAGCAAGCACAGTTCCAGGTGGCCGACGTGACCGTCAAGCCGCTCAAGCGCACCCCCGCGCCTCCTTTCACCACCAGTACCCTGCAGCAGGAAGCCGCCCGCAAGCTCGGCCTCTCGGTCAAGCAGACGATGCGACTGGCTCAGCGCCTGTACGAGGAAGGTCTCATTACTTACATGCGTACCGACTCGGTCAACCTGAGCAACCTGGCACTGGGTACCATCAGCAAGGAAATCAAGGAGAACATAGGTGAGCGTTACCTCAAGGTGCGCCATTACCGCACCACCAGCAAGGGCGCTCAGGAGGCTCACGAGGCCATCCGTCCCACCTACATCAGCAACCACTCCATCACGGGCACGCCTCAGGAGAAGAAGCTCTATGACCTGATCTGGAAGCGCACCATCGCCTCCCAGATGGCCGATGCTGAACTCGAGAAGACGACCGCCAGCATCTCGGTGTCGGGCCGTGACGAGGTATTTGTTGCCGAGGGCGAGGTAGTGAAGTTCGACGGTTTCCTCAAGGTCTACTTCGAGAGCACTGACGACAACCAGGCCAACGAGAAGTCCAATGCTGCCTTCAGCGAGATGCACACCCTGCCGGCTCTGGCTCGTGGTGAGCAGCTCAACGCCATGACCGTGACCGCTACCCAGCGCTATACCCAGCAGCCTAACCGCTACACCGAGGCTTCGCTCGTTCGCCGCCTCGAGGAGCTGGGCATCGGCCGTCCCTCAACCTATGCGCCCATCATTTCCACCATCCAGGAGCGCAACTATGTCGAGAAGGGTGAGGACAAGGGACAGAAGCGCGAGTACGAGATCATCACCCTCAAGGGTGGCAAGATCACTACTGGCAAGAAGAGCGAGCTCTATGGCGTCGAGAAGGGCAAACTCATCCCCACCGATGTGGGTATGGTAGTGAACGACTTCCTGGTGAAGTACTTCCCCTCGATTATGGACTATAACTTTACGGCCAAGGTCGAGAACGAGTTTGACGAGGTGGCCAAGGGTAACGTCGTCTGGAACAAGGAGATTGCCGACTTCTACGAGGGCTTCCACCCCAACATCAGCAAGGTGTCCTCATTGCGCCTTGAGCACAAGGTGGGCGAGCGCACCCTGGGCAACGACCCCAAGACCGGCCTTCCCGTCATGGTCAAGATCGGCCGTTACGGTCCCCTGGTGCAGATGGGTAGCGCCGACAACGACACCAAGCCTCGCTTTGCTTCCCTCCAGAAGGGGCAGAGCATCGAGACCCTCACCCTCGAGGAAGCAGTCAAGCTGTTTGAGCTTCCCCGCGACCTGGGCGAGTTCGAGGGCTCTGAGGTGACCATCGGCGTGGGCCATTACGGACCCTACGTGAAGCACAATGGCAAGTATGCCTCTATCCCGAGTGAAATCTCTCCCACTGCTATCACCCTCGACGAGGCTATCGAGCTCATCAAGGCACAGCGCGAGGCCGAGGCCAAGAAGGTTCTCAAGACCTTTGACGAGGAGCCCGAACTCAAGGTGATGAACGGTCGCTATGGACCCTACATCGTCTATAAGAAGCAGAACGTCAAGATACCCAAGGGGAAGGACGCCGAGTCGCTCACCCTCGAGGAGTGTCGCGAGATTGTTGCCGACGAGTCCAACATCTCCAAGGGCACTACGCGCCGCCGTGCTACACGTGCCCGTTCTACAGCAAAAAAATCCACTACAAAGAAGTGAATTTCCTAAAGCACAACTTGAGACTGCGTGTGGCAATTTGCTATCACGCAGTCTTTTGCTTTCACTTAATTTGCTCTTGCCTTAAGTGTAATCAGTCCAAATAAGGAAATTTTTTACTTTTTAGGGCCTCTATTAGAAAAAATCATCGTAATTTTACCGACTGGAGAGGAAACCGATGACCTTTTTCGGTATTGGCTCCCCAATCGCAACGAAGCTACTCGGCTGGTTGTAAAAACATTACACTGGTAAACTTAAAGTTGTTTTTAACTTTTTGTCGAGATTATCGGGCGGTTGGTTCCATCAGCTAACAACAAAAACAAACCAAAAACTAAAAAAGTTTAGAATTATGTCATTTTTCAAATCTATCAAGAGCGCTTTTGGCGGGTCGGACGGTGACGATTACGATGTTTTCGGCCAGCCCACTACTTTTGTGAACCCCTTCAGCAAGGATAAGAATGTGCCCGATCACGAGCACGTCAAGGACGAAGTTCAGATCGAGGTGGACCAGCACGAGGAGTATGCCATCGATGCCGAGTTTGCCGACAAGGCTGCTCGCCTCATGAATGAGCACACCCAGGCGGTGATCGATATGCTCAAGGGTAACTGGAAGAAGGAGCGCGAGGAACTCTTGGCCATGGCCGAGGATGCCAAGAAGGTGGTCGAGGAGTCCAAGGAGAAGATGCAGGTCAACGAGGCCAACCGCCGTCAGGCTTTGGCCCGCGCCCAGGAGTTGCAGGACAAGATTGCCGAGCTCGAGAACAATTACGAGAAACTCGATATCGAGAAACGCAGTCTCGAGAGCCGTATCAAGGCCATGGAGGCACGCACTGATAATTCTAACGAACTTAACAGCCGGATCGAGGAGATGACCGCTACCATCGAGGGCCTCGAGAAGCAGCTTGCCGAGCGTGACGCCGAGATTGAGCGTCGCGACAGCATGCCCCTGCCCGCCAATGATGGCCCGTCGATTGAGGAGCTCACCCAGCAGGTTGAGCAACGTGATGAGCTCATCGAGCGCCTGCGCGGCAATGTGACCGAACTCGAGGAGCGTCTGAATGCCGCTGCCGAGGATCTCAAGGCCGCCGAGGAACTCCAGAAGGCTGTCGAGCAGGTCGAGGACTTCAAGGACAAGAAGAATGCCGAGATCGCATCGCTGCGTCAGCAGATCATCGACTTGCAGAAGCGCGCTTCCGAACTGGATGAGGTCCGCAAGGCCCACATTGTCCTCAAGGAGGAGAACGACGGCCTACAGAAGACCATCGAGCAGCTCGAGCAGACCGCCAAGCAGAATGCCGAGGTCCAGAACCGCCGCAGCATCGAGACCGGCAACCTGATTGATGGACTCAAGCAGCAGCTCTCGACCGTGACCGCTATGGCCGAGGATTACAAGCGCAAGTATAACTCGCTGAGTGTTGACGGAAACGAGAAGGCTGCCAACTTTGCCAAGATCACCGCCGAGCGTGACGATGCCAAGGCCGAGCTCAAGCGCACTCAGGTAACCCTGCAGAAAAAACAGCACGAGGCTCAGGCTATGTCCGATGCCATCGCCGAGAAGGACCGCCGCATTGCCGCCCTCATCCAGCAGGTCGAGGAACTCAGCAAGCCGCGTCCCGTGGTGGCCGAGCAGCCCGCTGTCGAGTCGCCCGCTATGTCAGCCTTGCAGGATGACCCCGCCATGCGTGCCATCGATGACATCGATTGGGAGGATGACGGCTCCATGCCTCCTCATCCCGGTGAGGATCCCCGCCAGCTCTCGCTGTTCTAATAGTACATATATATAATATATAAGTATAAATAATAGCCTCAAGTGGCAGTCCTAAACAGGACTGCCACTTGCCGTTCATTTGGCTATGGTTCTTGTGGGGTGGTGTAAAACCGCATTTTTATCGCTAAACAATAAATCACCGCCCTTTGATAGTTAAAGGAAGTTATTTTAGAGATTTTCTTCCTGAAATATTTGGTGGGTAGCCGCGGCGGCTGTAATTTTGCAACGCTTTTCGGCTCACGAGATGCATGAATTGAGTGAGCGGTTTTTTTTGACGCCTTTTCGGTAGGGGTCTGGAAACCTGGGAAGCTGAGATCATTGAAATGTTTGCAATGAGGAAATTGACAGTGCAGAGACAAGGAAAAGGAAATCCCGAGTCCACGTCAAGATTCCGTTCAAAGACAGGTAAA
>ONKF01000033.1 GCA_900318335.1 uncultured Prevotellaceae bacterium
CAACTCGTGTTCAATAATCTCGCTGATGCGGCCAACGTTGATGGCGGCATAATTTGCACCCTGTGCAATCTTTTCAATCTGTTTCATTGTGTAGTAAATGTGATTAATGGTTTTTATTGGATGAATACTTCTTACGATCGTTCAAGATGTCGGCCAAGTTGGCCAGTGCCCACTCAATCAGGCTGTTGATGTGCGGCATGAGCGACTTGCCGCGCTCGGTGATGCTGTACTCCACCCGTGGCGGTATCTCGGCATAGGCCTGCCTCGACACCAGCCCGTCGGCCTCCAGGTTGCGCAGCGCGACGGTGAGCATCTTCTGCGAGATGTCGGGTATCGCTGCCAGGATATCTGAATACCTCATCGCCGTGTTCCTGCCGTCGAGCGTGTACAATATCAGCATCGACCATCGGTCGCTGATGCGCGACAGGATATTGCGTATCGGGCAATCAGGAAAATAAGGATCAACAATGATGTCTCGTAACATATTTTTGTTCTGATTATCAGTTATACTAACTTTTCTCTCGTTTCGGTTGCAAAGTTACTATCGATATTCCTAACCGCAATGAACCGCCCCAAATGTTCGCTACGCACTTTGATGTTAGTAATGGATAAATCAACGGATTGCAAAATTAACTTTTATGTTTTGTTAAGAATTGATTACCTCATCCTTGAGAAAAATAAAACAATAATTACAATCTTTGATTTCGGCAGACTATGTATTTATTGTACTTCTTGTTTTCCGATTCATTCGTTTCTTCAACACATGTGTGCATAACCCCCTTTTTGGGAAAAACAGATATTTTTTGCACAAAAAATGAAGATTATTTTTGGAACGAAAAAAGACTGCGGTCAGGCATATTTCCTTTGCAGCGACAAACGAAAACGAGGAAGTATGGCTGAGTAGGTTAGAATCCTGCCTTTCCCACAAGCCAAATGATGGCTCCGTAGCTCAGTAGGTCAGAGCACCACACTTTTAATATGGAGGTCCTGGGTCCGAGTCCCAGCGGAGTCACTGATCAAATTACATGAATTATGTTTAGACAATTATACATAAGATGGCTGGTCCATCGTGGCAAGGCCATAGATATATGGTCGCACAGCGAGTACCCCTCTCAAGTGTTATCCAACCTGTGCAGCAACCCATTCACCTTTGACGGAGTGGCGTGCGGCAGCATGGAGGGATTTCTTCAGTCACTGAAGCAGCAGGACCGCGACAAGCAGCGGCATATATGTGCCATGAAGGACCGCAATGCCAAGAGGGCGTCCAGCACCCATTGGCAGGCCGACCAGATCGTCTGGTGGAAGGACATCGCCATTGACCGGCAGTCTGATGAGTTCCAGCAGCTGATACGCCATGCCTATCAAGCCATGTTCGACCAGAGCGAACGGTTCCGTGCGGCGCTGATGGCGACACGGGGCATGAGGCTCTACCACTCCCGTGGCAAGAGTAACCCGTTCAAGACCATCCTGACCGAGCAAGAGTTCTGCCAGATACTCACCGACCTGCGCGACAACTACGACCGTCGCGACAAGGGCCTGGGAGGCAGAAGGCTCATCTTCGTTGAAGTGGAATACGAGCCAGACAATAATGATTCTTTGAAGCAATGATAAATTCTTCTAGAATGCGATATTTTACATATTTCGCTGATTTTCCAGCGAATAGCAGCCACACTGCGCACTTTTTCTAACGAATAATTGCCATTTCGTCGCACTTTTCCAACGAATAATAGTCATTTTGTACCAGATTGATTAAGTAGCCTCGGCTTCTTCGATGAGTTGAAGTCGGGGCATCGTTTTGCACATGTATTTTTGCTAATTGATGATGATGCCGCAGTCGTATTCGACGAAAACTTTTCGGTCACTTTCCCCGAATATCACTGTCTGGTTGTATTTCTCTACAGGAATGATTTTTCGGCAAAATCCTTCCCAGTCACTCCAGTAACAGTAGGTTACCACAGCCTTGTCTCCATTTACCTCGACCGATGGCATGATGTCGTCCCGATTAATAAAGGATGCAAGCCTCTCATGATCCGCTTTTCTGAATTTAAACCACCTGCTAACCTCTACAGGATTGCGACCAAGAGACCTGTAATATGCCTCCAGTCGATCAAATTCATCATCAGTAAAATCATAGTATTTATGCTGGGCGTTGTCAATGATTTGCTGCATATCGGCTTTAGAATAGACGCAGTAATTGGGATAGTATCCTTGTGGATATGGGACTTTTGTCTCTTCAAGCAATAAGGCTTGCCAGATTCCCACTTCAGTGAATTGGACAAGCAGTTCGTCCCAAATTGAGGGGATAGCATCACGGGCATAGATATTCAACGGCTCTTGGATTAGCATTGCTTTGTCAAATGGATTTGGAGCAGGGACTTTCTCAATCTCATCTTCTCCACGGAAAATGATAGTGTTTCCTATCCGCTTCACGCCTTCAGGCTTTTTAAAAGGTTTGTCAAATGGCACATATAATTGTGTCGCATTCCTGGCGTGAAAATATAGCCGGGCGAGTTCTCGCCTCTCGCTTTCAATATCAAAAATGTCAAGAACGATTTCTTCAGCATGGCTGATGGCGTCCAGTGGCTCCAGCAGCCACTCCATATTCCCGTCTTCCTTCTGCAACCTGTAATCCTTGACGTGGGCATTGATATTGTTTCTATACACGCACCCAATATCTCCAAGGATGAGACCTAAGTTATTCTGTTCCACGTCTGTTTTATTATCCATTGCTTTCCGTTATTATGGTATGACAAAAATACTCATATTTCTTCTAAAACCCAATATAAAGTTGACAAAAATACCAGTTTTATTTTGCAAGAATGTGCTTTTTTACAAATTCTCGAAAATGCACATGTGCTTTATAAGAAACACAGAATGCCCCAGCTTCATTGATAAGTTGAAGTCGGGGCATCGTTCTATCCGTAGTTCAAGAGGGCGGTGAGCCGCTCCCGCACAAGCGAGAGCACGTCCCGCATCTCGTTGAGCGTAGCCTTGCCGATGTCATCGAGCATCTCTTTACAATCCAAGCCCGAGACTCCAGTCGTATACTGGTTGGACTTTTATTGCGTAGCCCGAGTCTTGAATGAGATTGTTTTCATGATCGGTCAACAGCAGCAGATCGTTACAGCCTGTTTGTTTAGCCGCAAGCAAAAGCCCCTTGATTTCACGTTTCTTTGTCTTTTCTGCCGAGATGTCATAAGATACTTGAATTGCTTGGATGACTTTGTTCTTCTCGCATACAAGAAAATCACACTCTCCAGAACGTTCATTCAAGTAATAGATATCAAGTCCACTCATCTTGCATTTGCGCATCAAGTGAATAAGCACAATGGTTTCAAGGCGATGACCGAGGTTCTCACCTGCAAAGGCATTATCCCGCTGGTCCATCATTGCCACGTCAACTGCATAGACTTTTTCCTGTACCGATCTAACTTTGCTCTTTTGGGAATACTTCTTCACGCCAATCAACAAATAAGCCTTCTTTAGATAATCCACATAATTTTTAGCTGTGTGATCAGACTTGAAATGGAAAATATTGGCTAAGTCTGAAGCAACAATAATCGCAGGACAGATGTTCAACAGATGATGAGCAAGATTCTCAAATGCCGCTTTATATGCAATGTTGTATCTTTGCTCAATATCTCGCTTCAGAATGTTGTCTACTAAGTTTTTTACATAGTTCTTGTTATCCTTAATTGATAACAGTTCAGGAAAACCGCCCTGTCTTGAATAATCGTCAAATGCTGCCCTCCGAAATGCTTCAGCCTTAGTGGTTTTTTTATCAATATCCACTCCTTTCATATCACAATACTCCCTAAATGAAAACGGGAATAATGGTATTTCCTTATTTCGGCCCGAAAGGTGAGTGGCTAGTTCCCCGCTCAATAGTTTTGCGTTAGAACCCGTGACTATGACGTGCATCTTTTTCCTGAGCATACGATTCACGAAGAGGTGCCATCCCTCAATATTTTGTATCTCATCAATAAAAAGATATTTAAAATCACCATAGATTTTGTATAAGATCTCAAGGACATCATTCAATTGGGAAACTTCGATATTCGCTAATCGTTCATCATCGAAATCAACATAGGCAAATTTCACATCTTTGCTTTGTAGTACTTGACGACAAAGCGTTGACTTACCGCTGCGCCTCACTCCGATGACTACTTGAGCCTGCGTACTTGACAAGTCAACAAGTTCTTCCTCGCATCGATAGCAAATGATATCTTTTGCCCGATCTTCTAATTCTTCTTGCTGATCAGTAAGAATGAATTCTATTGTTCTTTTATCTATTAACATAACTGCATTCGCTTCTAACATGCAAAGATATAAAGAATTTTGATGAAATGCGATATTTTACAAATTTTATGCAAATGAAATGCGATATTTTACAAGTTCTGATACTTTTGAATGCGATATTTTACAGTTTTTTCGGAATTTGCACAGATTGTGTACTGAAAAACGCCCCGGCTTCATGATAACAAGTGAAGTCGGGGCAACGTTCTATCCGTAGTTCAACAGGGTTATGGGCCGCTCGCGCCTTTCAATATGTCAACTCTCAGTGTCAGCATGATAGCCTTTCGTTAAAAAATGGCCGCAAAATTCCACCTTTTCGCCGAAACCGCCAGATTCCCAGTGGATTAATTCAATCTCAGCGACTTAGCATTAACTCAACAGCTGTTGCCCTAACTATTGAAATAATCGAAGCCCACGATGGTGTCGACGAAGCGATGCACATAGTATCGAGCGGTGGTGGGCCATTGGAAACCATAGCGGTAGAGCACCTGCGTGGTGTAGTTGTTCTCGGTTTCTATCCAGCGCATTTGGTGGGTACTGCTCAGGTTGTAAGCCATCAACGGACGCAGCAGGGTGACGAGGTCGGGATTATCCATCATCCGTTCCAGAGCCTGCTGAAATTCGTCTCTCTCCACATGCTTCAATGTGATGCCAGCGTCAGCAAAGCCGTTCAGTATATCGGCAAAGTACGGGTGGTGAATGTTGTAAGGATGGAATACTGTACAATCCTTAGGGGTCGTAGCCAGCAACATGATGGCATGGGCAACATCGTCGATGGGCGAAAACTCGAAGGTCTCACTAAGTGCATCATAGGGCACCATACCAATGATGACGTAGGCTCGAAGCAATGCCAGGAAGTTGTTGGTATTGAAGTTGATTTGGAACTCGCCGTCCTTTTGACGGGCCGAGAGGTTGCCCACACGCATGATTTTGGCATCGAGACCGTGATTGAAAACGGCATCGAGCACCAGTTCCTCGGCCTTGAACTTGGAATAGACGTACTTGTTGGCGTCGATGTTCTGTCCGAGCCACAGATCCTGTTCGGTGAGCTTGACATCAGGTCCCGGCACACCATCGACACTCAGGCCCGCAATGCTGGTCGTAGAGATGTGGATGAGACGCGAACCGGAGCGCAGGCAAAAAGCGATGAGGTTGCGCACGCTCTCGATGTTGACCAGTTCGATGTCGTTACCGGCCGAGAAGTGTTTCACGTTGGCCACGCAATTAACAACGGTGAGGCCCTGGCAGTCGAGGGTGTCGAGGGCTCCGGGCTGGGTAACCTCAGCGGCAAAGGGGGTGACGCGCTCGTCGAGACGTTTGAGCGCTTCGTTGTCGCCAAAGTAATAGAAGAACATCGTCTTGAGGCGGCGCATCGGGTCTTCACCCCCATGAATGCGCAACGGGCAGAAGATGTGGCCGTCGTGCGTCGTGAGCAACTCGTTGAGGATGTGCATGCCCAGATATCCCGTGGCGCCCGTGAGCAATACGTCTCCAACGGGTTGACGTTCTCCGTCAAGGAAGGCTTGCAGGTTGTTCCTCTTCAGTTGAGCGTTGATAGACGAGAGTTGCGGGTCTGCTGGTGTTGCCGTGTCATCGGCTTTCACGCTTGGCTCACTACTCTTGGCTTTTATTTCATCACATTCTTCACTCTTTTCTTTCACAAGGGCAGCCAATGCTCGTGGCGTCTTTTGATTGAAGAGATCATTAAAGACAATCTGCACACCATGCTTGCTGGCTTCCACGATGACCTTGATGGCGTTGAGGCTGGTACCGCCAATCTCGAAGAAATCGTCGAGGGCACCCACCTGTTCAATGCCTAAAACCTCGGAGAAGATGCGGACAAAGAGCTGCTCGGTTTCACCTTCGGGAGCCACATAATCGATGCTGCGCTTCAGTTCGGGCATGGGCAGGACCTTGCGGTTGATTTTCCCGTTGGGCGTCATCGGCATGGCATCGAGTCGCATATAGGTGTCGGGCACCATGTATTCGGCCAAGGATGACGCGGCAAGGGCGGCGCGGAGCGCTTCATCGTCGATGTCAGAGCCCTCGACCACGGTATAGTAGAGCACCAGATGCTCGTTACCCATCACTTTGCGCACCTCGGCGGCAGCCTGTCGGATGCCGTTGATGTTGAGCGCTTTGCTCTCAATCTCACCCAACTCGATGCGGAAGCCACGCAGTTTCACCTGCGTGTCGATACGACCCATGTACTCTATCTGCCCCTGCTCGTTCCAGCGGCAGAGGTCGCCGGTGTGGTACATGCGGACAGGACGCCCCCAACGATCGTGCTGCACGAACGGGCAATCGACAAACGACTTGGCCGTGCGCTCAGGCAAGCGCCAATAGCCGCGCCCCACCTGCACGCCGGCAAAGCACAGCTCACCGGCCACTCCCTGAGGCACCAGGTTGCCAGCTGTATCGACAATGAAGTTCCAGTTGTTGGCCACGCTCTGGCCGATGGGTATGTTCTCGATGCGCTGGCCTGGAGGAATGCTATAGTAAGACGTGTCGTCGGTACACTCGGTGGGGCCATAGACATTGATGATCTCAACGTGATCGCTATAGACGCCATCCATCTTCTCGCCGCCACCCGTGGTGAAGCGGATGGGCAAGTCGTCAAAGGTGTTGAGCAGCAGGCAGGTCATCGCCGTAGAGTAGCCGCCGCCGGTAATCTGATGGTCAATGAGGAACTGGCGTATGGCATTCAGATCCTTGCGAATCCCGGTAGGCATGATGTGGAATGAGCCGCCCAATGTGAGCACGGGGTACATGTCCTCGATGTGGGCATCAAAGGAGAATGAGCGGTGGCCGCTGATGCGGTCGGCTGCGGTCAATCGCTCCATGTCGATAACCACGGCTATAAAGTTGCGCAGGCCTGCCTGGTGGAGCATAGCGCCCTTAGGCTTGCCCGTAGAGCCAGAGGTGTAGATCATATAGGCCAGTCCGTCGGGCTGTGAGAGGTCAATAGCCCCCACCGGAGACGCGTCGCTCACCATGGCCATGAAGTCGTCGATGAAGAACGTGCGGGCCTGGGCAGTATCCAGGTTTCCTTCAGCCTGCTTGGCTGCCAGCACCTCGTGCGAGGTGATGAGCACCTTGGACTCAGAGTTCTCGAGCATATAGCTCAGTCGCTCGTTAGGGTATTCAAAGTCAAGGGGGGTATAGGCGGCACCGGCCTTGTGGATAGCCAATACCGACAGCGGGAATTCCTTGGTGCGGTCAAGCATGACGCAGACAAAGTCATCGGGCCGCACGCCGAATTCAATAAGCTGGTGGGCAAGCATATTCGAGTAGTTGTCCATCTCGCCGTAAGTCAGTTGGCTGTCTTTATCCACCACGGCAGGGGCATCGGGCGTGCGACGGGCCTGCTCGGTAAACAGGTTGGCAAACGTCTTACTCAGGTCAACATCGATGTCCTTGCCGGTTCCGATCTTGATGATGCGCTCAGCCTCATCGTCACTGACGATGCTGATGCTGTTGATGGGCTCATCGAGGCGGGCCATCATCTGCTCCATGGTGGCCTTGATGGCATCGGCCATCATGCGCAAGGTCTTGCGATTGTTCATGGCCAGGCTCGACTCCATGCGTATATCGTAATACTCGTCGCCCCCAGCAGCGTCGCCTGCAACCTCGGCGCCCACAATAAAGATGTGCGCCAGCATATCATAGAACACGTCGCCACGGTCTTGCTGCACAAACGGGCAATGCTTGTCGCTAAAGTGGTATTCCTCCTCCCATCCGGGCAGAGCGGTGAAATTGAACGAAATGCCTGGCTGCACGCCCAGGTCGCGGCAGAAGTGTGAGAACGGATAAGCCAGCTGCGAGAGCGTGGCCTTCATTTCGGAGTGAACCGAGGCGACATACTCACGTACGGTCTGCTCCTTCTGTATTTCCATCATGAACGGTATGGTGCGTACAAACATGCCATAGGCCTCGCGCACACGCGGGTCGCGACGTCCATGATAGATGGTGGTATAGGCCACTTTGTCCTCGCGCAGGATGCGGGCGAGCACATAGCTGAATGCTGCCTGGAATATCTGATAAGGTGCAAAGCCATGCTCCTGGCACCAGCCATCGACCATCGGCCTGCTGATGTAAGCCGACTCCTGACCCATTTCGCCAACCGGATTCTCAGGACGGCTTGAGAGCGTGGCCAGGTCCATTCCGGCATATTTCTCCTTCATCACGCTCTTGGCCCGCTGGTATTCCTCGTCGCCCAACCGTGCATACTCGTCGGCTGCCGCTTCCAGCATGCCGTATTCCTGCACGGGCAGGGGCTTCCCTTCCCAGGCCAGAGGCAAGTCGCGCTGGGGGAACAGCGTCAGGTAACTCGTGCCATCGGTCACCATGTGGTGGATGTCCACCAGCAGGTAGTTCTTTTCAGGTACTGTCACCAGTTCCGCCCTGATGAGAGGCTCGTCGCCCATGATGTCGAAGGGACGGCAGAAGCCGTGATGGGCATAGTCCTGGAAATCGGCTTCCGACATCTCGCGGCGCACGACAGTCAGTTTCTTGGCTTCATCAACATACTGTCGCGGCTCGCCATTCTCGTCAATGAGGAAACGCGTTTTCAGTTCTTTCCTTGCCGCGAAAATAGTTTGTAAGGCGGCCTCAACGCGGTCGAGGTCAAGGTCGTCGGTCAGGGGTACGATACAAGGGATATTATACTGCATCACTTGCGGATACTTCATGCAGTCATAGAATACTCCCAATTGTGATTGGAGTAAAGGGTACAGTTCCATAATGATTTATTACTTAAATATTATACTCTTTCATACTTTAAAGTATATGTCACAGCTACAAAGGTAGTGAATTCTTGCAATACACACTCGTTTTGCCTCTATTATTTTGCCTCACGTCCTGAATTGATGATGAACAGTCCGATATCTTGCGCAAGGTAGGCGGCGTCTCAACAATGCTCAAATAAATTTGGCATTGTCCTCGGCTTGCACTACCGTTCGCCTTGCGCAAGGTAGGCTGCGCCTCGGGAATGCAAGAAAAATTGATTTTTCTTGCCATTCCGCTCGGCTTGCACTACCTTTGCAGTCAAAGAAGCTATTAATCCTGCGCAAAGGCCATGAGCCGCGTGCAAAACCATTTTACAACTTGATATGAAAAAAACCATCACACTTGCTCTGGCATTAGGCCTCGCCTTTGCCGGCTCAGCACAAGACCGTTCTCAGGGAGGTATCAGCCCCGACATGATGCGCCAGATTGTCGCTACCTCGGCAACCCACCAAAACAAGGCCATCAGCAATGCCATGGCGACAAATTCCATCGACGATCTTGCCCGGAACTACCGCAACAACAAGGTTACGGACACCCACTTCAGCATCGAGACGCCCAAACAGTCGATCCACAACCAGCGGCAGAGCGGACGCTGCTGGATGTACTCCAGTTTCAACGTGCTGCGCGCTAACTTCGCTCGTCAGCATGGCGACTCCATCAATGTGGAGTTCTCTCATGACTACCTCTTCTTCTACGACCAGCTCGAGAAGGCCAACCTCATGCTGCAAGGTGTGATCGATTGCGCTGATAAGCCCATCGACGACACGCGCGTGCAGTTCTTTTTCCACCATCCCATGAACGATGGCGGCACCTTCTGCGGCGCTGCTGACCTTGCCGAGAAATACGGCCTCGTGCCTGTTGAGGTACAGCCCGAGACCTATTCGGCCGAACGCACCTCACGCATGAGCCAACTCGTCGCTTCCAAGCTGCGCGAATTCGGACTGGAACTGCGTCAGATGGTCGCTGACAAAAAGAATAAAAAAGCCATCAACCAGCGCAAGACCGAGATGCTGGGCACCATCTATTCCATGCTCTCACTCACGCTGGGCGAGCCCATCAAGTCGTTCACCTATGCCTTCCGTGATAAGAACGGCAAGCCCGTGGGCCCCACACGCACCTACACCCCGCTGGAATTCTACCGCGAGACGGTGGGAGGACCCATCAACGGCACGTTTATCATGGCGATGAACGACCCTCGCCGGGAATACTACAAGACCTATGAGGTGGAATGGGACCGCCACACCTACGACGGACACAACTGGCGCTACATCAACCTGCCCATGGAGGATATCGCCGCCATGGCCATCGCTTCGCTGAAGGATTCCACTAAGCTCTATGCCAGCTTCGACGTGGGCAAACAGCTCAACCGCGACAACGGATACCTCGCGCTCGACAACTTTGACTACGGCACCCTGTTTGGCACCACATTCCCCATGAACAAAGCCCAGCGCATTGCCACCTTTGACAGCGGCTCGACGCATGCCATGACGCTCTGTGCTGTCGATCTTGACGAGAACGGCAATCCCATCAAGTGGAAAGTGGAAAACTCCTGGGGTGGTGATAGCGGTCACAAGGGATATATCATCATGACCAACGAGTGGTTCAACGAGTATTCCTTCCGCCTGGTAGTGGACAAGAAATACGTGCCGCAACACATCCTCAAGGCTGCCGAAACCAAGCCCGTCATGGTCATGCCCGAAGACCCCCTCTTCGGCACCGATGACTGATCATTGGCCATAACAGAATAAACAGATGCCCCGACTTCAACTTATCCGTGAAGCCGGGGCATCGTTCTATCCGTAGTTCAACAGGGCGGCGAGCCGCTCGCGCACGAGCGAGAGCACGTCCCGCATCTCATCGAGCGTAGCCTTGCCATCGTCGTCAAGCATCTCGACAGCCTGCTTGAGCAGGCGGCAGTCCTCGTCGGTGAGGGGCATCTCGTTGATCGAGTAGTTGGAGTCGGCGTACCGGTAGTATATCTTGTCAAAGACCTCTATCGGGGCGTTGTAGCCCAACTTGTCGGACCTCATGATCTGGAGGTCGCCCTGCACGGTCCGCACAGACACGCCCTTGGTTATGCCCTCCATCTCGTATAGGGCATCGGAGCATGCCTCCGTCAGGTCGTCTATGGTCCACAGACGGTACCTGTTCCGCAGGCAGCGGTCTATAGTCTTGTAGCGTATTAACGCATTCTTGTTTGCCGGCATCTTTATGTGGTGTAATTGAATTGTCCATAATGTTTGTTAGTTAAAATGATGATTGCATTTGACTGGTTGTACGACTACTGATGATGTCGCGAATCTGATAGAATGAGATGGACGTATAATTGTTGTTGTCAACACCCACGTCATATTGAGTCGCCATCAGCAGGGGCAGCCGTTGTTTATCCTTTTCCTTGCCCTGGCCGTTTCCTCGTGTATGCACATGGCCGAACAGTTGCCACACTTTGCCATGAGAGTCACCGTAGCTCAAGAAGGGATGGTGATTGAGGAAGATGGGCTGATTATCAATGACGACGTACAACTCAAATGCGACTTGCTCGAAGCGTTCAAGCATTTCGGCTCTCAGGTGATAGATGTCGTGGTTGCCCACAACCAGCACAATCCTTCCGTTGAGCTGGTCAAGGAAACGGTTCCACACTTCAGCTCCGCCGAAAGCGAAATCGCCCAAGTGGAACACCAGGTCATTCTTGCCGACCACACGGTTCCAGTTCTCAACGAGCGCCTGGTTCATCTCTTCAATGTCACCGAAGGGACGATTGCAGTGGCGCAGGATGGATGTGTGTCCGAAGTGGGTATCCGACGTGAAAAACACGTTCTTTCCCGAGAGCGCATTCCCGGGTTTCAATTTGCATGCCTGCATCAGGTGCAAGGCAATCGTGTCAAGTCTATTGTTCATGATTCAACATTTTGTGCGCCACAGTCGGCGCTGGTTATTAAATATGGGCATCAGCCTCACATGACTCTAAACTGCTGCCACAGCGAGTATCAAAACAAGAAAAGTGGTTGGAATGTCCGCTTCTGGACTTTCCAACCACTCTGATTAGTCTGTAAGAGTAGTATCTCTAATTTTAGGATGATTACACGTTTACATCACGGTAGGACTGTAATTAGGTCGTGTAATCCGGAAAGCCGTTGAGCTGATATGTGGTACGTTTAACGCTTGAGGGACAGAAATGGCATAGCCTTCAAAGCTGGTTTTGCTCTGAATGCTGTTGCCTTTCAATATGTCAACTCTCAATGTCAGCACAACTGTACTTTCCTTAAAATTGGGCGCAAAATTACACCTTTTCAGCGAAACCGCCAAATTTCTGACGAATTATTTGATTTCTGGTTTCATCCAGTGGGCTAATTCGCCAACAGCATATCAATCAGTGCGGTCACATCAGCGATATCGACTTTTCCATCTGCATTCAAGTCAGAATTGGCGATATTGACAGCTGATGTGTCTTCGGTAAGCAGCACGTCAACCAGTGCGGTCATGTCGCTGATACTCAATCGTGAATCCCCGTTCACATCACCCTTGTTGATGGGGAGGATAGTGGCGAAACGGCTCCAGCAGTCTGTTGATTTGTAAGCTTCCAATGCCTCTTCGGGCACATAGAGTACAGTCGTGTTGTAGTTACTGAACGTGTTGGCATTGGTCATCGTGGGGGGTGTTACGGCATAACTAATCAGGGATTTCAGCTTGCGGCAGTAGTGGAATGCGTTTTCTCCGATTGAGGTAACCGTCGCGGGAAGAGTGACAGACTCGAGGCTTTCACACAGATAGAAAGCATAAGCCGCGATTGTCTTCAATGACTTTCCAAAAGTCGCTTTAGCCAAGCTTCGGCAGTCATAAAATGCGCTATGGCCAATAGTGGTTGCCGAATCACCTAATGCAATCGATTGTAGTTCGTAGCAATCTTCAAACGCTTCACTTCCAATGATTTTAACCGACTTGGGGATGACAGTGTTTTTGCAACCGTAGAGCAATTGGTCGGTAGCGGTTTCAATAATCGCATTGCAACTGTCGCGAGAGTCATACACGGGGTTATCACTATCGACCGTCATCGAGGTCACGGCTGAACAGCCATTGAAGGCATCATGCTCTATAAAAGTGACAGAATTGGGAATATGGATTTTTTTCAGGCTACGGCAAAGCCAAAAAGCGATCCACCCGATTTTTTTGACGGAATTGGGTATGGGCATGGAATCCACGTTGATTTCTTTGAAAGCGGCATCACCGATGACCTCGACGGTGTTAGGGATAACCGTAGTCTTGCACCCCTTGACCAGGGTGTTGGTTGATGTCTGGATAATGGCGTTGCAGTTATCGCGGGAATCAAAGTAAGGATTATCGTTGACGACGTTGATTGACGTTAACCGATAGCAATCATCAAATGCTAACCTGTCAATTTTGGCAACCGACCTGGGGATGGTTAATGACAACAACCCGGTGCAATAGGAAAATGAATTGCCCACGATGTCGGTTACTGAATTGCCGATAGTTACCGTTTGCAATCTGTCACAACTATAGAATAAAAAGGATTCAAGCCTTTTTACAGAGTTGCCGATAATTACAGAAGTCAGGCCGTCGCATCTTGAGAACACACTGCCGCCGAGGTCCACAACCGAGTCGGGAACCCTCGCGGTGACTAAACTCCTGCAGTCCTGAAATGCGGCTGCCCCAATACTCGTTACTGATTCTCCGATAGTGACCGAAGTCATATATGAGCAATGGGAGAACGCATACTTCCCGATGGTGATAACGCTGTTTGGTATTGTGGCAGAGGTAAATCCATCACAGTTAAAGAACACATGATTCTTGATCTCGGTCACTCCTTCAGGAATAACCAGTTCCGTTATCTCTTGATCGTTCAAGAACAGATGGCGGGCATAGAAGGTGGGATTGTCGACATAATCGGTGAAGTTCACATTGCACCATGACTCAATGCTTGAGATGTGCACCTCGGCCAACGTGTTGCAATTACTAAAAGCACTGTCGCCCACTGTAGTAATGGTCGAGGGAATGGTAATCGACCGCAAGGTGGTGGTCTCTTTAAAAGCGTTGTTGGCGATTGAAGTCACGGTGTAGGTAATGCCTTGATTTGTCACAGTTTCGGGAATAACCGCCACACTCAATTGGGAATACCTGGGAGATGAATTGTTTTCACTGGTTACCGCAACTTCGGTTTCATTGACGATATCATAGGCGATACTGTCAACCATGAAATCATAGGCAGATGCTGAAATTGAACACCATACCATTACAAGTAATACGAGAAATTTAAGTTTTTCCTGTTTCATAACGAGTAGAGTTTATTTAAGGGTTAAATCAATGAATTCTAACTAATTGGCCAAAAGTTAGACAATAAACCACAACTGGCCGTAGGTTACAATAGATTTTTGCTTGCAAATATAGCAAAAAATATAGGAACAATATAGAAGTTGACCCTGAAAGTTTTTTAATGCTCATTACACTAAATAGACTATTTTCACGGATGAATTAGATATAAATCTTAGTGGCAATCGGTTAAATTCGTGAAATTCGCATTAGCCCCCACAGGGTTTTGGCTTACATATATATCATTGCAAAAAATAATCTGCTTGCAAATAAATGAAAGGATTGTCTTTCAGGATTGGGTGCGGTCGGGGTGGGGCATTTTCTTTTTTTATTTTTGGAATATTTTTGCAGAATGGTTGGTAGTTGAGGAAAAAGTTGTACCTTTGCGGCCGTAAATGATGGTAATCGGGTGGCTGGAGCCACCTCGATGCAAGGGAATCCGGTGAGAGTCCGGAACTGTACCTGCAGCTGTAATCCCCTCAAACACAGGGTCTGCTTACTGAATGTCACTGGCCGTTAACATGGCTGGGAAGGCAAAGCAGACTGGGGAAAAGTCAGAAGACCTGCCATTCAGTTTATAGTTAATAGTTAACAACTGATAGTTGGTTTCGCATCAACTATGACTGGGAACTTGAGGCTACAGACTAATAACTATTTAGTACGTTCACTCAGGAACAGGTGTGACGGAAAGCAAATGAAGAAAAGAAAAAGACTGACGGCAGCAGTGCTGGCTTTATGCGCGTTTGCGGCTGTCAATGCACAGAATGACATCTGGATCGAGGACATCCTGGGTGGCCTCACGGCATCGTTTGCCTTTAACCAGGACGATATGGGCTCGCAAATGCAGCTCAACGGCCTGGGCAACTCCTATATCCTGATTCTGATTGACGGCAAGCGCATCCACGGCGACGTGGGCGGGCAGAATGACTTGTCACTGATTGATCCGCAGAATATCGAGAAAATCGAGATTGTGAAGGGTGCGTCGAGCGCGCTGTATGGCTCGGACGCCATTGCCGGCGTGGTCAACATCATCACCAAGAAGCACCGCGAGGAGGGCCTGCTGGTCGAGAACACGACCCGCGTGGGCAGCTACGGCGACGTGCGCCAGCACAACGGCCTGGCGCTGAATTACGGCAAATTCAGCAGTTACACCAACTTCCAGTTGCAGCACAGCGACGGCTGGCAGAACACGACTGTGGAGCATACCGAAGGCTCGGAGCCGCCCATTACCGACTCCCGTAACAAGACCGTGAACCGCCACACCAACTGGCAAATCGCCGAGCGCCTGACCTACCAGCCGATCAAGAACCTGGAACTCTATGCCGAGGGAAGCACCTACTGGAAACGCATCTACCGCGTGAGCGGCCGTCACCCCCACTATGACGTCAAGACCTGGGACATGGAGTACCACAACGGCTCGGCATCGGTCGGCGGCAAGTGGAGCCGTTCCAAGACCGACTATATCTCGCTGGATGTGGACTGGCACCGCCATGCCTATTATTACTACTACACCGCCACGACGCTCGTCGAGGACTACGAGAAGAGCGCCGGGACGCCCTATTATCCCTATTTCCCGTATCTGCCCGACCAGAAGGAGTTGCAGAGCGACCAGCAGCGCACGATGGCGGCCCTGAAGGGCGTGTTCACCTTGCCCAAAGAGAACATCCTGAGCGCCGGCATGGAATTCCGCTACGACTGGCTCCATGCACCCACGCGTGTCAAGGGCGGCAAAGCCAGCGACTGGACCGCTGCCGTGTATGTGCAGGATGAGTTCAATCTCATCCCCAACGTGAACATCACCGCTGGCCTGCGCTTGAATCAGAACCAGCAGTTCGGCACAAAACTGACGCCCAAGGTATCGGCCATGTGGAAACCCGGAAACGCCTGGCGGTTGCGCGCCACGTGGAGCCAGGGCTTCAAGACGCCCGCCATACGCGAACTGTTCTACCGCTACGTGCGCCAGATGAGCGGTACCTACCTGTATCTGGGCAACACCGGCCTCAAGCCCCAGTCGAGCAACTATTTCTCGCTGAGCGGCGAGTATGGCTGGCGCGGCTTGAGCGTGACCGTCACGGGTTATTACAACAAGGTCAAGGACATGATTGCCCTGGTGACCATCCCCAACTATCAGGCCCCCGACGAGTACATCATCCAGTATGACCCCGTCAAGACCCGCCAGTACCAGAACATCGAGGACGCCAAGACCTGTGGCGTTGACGTGAACGTCAATTACCAGTGGCGGGAGTTTGCCTTCGGCTTGGGCTACAGCTACCTGGACACCGATGCCAACCAGTATGACACCAACCACGACCAGATGCGCAAAGTCACCATCGACGGCATGGCCCACCACAAGGGCAACTGGTTTGTCACCTGGGGTCACCGCTTCTCGGGCGATTACCGCCTGGGTGTGGGCATCTATGGCCGCATGTCGAGCAAGCGCTATTATCAGGACGACGGCGACGGCAAGGGTTACCAGACCTGGCGCCTGTCCACTACCCACGACCTGGGACACTTCAAGGCTACCACCTGGCGCGTGGAGGCCGGGGTGGACAACATCTTCAACTACTGTGACCGCACGCCCCACGGGCTGCACCTGGGCACGACCACTCCGGGCCGCACGTGCTATGTCTCGTTGACCATCCGTTTCAACCAAGGAAAGAAACTTTCTAATAAATATAAGTCTAACTATAAACAACAAAACAATGATGAAGATTAAATCTTTACTGATTGCCATGATGGCAGTCTGCCTGACCATGGGTTTCACCTCTTGCAGTGACGACAAGGACGATCCCATTGAGAACAACTACACCATCTACCAGAAAGCCGTTACGCAGACCGTCAAGAACCAGAAGAAGCATGACAAGGCTATCCTGCTGGTTGCCTTCGGCTCGACCTGGGAGCAGGCTTACAACGCATTTGATGCCACTGTCGAAGCCTACAAGAAGGCTTTCCCCGGTTATGACGTGTACCTGTCATTCTCATCAGCCATCTGCATCAACCGTGCAGCTGCTGGTGAGAACGTTGATCCCCGCAACTTCTATGCTCCTCCCTTCTGGCTCAACGCATTTGCCGAGGTTGAGTACATGGAGATCGTCGTTCAATCGCTGCAGGTGATTCCCGGAGAGGAATACACCCGCGTGATCAACTACATCAAGGACTTTGCCAACAACGCCAACGGTGACATCAGCGACAAGTATCTGTCGATCGTTGACCTCAAGTTAGGTGTGCCCCTGCTGCAGGATGCTGAAGCCGACATTAACCTTGTTGCCAGCGAGCTGAACAAGCTCTATAAGGACAAAGCTAATGAAGGCGTCGTTGCCTTTATGGGCCACGGTAACCCCGACTCCTATGACACCTACAAGGCCAACATTCGCTACACCCAGCTCGAGGAGGCCCTCCAGCAGTACAATAAGAACTACTTCGTGGGTACTGTTGATATGATTGACAACTTCAAGACCGACGTCTATGAGCGCATGCTTGCTGCCGGTATCACCAGCGGTAAGGTGTATTGCCACCCCCTGATGTCGATTGACGGTGACCACGGCCACAACGACATGGCAGGTGACGACGATGACAACTGGGACGGCGAGAAGTTCACCCCCAACGAGGAGGGTGAGGTTGAGGACACCTCCTGGAAGATGTACTTCCAGCACCTGGGTTATGAGTGCAACAACTCGACCATGATCGAAAAGGGTCTGCTGGAACTCCCCACCATCCGTCAAGTGTGGATGAACCACACCACCGACGCCATCAACGGTGAGCCTCTGGATTTCTATCACAGCAAGAATCCCGAGTAAATCAATTCAATACTACGAATTACGCGAATTAAACTAACAGGCTTTGACGCGAAACGTTTGTTCAATTGGCGTAATTCGTGGTTCGAATGTAAAGACTCATGATCAAGAGAATCCTATTAACTACAGTGGCACTCCTCACGTGGAGTGCCACATTTTCCCAAATCCACAAAATGGAACGCAGCGACTCGTCGATGATGAGCCGCACTTATACCTTAAATCCTGTGGTCGTGACCGGATCGGGTCACCATCAGCGACTGAAATCCACCGCCACTCCCGTCCATGTGCTCAGCAGCCAGGAAATCAAGGAGCAGGGCATCACCACCTTTGACGGTGCCTTGACCCGCATGATGCCCCAGGTGTCGATGGCTCCCAACTCGATGGGTACCTTCCTGAGGCTCAATGGACTGGGCAACAAGTATATCCTGATACTCATCAACGGCCAGAAACTGTCGGGTGACATCTCCAATAATGTGGACTTGAACCGCATCAACATGGCACGTGTGAAGCGCATCGAGGTGCTCGACGGTGCCGCCTCGTCGCTCTACGGTTCGGACGCCATTGCTGGTGTCATCAACATCATCACCGACCAGCCCACGCGCGACTTGGTGAGCGTGACAAGCGACACCCGTGTGTCGGGGCACGGCCAACTGACCGAAAACATCGCCCTGGACATCTACAAGAACGGCTTCGGCTCCTATACCTCGTTCTCGCGTGACCGTGCCGACAGTTACCGCATCAACGATGTGGAGTATGTCAAGGGCTCGGATACCGAGACCCAGCCGACCATTGCCCCGTTCTTCACGGGCTACCGTGCCAACCTCGTGGGCCAGAAGTTCACCTATGCCCCCAATAAGCACCTGGCACTGAATGCGGGTATCGACTATTCCTACAAGATTACCGACCGTCCCGAGACCCGCGCTGACATCACGGGCGGCACCGACTATGAGATGCGCTACAAGGGCCTGCGCTGGAACGTGGGCGGCATCTACAAGTTCACGAGCCGCAACTCGTTGCAGGCCGACTTCACCGTCGACCGTTTCCGCTACGGCAAGCAGTATGACGTGGCCACCAAGACCTATGCCATCGACGATTATGTGCAATCCAAGAAACAGCGTTCGATGGAAGCCCAGTTAAAAGCCATCCTGGGACTGATGAAAAACTCCACCACCATTCTGGGAGCCGACTGGCGCAAGGACTATCTGACCGCCACCTCGGGCAACATCGACCAGAACGCCTATACCGCAGCCGCCTTTGCCCAGCACGAGATGCTGTTCTTTGACCGCTTGACCGCTACGGTGGGCTTGCGACTGACCTATCACGAGACCTTCAACTGGCACCTCACCCCCAAGGCCACGCTGATGTATGCTCCGGGCAACTTCCGCCTGCGTGCCACCTATTCGGCCGGCTTCCGTGCTCCGGGTCTTGACGAACTGTATTACCACTATTTCTCGGTTAACCGCGGCAAGGCGCAGATTATCTTCGGCAACAAGGATCTCAAGCCCGAGAAAAGCAACTATTTCTCGCTCAACGCCGAGTACCGCAGCAATCTGCTTGCCGTGAGCGTGACGGGCTTCATGAACCGCATCAACGATATGGTCATCAGGGACAACATCGACGTGGACGCTGCCTCACTGGCTATGCTCCAGGCCGAATTTCCCGAGATGACCGATGACCAGGCCCAGAAACTGGAGCGCTACTCGCTGTATAAGAACAGCGACAAGGGCGATGTCAAGGGCGTGCAGGTCAACATTTCGGCCAACCTGTTCAGGGGCTTTAACCTGTCTGCCAACTATGTTTACACCTATGCCCGCAGTTGTAGCGGAGGCCAATGGACCCCGCTGGAACGCAGCATCCGCCATGCAGCCACCGTTGCAGCCAACTATTTCCACAGTTGGGGCAATTACGGCCTGAACGTGAACATAAACGGGCGCTTGCAGTCCAAGACCTACTATCCCGACTATGAGGATGCTCCTGGCTACGGCGTCTGGAACCTGAACACAACCCACTCGTTTGACGGGTTGAAGCATCTCTATCTGGAGCCGAGCATCGGCATTGACAACATCTTTGACAAGGTGGACCGCCGCATCGACTCGACCAACCGCAAGTATGCCCTGTACTCACCTGGGCGCATGCTCGTGATTGGCCTGAAATTGAAAATCAAGTAACCTTATATTATGACATTATGGAGGTTTGTCGTGAGACAGTACCTCCATTTTTTAATTTGTAAAAGCGGTACATCTCAACTCAGACTCACGACAAGACGCTAAGTTTTTGGGTGAGAAGACAATAAATACAAAAAGGACAAATGTTTTTATCATCCGCTCACTTTTGCATCACGCTAAGTCGCTAATCAGCAAAATTTTATCATCGCCCCTATAGCCGCTGCCATGGCCGTGGCCGCAGGTGCCATGCAGGTGGCCGCCATCAAAAAGCAGCAGCAGGCGAGCCAGGCCCAAGGCTACGGAGAGGGCGGTTTCACCCGCAAGGGCCGTGCAGACGAGGTGGCAGGCGTGGTCCATGCCGGGGAATGGGTGGCGAGTCAGAAACTGGTCGCTTCACCCGTTGCCCGTCCTCTGATCGAGGCTCTGGACTACGCGCAGCGCACCACTCGCCTTGCACCAATTTTCAAGGTCAATCACCGCGCCGATGGCTTTGGCCCAAAGCCAACCGCAGGTGATTGTCCAGGAGAGTAAAGACTTGAAAGAGATTATCGCCCGTCTCAACGAGCGATTGGACGAGCCCTTCGTCACCGCGGGCACCGTGACCGGCGACAAGGGCATAAAGCAGGCGCAGGACGAGTACCAGCGCCTCATGAACAATAAATCACCGAAAAATAAAAGAAAATAGAAGAATTCAATCATGGTATTTTTATTGGCTTTTGGGGTTCAAAACAATGCCGAATTAACTGCATTTTCCCCATAATGAATATTTTGTTTTTTACATGTTTGAATTTCAGTTATTTACAAAATGCAAAATGAACTCAAAAAACTACCGAATTTCTTGGAAAATATGTTAAAATGCAGTATCTTTGCTATCGACTAGTGATGCCATTTGGCAAAAAATACCCATTTAGGTATTGTAGGAAAGAAAGGGCATTCATATTTTTGTGCTGATATTAACTAAAACAATATACACTATGAAGAAGATTACTGGTTTATCACTTATTCTGTTGTTGGTAATGTGGCTCATTCCGTTGAATGTTCATGCCGATAACATAGCTGGTGATGTCAACAATGATGGTGAAGTCAATATTGCTGACGTAAACACTGTTATCGACTATATTCTTGGCGACAGAAGTCGACTGAGTATTGATGTAAATGGCGACGGCGAGGTCAACATTGCCGACGTGAATGCAATCATTGCCATTATACTGAATGACACATCGGCGTCAGAGGAACATGAGTACGTTGACTTGGGCCTCCCCAGCGGTACGCTGTGGGCAACCTGCAACGTGGGTGCCGATACCCCTGAGGACTACGGCGACTACTTTGCCTGGGGCGAGACAGAATCTAAGGATGTATATAACTGGGATACCTACAAGTGGTGCAATGGCAGCGAAGGTACGATAACGAAGTATTGCATTGATGACAACCATGGTTATAATAACTTCACTGATGGCAAGACAGAGTTGGATTTTGCCGATGATGCAGCATATGTTAACTTTGGTACTTCTTGGCGCATGCCAACTTGGGAGCAAGCGTGTGAGCTAGTTGAGTATTGCAGTTGGACGTGGACATCAAAGAACGGTGTACATGGTCAGTTGGGAACCGGCCCGAATGGAAACTGCATCTTCTTACCCGCTGCTGGCGGCCGTTGGAACCAGTCGCTCTACCACGTGGGATCATGGGGCGTCTATTGGTCCTGCACGCTTAGCCCTAGCTACTCAATAGGCTCCACTTCCAACGTTGCATGCTGTCTGGGCTTCTACAAGGACGACATTCACTGGTACGGCAACGACTATCGCTTCTTCGGGTTTTCTGTCCGCGCGGTTCGCATCTTGCAGAATTAGTGCAGCAGCGTCTTTTCAAGGTCTAATCGGATGGTTTACTTTTGTCAAAGTAATCCAACCGATTTTCTTATGATACTGACGATAAACGGAAAACAGGCAGCGCTGAAGAAGGGGTCTTCGATAGAGTATGTCTCGGAAAACCGCATCTTCACCGATGCCGACGACTACAGCATGGAGATAGAACTGCCCCTGGCAGACTGTCCGCAGAACCTTGACATCTTCGGGATGATCACCCGCAAGGATGTGGACACTGGCGACATCAAGTCCAGGAGAGTAAAGACTTGAAAGAGATCATCGCCCGTCTCAACGAACGATTGGACGAGCCTTTCGTCACCGCGGGCACCGTGACCGGCGACAAAGGCATTAAACAGGCGAAGGACGAATACCAGCGCCTCATGAATAATAAATCACCGAAAAATAAAAGAAAATGAGAGTTTAGCAAAGATTTTTGCTACCTTTGCACATCAAAATCAGAAAGATAAATCGGAATTTATGAAGAAATCAATATTAGTAGGATTACTTTTGCTACTACAAGGTATCGCTGAAGCACAAACCATCGATATTACATATCAGGACAACCACATTTATCTTCCTTGTCAGGTTAATGGTAAAGATGCAAATCTCGTCTTCGATACGGGAGCGGAACTCATCTATCTTGACAGCACCTTTATTGCCTCCAGCGGACTGACTTTCAAGCAGGTTGGTCAAGCGAATATAGGCGGAGCCGGACTTGAAGTCAAGAAGACAAAAATCATCTTCGGCGAAGTCGCTGTCGCTGTGGGAGGCAAGACCTATACCCCACAGTATGTTCCACTGATAAATTTAAGACCCATCCTTGGTGCTGATGCCGACGGGTTATTCGGATTAAAAGAGATTGGAGACAAGGTTATCTGTATTGATGTCCAAGACGGAAAGATGTCATTTGCCGACAGGGTGACTGCGGACATGACGGACGGCTTCACAAGGATTCCGATTGAGTATGCTTCAGGTCGGGTGCTGATTCCCTTTACGATCATGGTCGGTGAAAGACAAACCATCTCGGGTAAGGCCTTGATGGATATGGGTTCAGGACAAGGGCTGGAATTTACAAGCAAAACAGCCGCTAAGTACCATCTGGAACAAATTGAGGACAAGATACCCTTTCACTATGCACACGGCGGTATCGGCGGCGAATCGTCTGGCTATGAATTTACCGTTACCACAAGTTTGAAGTTAGGCGATGTGGAAATTGTTTTCGTGGTTTTGGACTTGAAGAACAAGAGCCTATATCTAAAGAAAATCCAGTGAATTCCAATTTATCGGTACGTCTTTTCACAGCATACGCGGTTGATTTACCTTTGCATTAAGTAAATCAACCGCTATTCTTTATGATACTGACAATAAACGGAAAGCAGGCAGCGCTGAAGAAGGGGTCTTCGATAGAGTATGTATCGGAGAACCGCATCTTCACCGATGCCGACGACTACAGCATGGAGATTGAACTGCCCCTGGCAGACTGTCCGCAGAACCTAGACATCTTCGGGATGATCACCCGCAAAGACGTCGATGCAGGCGACATCTTCTTCGATGCGGTGCTGCAGGACACCAACTTCTTCAAAAATAGAGCAAGCCGAATGCAGAGTCAAGCTTGCTTGAACTCTGTTAAGGCGTAGAAAATATGTGCAAGCCGAAAGCAATGCTAAGTTTACTTAAGCATTGCTAAGGCGCAGCCAAATTTATGCAGACCTACATCGACGAGCTTGACCTGGGCAAGTGGCCCAGCATCTACCCCGACAATTCGCCTACCGGCGGCGGGGCCCAGCCAAGACCAGGGGAAGAAGTGACCTACGCCTCCCCGGTGCAGCTCTGTGGCAGGACGGAGGACTACACCGCCTTGCCGTGGGTCAACAACTCCAGCGGCAACCTGCAGAATTTTATGTTTAGGAAGACGAAAAACGTTTTGTTCTCTCGCTGTGCTCGGGCAAGATAGGCTGCACCTTGGGATCATAAAAATAGATTTTGTTTTCTGCTCGGTTTTCACTATCTTTGCGGTCATTATGGGTAAGATTATAGTAGCAGGCATCGGGCCTGGCAGTCAGCAGGACATCACGCCCGCCGTACTTGAAACAGTGCGTGCGGCCGATGCCATTGTGGGTTACAAGTATTATTTCCAGTTTGTCCGGAAATACGTGCAGGATGGCTGCGAGTGTATCGACACGGGCATGAAGAAAGAACGCGAGCGAGCCGAGCAGGCCTTTGAACTGGCCGAGCAAGGCAAAACCGTCGTTGTCATCTCGTCGGGTGACGCGGGCATCTATGGCATGACGCCGCTGATTTATGAGATGAAGCGAGAACGCCAGTCTGGCGTCGAAATTGAATCATTGCCTGGCATTTCGGCTTTCCAGAAAGCCGCATCGTTGCTCGGCGCTCCTATTGGCCATGACTTGTGCATCATTTCACTCAGCGACCTGATGACCCCGTGGGAGGTGATTGAGCGCCGCATCAAGGCCGCCGCTGTGGGCGATTTTGTCACAGCCATCTATAACCCTAAGTCCAATGGCCGCTACTGGCAGCTGTACCGCCTGGTGGAACTGTTCCTGCAGCAACGCTCAGCCGATACTCCCGTGGGTTATGTGAGGCAGGCAGGCCGGGAAGAGCAGGAAATCAGGGTGACCACGCTTGGCGCGTTCGACCCCGAGGAGGTGGACATGTTTACCGTTATCCTCATCGGCAACTCGCAATCCTATATTAGTGACGGGCAAATCATTACTCCTCGAGGTTATTACCGCGAACAGCAAGACCCAGCCGTCAAGCCTGGCCAGCAGATTATGATTGAGTCATTCCGCACGATCGAGAGCGAGCTCCGAAACAGGGACATTCCTCTTGACCACAAGTGGGCGCTATTGCATGCCATTCACACGACTGCCGACTTTGAGATGGAGCGAATCCTCTATACCGATGACCATGCGGTGGAAACACTTTATAACAAAGTCTCAAAGGGAGAAATCAAGACCATCGTGACTGATGTGACTATGGTTACCAGCGGCATCCGCAAGGGGGCGCTTGCACGATTGGGCATGGAGGCCAAGTGCTACCTGAGTGACCCGCGCGTTGCCGAAATGGCCACTGCGCAAGGCATAACCCGCACCCAGGCAGGAATCCGTCTGGCAGTTGAGGAACACCCCGGCGCCCTTTTCGCCTTTGGTAACGCTCCCACGGCACTGATGGAACTGTGCGACCTCATCCGCAAAGGAAAGGCCCATCCTGCTGGCATCATTGCCGCACCCGTGGGTTTTGTCCATGTGCGCGAGTCCAAACACATGGTCAAACCGTTTAAAAACATCCCCAAAGTCATCGTCGAGGGACGCAAGGGCGGCAGCAATCTGGCAGCAACCCTGTGCAACGCCATCTTGACCCTGGATGACGCAGCACAACTAAAGCCGGGACGGGACTTATGACACCCAATCAAACAACCAAAACAACTATGAACAACACAAACAACAATAATAATATTAAAAGTGGTTTCTGTTGTTATTTGTTGTTCATGTTGTTTGATTAAAAAGGTAGTTGTTTGAACATTAAATCAAGAATGATATGAAATTTTACGTAATAGGCATCAGTGACGCGCCGCGGCCCTATTTGCCGCCAGAGGTGATTAAAATCATCTGTCAAGGGCGCATTTTCTCGGGTGGCAAACGCCATTATAGACTTGTCGCCCCCTATTTGCCTGAAGGGGCAAAGTGGATTGACATCACCACGCCGCTGGATGCGGTTTTTGAGCAATATCATGACGAGGTAATCGTTTTTGCCAGCGGCGACCCGCTGTTTTTCGGCTATGCCAACACCATCAAGCGCAGAATGCCTGATGCCGAGATTATTCTGTTCCCGTCATTTAACTCCCTGCAGTTGCTGGCCCACCGCCTGGTGATGCCCTACAATGATATGCGCATCGTCTCGTTGACTGGACGCCCCTGGCCCGAATTTGACAAGGCCCTGATTGAGAGGGCGGGCAAAATCGGTGTGCTCACTGATCACGAACACACGCCAGCCAATATCGCAAGCCGTATGCTGGAATATGGCTACAATGGTTATCAGATGCACGTGGGCGAGCACTTGGGCAATCCTCAGGAGGAGCGCATTTCCACAATGTCGCTTGAAGATGCCGCCGAGCGGGAATTTGACTATCCCAACTGCCTCATCCTGGTCGGCAATGACCCCAGGCCGCGTTACTTCGGTATCCCTGACAGCGAGTTTGACTTGTTGAACGGTAGAGAGAAAATGATTACCAAGTCACCGATACGCCTGTTGAGCCTCCAAGCCATGGAACTGCCGCCGAAGAGCGTCCTGTGGGACATCGGCTTTTGCACCGGCAGCGTGTCCATCGAGGCGAGGTTGCGGTTTCCGCATCTGCATGTCGAGGCCTTTGAGGTAAGGCCCGAGTGCGAGACCTTGATGCAGGATAACAGCCGACGATTTGGCGCGCCGGGCATCAACTACCACATCGGGGATTTCCTCGAAATGGATATTGAAAATCTGCCTCGTCCCGATGCCGTATTCATCGGTGGGCATGGCGGGCATCTCAAGGAAATCATGGCACGTGTGCTGGCCGTGTTGGCCGATGACGGTTGCATCGTGATGAACAGCGTCACCTCGCCCATGGTGTATACCGACAGCCACAAACTGTTTGACGAAGCATGTGCCGAATTGGGCTTGACACCAGAGCAACCCCTGCGCATCATCCTGAATGACAATAACCCGATAGAGATACTGAAATGCAAAAACAAAAACTACGAATTACACGAACACGACTAAAAACATTTTTTGTGTAATTGGCGAAATTCGTAGTTTAAAAAAGTGGCAACTGAAATGCAGAAGATAGCCGTCATTCCCGTGAGCGAGGAAGGCCGTGATATGGCCGTAACGCTCCAGCAAGAATTCCAAGCCAAGGTCATCAAACGAGCCGAGGTCGCCAAGCGATGGAAAGAATTTGATGCTTTTGTCTTTATTGGCGCGATGGGCATTTGTGTCCGCACGATTGCATCCCTGATTGAAGACAAGCACACCGACCCCGCGGTCATCTGCGTTGACAGTATGGGCAACCATGTGATTTCGGTTCTTTCTGGCCATGTGGGCGGTGCCAACGACTTGACCCGCCGCGTGGCATCGGCATTGGGAGCCGACCCTGTTATTACCACCCAGAGCGATAATGCGGGGCTGTGGGCGCTCGACACGTTGGAAGAACGTTTCAACTGGCCTATTGCCAGCGAGGATGACATGAATGCCTGCATCTTTGCCTTTGTCAACCGCAAACCCACGGCTTTGTTCATCGAGGTGCGTGACGAGGGCACCGATTATCTGGAAAAGACCCTTCCCAGTCACGTCACCATCATCAACGACCTCAGCGAGGCCGACCCGAAGAAATACAAACTCCTCATCATGGTGACGCCTTACCTGCGTTACGCGCCCGAGGGCATGTTGTCCTTGCACTATGTGCCCATGGTCGGCACCATCGGTTTCGGCTTGGCTCATCACCCCGACGATTACAAGTTCATCTATGACAAAATGGACGAGGCGCTGGCCAAGTGGGGCATTCTGCCTTGTGCCTGCCGTTACTGCACGATTGACGTCAAAGCCGACGAACCGTTTGTGCAGCTGTTGAAAGAAGGCTATAACGAAGAGGTCGAGTTTTTTACGGCTGAGCAGCTGGCTGCCGTTGAGGTTCCCAACCCGAGCGACACGGTGGCCAAGCACGTGGGCACTCCCAGTGTGTGTGAGGCCGCAGCCATATTAGGCTCCAACCACGGTGAACTGATTGTTCCCAAAATCAAAGGCAAGAGTTTCACGGTAGCGTTGGCTATTGACAAAAAACACCTGCGTGATCAGCAGGGGCATATCGAGATTGTGGGTGCAGGTCCAGGTGACCCCGACTTGGTATCGGTGCGCGGACGCAAGATGCTGGAACGGGCCGACTTGATTCTGTATGCCGGTTCCCTGGTGCCGCGTGAATTGACATTGTGTGCCAAGCCTGGTGCCATTGTCCGCAGTTCGGCGGGTATGGATTTGGAAGAGCAATGCGTGTTGATGAAAGAATTCTATGACAAGGGCCGTTTTATTGTTCGTTTGCACACGGGTGACCCTTGCATTTTTGGGGCAATACAGGAGCAGATGGCATTCTTTGACAAGCACGGAATGCGTTACCACATCACGCCAGGCATTTCCTCGTTCCTGGCCGCAGCGGCCGAATTGAGGAGCCAGTTCACCATCCCCGAGCGCACGCAGACCATCATCCTGACCCGTGGCGAGGGCCGTACTCCCATGCCCGAGAAGGAGCAGCTGCATCTGCTGGCCCGCAGTCAGAGCACGATGTGCATTTTCCTGAGTGCCGCCATCGTGGACGATGTGCAGCGGGAATTGCTCATGGAATATCCCGAGGACACACCCGTTGCGGCTTGTTACCACCTCACCTGGCCCGACCAGCGCATCTATCGCGGCGTGTTGAAAGACCTCGCCAAGATTGTCCATGACAATAACCTCACCCTCACGACAATGCTCGTCGTGGGCGAGGCCATCGACAACCGCAAGGGCTTGTCAGAATTATACAACAAGCATTTCACACACCTGTTTAGAAAGGGCGACGCATGATCCTGGTATTTGGTGGAACGACTGAAGGCCGCGTGGCGGCTAAGGTGCTCGAGGAATCGGGTGCCACTTATTACTATTCCACCCGCAGCAATACTCAGGAAATACATTTTGTCCACGGTGTCCACGTGTGCGGCTCAATGGAGGTGCCCGAGATGGTCACTTTCTGCCATGAGCACGGCATCCGCCTGATAGTTGATGCCGCCCATCCGTTTGCCGTCAATCTGCACCGCAATATCATTTCCCTTGCAGGACACGTCGGAGTGCCCGTCGTTCGCTACGACCGCATCTATCCGCCCCATGACGAGGACTTGGTTTGGTGTATGGATTATGATGATGCCATTGCCCAATTAAAAGCAAACGGCATTCAACGCCTGTTGGCTCTCACCGGTGTCAATACCATTGCAAAACTGCGAGATTACTGGCAAGACTGTGAATGCTGGTTCCGCATCCTGAACCGTGACGAATCGCAGGGTAGGGCACAGGCTGCTGGCTTTCCAGCCGACCACCTCGTTTACTACGAGAAAGACGACACGGCATCGCTGATTGAGCGATTGCATCCCCAGGCCATAGTCACTAAGGAGAGCGGTGTGAGTGGCGGTTTTGACGAGAAAGTTCATGCTGCCCGGCAAGCGGGAGTCAAAGTCTTTGTTGTCAAGCGGCCAGACTATCCAACAGCCGATGGCGTGACCGTGAAGCACGTCAATGGCCCTCATGGGCTGCGCCGAATGGTCGAGAAACTATTGCCCGAGTTTTATCCTTTGCACAGTGGTCTGACCACAGGCACTTGTGCAACTGCTGCCGCTATCGCAGCAACACAACGATTACTGACGGGTGAAGAGCCCACAACTGTTCCTGTTATCCTTCCCGATGGCGAGACGATTGATGTCGAAGTGACTTACGGTAACGGCTATGCTGCCGTGTTCAAGCAGGCAGGCGATGATCCCGATGTGACCAACGGCATTGAAATCCGCGCTCATGTCCAATCCAGCGATTCTTTTGAAATCCATGGCGGCGAGGGCGTCGGGCGGTTCACCTTGCCGGGCTTCGACTTTCCGCCAGGCGAGCCAGCCATCAATAAGGCGCCTCGTCAGATGATGCGCGACAACATCAAGCAGAATGTCAGCATCACCATCAGCGTGCCCCAAGGTGCCGAGATTGCCCGTCGCACGTTCAATCCCCGTCTGGGCATCGAGGGCGGCATCAGCATCATCGGGGTATCGGGCATTGTCAAACCTTTCAGCGAGGAGGCGTTTGTTGCGAGCATTCGCAAGTGTATGCAGGTGGCAAAGGCTTCGGGAAGCGACCGCGTGGTCATCAACAGCGGCGGCAAGAGTGAGCGCTTTGTAAAAGGGCTTTACCCCGACCTGCCGCAACAGGCCTTTGTGGAATATGGCAATTACATCGGCGAGACCTTGGCCATCGCCAACGAAATTGACATCAAGAATGTCACTATGGGTGTGATGCTGGGCAAGGCAGTGAAACTTGCTGCGGGCAACCTCGACACCCACAGCCGTCACACCACGATGGACCGGGATTTCGTCATGGGGATGCTTCTCGAGGCGGGCATTGATATTGATATCAGTGACCTCACCCTCGCCCGCGAGTTGTGGGACAGAATCCCCCAGGAGAAACTTCAAGAATTCGCTAACGTCGTCATCAAGCACTGCGCCCAGTACTGCACTCCACTGCTCCCCAACGGCCATCTCACCCTCCTCCTCATCACCGACACTGGCACGATTTACAAACAACAATAACAAAAAAAAACAACTAACCACAACATAATTGTTGATGATGTTGTGAAAAAAAATAGTTGTTCGTGTTGTTTGAAAAAATTACTCGTAGGAGGTTTTGCGGCGGCGGTAGAGTACGTAGATGATGATGGGGGCGCCGATGAGGGCGGTGACGCTGTTGACGGGCATGGCACCCTCGAAGCCGGGAGCGCGGGCAATCAGGTTACAGATGAGGGCCAGCAATGCGCCACACAGGGCGGTGGCGGGCATCAACTTCCAGTGATCGCTGGTGCGGAAGATACCACGGGCCAGATGGGGCACGGCCATACCGATGAACATGATGGGACCGCAATAGGCGGTGACGATAGCGACCAACGTGCCCGAGCAAACGATGATCCAAGTGCGGGCGCGCTTGACGTTGACACCCAGGTTGGCGGCATAACGGTCGCCCAGCAACATGGCGTTCAAAGGCTTCACCAACAGGAAACTCAAGGGCAGCAGGATGCACATGAGCACGACAAAAAGTATCATCTGGTCTCCTGACACGCGGGAGAAGGAGCCAAGTCCCCAAACCACAAAAGCCTTGACATCTTCCTCGGGGCTGAGGAATTTCAAGACACCGATGATGGCGGTGGCGAGGTAACCGATCATCACGCCGATAATCAGCAGGGTAACATTGCCCTTGACTTTGCCCGAAATCCACACAATCAGCATCATCACGGCAATGGCACCGACGATAGCAGCAACTGAAACAGCCGCGTCCCCCAGATAACCCAACGAACTCAATGCCACGCCGCCCAACTGTCCCGACAGCAGCACGACAAATGCCACACCCAGGCTGGCGCCGTTGGAGATACCCAGGATGGACGGTCCCGCCAGCGGGTTGTGGAAGATGGTCTGCATCATCAGGCCGCTCACGGCAAGGCCAGCTCCCGCCACAATGGCGGTGAGCACCTGTGGCAGTCGGGAACTGAGGATGATATTGGTCCAGATCTCGGACTCGCTGCCCTGGCCGACAAGAATACGGCAGATGTCGCCCACCGGTATCTTTACCGAACCGATGAACAGGTTGACAATCACCATCACGAGGATTGCCACCACAAGGGCTAACATCAAGGGCAACGTGCGTCTCATATAGTCAAGAGGAAAACAATAAGTACAATAAACACAATAATTGATTATCGTTTTATATCATTGTACTTGTTGTATTTATTGTTGTTTGTTTAGTTTTATGATTATTATTTGTCGAGCAGGCGATAGAACGTGGGCTGGTAGTCTTTCTCGACCAGTTCGGGATGGAAGATGGCGACAAAGTCCTTGAGCAAGACGTCGGGTTTGACGGGAGCGATTTCGTAATAGGGCGTCTGCTTCATGTTGCAGTAGATGACCTTTTTCTCCTTGAAAGCCTTGAACATTTCGTTTCGCGGCTCACTGGCCTTCAGGGCCTCGTAGGAGAATTCGCCCTGGTAACTGTTCAGGATGCGCCAGTAGTCGGCGTTGGCCGATAGGGCATACATCTTCTCAAATTCAAGGTCCTCACCCGAGGTCTCGTCATCGTTGATGACATAGTCGGCTCCCGCGTCACGGAAGATTTGGGCCAAATAGTTCTTGCCACCCACGGCATGCCAGTTGCCGTAGTGCATCTCGCCGCTGGTGACGGTGGGACGCTGCTCCACCTTGGCGGCCTTCTCTTTCAGTTCATTGTAGCGGCTCTCGATGCCAGCGAAAATCTCGGCGGCTTCTTTTTCCTTGCCGATGAACATGCCGATAAATTTTATCCATTCGGCCTGTCCCAGCGGGTCAAGTTCCTTATATCCGAGGTGGGGCACGAGTGTGATGCCGATTTCCTTGATGGCATCATAACCGCCACGCTTGGACGGCGAAATGAAGATGACGTCAGGGTTGGCTGCCATGACCACTTCGGGGTCAAATTCACCCTCCATGCCGATTTTGACAATTCGCCCGTCCTTGACACGGGCTTTGATGTCTTCGTTAAAGAGGTTCTTGGTGCCGGTGATGCCCTTAACCACGTCGTGTGCGTCAAGGATGGTGAAATTGGACAGTTGCAGCGAGGTCATGCAGATGGTACGTTCGATGGGTACCTTGACCTTGACGTAACCCTCGGGAACTGCCGCATCGGCATCGTGCACAAGAGCAAAATGGTCTTTTTTACCCACGTCAACCAGCCGGATGCCGGCCGAGTCGCGAACGCTGAATCCAGTGGCATACTTCACGGTCACTTCTTCCATCGAATCGGTGCCCGACTGTGACTGCTTATCGCCCTGTGCTGAGCAGGCGCAAAGCAGCACTAAAACTGCAAATATTCCAAATAATTTCTTCATTCCTTTGTTCATCTGATTTATGGTACAAAGGTACTACTTTTTTAGGGAACGGATGGCCGTAAACACTGAATATTTTGTACCTTTGCAGGTATGGAAGAGACAACTGAGAAAAACAAGTGGTATCAAGTCCTGTGGGCTGCGCTGATTTTCTTCACCAGGCTGCCGTTTTGGCGTGTCTATCAGCCGCCACAAGCGTGTTATAAGGCGGTTGTTGAGTTCTGGCCATTGACCGGCTGGCTCACGGGTGGAGCAATGGCTGCAACGCTGTATCTTGTCAGCCTGGTATTGCCATGGCCCGTGGCTGTGATTGCCGCTATTATAGTGAGGTTGCTCATTACGGGAGCATTGCATGAGGACGGCCTGGCCGATTTCCTTGATGGTTTTGGCGGCGGTGGTGGCCGTGACCGCATCCTCGCTATCATGAAGGACTCCCACATCGGCACCTATGGTGTGCTGGGTCTCATCCTCTACCTGTCGTTATTGGGAGCTGCACTTTATAGCATGACCCCGATAATTGCCGCGCTCACTGTCTTTGCCGCTGACCCGTTTTCCAAGATGGTCGCCAGCCAACTGATCAATATGCTCCCCTATGCCCGGCGTGAGGAAGAAGCAAAGAACAAGACCGTTTACCGCAAGCCCAGCCTGGCTGCCGGATTGAGCCTGACTGTCCAGGGTTTATTACCGATGGCCTTGATGATCTGGCTGACGGGCATCAGTTGGTATTTCGTTATCGCTATACCTGCTGTGGTGATGTATTTCCTGTACTTGCTCATGCTGCGCAAGATTAAGGGTTACACGGGCGACTGCTGCGGTGCCGTGTGCTTGCTGGTTGAACTGGCGGTTTATCTGACGGCTATTATTCAATTCATTAATAGTTGAACTTTTATGGATATCATCTTAATAAGACACACCAGTGTTGATGTGCCCAAGGGGACTTGCTACGGGTGGACCGATGTGCCCGTGCGTAATACCTTTGAGAAAGAGGCCGAGGTGACGCGCCAGTCGCTGGAGCCGTTTCTGCCATTTGACAAGGTGTTCTCGTCGCCACTGACACGCGCCCGTAAACTGGCGGCCTATTGCGGTTACCCCGATGCCGAGACCGATGACCGCCTGAAGGAGATGAACATGGGCGAGTGGGAAATGCAGCTGTATGACAAAATCAAGGACCCGCACTTGCAGGAGTGGTATGATGATTATATCCACCAGCCCACGACAGGCGGTGAGAGTTTCCTGCAACAGTACCAGCGTGTGGCGGCTTTCCTTGACGAACTCAAGGGCAAGCCCTACCAGCGGGTGGCCATTTTTGCCCATGCGGGGGTGCTTATCAGCGCGGGACTTTACGGCGGATTGTATTCGTGGGACAACGCATGGGACAATCTGGCCGATTACGGGGAGTTTATTGTAATTAGGAATTAGGGATCGGCATCCGCGTTCTTGCAACTTAGAACTTAAAACTTATAACTCTTATGAGTAAAATAATATTAATCACTGGCGGACAGCGGTCGGGCAAGAGCAAGTATGCCGAGCAGTTGGCATTGAGCCTTGCCGACAACCCAGTGTATGTGGCGACTGCCCGTGTGTGGGACGAGGAGTTCCGTGAGCGGGTGCGCCGTCACCAGGAACGCCGCGGCCCGCAGTGGACCAATATCGAGGAGGAGAAATACCTGAGTCGGCATGACTTGACGGGGCGCGTGGCGGTGATTGACTGCGTGACGCTGTGGCTGACCAATTTCTTCTTCGAGAATCAGAATCAAGACACACAGCAGGTTTTAGAGGTTGCCCAAGCGGAGTTTGACCGTTTCACAGCCCAGGATGCGACCTTAATTTTCGTGACCAACGAGATCGGGAGTGGTGGCGTGAGCGTGGATGCCGTGCAACGGCGGTTTACCGACCTTCAAGGCTGGATGAACCAGTACATTGCAAGCCGTGCCGACGAGGTCATCCTCATGGTATCGGGAATCCCGGTAAGGGTTAAAAGTTAATAGTTAATAGAGAATAGTTAATAGTTGGCATCCGCTTTCTGAAAACTAAGGACTAAGGACTAAAAACTAAGAATGAAACAATTCAAAATACAACATACCGACAAGTCGATGGCTGATGCCATCCAGCAGAAAATCGACCACTTGAACAAACCTAAAGGCTCACTGGGCCGCCTTGAGGAATTGGCTTTGCAGATTTGCCTCATCCAGCAGACCTTGACACCCAGCCTCAACCATCCCTGCCACCTGCTGCTGGGTGGTGACCATGGCATTGAGCGCGAGGGCGTGAGCGTGTCGCCTCGTGAGGTCACTTGGCAGCAGATGATCAATTTCACCCGTGGTGGTGGCGGCGTGAATATGTTCTGCCGCCAACATGGCTTCAAGTTGCGCATCGTGGATACGGGCGTGGATTATGACCTGAGTCATGTCGATGGCATCATCGACCGCAAGATTGCCCCCGGTACCCGCAATGTCTTGCACGAGCCCGCCATGAGCGAGGAGGAGTTTGACCGCGCCATTCAAGTCGGGTGTGACCTGGTGGATGACTGCGTTGGCGAGGGGTGCCAGGTGCTGTGCGTCGGCGAAATGGGCATTGCCAACACCTCGCCATCGAGCATATGGATGAGCCTGTTCGGCAACATTCCCTTGGATGAGTGTATCGGTGCGGGAGCGGGGCTTGACCATCCCGGCATCCGGCACAAGCGCGAAATCCTCGCCCAAGCCTTGAAGCATTACCGTGAGACGATGGAGGACACGACCGAGAATGCCATCCGCTATTTCGGTGGATTTGAAATGGTTACGGCCATTGGAGCGATGCTGAGAGGGGCCGAGAAACACCTTGTCGTACTGGTTGACGGCTTTATTATGACCGCTTGTGCCATCGCCGCCATTCAACTCTATCCCGCTGCCCAGGATTACATGATTTTCACCCATTGCGGTGACGAGAGCGGACACCGCCGCATGCTCGACATCGTCCATGCCAAGCCCATCCTCAATCTTGGCCTTCGTCTGGGCGAGGGGACCGGTGCCCTGTGCGCTTATCCCATCATCGATTCGGCCGTGAGGATGATCAACGAGATGAACAACTTCGACACCGCTTACATCACCAAATACTTCTAAGAGAAATCGGCACTACAATAGCAAATTTTCAAACTACGAATTTCACGAATTATACTAAATTGACGCAATGAATTCAATTAGTAAAATTAGCGAAATTCGTAGTTAATTTATTGCTATCGCAGATAGATTGCCAACAATGTCAAGGCAAGCATCAGGACCTCGGAGAGGCGGTTGATGCGGGTGGCGGTGTGCATGTCCTGGGTGGTGAGATTGCGGTCGTTCTCACCGATGTAGGGCTTGTCGAAAAGTTCGCCAAAGTAGTAGTGGGGACCGCCGAAGCGGCAGTTAAGCGCGCCAGCGAGGGCGGCTTCGGGATAGCCACTGTTGGGGCTGGCGTGGCGGCGGCCGTTTTTCCACACGAATTTCAGGAGAGATAATTTGCCCGATGCGATGACCATCAGCAGGGCGGTCAGTCGGGCGGGAATATAATTGGCCACGTCGTCGATGTGGGCAGCCCAACAGCCGAAGTCCTTGTAACGCTCAGTGCGGTAACCGATCATCGAGTCAAGGGTGTTGACCATCTTGTAGGCCAGCATACCGGGAGTGCCCAGCAAGGCCAGCCAGAACAGTGGGGCAATCACGCCGTCGCTCAGGTTTTCGGCAAGGGTCTCCAGGGCAGCGGTGCGCACTTCCTGGGCAGTGAGTTGTGAGGTGTCGCGCCCCACAATGCGTGCCACCTGCTGGCGTCCCTCGTCCAGCGAGCGGTCCAGTGCGAGGAACACCTCTCTCACCTCGCGGATGAGTGTCGTTCCTGCCAAGCAGTAGAAAATGATGATGGTGTCTAAAATCAGCCACAAAATCATGTTGGGTATCAGCCGCTTGAGCCCCCACACGACAAAGAACACCAACAAGATGTAACATACCGCCATCACGGCACCCTTGGCCATGCGGTGTGCACCATGGTTGAGGCGGTGCTCGCCCCATGAAATCATCTTGCCGAACCACACGACGGGATGCGGCAACCCTGACGGGTCACCCAAAAAGAAATCCAGCAACCATCCCAGCAGCAACGGCAATATGATTATCAATATCTCGTTCATCAGTTTTAAAAAAGAAAACAATAAGTACAATAAAAACAATATGATCAAGAAAACTCCTATAATTGTATTTGTTGTATTTATTGTTGTTTTATCGTGTCTTTTGAAATTGTTTTATAGTCGTGACGAGGGCATCGTTTTCGGCGGGCGATTGGGTGGCGATGCGGAAGTGGTGTGGAGTGAGGCCCGTGAAATTGGAGGCGTCGCGGATGAGGATTCCGTGCTCCCGTGCCAGGTATTCCTTCAGCTCGGCAGCAGTGGCCTGACGGATGGTGCACAGGAAGAAATTGGTCTGAGTCGGTTGTGCCTCGATGCCTTCAATATCGTTCAGCATAGCGCGCAGGCGCTGGGTCTCGGCCAGATAGGAGGTCAGGTCGGGAATGGCGGTTTCGCCTCGTTGTACAAGCCATTTGCCAGCTTCAAGCGACAGGGCATTGATGGCCCATGGACGGTACTGTTCACGCAGGCGGCTGATCACCTGTGCCGATGCCGTGACGTAGCCCAATCGCAGCCCCGGCACCGCATAGCGTTTGGTCATTGAGTGCAATAGGATGATGTCATCACGGCCTACCACATCGGCGGGTCGCAGCAAGGGTGCCATCGTATAGTCCTCGTAGGACTGGTCAACGATGAGCAGGCGATGGCGCTCGGCAAGGGCAATCACCTCCTCCGTTGCCATCACGTCGCCCGTGGGATTGTTCGGGTTGCACAGCCAGCACAGGGTGCTGTCCTCGCGTTCCTGATAACCAAACACACGGCAAGCGTCCTCATATTCCCTGAACGTGGGTTGCATGATGTGGCATGTGCCCTCGTGGCGATAGGCCTGGGCAATCAGGTAAATGGCATCCACCGCACCACTCGTCACCAGCACCTCGTCGGGGCTGATGCCACACTCGCTGGCAATCATCCTCTCGAGCGAAGCAGCCGAAGGTTCGGGATAGGAGCGGATGGCGGCCATACGGGTACACAGGTAGGCATCCAGCGCACTCAGGTCAGTCCCGTTGTAAATGTTGGAACTGAAGTTCATCTTGATGTTGTCGTAGCGGTATAAATCGTCGCCGTGCCCTTCAATCATGGTCAGTCAGGATTTTATAGATTAGGTTCATATCGACGTATTGGCGCACGTGGGCAGCCAACTTGTCGTATTGCTCTTCTTTGAAAGCCGCATAGTCAAACGGCTTGTCCCCCTCGTTGATTTTGCTCCTAAACGGTTCCAGCAGGAAATCGACAAACGGGGCATTGTCGAGGATGCCATGGACGTAGGTGCCCATGCACTTACCGTCAACGAGATAGCCGTCTTCGCGCCCATCATCGAGGTGTAGCAGGGGGGATGGGTTGGCATTGTCCACGGGGTGGGTCTCGCCCTGGTGAATCTCGTAGCCTTGCCCATATTGGCAGGTGACTTGGCGGGTCTGCTTGTCGCCGTTCATTGTGGTGGTCATGGGCAACAGGCCCAGGCCCGGCAACCGTTCGATATCACCCTCCACGTGGTCGGGGTCCAGCACTTCCATGCCCATCATCTGGTAGCCACCGCAGATGCCCATTACCGTGGCACCCTCGCGACGGGCCCGCACAATAGCTTGGGCGCAACCGTTGCGGCGCAATTCGTACAGGTCGTGCAAGGTGGACTTTGTGCCGGGCAGGATGATAATGTCGGCCTTTTTGATATCCTCGGTATTGTTGGTGTAGAAAAGGTGGACACGGGGGTCACGCTCCAGGGCGTCAAAGTCAGTGTAATTGGACAAGTGCCGTAACATGATGACGGCCACGTTGACCTTGCCACGCTCGGCCTGCATCGACTTTTGGGCCAATGCCACGCTGTCCTCCTCCTCGATATAAATGTCCTTGTAGTAGGGAATTACGCCCAGCACTGGAATGCCGCAGATGTCCTCCAGCATCTTGCGTCCCTCGTCAAACAGGCGCATGTCGCCCCTGAACTTGTTGATGATAATTCCCTTGATGAGATTGCGGTCTTCGGGCGATTGCAAGGCAATGCTGCCATAGACCGAGGCAAACACACCGCCCCGGTCGATGTCACCCACGAGAATGACATCAGCATGGGCATGGCGTGCCATGGGCAGGTTCACCAGATCAGTGTCCTTGAGGTTAATCTCAGATATGCTGCCCGCTCCCTCCATCACGATGGGATTGAAACGGGAAGCCAGACGGTCAAAGGCATCACACACCTCACGGCGGTAGTCGATGTCCGATGTGCCACGACGCCAGTAATCATAGGCATTCTTGTTGCCGATGGGCTTGCCGTGCAGGATGACTTGAGAGGTGTGGTCCGACTGGGGTTTCAACAACAGCGGGTTCATGTCGGTGTGGCAAGGAATGCCTGCTGCCTCGGCTTGAACGGCCTGGGCACGGCCGATTTCATAGCCTTCGGGCGTGGCAAAGGAGTTCAATGCCATATTTTGGGCCTTGAACGGGGCGGGACTGTAGCCGTCCTGCTTGAAAATTCGGCAGAAAGCAGCCGCAACGACGCTCTTGCCCACGTCGCTGCCCGTCCCGGCAAACATCACTGGATGCAATCGTTGATGGGTGTTCATTCTTTCTCGTTGGCTAAGACAAACAGATAATCGGACAGGCGGTTCATCATCACCAGCACATTGTCGTTAACGGGGTGTTTCCGATTCAGCGACCACAGGCGGCGTTCCACCATGCGCGCGTGAGTGCGGACTAAATGGACAAACGCGGACAACTGTGAACCGCCACCAGGCACAACAAAACCACCCTGATAGTCAGCACGGTCAATGGCCTGCTCCAACTCTGCGGTAATCTCACCGGCATGGAGTTCACGGGGATTGACACACCCCTCAGGTGTGGCAATATGACTCATCACCACCATCAATTCGCGCTGCACAGCGAGAATGAGCCGGGCATTCCCCTCGTCATCGCCGAGCATAGACCGCACGATACCCAAATGGGCATTGAGCTGATCTATCAGCCCGTTAGCCTCGATGCGCGGGTCATCCTTGGGGACCCTCACCCCGTCGCGCAGGCTGGTCATGCCCTCATCCCCGGTCTTGGTATATATCTGTTTCATGATTAGTTTTTCATCTATCAGAAGGCGGATGCCAACTATTAACTATTCTCTATTAACTAAATAAAGGTGTGTGTAGCTTGCCAATACGTTGTTGTATCGGATGACGGGTGTTGGCACCGGTTCGCCCTTGGCATTGAAGACCTGAGTGACTGATGGCGGTACCTCACCCAAGAATTGGGTGTAGTGGAACTCATGCCCCCGGTACTCCTGGCCATCAAGCGTGAAACTCCGATAGCCCAGCGACAGCTTGCGGTCGGCCTTGCGGGCCGTGACGCTGTAAGGAAGCACACCGCACATGGGGAATTCGCCCTCATCGGTGACGATTTTCTCACACAGGTACATCATGCCGCCGCACTCGGCGATGATGCGTCCGCCACGCTCGGCATATTCCTTAACGGCACGCCTTGTCGCCTCGGCTTTTACCAATGCGTCGAGATGTTTCTCGGGATATCCGCCAGGCAGATAGAGCAGCGCCACATCGTCAAGGCATGGCACGTCACATTCGGGATCAAAGAAGGTCACATTCTCCAATCGGTCGATATTCTCCTGGTAGATAAAGGAAAAAGATTCATCGTTGCGGGCAATCAGGGTGTGCCCGACGAGTTCCTCATTCTTGCAAGGCAACGTGGTTGCTGCTGCCGCTCCGTTCGTCAGTTCTAACAGCCGTTGCCACCGGATGTTCTTTTCCAGCAGCTCTACCAGGAGTTCGCTTTCGGGTTTCTCGCTGAAGTCCAGCCCCAGGTAGCGGGAGCCTTGCTCGAGTTCTGCCTTCTTGGGCAGATAGCCATAGCATTCCACACCCAAGTCGTCACACACTTGCTGCAGCATCGCAAAATGCCTGGCAGAACCCACACGGTTGAATATCACGCCGCTGATGCGCACGTCCTTGCGGAAATTGACAAAGCCCTGGATGAGCGCCGCCATCGAGTAGGCTGCTGACTTAGCATCCACCACGAGCACAACAGGCAAGTCCAGTACGCGGGCCACCTCGGCCGACGACCCCCTGTCGCGGTCATAGCCGTCAAACAGGCCCATCATGCCCTCGACAACGCAAACGTCGGCATCCTTGCCATAGCTGTCAAACAATTCCAGCACATGCTCTGGCGTTGCCATAAACGTATCCAGATTGATGCTCGGCCGCCCGCACACCGCAGCATGAAACTTGGTGTCGATATAGTCTGGCCCGCACTTAAACGGCTGAACACAATACCCCTTGCGAGCAAACAACGCCATCAGCCCCCGGGCAACCGTCGTCTTGCCCGAGCCACTATTCGGCGCCGCTATCAAAAATCCACGTCCCATTTATCCCGCAAATTTACTCAAAAAATCCCTCACCCTGTCCACGAAAAAAGAATAAATTCATGGCTAATGCAGAAACGCAGTTCATCCCGTCCCAATCCCTGTTGTGATAAGATATGCTTTCGGTAAGTCTTTATTGTTGATTATAGGTCTTTTTCTTTGCAATAAAGCATTAATAATTGTATATTTGCACTAAATATTCAAGAACCCTTATATCTGTCAGACCAATGAATGATAATCTCTTTCTTATAATTTGCATCGTTTTAATAGGTGCTTTACTGCTCATTTGGATAGCGTTCAGGCTGTATAAGAAATACGATACGGCTAAGTCCCTAATGCTGATGTATGTCATGCGAAAACATGGTCCCAACTCAATTGTCACGATAGACTTGTTGAAGGATATCGTCTGTAAAGCATTAGCAAAAGAGGGAATTAATGTAACTGACATCAGTATGGTCCATGAAATGGGCAATCGCTTTCATGCGATACTTAGTATTGGAAACGAAACGCATCAAATGACCGTCATGGCCGATAATGCAGGGACTGTGCACTATCAGCTTATCGATTAAAGTTCAATAGAAGAGCCAAAGCCCATTTGTTTCATATGACCTCAAACAAGGGACCGCATCAGGGCTCGTACAGAAACGTCCGAGCTTTGTGGGTGGGGTGGTGGGAGTGTGATTCTGCTAAATTGATAAAATGCACCGAAAAAAATGTAAAAACGGGGAGTTGAGATGGTTGTAATTTTGCATCATCAAATTTTTTTTGAAGAATAACAATTATGGATTTCAGAATGAATGGCCGCATGGCGTTGAAGGCTTCTGTGCATCCTGGAGTTGCACGAAAAAGGGGATAGCCCTTGTGGTTCTCCATTCAGACTATTAATGAAATATATTATGGCAAAGACTTTAATTGCTTATTACTCCCGTCGCGGGGAGAACTACGTGAACGGCAGCATCAAGGACTTGAAACTCGGTAACACAGAGGTCGTTGCCGCCAAGATCAAGGCGCTGTTGCCCGATGCCGACATGTTCCGCATCGACACTACCTACGAGTACTCGAAATCCTACATGACCTGCATCGAGGAGGCCAAACAGGAACTGCATGATCAGGCCCGCCCCGAGGTCAAAGACCCGCTGGAGAGCATCGACGAGTATGATACCATCATCCTGGGCTATCCCAACTGGTGGGGCACGATGCCGATGGTGTGCTACACGTTCCTGGAGTCGTATGACTTCACGGGCAAACGCATCATCCCCTTCTGTACCAACGAGGGCAGTGGCATGGGTTCGTCGGTGCGTTTCATCAAGAAACTTTGCCCCACTGCGATCGTGCTTGACGGCACTCCTATCCATGGCGCTGAGGCTCAGCGTGCCGACCGCGAGGCTAATAGAATCGCTGACATGGTATAACAACAAATAATGTAATTGATTGATATGGAAGGATTTGTAGTTGACCCGAGAAAGACGACCCCCGAAGAGATGCAACAGGGGATGCGTGACGTGAAGCTGGTGTTTGATATCAACCACACCATGCCTTATACCGAGGAATATGACAATCTGGTGAAGGAACTCTTCAAGGGGAAGATAGGCGAGGGGAGCCGCGTGCTGCCGCCACTGAACCTTGTGTGTGCCAACCAGGTAACCATCGGTCGCAATGTGATGATTATGGGCGGCTGCCTGATGATGTCGCGCGGAGGCATCACCATCGATGACGATGTGCTGATCGCAGCCAATGCTCAGCTCATCTCCAACAACCATGACCTGCAAGACCACGCCCTGCTCATCTGCAAGCCCGTGCACATCTGCCGCAACGCGTGGATTGGCGCTGGAGCGACCATCCTGCCCGGTGTCACGGTGGGGGAGAACGCAGTTGTCGCCGCCGGATCCGTGGTGACCAAGGACGTGGCCCCTAACACCATCGTGGGCAGCAACCCGGCCAAGTTTATCAAGAACGCCTAATAACAACAATCATAGCAAAAAAGAACTCAGGAGGACAGAATATGATCTTTGATAGAAACGATAAGAAAGAAGTGGTGGCCCTGTTGGGGGCAGGAAGCATGGGAACTGCAATCGTGCGCCGCATCGGTGCCGGAAAAAAGATCCTGTTGGGTGACATCAGCGAGAAGGCTCTGGAACGCGTCAGCGAGGACTTTAGCCGCTGTGGATATGACGTTGAAACCCAAGTGGTTAATGCGTTGGAGAAGGGTAGTGTTGAGGCTTTTGCCAAGCGGGCTGCCGAACTCGGTCCCGTGTTGTACTTTATCGACACGGCAGGCGCATCGCCTAACCAGGCCAGCCCCGAGCACATCGTCAACCTTGACATGGTGGGCACGGGCTATGCTGTCGATGCCTTCGGGCAAGTGATGGCAGCGGGCGGTGCCGGACTCATCATATCGAGCCAGGCAGCCTACATGTATCCCATCCCCAACGACATTGAGCTGCAGCTGGTCAATACCCCGACCGAGGGGCTGCGTGATGTGCCCTTCATTCAGGAAGTGGCCTTGAAAGACTCAGGACTTGCCTACATGATCGCCAAGCGCATGAACCATCTGCAGGCTCAACGAGCCGCCGCCACGACCTGGCGTGCCCGTCGAGCACGCATCAACACCATCTCGCCGGGCGTTATCGTTACGCCGCTGGCTTATGACGAATTCCGGGCCGCTGGCGAGGGCTATCAGGCCATGATTGACGCCTCGGCCGCCCAGCGCACTGGCACGAGCGACGAGATTGCCGAGGTTGCCGCTTTCCTGCTGGGTGAACATGCCGGATTCATCACCGGCACTGACTTGCTCGTCGATGGTGGTGTCATCGCCTCGATAAGAACGGGAGAATTCAAGCTCTTCAGATAACAAGCAGCTGTTATGGCGGGTTGAGTGGCCGATGTGCCACGCGATGGCCAGGAACCGCTCAGCCTGTAAATCTTCCTGGACAATAGCCAAGCCTTGAACTATTAGACTACAGAATAGGCAACAAAGGGGCCGGAATGAACAATACTGTGGAAAACAGAATTGTCCGTTCCGGTTTTTTTACTACCTTTACACGTCAAAATTAAGAGCAACATGTATGGAAACGATGCAACACATCATCATTGATGACACGCTGAAGCGAATCAGCGACAGCCAGTTTGCGGGCTACTTGTGCCACGCCTATTGTTATAAGGGGCATTGCACTTTCGCCCGTCATGGCAAGCGATTCCACCTTGAGGCCGGCGACTGCTTGATTGTTCCCCGGCGTGGCGACCTGGTGCGGGATATCAATGAGAGTGAGGACTTTCGCGTCAGCGTCATTTATGTGACCCAGGAATTCATAGAGGTTTCCACGCCCCAGAGCAATTATGGCATGAAGGGACATCTGGCACTGTTTGAAAACCCCATCATGCGGCTCACGCCCGAGATGCAGGGGCGTTGCGCTGCCAATTTCGAGAACATCTGCCAGCGGTTGGCGCAGCCGCAGCACCACTTCTACCGCGAGGTGCTCATCAGCGCCATCCAGACGATGATTCTCGACTTCTATGATTTCCATGCCGAGCTATACGGTTTTGACCGCATCTCCACGCAACATTACCAGTTGATGAACCAGTTTATCGAGTTGTTGGAGAATGGCGATTACCGCCAGTATCGCGACATCGGCTATTATGCTGACAAACTGTGTGTTACATCCAAGTATCTATCGGAAGTCTCAAAGAAGGCGAGCGGGTTGCCCGCCAACTACTGGATTACGCGTTACACCTCGCTCGACATCAGCCGATGCCTGCGTGACCGTAGCCTGTCATTTACCGACATCGCCGACATGTTCGGGTTCTCGTCGCCTGGCCACTTCAGCCGATATGTGCAGAACAACCTCGGTGCCAAGCCCAGTGACTTCAGGGAATAATTGGGCTTACAAAAATCGAGTTCAGAAAGGGAAAAAACGTCAATAATCATTTTTGCTTCCTTCCAAGTGGATTAATCTTCATTAAAAATGCTGAAGATAGAGTCAAAAGAGGGGAGGAAGTGGTGGCTAATTGGAAAATAATGTGTACCTTTGCGCGATTTTTTACAATATTATAGTAATTTTTTATGACACCTACTACAAAAACCATCGTACTGAGTGACGGACGTGAGATCACTCTGCAGACTGGAAAGCTTGCTGAGCAAGAATTCTCGGCCTATGGCCGCTTCCCTGGTGGCTTTACCCGCCGCGAGGGTCGTGCCAGCGACTACGAGATCCTGACCGCCCGCCTGGTCGATCGCGTGTTGAGGCCCTTGTTCCCCTCTAATTATCACGCCAACACTATCGTTCACATCTTGATGTTCTCGAGCGACGGTGTTGACGCCCCCGATGCCCTGGCAGGTCTTGCCGCATCGGCTGCCATCGCAGTGAGCGATGTGCCGTTTGAAGAGCCCATTGCCGAGGTGCGTGTAGCACGCATCGACGGCGAATTCGTTATCGACCCGACGTTTGAGCAGATTGAGAAAGCTGACATGGAATTGATGGTAGGTGCGACTTACGATAATATTATG
>ONKF01000001.1:0-129531 GCA_900318335.1 uncultured Prevotellaceae bacterium
TTCTGTGCCGTGAGTTTTCCATTGAGGTTGTCTCTTCCGTAGGATTTGACTCCCACGATAGACAGTTGCAGCCTATTGCCGTTAACGTCCTGATAGATGCTGGGAACGTTGATGCAAAAAGCCATTCGTTCATAGTATTGGGTCATTTCGTGAGGCAGCAGTTCCGAGCTCTTCTTATTTATGGCTTCGGGAATTCTACCTCGGATGATATGACTTGCTCTGATTTGGGGCTCGTCGATCTGCTCATTCCTGTAATAGTCCCTGAGCGCTTGATAGGTTGCCCCAATGAATTGTGAGTGTGAAATTACCGCCTCGTTATCCTTGGCGAAATTAGGTATCACACAGTCGTTCTGAAGGCTCTCCAATGTGATAGGTGTGGAGTTAGCCTCAATGAATGGGGAGCGGTTATCTTCGGTAATGATTTCAGCGTCGATAATGGTCTCCCCGATAGTTGTTGTTTGCTCCGTCTCGACTACCATTGGGAGGTAGGATGGCGGAATGATTGTTGTCTGTTCCATTTCTAGTTGTTAGTTAAATGGTTAATAACATCATGGTGGACCCCGGAGCTTTTCCAGGATCTTCACCAGTTTCTTTGAATTCTTGAGAATCGTTGCAATAGTTTCGCATACGATCACAATACCGTCAATGGCGTTTCCTGCTTTTGATTTCTTTGCAGCTACACCCGTGACGGTTCATCTTGTTTCTTCTCTTCTTCTTTCTCGTTCTTCTTGTCACGGCCCCAATTGTGGATCTTCTCTGCGATATCCAATACTGCAGATATACCAAACAAGGCCATGACGATTCTTGGTAAATTGTTCATTGTCTTCTCTCTGTTTTGTTTGTAAATGTTAGTTTAAATTGTTAATAAAAATGTTGTCTAATTCTCTTACATATAAGGGTTTAATGTAAGAATGAGAAGGGTGTTTCTCAAATTATATAGATATTAAATTGATTGTTATGATAATAGGTTTTCTAAGTTGAGGGGAGTTTAATAAATGAATATTTCTGGCTCTTAGAACAAATTCAATACATATATGGAGAATTCAAAAAAAAATATCTAAATTTGCAGCTGTAATTATATGTAGTGTGTTCTATGGTGTGGTAGTTTTATAAGGAAATAATAATGCCACTATCTTTAGCAAGGCCGCATTAACAGCGATTATTGATTTGATATAACTTAATACATCATATAAAATGAAAAAATTTCTTATTTTTGTAACATTTATGCTTCTCCCCATAGCGGTAAGTGCTTATGATTTTGAGGTCAATGGGTTCTGCTATACTATCACTTCTTCAGTGACACCTAGTGTTAAAGTGACATATAAAGAACGAATTCCAGGTAAAAGTGACTATTATTCAGGAATAGTAAATATACCAGAGCGCGTCCTTTATAATAACATAAATTTTGTTGTTGATGAGATAGGAGAATTTGCCTTCTATGGAAGTACTGCAGAAAAAATCATAATACCAAATTCGGTAAAACGTTTAGGAGTCGCGTGTTTTGAATGGTCGGATATAACATCGATTTCAATCCCAGGAAGTATTGAAACTATTTCAGCTCAAGCATTTTGGAGTTGTTATAACTTAGAAGTAATTACATTATCAGAAGGAATAAGGTTTTTAGATGAAGATTGCTTTGGTGGTGGTTTGAGGGTTAAATATATGACAATTCCTTCTTCTGTTGAGACAATTAATTCAAGTTCCTTTTATAGTAGTGTTTTTCCTGATTTAGTTTTTTCAGGAGAAGCTCCAACAATTATACACAAGTCTGGATATGTTTTAAGACCAGAAAATAGTGTAGCTTATGTAAAAGAAGGAGAAATAGAGAATTTTAGAAATAAAGGATGGAATTTTGGTACTTTTATAGAATACGATAATAGTATAACAGATATAAATCCAGAATTCTCTGTAAATGGAATATATTACAAACCGACAGCATTAGTTGGTATCTATCAAGCTGCCGCAATTGGCTGTGAGAATAATATCAGTTCCATAACAATCTCTAATAACGTTAGTTTTAATAATATAATATATCAGGTTTCATCTATCAACAATTCTGCTTTCAATAACAAGAGTGCTATTAAACAAATAAGAATAGCAGGATCTGTAAAAAAAATAGGTGACAACGCTTTCGCTAATTGTACAAACTTAAAGGTTGCAAACATTGAAGAGGGTGTTGAGGATATTGGTTGTCGTGCTTTCTATAATACTGGACTCTCTAAAATTGTTTTTCCATCTACAACAGGCAAAATAGGTGAAGAAGCCTTTGTTGGCTGCCAAAACCTGAACAAGATATATAGTAAGATTCACAATCCATTTGATGCTGATAATGTATTCAGTTTGCTTACAACAATGATGGGGACGCTTTACGTACCTGTAGGAACCAAATCTCTATACGAAACAAAACTAGGCTGGAAACAATTTACAAATATAGTTGAAACGGATAATTTGAGTGGTAATGAAAGAGGTGATGTGAATGGTGATGCAGAAGTCAACATAGCAGATATCAATGCTGTGATTGACCAAATTCTTTCAGCCAGTTTTACTGAATCCGGTGATGTGAATGGTGATGCAGAAGTCAACATAGCAGATATTAATGCTATAATCGATATGATTCTTAGCAACTGAGAAAATAATACAATTAAATAATGAGATGAGAAGTGACCCCGAGGATCGCTTTTCTCTTATTATCTCTTCACTAACCACAATCCGCTCAAGAACCCGATCGATTCCTCATTCACATTCGGAATCTCTTCAGAATCTCTCACTATACTTTTATCCTCATTCACTTGACGCCCCTCTCTTGCTTTAGGCTTCGAGGGTCTGTGAATATCGGATAAAAGGCTTTCGCACTTGTTAGAATAGAAGAAAGGAACGGCTCGCTATCGCTCACCCAATCCGTAAGCAGAGAGACCCAACTGCTGCCGCCTCGCCTCTCGCCCCGTCCACCCCTGTTTTCTCTTGTTTCGGATGGAGTGCGACCTTAGGGAGCACTGTTCTTTTCCTTCTCTATCTCCTTCTCTATCTCCTTCTCTATCTCCTTATCCATCCTCTACCTGTCCATTTTTTATTAGAAAATTTGCATAGGTATATAAAAACAGCAAAAAAAAGGACACCTAAATAAAAAGGAACAAACAATACCATTCCTCCCGTTTGTTGAAAGTCAAGTTTTTTAATGATTAGGCTTTTTAAGGATTTATTTGTATCTTTGCAGTATCTACAGACGTGATGAGTTATTCTGATTCTTTCGTGATATACTTTTGTTGTTAAATGCAGATATTCAGAGAACTATAAATCGAAATAAGATATGGAAAAGATTCTGACAAAGGATTTCATAACGGACGATAAGACGAATAAGGTCTTTATCTCCAGTTTAATAGACACAGAGACTGGTGACCTTGATAAAGAGGCACGGGCTAATGTGAAATCTTGCATCATGCAGTTTGAAAAGGACTGTGAACTATTGTACAACACTAAAGATGTTTGGGCTCGTGATTATATGCCTATTCAACTGACCAAAAACACATATCTGGGATATACCTATAAGCCTGACTATCTCACAAAGTCTCCTGAGTATGCAAAGTGTGTTACAAACTGGAAACTTCATAATGTCCATGCAGAGAAGTATGATTTCAATGGTTTTAAGGTTGTCCAGATACCTCTCATTCTTGATGGTGGTAATGTAGTCAAAGCTATTCTGGATGATAAACCGTGTATGATCATGTGTGACAAGGTTCTGCTAGAGAATAACATTGACAAGAATAATAAGACAGAATTAGAGAACTTCCATAAATGGTGGAAGGAATGGTGGGAAGAGAATTTTGATGGTACAGAAATGAAACTCGTGCTCTTACCATGGGAAGGTTCTAAATATGACCCCATAGGCCATGCCGACGGGATGATTCGATATATCGATAAGAACAAAGTATTAATTACCAACTATAAAGACTTTAATGAGAAGCATTATAACGAGATGATGAAGGCATTGGAGCCAGAAAGGCCCAAGAGGGCTGGATTCAATGTTATTTCTTTACATTTTTCGGATTTAGAACAATTTAAGAACAACAAACTATTCAGTGTTTTATTGGACCGCTCCTGGTGCTATATCAATTATCTGCAAGTAGGCAAACGAATACTTGTTCCAAGACTTGGTTATGATCTTTTGGACAATGAAGCTCTGAAGCAGATAAGAGAGGCTTTTTCAGCAAATGAAGATGAGATAGAGCTGATTTCTCAAGATATGACCTCTATCGTTGAAGATATGAATGATGAGAAGAACTCAGGAGGCGCTTTGAATTGTTTGACTTGGACTATCCAGTCATAATAGCGAAAAAGAAAATAGACCAACCCCATCATGCCGGAGTGAGGGATTTCTTTAGACAAGGTTTATGTAGGTGAGTACAAGAGAGGAGAAAATGGACAAACCGATGAAGAGAATTAGAAAAAAATGATTACCTTTGTGAGTTAAACCTTTAAACTATGATTCTATCAAGCGATATTAACTTCTAAAATATAAGGCAATGAAACAACTATTCCGCTTTTCCCTCCTGATGCTGGCACTGCTCTTGCCAGCTACCGCCACTGCCCACGACTTTGAAGTAGACGGCATCTATTATCTCAAAAACGGAACTGAAGCCACAGTGACATATAAAGGTTCTTCCTGTTATTCCTACTCTGATGAATATTCAGGCAATTTAACAATCCCTGAAACTGTAACATATAATGGGACGACTTACTCAGTAACATCCATAGGCAAACAAGCATTCTATGGTTGTCGTGAATTGACAAGTGTCTCCATTGCCAATACTATCATTGTCATTGGCAATGATGCATTTTCCGGTTGCCGTGGCCTGACGAGCGTGACCATTCCCAATGCTGTCACCTCTATAGAGAGCAATACGTTCTATAACTGCAGTGGTCTGACGAGCGTAACCATCCCCAATTCTGTCACCTCCATAGGCAGTTCTGCTTTCTATGGCTGCAGTGGCCTAACAGGATCATTAACCATTCCCAATTCTGTCACTAACATTGGTGCTTCTGCTTTCTATGGCTGCAGCGGTTTGACGAGCCTGTCTATCGGTAACTATGTAACCTCAATTGGTGCTTCTGCGTTCTCTGGTTGCACGGGACTAACAAGCATTGATCTTCCCAATTCTGTCACTAACATTGGTGCTTCTGCTTTCTATGGCTGCAACGGTTTGACGAGCCTGTCTATCGGTAACTATGTAACCTCAATTGGTGCTTCTGCGTTCTCTGGTTGCACGGGACTAACAGGATCATTAACCATTCCCAATTCTGTCACCTCCATAGGCAGTTCTGCTTTCTATGGCTGCAGTGGCCTAACAGGATCATTAACCATTCCCAATTCTGTCACCTCCATAGGCAGTTCTGCTTTCTGTGGCTGCAGCGGTTTGACGAGCTTAACAATCGGTAACTCGATTTCTTCTATAGGTAACTCTGCGTTCAGTGGTTGTATCAGTCTAACTGATATTGATGTGTCGAGTGGTAATTCTATTTATGACTCCCGTAATAATTGTAATGCGATTATTGAAACAATTAGCAATACGCTCATTATTGGGTGTAGAAATACATTTATTCCCAATTCTGTCACTAACATTGGTGCTTCTGCTTTCTATGGTTGCAGTGGCCTAACAGGATCATTAACCATTCCCAGTTCTGTCACCTCCATAGGCAGTTCTGCTTTCTATGGTTGCAGTGGCCTAACAGGATCATTAACCATTCCCAATTCTGTCACCTCCATAGGCAGTTCTGCTTTCTGTGGCTGCAGTGGCCTAACAGGATCATTAACCATTCCCAACTCGGTTACGTCAATTGAATGGGGCACATTCAAGAATTGTTCTGGTCTTACAAATATAAATATACCTAAATCAGTTGAGACCATTAATTCGAATGCTTTTGTTGGTTGTAATAGTTTACAGTCATTCTATGTTGACGAAGCAAATACAAATTATTCTAGTGATAGAGGCGTTTTGATCAGTTCATCCACTCTGGTAATGTGCCCAGCCAGGAAAGACAACTATTGTATACCAAGTACAATTAATTATTTAAGTGAATACGCTTTTAACGATTGCATGATGTCAGAATTGACAATAGAAGCTAACTCAAATGATTATTTATGGTCAACCGCAACAACATTTAATAGAGCGCAAATAACTTCTGTGATTATCAATAGAAGAACAAACGCTTCTTTTAAAGGAATGTCATCACTTGAATATGTCACATTGGGAGACAAAGCAGGTGTTTATGTAGATATCAAATTCGCAGGCACAGGAATTCATGAAGTTCATTTGCCATATGCTGTTACTATCTGTGATAGTTGTTTTACGGATTGTGAAGAATTATCAATCATTGAACTTGGTGATAATATTATCTCTATCGGAGCGAAAGCATTCGATAATACTGCATATTTAAATAACCAGCAATTTGAAAGCGGTATTAAATATATTGATGAATATGCAGTTCTCTATGACTTTCTATCAGACACCATACGAGTTAAGGATGGCACAAAACTACTTATAGAGGCGTTATGCTATAATTCGCCCTATTCAATACCTCCATTAAATGAAGTATTACTTCCAAATTCCCTTCAATACATTGGAGATTATTGTTTTTCAAGAAACAATCTAAATAGTATCATTCTTCCCGATTCATTAGTATCTATTGGAAGAGGCGCTTTCCAAATGACAAAGTTATCATCAATCTCAATTCCAGCTTCCGTTATGAGTATTTCTCAGTATGCATTTTCTAGCATTAACTACTTAACTTCAGTTCGATTTGAAGATGGTGAAAACATTCTGAATTTAGGTAAGAATGAATTTGAATCAGGTGTTCCAAAAGGCATTTTTGGAGATTCTTATAATATAAAGAAAGCATATATCGGGAGAGTGTTATCTTATGATACAACCTATGGTTATGGTCCATTTACTCAATATGGAACTGGTACAAACAGTCAACTCACCGAGGTGGAAATTGGCCCTTATGTTAACCATCTCGAATCTCGTCTATTATACAAAAATCCAAACATCACTTCTGTTAAAGTCGATCGAAATGTTCCTCCAACTAATCCCTGGTTTGAATCAAATGTTTATACTGCTGCAACATTGCATATACCTGATGGTAGTAAATCTGTTTATCAAGAAGCAGATGGATGGAAGAATTTCATCAATATTATAGAAGACAGTATATTAGCAACTTCGATTACACTAGATTATGAAGAGGTGACAATGATACCAGGAGATACAATTACATTGACGGCAATTATCTTTCCAGAAAATGTTTCCTCTAAATTTGTCGAATGGTCATCTAATGATGAATCTGTGGCTACAGTAGATGAAAATGGCGTAGTTTATGCAAATGCTGCTGGTCAGGCCACCATCATCGCCACGACCAAAGATGGCAGCGAACTGAGCGCTTCGTGCGTTGTCACTGTTGTGCCGAGTACTGTGCTTGCTACCTCGATAGAGCTGAATGTGACCAGTGCTGAGTTGACCGAGGGTGAGAACTTGCAATTGACGGCGACTGTGTTTCCTGAGGATGCTACCGACAAGACGGTGATTTGGGTGTCGAGCGATGAGACTGTTGCTACGGTTAACAAGAATGGACTGGTAACTGCCATTGCTCCAGGTGAGGCCATCATCACTGCCACGACCAACGACGACAGCAACTTGAGTGCCAGCTGCTTGGTAACTGTGACAAGTCCAATAACTCCTATTGGCGATAATGTCTTCCAGGTGGGCGATACGACTGTGATGCATGGCGATATTTTCGCTCTGCCTGTAGCGATGACCAACAATGAAACAGTTATGGCCTTCCAGACCGACGTATTCCTTCCCGAGGGCTTCAGTGTTGTCATGGATGAAGATGACGAGTACATCATCATGCCATCGGGACGATTAACCAACGACCACGTCATCATGGCCGACAACGCCAATAACGGTGCTGTGCGTGTCATCTGCTACACGCCAAACTCACAACCCATCAGTGGCAATGAGGGTGACCTGTTCTACATTCATGTCCAAGTGCCTGATGAGGCCGAGGGCGACTACACCATCAGTTTGCGCAACACGTTGCTGACGGCAGTCGGCTATAACGAGGTCAGCGTTCCTGACGTGAGTGCTACAGTCACGGTCAAGCAGTTTATTCCCGGCGACGTGAATGACAGCAGGACGGTGAACGTGACCGATATCGTGGTTGCAGCGCAGTACATCCTTGACCGGAACCCCAGTCCATTCATCCTTGAGGCGGCTGACATGAACGGTGACGGCAATGTGACCGTGACTGATGTCATGTTGATAGCTTACCTGATCAACCATCCCACGATGAATGCGCCCAAGCGGATGCCCGCCTTGACTGACTGTTTGGACCACATGAGCGGCGAAAGTGTCACACTCAGCGTGGGCGAGATACGAACGGTGAGCATCATGCTCGACAATGAGATGGATTATAGCGCCTTCCAGCTTGACTTGTCACTGCCCGAGGGGTTGACGGCAGGAAACTTCCGCCTGACCGACCGTGCTGGCAGCCATGCCTTCGACGTGAATGAAATCGACGACGGCAAACTGCGCGGCCTGTGCTACTCACCCGCTATCGAGGCCATCGACGGCCACAGCGGAGCGTTGTTGACCTTTGACGTGACGGCTACAGACATGGTTAAGGGCGACATTCTAGTGGACGGCATCGAACTTGTAACCACCGACTGTCAGACGGTGCGCCTTGACGGTTTCAACATCGGTGTGAACAACGTGACCAGCGTGAATGAGTTGAACAACGGCAAGACCATCGACCATGTGGACTACTTCAACCTGGCCGGCCAGCGAATCGCCGCTCCCGAGAGCGGTGTGACCCTCGTCGTCACCACCTACACCGACGGCACTCGCACCACCACTAAGGTGATGAAGTAAACTGGACTATAATCTTGGATAAAACAAAGAAAAGATGAAAAAGACTATTTTGTTTATAATGGCGATGATATTGGCCTTTGGGGCTGCCGCAACCGACCGATTCTATATTGAGGACTTCACTATTAATCCAGGTGAGACCATCACAGTGAGTATCCAGCTTGATAACGAGGTTTCTTACACGGCCTTCCAAAGCGACCTATTTATGCCCGAGGGCCTCACGGCTACCAACTTCGCTCTGACAGACCGAAAAAATAGCAACCACACTTTCACAGCCACTATTTTGCCCGATGGCGGCATCCGTTTACTGTCCTATTCACTCAAACTCAAGACCTATAGTGATAATAGTGGTGCGCTGGTTACTTTTGATGTCACATCGAGCGAGGACTTTGAGGGCGATGCCTCCATCCGCTTGACTGGAACGATATTTACAACCGAGGCTGGCTTGGAGGTCCCTTTTGATGATGAGAATTGCACAGTGTCTCTCTCTGCAACTGGAATTAGGGGTGATGTGAACGGCGACAATGTAGTCAATATCGCCGACGTGACGGCTTTGATTGACATTCTGTTGGGAAGCTCGACAGCTCCCTCGAGTGCCGACTGCAACCTCGACAACGCCGTAAACATCAGCGACGTTACCTCCCTCATCGACTACCTCTTGAGCGGCTCCTGGAATTAAATTTCCAACATAGTCCAGATATATCCCTCATGCTCAAAAATTGCGAGTGTGAGGGATTTTTCTATTCATGGAACAAATAATAACCGCCAGCACCTGTATTAAAGTGCTGACGGTCGTTGTATAAGGGCATCATTTATGTGGCTTGAACTTCATCCTGTCACAGCCGAAAGGATTATGAGTATAGGCCCATCCTGCTGCATGTGTTACCTCTTCTTCAGCACTGGTCCATGTCGGGAAGAGTGAAACAACAAACTCGATGGCCTTAGCCTTTGGAATACCGGCTTTACAGAGGATACCCAGATAAGAGAATGCTCTGTTATTCCTACCTTTACTCCTGTCATCATTCTCCCATCGTTTCCTGAGTATGTTAAGAACCGACCTGTCAGAGATGATGGAGGTACAGAACATATGTAGCATTGATGACTCCGTGATATCGTCCTTATATAGCCTTTCCTCTCCATTATCCGTCTTGACCGTGGTATAAGTGAGGGGTATATGATCTTGAGGTTGATTCTCCGGCACCACGAAATGATATGATACTGGATTCGGGTTCTTCCATAGTCCAGGATCATAAGACAGATAGTTCCCTCTAGCCAGGTCTTTAGTGTGAGGATCTATCTCTGGAATGTAACACACAAAATAAGACTTCAACGGGCCCGATAGTGGATAAGCCGAGATTTGTTCCGAGAGAAGACAGAAGTTGAAAAAAAATCCAAGAATTTCATGATTATATTTTGATAAGTTAGGTTTTGTTGCTAACTTTACGGTTTGTATATGACGTATAAACCATTCTATCAAGAATAATAATAACATTAAAACATATAGAATTATGAAACAGAACAAACTCAAATTTTTAATGTCGCTGGTTTTGATGCTATGCGTATTACCTTCATTTTCCCAGACATTTAAATCCAAGGGTATTACTTACGAAATTTATAATAGTAAGGAGGTCGAAGTAGTTAGAGGTAATTATTCAGGAAAAGTGGTTATTCCATCGCAAGTTAATTATTACGGTACTACTTTCACTGTTGCACACATTGGCTATCAGGCATTCGAGTGGTGCAAAAGTCTGACGAGTGTGGTCCTCCCCAACACCATCAAATACGTCGACGGATTCAGTCATTGCACTCGCTTAACGAGCGTGACATTAGGCAACTCGGTCGTACGTGTCGACGGGTTCGAGGGTTGCAAAAGTCTGAGGAGTATCATCATCCCCAACTCCGTCATTGAAATCGGTATAGGTGCATTCGAGGGCTGTAGTGGCTTGACGAGCGTGACCATTGGAGAATCCGTCACCACAATTGGCGAGAATGCGTTTAAAGACTGCACCGGACTTGTAAAAATAATTTGTAAAGCTAAAACGCCACCAACGTTCCCGTACGCTTACGGTATATCATATTCATATGGGCAAGCATTTTTCGACTTTTATAAACCAACTTTATATGTTCCTGAAGAATCTATAGAAGATTATAAAAATGCTACCTGGTGGGGTCGATTCGCTAAAATACGTGCCATTAAATAGAATGCTAGGGCGGTATAATAATGCACAGGCATAAACGAACTTTAATGGCTTCTTTACTGAGGCCATTAATTATATGCTTAAAAGAGATGAGAGGAACGGCTCGCTAACGCTCACCCAATCCGTCACTCCCCTCTTTTCTTTTCTCGCCTGCTTTTTCTGCTATTGTTCGGGAGGAAGGGGGGGCTTATTGTGTCGTGGTGTGTTATTGGGGTAGTGTACGGATTAGGTTTGGCATTTATGGCAAACCGTACTTTTCTCCTTTTCTTTCTTTTTCTCCTTCTCTTTCCCCTTCCTTATCCAACCCAATATCACCTCTATTTTGGACCACTTTTTTGTAGAATTTTAGCTTATCTATTAAAAACCAGAAAAAAATAGGTCCAAGTTAAATTTAGGCTTTATACTATTCCTCTCCCATGAATCAAATACCACTTTTCACATAAGACAAAAGAAAAAGGAACAGACCAACCCAATGATAGAGTTAGCCTGTTTTCCTTTAATGTTCCCGCTTATATTGAGAGTAAGGTTTGTAGTTTAATCTCTCACTGCAATAGAGGTGCATGTTTTTCTGATATGCCCGTCCTACCTCATGCCTTAGTTTCCATTCCTCAAAACCTGTGGGAAGGAATTTTGACTTGAGATAATCTATAGCCATATCCTCATCAATACCCGCCAAACATAACTTACTAGCTTGGACAAAAACGCTATGAGTCCTGTTCCCGTCTTTATAGTTGTCTTGAAACTTACTCCACCTGATGTCCAATATCTTTATAATCTGGTCATCGGTGAGGGGAGATCTTTGTTTATTCATCTGAGCTATAAACATTTCAGCAGGGGTTAATTCCAGCTTTTCATTTGGATTATAGGAGCGTTGATATCGGGGATTGACTGGTTTATCGAATTCCGGCTTATACTCAAAATGCCAGGGGAGTGTTCTTTCGTTATGATATAGTTCTGGGTCATAGCTGATATAACATGCATGACTCAGATCCTCACATTTTTTGTCTGGTTTAATCCCGAAATGATCAATGAAAATCTGCTCAACCTGTCGATAGCAATTGGAATACTTGTCGATATCATAGTTATCGGTATGGATGATCACCTTTAACCCATCTCCGCTTGGACTCCTGAAGAAAGCCCAAACAAAAGGCCAGCCAGTAAGAGTTTGTTTAATGTTATCCAGCACTTGTTCGTCTCGATGGTCAATGTCAATGCAAACAAGAGAGGATAAGGATCTACAGCTGGTTTTATTTCGTTTTGTGAATATACCCTGCCATAAAACGACCCGAAGATTACCCTTGAGATTATCCTTCTCCTCTTTTGATGTTGACTTCCTGATAGCATATACCTTATCGGGAATACCATGAGAGCCGGTCCTTATAATGTCCAGGATTTGTTCAGCATCATAGTTCTTGCTTTGGTCTTCGTTATTAGTGTCCCAGATGTTATCGAAAGTGCTGACCTGGAACGTTAATGAATTGTTCTTCATATCTCTAATCTTTGTTTAATAGTTTATACCCGTGCTGCTTTTTTCCGTTCTCATCCATAAAGCGGGTAGGAACGGCATCAGTCACGTACTCTGTGATATCTTTGGCTTTAGCTGCCTTTTTTATCCCAAGCCGGTTATACTCTTCCTGTATCATGGCCTTTATCTTAGCGTTTGAATAGGTCATGCCAAGTTCGAGGGTAAGGTTGACATTGCCGAGTCTTGATGAATCCTCCAGCTGTCGTTTTAACTTAGCCTCTATATAACCAGCCCGTTTAATCCTGTCACTTCCCAGTTCACGATAATACTTCTTAAACTCAACCGGGAAAACTGATGAAGCCTCTATCCTCGGTATCAATTCCGGATGACATTGGACCGTATCGACATAGAGTTTCATTCTACGCTCAAAGTTACTGTCGATGAAGAAGTCCTGATAAAACTGCTGATACATACGGTCTTGCTGGGTCTTCTCGTGAACAGTATTGAAACCGCTGTCTTTCATATAACAAAGCATCTGGCAAGAGTCCTTATTCTGCATCTTGATTTCAACGGCATGGAGATCGGCCACATAAGCTACATCATTACATACGACTCGACCAATCTCTTTACCATGATCTTCAACATCGAGATAGTCCTTGGTATATTTATCAACTTTCTGAGCCACCTTGAACTTGTCGAGAATGCTTTTGTCTGTTATATTCTCTAGTGTTTGAACTTTTGACATCGTTTCTTTCCGCTTCTGGTTATAATACTCGATCATCTGCCTTTCATTCATACCATCCTCCATATCAGCATTTTTGTAGTAATAGTAGATCTCGTTTCTGAATGGATTGCTTCTAGACCGGCATCTTCCAGCTATTTGCCTTAAGTCTGTGGATATATCCAGGCTGAGATTATCACGATTGCAGTCACTGAACACATAGGTCGTTGAACAGTCAGAATAGAAATCAGTACCCTCAAAAGCACATTTAGTAACGAAGGTAAAGGTCTTGTTCATCGTGGTGTATTCTATTTCATTGGGGACAGTACCGATAGAGTGATGGACCTTTCTCAATAGTGACCTGTTCTTGGTTTCATCAGCACAGATAACAAGAGTCTCATTGGGTTCCAGCTCATTCTTCTTGATGATGGAGGCAATATCCTTCACACTGTTAAGGAAGAATACGGCTTCGGTTGAGTTGATCTGCTTCCCATTTATGATTTTTGACTTGAAGAAACCTTGAGCTCTGTATTTCTGGATAATCTGCTCAATAGCCCATGAGGTGCTCTTCATGCTACGGGGAATGATGTTAGCCGTCTCAATCCTGCTCGGGTCCCATTTAAGCGATACGTAGGGCATATCTTTAAACTCGCCCAATAACTCCAGATAGGCTTCCTTTAACGGGGTAGCACTGATATAGACAATCCGGTTAGGCAGGGTATTCAGTTCATGCAGCAGGTTGATTTCAGTCGATCCTTTCAGCTTGACATCAGTGAAGATACAAGTGAATTCGTCTACCACCAGATTGAACTTGTCCATCATATTGCGATTGATTAAAGCCTCTTTCAGATAAGGCAGGGAATCATAAGTCACCATGATCTTCGGCACTAGAGATCGACCGTCAAAAAGATTGGGATTACATCTGACCAGGTAATTATCCATCTCAGCAATCGTATCATCCATTGTCCCGCTGCTCCTGTCGAAATAGAATAGTTTACCCGCTGTCCTTCCATTCTTGAGCTTGCTGGTAATCAAGTTTCTTCTCGGGCTTACAAGGATGTTGGGCTGGCCGTTCGTTAGATAGTAGTCAGTACATCCACAACCACAAATCTCTTTGTTTAGTAAAATATGTCCCTCTGGCAAAATGCTGTCAAAATCGGTCCATTGAGAGAGATACTGGTATTCTTTCGGGACCTTTATATCGATTCTTTTCATTTTCTTTATCAATTTGTTAGTTAAGAAGGAGGGCCCAAAACTTTCGCTTCAGACCCGTCCTATCCGTCATTTCATCTATCAAGCAGCATTTCCGTTAAGATACTGAGACAGGCCACGAGTACTGTTAAAGCCTTTATCTTCCTTGTAAGACTCGTACTTGATGATGTATTCGGCCTCTTTCTGTTTAAGTTTCTCCTCAAGTTCATCGGCACTATTAGCTTCAACTCTTTCCAGGACATCCCACATCCAATTTGAAGGATCATGTTCTTTTCTGGCTTTTTCAATTCTCTTACCTCCATACTCTACCTTTAAGCATCTCCAGTGGTAATTCCTGTCAAGCATGTTAGATGACTCACCAATATATATGAACTTCACCCCATTTATGATAATGCTTCTCATATAGATAAACCCCACATGCTCTTCTGTGTCCTTTGATAGGGTGTAGTTTGTAATCATTTCTGTTTCTTTTTTAATGGATACTTTCTTCATTGTTTTCAAGTTTTAAGTTGTTTTCAGAAAGGTCCTTATGACCCTTCTTTCTGCTTACCAGGTTCATTGTTATATTTTTTGATTTTAAAAAACTGGTAAATCTTCTGTACTGCTCTCTTTCCTGTTTATGACGAGGGCAGATTTCTATGATATCGCTAAGCTTGATGGTGAATTCATACTTTTCTCCTGTTTCATAAGCTTTCTTGAATTGATTATCATACTGCTTTAGCGACTCAACATCCATAGCAAACATTCTTTCTTCTACTATGGGATTATGTTGATACTTTCTTTTGGTATTCATCCGTAAAAAATTAAAATTGCAACTCCATCTCCATCCCTCTTGTGTTGGAGTGGGTTAATTCCATGCCCTTTATTCTCGAAGCATGATTCTGTTTGGCTAGCTTCTTGTAATCCTGAATGATGTCCGGGATATAGAAGTAGAATAAGAAGCTGGGGAAGTTAGGTACATTCAATCCCAATGAAGGCCTTCCCTGTCCCAAGATCAGCCACATCAAAGGTTGGGGCAGGCTTTCACTATCATCCTCGAACTCTTTAAGGATTATCGGCCACCAGAACTTCACTTTATTGTTCGGCTCATCTACAGTCACCTTAAATCCACTGAGATCCTTTCCATTAGCTATTTTCTTCAGCTCATGGTTTACGCTCCATTCAAAATCATCGGGAGCATCATACCACAATTCACGAAGTTTTCCCATCAGCCAAATCTTTTTAATCTTTTTTCTTGCCATCTTTTCTGCTTTTAATGGTTAAGATCACGCCCATCTCATCCTTCAAAACCCTCTGTAAATGTCTGTATGCATCCTTTCTTGGGCGATTTCTGGGCACGATTCTGAGTAGTTCCTGGAGAGTTATGTTAATCTCCATGCCACTCTCTAAAGGTTGCCCATTTGAAAAGGCTTCCTCTAGTCTCTTGATATCTTCAGCGATAGAATCCACTGAAGTCGCACTATTCACACGTTTTTCATGAGCAGCCGGAAGGATTGTGCGTTTCTCCTTACGTTGCCCACTGTCCGCTGTCCCCGGAAATATCGACGAGAACATGGACTGAAGTAATTGGTACATCATAATCGTATATTGTTAAAGGAATCAGGCTTTCTCATCCCCATTTTCGTTATTTCAGAGATAAGAGTAATGGGGCATCTCAACCCCATTTTCTTCATTTCAGCATAGTAAAGGCGGCTATCTCCCTCATTGATAAGGCTCCCAGGTCTCCCCAACAGCGTTTTTCACGTTTCAATACTTGGATAAGAGAATAATTTAGCGGAGAATTTCAGATTTGCGTTTTTGCGAGATTTGGGATTGTGTGAAATCATTAGATATGTGAGATGCCTATTTCTCAAGAAAAATGCTTATCTTTGCGTCCGGAACAAGAATATTTTATATTCTTGACCTGCGAAAGACCGAGAGTTGAACGATATAACAAACTCCTTTGCGGTTATAGAGGCTTTGGTCGGCCTGCAGGGACTGCATTGGAGTTTGTTTTATATTAGATATGGCGCAAACAAAGAATGTACTGATTCGCCAAAAAGTAATAGACCGCTGCTTACGTAGTCAGTGGCATTACTCTGTCAAACAATTGATGGAGGCATGTAACGATGCGCTCGAGCTGGCTGGAGAACGAAAGGTTACTTCAAAAGTGACCATTCTTAAAGACTTGGAGGTCATCATGAGCGATTTCCCTGATGCTAAGATTGTCACAAAGAAAGTGGGCCGCAATGTTTACTACGAGTATGAGGATAAAACCTTCTCCATCTACAATATGCCTCTCAGCGATGACGAAATGGCTCAGTTAGCTCAGACGGTTTCCATCTTGTCAAAATTTGAGGGCATGCCAAACTTTGATTGGGTGGATGATCTGATCGATCGCTTCAAGTCGTCGCTCAATATCCCGACCACACGAGAAACCATTGTCGCTTTCGACGAAAACTTCGACCTCAGGGGGCGCGGCTGGTTCGCCAAGCTATTCAGTGCAATCGCTTCACAGCAAGCACTCGAAATCAAGTACAAGCCATTTGGTCGGCCATTGAAAACATATTCGTTCCATCCGTATCTGTTGAAGCAATATAACAACCGCTGGTTCCTGATAGGTTGTATTGAAGGCCGTAGCTATATCACCAACTTGCCACTGGATCGCATCGAGGATATCGCTCCCGCCGCCATCGATTATCGTCCGAATACTGAGATCGACTTCCACGACTACTTCGATGAGATGGTGGGCGTGTCTAGGCAAGGCAATGAATGTTCCAAGGTCGTCATCAGGGTTTCCAACGACCAATATCCCTACATTGAAACTAAGCCGTTACATGGCACTCAACGTGTTGTGAGCCGCGAAGACGACTACACCGTTATCCAGATCGAAGTAATCATCAACACTGAGTTAAAGCAGCTGCTTCTTTCACAAGGAAGTCACGTGACGGTCATCTCACCCGAGGCGTTAAGAGAAGAAATCAAGGCTGATTTGATGAAAAATCTAGAAAATTATTAATTCGTTCACTTAAACTGAACGAATACATTCTAAATTTGCACCGTCAAAACCAAAAAACAGAAAAACATGATCCAAAGCGAAGCACAACTTGAACAGCAGTTCTTGGACAAATTAAAAGAGTTGAAATACACCTACCGCAGCGACATCCGCGACCTGGATTCGCTCGAGAAGAATTTCCGTGAGAAATTCGAGCGGCTCAACTATGTTACCCTGTCTGACGGTGAGTTTCGCAAGCTGTTGCAGGAGAACGTCACCGCCGATGTGTTCACGGCAGCAAAGAACTTGCGCCAAAAACAGACCTTCGTGCGCGACGACGGCACCACCTTCGACTACAGCCTCGTGAACCTGCGTGACTGGTGCAAGAACGAGTATGAGGTGGTGAGCCAGCTTACCATCAACACCGCCAACAGCCGCCATCGCTATGACATTATCATTCTGATCAACGGCCTCCCGTTGGTTCAGATAGAGCTGAAGCGGCACAGCGTTTCGCCGTTAAAGGCCGTGGAGCAGATTGTGCGCTATAAACAAGACCGTGGTAATGGCTACCTGGGTACGCTCATGTGCTTCATGCAACTGTTCATCGTGAGCAACGGCGGTAGCGATACCATGTACTTTGCTAACAACAACGACGAGCATTTCCAGTTCGACGCCACCAACAATTATCTGCCGGTGTATCATGCTGCCGACCGCGAGAACCACAAGGTCGTTCAGCTTTTCGAGTTTGCCGACATGATGTTGACCAAGACCGAACTGGGCAAGCTCATCAGCCGCTACATGGTGCTGGTTGAAACTGAGCGCAAGATTCTTGTGATGCGTCCCTACCAGATCTATGCCGTAGAGAGCATCGTCGGCTGTGTGAAAGAAAACAACCAGAATGGCTACATCTGGCACACCACTGGCAGTGGCAAGACGCTGACCAGTTTCAAGGCCTCCACCTTGCTCAAAGATAACCGTGATATTGAGAAATGTGTGTTTGTGGTTGACCGCAAGGATCTTGACAAGCAAACCCGCGACGAGTTCAATAAGTTCCAAGAGGGATGTGTGGAGCAGAATGCCAACACCGGCGCTTTGGTTTCCCGACTGGAGAGCATCGACTATGCCGACAAGGTGATTGTCACCACCATCCAAAAACTGGGTGTCGCGCTCGACCCTTCCCCCGGCAACAGATACATTAAGCGCCTGGAGCGTCTTAAGAACAAGCGCATCGTCTTCATTTTTGACGAGTGCCACCGCAGCCAGTTTGGTAAAAACCACGAGGCCATCAAGAACTTCTTCCCCCACGCACAACTGTTCGGCTTCACCGGCACCCCGATCTTTGAGGAGAATAGCCACATGGTGCGCGTCGATGGACAGGTGGCCGAGTATGTCACAACCGATGACGTGTTCCAGAAGTGCCTGCATGAGTACACCATCATCCACGCCATCAGTGACTGCAACGTGCTGCGCTTCAAGGTCGAGTACTATGGCAACAAGGATGCCGACGGCAACCCCACGTCCAAGCCCCTGAAAAAGCGGCAAATCGTGAACCACATCCTCGACAAGCACGACAAGCTAACCGCACAGCGTCGCTTCAATGCGCTACTGGCCACTTCGTCAATTCCTGATGCCATCCGGTATTTCCAGATTTTCAAGGAAGAGCAGGAGAAGCGCGCGCAGGACGATCCCGACTATGAACCGCTCAATGTCACTGCCGTATTCACGCCGCCCACGGCCAATAACACCGACGAGGATCTGCCGCAGGAGGAAGCCGACAACCGCAAGGATCCCAACGGCAACCGCAAGGCTCTGGCTGAAATCATCGATGAATATGATGGGCAGTTCGGCACTAACTTCAAGGTGGAGCAGTTCGACGAGTATTACCGCGACGTGCAGCAGCGCATCAAGGACCAGAAGTATGCCAACAAAGACTACCCCCACAGCAAGAAACTGGACGTCGTGATTGTGGTGGAAATGATGCTGACAGGCTTCGATAGTAAGTTCCTCAACACGCTATATGTGGATAAGGATCTCAAGTGGCACCAGCTGATACAAGCTTTTAGCCGAACCAACCGCACCCTTGACGGCACAAAGCCCTATGGCAACATTATCTGCTACCGCAATCTCGAAAAGGCGATGGAGGAGGCGATGGTGCGTTTCAGTGGCTTCGATGAGACCAAGGGCAAGGAATACTGGCTCGTTGAGCCTGTCGAGGACGTGGTGGAACAGTTCAAGGAGAAGGTTACCCAGCTGCAGACGGTGATGAACAGCATCGGCCTGGACTGCAAGCCCGAGGAGGTCATCAATATCCCACAGGGCGAGAACACCAACAACTTCATTGATGCTTTCAAGGACGTGCAGCGTCTGGCGCTGAAGCTCGACCAGTATGTGGACATGCCCGAGGAGTTGCAGAGCGTCGTCGCCGAGGTCATGCCCGAGGACACCCTCCAGCAGTTCCGTACGGCATACCTCGACCTAGCCCGACGCACACGCTCGAGCGAAGGCGGTAGCGACGACACCGAAGAGGAAACCTACGGCGATGAGCCCGACTTCGAGCTGTCACTCTTCAGCTCTGCACTGGTAGACTACGACTATATTATGAGACTGTTGGCTAAATATACCGACACCCACTTTGAGAAGGTAAAGATCACTAAGGAACAACTGCTCGACATCCTGGCCGGTAGTGTGGACCTGATGAACGAACGCGAATACCTCAAGGCCTTCATCGAGCAGGAGTTGACACAAGGCAGCGGCATGAGCGAGAAGGAGATACGCGAGCGCTACGAGACTTTCAAGGACAAGCGCTTTAACCAGCAGGTTACTTCAATCGCCAATGAATATGGTATCGACACAGCGGCCCTCGAGCGCTTCGTGGGCGAGGCCGTCAAGTTGCGCCGCATCGACGAGGAAACATTACGAGAGCTGCTGGACCATATCGATGGCTGGAAGCAGCGCAAGGCGGCGAAGGAAGGACTGCTAGCCCGCTTGGCGCCACTGTTCGACCTGCTCACCGGCGGCAACACCATTGAGGGACTGAACGCATATGTGAAACAATAAATCAAAACGCTATAGACGATGAACAGCGACAATAATAACAACGGTACTCCGCGCCTCCGCTTCCCTGGCTTCACCGGGGAGTGGGAGGAGAAGAAACTGAGTGATTGTTTTACATTACTAAGAAATAACAACTTATCAAGGTCACAATTAAATGATATAACCGGGAAAGCAAAGAATATCCACTATGGAGACGTTCTGGTTAATTTCGGTGATATTTTGGATGTTGAGAAAGAACAAATACCTTACATTACAGATGATGTCACAGCTGAACAAGCATGTAGGGAATCCTTGAAAAATGGCGATGTAATAATTGCAGATACAGCCGAAGATAATACTGTTGGAAAATGTACTGAAATTATTAATATTGGTGAAACCCCGGTTGTTTCAGGATTGCACACAATTCCTTTAAGGCCTTCAAGTGTTTTTGCTCCAGGTTATCTGGGCTATTACATGAATTCACAGGCATATCGGGTAGGCTTATATCCTTTGATGCAGGGTGTAAAAGTAACAAGTATATCTAGAAATGCAATTCTAGGGACTAACATTCATTTCCCGTCTTCGCTTGCTGAACAGAAGAAAATAGCAGAGTGCTTGATGGCAGTGGACGAGTTAATCACGGCTCAAGAGCAGAAAGTGGGTGCCTTGAAGGAACGCAAGAGAGGACTGATGCAGCAGCTTTTCCCCCAGCTGGACGAAACCACACCACGCCTCCGCTTCCCTGGCTTCATCGGGGAGTGGGAAGAGAAAGAATTTGGCGATTTAATTAAAGAATCCAGATTGTCTTCAAAAGAAGAGAATGAAGATGTTCTTTTGACTTCTGCGATTGACGGAATGTTCTTGAATTCCGAGAGGTTTTCGCACCAAAGGGGAAAATCAACAATTGGTTACCGCAAAATCAAAAGAGGAATGCTTGTTTTGTCTGCTCAGAATTTGCATTTGGGCAATGCAAATGTGAACATGAGGTTTGAGAGCGGTTTGGTTTCACCGGCATATAAAGTTTATACAATTATTGGATGCCTTCCTGAGTTTATGGCTCAATGGGTTAAAAGAGACGCTACAAAAGAATTTTTCTTGAGGGCGACGACACAAGGCGCAAGCGAATGTAGAAAAAACGTTGTTTGGGAGCAGCTCTATAAACAAACAATACCCGTACCCAATAATCCTGCCGAGCAGAAAATAATAGCAGATTTTCTTTCTCAAACGGACACCTTGATAACGGCTCAATCTCAGGAACTAGCGGTACTGAAAGCCCATAAACAAGGGCTAATGCAACAGCTCTTTCAACAACCCTCAAAATGATATAGATCATGGGATATAACGACAACATTATAAACGTTTTGCGCAGATGCTTCATGCCGCCATACGATGAAGAAGATGGAAGATACGATAGTAGATTTCCATTCACCAATTGCGCTCTAGTGTTCGCCTATAATGGAACAGGCAAGACGCGCCTGTCCTACGACTTTGCACACTTTGCCCGCGAGGATGGCACTCCACAGCACACGCTTTACTATAACGCCTATACTGAGGATCTATTCACATGGGACAACGACTTGGAGAACAACACCGAACACCGCTTGCTCATAAACAAGGAATCATCGCTGATACAAGGCTTGGCGGGCTATAGTTTTACTGAAAAACTCCGCCAATACTACCGTGTTTTCACCGACATCGACTTTGACTTCCACTACGATCAGGACAACGAGGAAATTCCCAACTATGTTACATTCAGCAAGATGGTGAAACATCGCGTTCGCCTCAATGGCGAGATAACCACTGTTGATGTTGAGGTCGAGAACATCAAGATTTCGCGCGGTGAGGAACGTCTGTTTGTGTGGTGCTTCTTCCGTTGTATCCTCGACCAGGTTACTGGCGACAACGATGCCTACAGGAACATTGAATATATCTATATCGACGATCCGATGTCGTCACTCGATGATAACAATGTCATCGCTTTTGCCCAGCAGTTATACAGTGTTATCCGCCAGCTGCGCGACAAAGAGGTAAAGGACAATAATGAAGGGCGAGAGTTCCGTCGCATCAAGTTTGTGGTGTCATCTCACCATGCGCTTTTCTTCCACGTCATGATCCACGGACTGAGTGCTGACAAAAAGCTTGGCCGTTATTATCTCAGTCGCAACAAGCAAAATGACCGGTTGGTACTTAAGCAGATGAGCGAAAACACGCCGTTCTACTACAACGTGGCGATGATGAGCGAGATTCAGCGAGCCATAGAGGAGGATAAACTTTACACCTTCCACTTCACTATATTGCGCAGCGTGATAGAGAAAATCAAAGAGTTCTTCGGTCATCAAGACTTCTCCATCATCCTTGAAGGCATCACTTACAAGGGTGAGACATACGATCGCACCGCATTCAGCCAAGATGACCTAACGGATTTCTATTCCCGTGTCATGAATGTTCTCACGCACCAGGGCTCAATGTTCACGCCTACGCTGATGAACGACGACAACAAGGATTTGGCGATAGCTATCTTCAATCGTCTGATGGAGAAATATCAATTTGTGCTTCCCGATCTGAACGACTTCCACAGCGAAGCGTGGATTGCTAACCATTAAGACTTAATTAAGAATCATAGAAACCAAAAACAACATACAAAATGGAACAAACACCGAATACCCAACTGGCCAAGCAAGAAAAGGAGCAACTCTTTAAAGCTTTGTGGAGTGTGGCCGACGTGCTGCGCGGCGCTATGACGGCTGACAATTTTCGCGACTATATGCTGTCGCTGCTGTTCTACCGTTACATCAGCGCGCAATATGAATCGGCTGTGCGCAGGGAGTTGGGCAGTGACCTTCCACCTGAGAAAACGCTCCGTGTATGGTATGCTGAAAATGTTTCCGACGTGAAAGAGTTTGAAGATATGATGCTTAAAAGCACTCATTATATCATCAAACCGCAATACCTGTGGAGCGCTATCTACGAGTTAGCTCGCACTCAGGACGATGATTTGCTCACTGAATTGGGCAACAGCTTCCGCCACATCGAGGAGGAATCCTTCAAGGGGGCGTTCAAGGGGTTGTTCTCCGAGATCAACCTCCAGAGTGAGAAACTGGGCAAGGACTATGCCTCTCGCAACGAGATGATGTGCCGCATCGTATCCACGCTAGAAGTGAAACTGGCTGAGTTTGATCAGAAAGGGGATATCCTGGGCGATGCTTATGAGTACCTCATCGGTCAGTTTGCCGCAGGCAGCGGAAAGAAGGCCGGTGAGTTCTACACGCCGCAGCAGGTGAGTACCATCCTTTCGCGCATCGTTACGCTCGACTGCCAGGATCCCTTGACGGGCCACAAGAACGAGCTGCGCAACGTGTTAGACTTTGCCTGCGGCTCTGGATCATTGTTGCTCAACGTGAACAACCAGATAAGACTTCGCGGCGGAAAGATAGGCAAGATATACGGTCAGGAGAAGGAAATGACGACCTTCAACCTGGCTCGCATGAACATGCTGCTCCACGGCCTGCACGACTCGGAGTTTGAGATATTTCATGGCGACACCCTTACCAACGACTGGCCGATGCTCAAGGACAGCAATCCGGTGAAACCTGTCACCTTTGACGCTGTGGTAGCCAATCCTCCTTTCAGCTTGCGGTGGGATCCAGATGACGAGACAGCGAACGACCCCCGCTTCAAGAACTATGGCGTTTCTCCCAAGAGTGCTGCCGACTTTGCCTTCCTGTTGCACGGGTTCCACTACCTGAGCGACAGTGGAACAATGGCGATTATCGTGCCTCACGGCGTGCTGTTCCGCGGCGGTGCCGAGGCCTCCATACGTGAGAAGCTCATCCACGATGACAACATCGACTGTGTCATCGGCCTCCCAACCAACCTCTTCTACTCGACCCCCATCCCCGTGAGCATCATCGTGCTGAAGAAGTGCCGTAAGAGCGACGATGTACTCTTTATCAATGCCGCTGAGTGCTACGAGAAGGACAAGAAACAGAATGTGATGCTACCCGAGCACATCGATAGGATAATAGAAACCTATCGCACACGCTCCGAGGAAGATCGTTTTAGTCGCCGCGTGAGCCTCAAGGAACTTAAGGAGAACGGCTACAACTTGAACATCACCCGCTATGTGAGCCTCGCACAGGAGGAGCCGCAGGTTGATTTGGCCGCCAACCACGCCCAACTAACCAAGATCGAGGCCGACATCAAGTCGTCAACGGAAAAGCTCAACAGCTACATGAGAGAGCTGGGGCTGCTGGAACTATAAGATAGGCTGTAAACGATTACCACGTGAGAATGAGGGACTTGTTAATATGCAGGTTCCCCATTCCCATGCTGGTGATGGATATGCTGTGGCCGGGGAAGCGCATTATTGAGGCCAGGAAAAACACGAAAATGAAAAATATATCTATTCGTTCAGTTAAACTGAACGCATTCGGCTTACCTTTGCAACGTCAACGTGAGGGAACGTGTCCTCACTTGAACAACTTTTGTTAAACAAATCATAATAAGCAGATTAATTATGACAGAGTTAAGATGCCCCAATTGCGGGAAAGTATTTAGTGTGAATGAGGCCGACTATGCAGCAATCGTCAGCCAAGTGAAAAACACCGAGTTCCAGCAAGAACTTGATCGCCGCGTCGCCGAACTGCACGAGAAGCAGCAAGCCGAACTGGAGAACAAGGAGCTGAAGGCAAAGCAGGACTATGAGCAGCGCTTAGGCGCCAAGGTGGTCGAGCTCAGCAAGAAGGATGCCGAGATCGCACGCTTGACCGAGCAAGTGAGCAGTGCAGTCCAAGCAGAGCGCCTCAAGTTCAACCAGGAGCTGGCCGAGAAGGACACTGAGATCAACAAACTCAAGGCTCAAGCCGAGCAGCAAGAGCAGATGGTCCAAGTGGCCGTGCTCCAAGAGCAGAACAAGGCAAAGGACGATATCCAGGCCAAGGATGCCGTTATCGCTGAGCTCAGGAGCCAGATGGCCGCTGAAAAAAACGCCGCACTCCAGCGCGAGCAGAGCCAGAAGGACCACTATGAGCAGGAACTGCGTCAGAAGCAAGAATTGGTCGACTACTACAAGGACCTGAAGGCTCGACTCTCGACCAAAATGGTCGGTGAAACCCTCGAGGCTCACTGTAGCACACAGTTCAACAGTACGATGCGCCCCGTGTTACCCAATGCCTACTTCGAGAAGGACAATGACGCCTCCGGTGGCAGCAAGGGCGACTTCATCTTCCGTGACTATGTCGGCGACACCGAGTATGTGTCTATCATGTTCGAAATGAAGAACGAGATGGACACCACCGCCACCAAGCATAAGAACGAGGACTTCCTGGCCAAGCTCGACAAGGATCGCAACGAGAAGAAGTGTGAGTATGCCGTGCTGGTATCACTCCTTGAGCCGGACAGCGAGCTCTATAACACCGGCATCGTGGACGTGTCGTACCGCTACCCGAAGATGTACGTCATCCGTCCGCAGTTCTTCCTGCCGCTGATTTCGCTCCTGGTGCAGACGTCCCAGAAGAGTGTGCAGCTCCAGCAGGAACTTGCGCTGGCAAAGCAGCAGTCGGTCGATGTGACCAACTTCGAGTCTCGCCTCGATGACTTCAAAGATAAGTTCAGCACCTACTGTGTGAGGGCTTCAAAGAAGTTCGAGGACGCAATCAAGCAGATTGATGAAACAATCTCCAAGTTGCAGAAGGTTAAAGAGAATCTTATTGGCTCGGAGAACAGCCTCCGTTTGGCCAACAAGAATGCCGAGGACCTGACCATCAAGAAGCTCACCCGCGGCAACCCCACGATGAAGAAGAAGTTTGACGAAGCCCGCGAAGCATCGGCAGGAGGAGAGGAGGCTGCTCAGGCGCCCGACCACAACCTCTTCTAACCCTTCATCGGGAAGCGCAAATCAATAGTGTGGGTTGTGGCATCGGGTTAGTTCAAGTCCTACCCAGCCCACACTTTTTTAATCAGAAATAATTAACTCATACATTAACTATAAAAATCGAGAATTATGTGTTGTGTACCTTGTGGACCCAGAAGAAGGTCATCTAGCAGAGAGTCAATCATCCCCGTTGAAAGGATCAAGAAGGCAGATGTTGAGTATATCATCTGTGCTTATGATTATGAATGCCTGTTCAAGAGAACCGTCGATGCCGAGTATCGCCAATACGAGGGCTGCAGCGCTAACCTGATAGCCATCCTGCATCAGGGCAATACCAAGGTCAAGGTCGCCGGCTCGAGAACCCCCGGCTATAAACCCGGTTACCGCACCGTCGTCATGACAGCCCCGTGCGTCAACGCCACCATCCTGTTCCGCATCAAGCAGTGATATGCACACACGGTTCACTGCTATATGACCTTTTGTTTGAGCATGACAAAGCCCCCAAGACGTATCGTTTATAGCATCGGCGGCCTGGATCATATTATTGACCTCCCGAGCTCCACGATCACCTCGAGTGAATAAGACAAGGCTGAATAATAAAAACAAGGAAGGGTGAGTGGTAATACGCACCCTTTCTTAATCAGGTAATTAGATTACTTTGCCCCTTTTTTGTTTTCAAGGTACTTGTCTAATGTTTTAGCGAAATAATAAGCTGCTACGCTAATAAAAAACTCAATCACGTAGTTAATGGCGTTGTTTGCTATAAAAACAAATACATTAAAAAATAAAAATACAATAATACTATACATATCCTTTAAAAATTTATATTTATTTATTATATTATATTACTGAAATGTTAATTTGTTTACCTTTTATTCTAATAATCAATGTCTCTTCATAATAATAAATAGTTCGTGATATCTTTTTCAAGCCTATTTGGAAGAAATACCCCAAAAAAAAAATCGGGAGCGACTCAATGCCGCTCCCGATCAAATTTGTTAACTCAGTTGTTCAAGTTCCAAATCAAGGTTGATATCTCCTCCACCGCCGAGTCTCCAGTCCATGTAGTTCCACAAAATATAGTCAGCGATAGCGACACCCAATCAATCTATTAAACGCCACAGAAGCCACCTATGGGCACAACAAAGGGAACGGCTCACCGCCGCTCCCATAATGTCGCCGCTGCATCCTGAATGACACTTAGACGAGGGGGCTATCAGAATTCCACCAGCTTCTTGTGCAGATGCTTAGGCAATAATCGCTTGTAGGTGTCCATCGCAATCGCCGGCACGTTGATGCGCTTGAGGCTCTTGCAATGCAGGAATACATGGGCGCCAATGTGAGTGATTTGGGGGCTTTTAACCGTCACCTCACTGAGCACAGGGCAGTTTTCGAAGGCTTTTTCTTCAATGTACACAATAGACTTACCAATTTTGACACTTCTCAAGTTACGGCAGAGCCCAAAAACTGACTCATCAATAGCTAAAACACTATCGGGAAGATCTATGCTTGTGAGTCCGGAATTGTAAAAAGCCATCATACTAATGGTTTCAATTGAATTAGGCAACTCAATCTGCTCGGCAGCAATTCCAAAGAAAGCCATGATGCCAATACCTGTTACAGTCTCAGGGATGAAAACGTCTTCGAGTTTAGTGCATCCAAAGAAAGTCTCCTCGTGGATACTTTTTAAACCAATGGGTAAGATCGCTAAGGTGAGCCCCATGCATTGTGCGAAGGCATTATTCGCGATAATAACCTCGTCGTTATCTTCGAATTCAACGTAAGTCAACCCATTGCAGAACTCGAATGCACAGGACCCGACATATTTGATTGAGTTCGGCAGGTGCAACGAATTCAAGGAAAGGCAACCGAAAAAAGCGGAGTAGCCGATGGTGTGGACATGCTTACCCCAAGTGATTTTCTTAAGATTAGAACAACGAAAAAAAGCGCACTCACCAATTTCCTCTACGGTGTCAGCAATGATAAGTTCCTCAATGTCCTTCCGGTCTTTGTACTGGTAGGAATCAATCTTTTTTGTACCTTCTTTAATTTTTAGTATCTTCATTTTAACTGTTCTTTAAAAACTGGGGGGATTGACCAACCCACCGATATAAAAATCTCTTTAGAATTAAATTAATGTGTGACGCCGGAGGATACGCGACGCCTATACATGAGCACCGTATCATGCTGTCGCTACTTCCTGGACGGGGAGCGGCAGACCCGTTATTGACGGCACCAGGCTGAGGTAACTAGTAGCCAATCAGTATATCACAAAGTTCATCAGGCAGCATGCCCGCATAATGGCTCCAGTACTGGTATGGTACCTTGATGGCCTCTAACGAAGTGCAACCATCAAAAATATGGGTATCTTCATCCATATTGGTAAGGCCATCAAAAGTGACAACCTGCAAACTGCTGCATCCCCTGAACACGCTGTCAGCAATTTGGTCAACCGATGCTGGAATGGTGATACTAGTCAAACTATCGCACCCAGAGAATGTATCAGAATGGATGATTTTTATCGAATTAGGAAGGTTAACTCTCGTCAAATTATGGCAATACTTGAATGCCTGTGCTTCGATGTCTGTAACTGAGGGCGGGATATCCAAATTAGTTAGCCCACTGCGTTCGAATGCAGATTCTTCAATTCGGGTAACTGAGCTAGGAATACATAACGTCTTCAGTCCCCAGCAATCGTAGAACGCCCAGAAATCAATGGATTCAACTGAATTGGAGATTTTCACTTCCTGTAACCTGTGGCATCCTTGGAAAGCCATACGACTAATTCGATTAACCGATGCGTTAATGGTTGCTTTTATCAAGTTTTCACAACTATTGAACACATCCTTTCCCATGATTTTCACCGATTTTGGAACCTCTACCTCGGATAGGATAAGGCAGCCACAGAACGCCCCGTCACCGATTCTGCTCACTGAATTGGGGATATTCACTTTTGCCAGACGACGACAGCCACTGAACGCTCCCTCGCCGATGCGGGTTACCGAGTCGGGTATACTCACACTGTCCAAGTATCGGCAGTGACTGAATGCATAGTCTTCAATGCTAGTGACCTTGTTAGGAATGATAACTGAAGTGATATCACTCCTTCCCGAGAACTGCTTGTGAGCAATAGATTTATAAGCGTTTAACTGTAACATGATTAATTCAGAAAAATTCAAAATATGTGGCGTCGGAGGATACGCGACACCTATACATTAGCACCGTATCATGCTGTCGCTACTTCTTGGACGGGAAGCGGCAGACCCGTTGCAGACGGCGCTTGGCCGTGAGATCATTCGAAACCTGTCAGTTCGCTGTTAGGGCGGGGCACCCAAGCTGTCACTTAGTAGTTCACGCGCGGTGTCGGGTAGTTGTGATACTCAACACCACCGAGCAGGTGGCCGTTGGCCTTCTTGCTGCGACGAACACCGTCAACACCCCATGTGCCCCACTGCTTGAAAAAGAAGGTGGTGCCGCTGGCGACGGCGAGATCCTTTAAGTTCAATGCCCACGCTTCCTGCATGGGACGGGCATTGGGGCCGCTCTCACCGCCTGCTATGCACCAATCGATGCCAGTCAAGTCCATTCCCTCGTTTGCCAAGTCTCCCAAGAGGGGCTCAGCACTGATGAAACGGACTGGTGCTGCGATTCCGCGAAGGTCATCAACGCGGAACAGGCTGTCCTTGTGACCGCACGTAACTCCAAGCCATAGGTTAGGCGCACAACGGCGCTGGGTAAAATACGCCTTGAGACGCTTGCTGCGCTTGGTCAAAAGCTGGTAAGTGATGTTAGGCGTCTGCTCAACCACGTCAATAACCTGGTCGATAAACGACTCTGGCACATCATCGTGAAACAGGTCTCCCATTGAGGGCAGAAAGCACATGGCCTTATTCTTAAAGGCTAATGGCTCTTTCAGCGCCTCGGGATGCAACGTCACCTTAAAACCGTTAACGTAGCGAGGATTGCCCATGTCCTTCAACCGTTTTGCGAGAGCTGCGGCATAGCATCTGTCACATTCGTCAGTTCCAGCATGGGTGCAGCCCGTCACGGGATTCCAACTCAATTCTGTCCATGAAATACTAGTATCATTCATAAGCATAATACATTTTAGTTAAACAAGTAATTTCACTCTTGGCGAGCACGTACAGGGTCAATGCCACTGCACCTGCGCGCATTACACGGCTGGTTAAACCAGCAAAAAACAAACTTAAAATTCTCATAATCAAAAAATTAATTTATAAATATATATCATTTTGTAATAATCTAATGCTGCCGCCCTATTTAGAACCGGCGGGCGGCCGTGCCGGGAGAACGACTCAAGGTCGTGAGAGCGCATTGGGAGCAGCTTGAGCACATTATTATCTCAAGCGGCATCGCCATCCTGGGCGGCGGGGTCGCCACCCTCCATGATTCTGCGGACGTCGCTCATCCTATATCTATAGGTGCCGCCCACGGATGAAACGGGAACCAGGTAGTTGATCTTCTGCCAGCGCCAGATCGTCGTCGAGCTTTTGCCGGTGATTTCCATCACCTTCTCGCGGCTGATGTAGGTCTCGGCCTTAGAATCAGCTATCTCTTGTTCCAGTTCGTGTTTAGCCAAGGCGATCAGTTGCTTGTTCGCCTCCAGCAAGTCCCCCAGTCTGATTTGAACAATCAGATCAGGGCACTCTTTAGATAAGTCAATTAAATTTTTCTTCACTTTATTGAAAATTTAATTGCTGCGGCCCTCCCCATGATCCTATCGGCAGACCACTTCGTTCACCGCACGTCCGTTGGCCGAGCCGATATACAGGGCCAAAGACGGGGCAAAAGTACTGCCGCTTTATTGTGGTCTCCAACCCTATCGGACAAAATTAAAAACAACCCGCTAAGATACTATATCTCAACGGGTTATATAAAAAACCAGTTATGGTTAGGTTGTGGTTGAATTATGGTTTTATTCTGTCTTTCAAATTTTCACAAAATTTAACTCTTGTATCCTTCTTTGGGAAATTCATCTTGCCCATGTATTCAGCAGTCACATCGATGCTCTCACAGCACACTAAAAACCATTCAGGATTAACTCTACCTCGCTGCATATAGGTTTCCTTGTAGTATTCCTTAAGCGTGTGCACGAACAGCTTAAATAAGTTCTTCGATTCCGTCGTCTCCCACAGAGGCTTAATGTTCGCTTGGTTTATGCAGTCGGCAAACTGTTTCTCATCAACTCCGACTACAACACGCTCATCTACTAAGAACTGGTATAGTGCCGACATGTTATATTTAGTAACCGGAGTAAAACTCCTCATACGTGAAAGATCGGTTGCTTGCTCGACAGGTGCAAAGCCCTCGGCCTCGTCCAAGGCTTCGTCAGCAACAGATTCGATAGGTATGCCTTCCTCATCGGACGTAGCATTAGCAGTGGCGGGGACAGAAGACGTGGTGGTAGGCGGGGCTATCTCGGTCGGCGTAGCAGTAGGGGGCACAACAGGCGCCGCCGACGCTGGCACCTGTTGAGACATGTTGGGAACTATCATATCACGAATGGCAGAGCAGTACTCGTCGTACATCCTTATGATATCAACCATTGCGCACCTTAGGTCATATACTTCTCGTGCCGGGTAAGGACCATGGTCATTCGTTTCGAGTAACAGCGAACGATATGGCTCAATAGTATCGTATAACTTGATAATCAGTTGACGCCCGGTTTCCGACGGTACACGGCGCGCCCCTATTACAGTAATGTGATTATCCTGAATGAGTTGGTATGCCTGGATAAAGTGCTTCAAATCAACCTTATCCCGGTATAAGCTCTCAACCAATTCTTTGACTAATTGCGGTGTTCTGCGCTGAGACGCTAGCTCCTCAGCAGTCACTTCAACACGCTCTCCTGGGGCTAAAAAATATTGTTCGCCGTTGGAAAACTCGTTCTTATCCATGTTAATTTTGAATGTTGTTTAGAACCTATTTATATCATTTTTAATCGGTCATCTATGCCGCTAACGACCAATTCCAGGTATGACGAAATGATGCTTTACGCTAAATAAGTCGCCAAAAAGTCGCCAAAAATTAAGAATCAGTTTCTTAATACTTTTTATATATTATTGATTTTCAGTGCGTTAATTGAAAACATTAAACAATAATAGTGAACCCGTGGGGAGTCGAACCCCAATCGAAGGAACCGGAATCCTTTATTCTATCCATTGAACTACGGGTCCAAATCGCGTATGCCACCACGTCGGGGAGGCTTGCACGCTTGGGTGATTGTGACGCATCTTGGGCGGAAAGTGGAACTTTCCTGAAAATGCGGGGCAAAGTTACGACAAGTCGGTCGCAAAACAAAGAAATTCATTTCTTTTTTTGCCTCGGCTAAGTATCTTGGCCGTTTAATCGGCATCATTAAGACTTTTTTTATAACTTTGCGACATCTGTGGGCATTTGTGACGGCTTCCGGCCATGTGATTGCCCGCATTGTTGAGACGATGAAATAACTGAATTTTATGACAGTACGTATCGAACCCTCGTGGAACCGTGTGCTTGCCGGCGAATGGGAGGCACCCTACTTCAAGCTGTTAACCGACTTTGTGCGCCGTGAGTACCAGACGCACCAGGTTTTCCCGCCTGGGCGGCAGATTTTTGCGGCATTTGACGCGGCGCCGTTCGACCAGGTCAAGGTGGTGATACTGGGGCAGGATCCCTATCATGGTGTGGGACAGGCCAATGGGCTGTGCTTCAGCGTCAACGAGGGGGTACCGATGCCACCGTCACTCATCAACATTTTCAAGGAGGTGCATGATGACGTCGGGGCTCCGATTCCCGCCAGCGGTGACTTGTCGCGCTGGGCCCGCCAGGGCGTGCTGCTGCTGAATGCGACGCTGACGGTACAGGCTCACCAGCCGCTGTCTCACCAGGGCAAAGGCTGGGAGGAGTTCACCGACCACGTGATTGCCCATCTGGCCAACGAGCGCGAACACCTGGTGTTCATGCTGTGGGGGGCATACGCCAAGCGCAAGGGCGCCTTTATCGACCGCACGCGCCACTTGGTGCTCACTGCGGCCCACCCCTCTCCCCTATCGGCCAACAGGGGCGGATTCTTTGGCACTCACCATTTCTCGCGAGCCAACGACTATCTGGTTCAGCATGGCCAGACACCCATCCAGTGGTAACGGGGATGCAAATGGCGCATAAATTATCACTTTTTGCGCTTTATATTGAAATATTGTTTAACTTTGCCCATTGTTACAGAAATCATTATCAACTCAATACATAATTAATTAAAACCATTTAGCATGAAACTGACAAGAATTGTGATGTCACTGCTCGCCGGCCTGGTATGCCTGGGCATGGCGGCAACAGCGCCTAAGGCCACCACCGTTCCCGGTGACCCCATGGCCACCCAGTGCTACACCCTGAGCAACGGCCTCAAGGTGTTCCTCAGTGTTAACCACCAGAGCCCCCGCATCACGGCCCACATCGCCGTGCGTACCGGCTCACGCAATGACCCCGCCGAGACCACTGGTCTGGCCCACTATCTGGAGCACCTGATGTTCAAGGGCACACAGAGTTACGGCACGAGCAACTACGAGGCTGAGAAGCCGCTGCTCGACACTATCGAGGCCCGCTACGAGCAGTACCGCCTCGTGAAGGATCCCGAGCGTCGCCGCCAACTCTACCACGAGATCGACAGCATCTCGCAGCTGGCCGCCAAGTACAACATCCCCAACGAGTATGACAAGCTGATGGCCGGCATCGGTGGCCAAGGCACCAACGCCTACACCAGCACCGACGTCACCTGCTATACCGAGGACATCCCCGCCAACGAGGTGGACCGCTGGGCACGCATCCAGGCCGACCGCTTCCAGAACATGGTCATCCGCGGTTTCCACACCGAGCTCGAGGCTGTGTATGAGGAGTACAACATCGGTATCGCACAGGACCAGAGAAAGATCTTCGAGGCCTTGAGCGCCAAGATGTTCCCCACCCACCCCTATGGTACCCAGACAACCATCGGTACCCAGGAGCACCTCAAGAACCCGTCAATCACCAACATCAAGAACTACTTCCACAACTACTACTGCCCCAACAATGTGGCTATCTGTATGGCCGGTGACTTTGACCCCGATGAGGTCATCACCATCCTTGAGCGCTACTTCGGCAGCTGGAAGCCCAACTACAACTTGACCCGTCCCGAGTTCGCACCCCTCAAGCCCATTGTGGCACCCATCGACACTACCGTCATTGGCCAGGAGGCCGAATTCGTGGCCCTGGGATGGCGTTTTGGCGCCGGCAACTCGCTGCAGTGCGATACCGTCGACGTGATTTCTGAAATGCTCTCCAACGGCACTGCTGGTCTTATCGACCTCAACCTGAACCAGCCCCTCAAGGTGATGGGCGCCGGTGCCTTCACCGACCCGATGACCGATTACTCTATGCTCCTGCTCATGGGTTATCCCAACGAGGGCCAGACGCTCGAGGAAGTGCGCGACCTCCTGCTTGGCGAGCTCGCTAAGCTGCGTGCAGGCAACTTTGACGACGACCTGCTCGTGAGCGTGGTCAACAACAACAAGCTGAACTACCTGCGCGCCCTCGATAACAATGCGTCCCGCACCCGTCAACTGGTCAACGCCTTTATCAACCACGTGGACTGGGCCCAGGAAGTTGGCAAGCTGGACCGCATGGCCGGCATGACCAAGCAGCAGATTGTGGACTTTGCCAACCGCCACTTGCTGGACAACAACTTCGTGTGCGTCTATAAGCGCATGGGCGTTGACACCACCGAGAAGAAGATCGACAAGCCCGCCATCACCCCCATCCCCACTAACCGCGACATGCAGAGCAACTTCGTTCGCAACATCCTGGGCGAGACCGTTGAGCCCATCCAGCCGCAGTTTGTGGACTACACCAAGGAGATGACCGTGGACAAGACCAGCAAGAATCTGCCGCTGCTCTACAAGCAGAACACCCTGGACGACCTGTTCTCATTGACCTACAAGTATGACTTCGGCACAACGGCCGATAACCGCTATGAGACAGCCTTGAGCTACATGGACTTCTTGGGCACCAAGAAGATGAGCGCCACCGAATTCAAGCAGCGCCTGTACAAGCTGGCCTGCAGCATCTCAATGAGCGTTAGTGACAACGAGACTTACCTGACCCTGAGCGGCCTGAGCGAGAACATGCCCGAGGCACTCAAGCTTGCCGAGGATCTGATGCAGAACGCACAGGTCGATGAGGAAGCCTACAAGAGCCTGGTGGACGTCATCCTCAAGAGCCGTAACGACGCCAAGCAGAGCCAGGATGGATGCTTCAGCCGCCTGAACGCATACGGCATGTACGGTCCCCGCAACGAGTACACCAACATCATGAGCGCCCAGCAGCTGCGCGACACCAAGCCCGCCGAGCTCATCAACCTCGTCAAGGGCATGCGCGACATGCAGCACACCGTGGTTTACTACGGTCCCATGACCCAGAAGGAGCTTGACAAGTGCCTCAAGAAGGTGCACAAGACCAAGAAGAACCTCGCCGCTGTTCCCGTGGGCACTCCTTACATGGAGCAGACCACCCCGAGGACCGAAATCCTGCTGGCTCCCTACGAGGCCAAGAACATCTACATGGTACAGTACCACAACGAGGGCACCCAGTGGGCTCCAGAGCACGCTGCCACCATCAACCTGTTCAACGAGTACTTCGGTGGCGGCATGAACGGCATCGTCTTCCAGGAGCTGCGCGAGGCACGCGGTCTGGCCTATTCGGCTGCTGCCTACTACCGCCAGCCCAGCGAGCTGCCCCACCCCGAGTATGCGATGACCTACATCATCACCCAGAACGACAAGATGATGGACTGCATCCGCGAGTTCAACAACATCGTGGGCACCATTCCCCAGAGTGAGGCAGCTTTTGCCCTGGCCAAGGACGCTCTCATGAAGAAACTGGCCAGCCGTCGCACCGTTCGTGGCGCCGTCCTGAATAGTTACATGAATGCTCAGCGCATGGGTCTCGACTATGACATCAACTCGTTGGTTTACAAGACACTGCCCAACCTGAATCTGAACGACATCGTCAAGTTCGAGCAGCAGTCTATGGCAGGCAAGCCCTACCGCTACCTCATCCTGGGTGACGAGAAAGAACTCGACATCGAGGGCCTCGAGAAGATCGCCCCCATCCGTCGACTCACCCTCGAAGAAATCTTCGGATACTAATCCCGTATTGAGGCTTTAGCGGAGTTCCCGCAAACTAAAAGAGAAGAGGCGCAAGATAATGCTTGCGCCTCTTCTTTGTCGAGTTGTGTATTAGAGATGCGGATGCCATCAGAAGATTCAGAAAACTCAGTTGTTATATTTAATGGGTTGTTGTCCTGTTGTAGAAGTTGTTTGAGAAAGGGTGCGGAGGACTTCACGCATGCAAACGTTTGCATTGATTGATTTGATAATAAACTGTAAGGACATAGTGGTATATTTGTTTAATAATGAGTAAATTTGAGGTCATTATTACTAATAACCATATATTTGTGCAATATGAAGAACCGAAAGACCATTATCAAGTGTATCGTCACGCTGTTGCTGATGGCAGTGGCGACGCAGCAAGTGTGGGCCACGTTTGTGGGGCCACGCAGTGACTTCCGCGACGAGAGTATCTACTTCGTAATGACCACCCGATTCTATGACGGTGACCCGAGCAACAATGCCCAGTGCTGGGATGGTGCGGCCGCCAACAGCGGCGACCCGTGCTGGCGAGGCGACTTCAAGGGCCTGATCGACAAGCTCGACTACATCAAGGCACTCGGTTTCACTGCCATTTGGGTAACGCCCATTGTCGAGAACGCCTCGGGCCTGGACTACCACGGCTACCACGCGAGGAACTTCTCACGCGTTGACCATCGCTACGAGAGCGGCGACACCACATTCCAGACGCTCATCGATGCCGCCCATGCCCGCGGCATGAAGGTGATTCTGGACATCGTCCTCAACCACACGGGCAACTTCGGCGAGGAGCACCTGTGCAAACTCTTCACCCGTGACTGGAGCGCCAACCAGTTCAAGATCAACGAGTGCATGAAGCCCTACACCACCGACTCGGTGGGCGGCGTGCTTCCCACCAACTACAACAACCTGCCCTCAGGCCAGCAGTATGACGCCCGCCTGAAGCAGATGAAGAACACCGATGGCCAGAACCACGACACGCACAACTACTGGCACCACTTCGGCCAATTCAACTGGGACGACAACACGCGCTGGTGGGCACAGATTGCCGGCGACTGCGTGGACCTGAACACCGAGAATCCTGCAGTGGCCCAATACCTCATCGACTGTTACGGCTCGTTCATCAAAATGGGTGTGGACGGTTTCCGCATCGACACGGGCGGACACATCGCGCGCTTGACGTTCAACAAAATCTATATCCCCGCCTTCAAGGCCCTGGGCGAACAATATAAGCACAAGCGCCTGAACCAGGCCGATTTCTTCATGTACACCGAGGTGTGCGCCCGTTTCCAGGGCAGCGTCACCTACCGCAACCAGCCCGTCCTGTCGCCCTACTTCTACACTTGGGCCGAGAACAAGAACTACAGCTGGAACAACGACCCGACCTACTGGGACGGCATCGCCATCTATGAGAGCACCGACCTCAACTCGCTCGACAACATCAGCTCCTGCCAGCAGATGTATGCCGACAACTGCACCGAGACCAGCAGCGCGATGCCCACGTCGAACAACGCCCTGCTCAACGGCAACAGCTACCACACGCCCGACGTGAGCCGCGCCTCGGGACTCAGTGTCATCGACTTCCCCGTCCATTACTCCTTCCACAACATCGCCAGCGTGTGGGGCCTTGCCACGGGCGGTGACAAGTACTATAACGACGCGACCTATAATGTGGTCTATGTCGATAGCCACGACTACAGCCCCGGACCTAACGACAACATCCGCTTCAACGAGGGCACCGATCAGTGGGCCGAGAACCTGAGCCTGATGTTCACCTTCCGCGGCATCCCGTGCCTGTACTACGGCAGCGAGATCGAGTTCAAGGCCGGCAAGACCATCGACCCGGGTGGCAACGGCTCCCTCAAGGACAGCGGCCGCGCCTACTACGGCGGCTACATCAAGGGCAATGTCAACGTCAGCGACTTCGGTGTTGCCAGCGGTGCCAGCGGCAATCTTGCCGCCACGCTGAGCAAACCTCTGGTGAAGCACCTGCAACGCCTGAACCGCATCCGCCAGGCTGTGCCCGCACTGCGCAAGGGTCAGTACAGCACCTCGGGCTGCACCTCGAGCGGTGGATATGCCTTCAAGCGCCGTTACACCGACAGCACGACCGACAGCTACGTGCTGGTCACCATCAATGGCCCCGCCACCTTCACGGACGTGCTCAACGGAACCTACACCGACTGCATCACGGGCGATGTCAAGACCGTGACCAACGGCACACTGACCACCACCTCGTGCAGCGGCAAGGGTAATATGCGCATCTATGTGCTCTCGACGAGCCTCACGTCCGCGCCCGGTAAAATCGGTCAGGACGGTCCCTACCTGTATACCAGCAGCCCCAATGCCGGTTCTGTGCTGAGCTATGACGGCACCCAGGAGGAACTGTCGAGCAACAACGGCGAGGGCAACGGCACGTCGCCCGTCACCCCGGTTGAGCCTTATGAGCCCAGCTGCGAGGAGGACGACATGAGCGTATTCCTCGAGACCAGCACCAGCGTGAACAGCGTGACGACCTGGATCTGGAACAGCAGCAGCAACTTCACTGGCGGCAACTGGCCCGGCGAGGCCATGACGCTCATGGGCACCACCAATGACGGCTCTCGCAAGATCTGGAAATGGACCTATAGCGGAACGCTCACAAGCCAGCCCACGGGCATCATCTTTGTCACCGACGGCCAGCAGACCAGCGACCTGACCTTCCGCAACCACGGCTATTACATCGACGGCACGTGGCACCACGAGGTGACCAACTACACCTCGCCAGCCCCCACCCTGTCGATAGACCAGCCCAGTGGCCAGTATCAGGGCAGCGTCACAGTGACCATTACCGCCAGCGAGAGCAACGCCGTCATCGTCTATACCACCGACGGTACCACGCCCACCGCCAACAGCCCCCATGCCACGGGCAGCGTGAGCCTCACCTTCAGGGACAATACCGTGCTGACAGCAGGTGTCCTCTATCAGGGCAAGGTGCGCAACGTGGTGCAGCGCGAATACATCTTCCATGGCTTTGTGCCCTACACAGCAACGGTCTATATCAAGGATCCGACCACGGCGCCCAACAACTGGTCAACGGTCTATGTCTATGCCTGGGATGACACGGGAGTCATCAGCGACACTTGGCCCGGCGTCCGCGTGACCGCAACCAAGGTCGTACAGGGGCAACGGTTCTACTACCGCACGTTCAATGTCAATAGCGAGGACTACACCTTCAATGTCGTGCTTAGCCAGGGTGACAACCAGCACCAGAGTGTCGACATCACGGGCATCAGCCGTGACATCTATCTGGAAGTCACCTCGACGACCAACAAATACACGGTTGCCGACATCACTGACCAATATGCTTACCTCGTTGGTGACGTGGACGGCGACGGTGAGGTATCCATCGGTGACATGACAGCGCTGATCGACCTGCTGCTGGGCGACGGCGTGTTTGATGCCGACATGATGCAACGTGCCGAGATCAATGGTGACGGCGAGGTTACCATCGGTGACGTCTCAGCCCTCATCGACATACTCCTGCGCTAACCGCGACTGCCAACATCAAGGGATGGTTCCATCGGCGACCGATTTATCATGATTTTTCGCCAATGGAACCCTCTCCTGAAGGCACGAAAAATGGCACCGGATACTTCTTTTTTGTGTTCTTTATAACCTTGGAACACTTAGATATAAGTCGTTTTCGCGAACAAAAGTGTCCTTTTTCGACCCATCTTGAATTTTTATGGCGCAATTAGCCTTTTTTAACACTATTTTTATTGTCCATGAATGCTTTTGGCAGTACTTTTGCACCACGATTTTAGGTAATAATTTTTTTCATAAGGTAATGATTTAAGAGATTGCAGCAAACTCGTCGGGATGGCGAGTTTGTTGTTTTTATATATTTTTATTTCCAACTGACAGCAAATACCCACACTTATTTCATAAAAAATTAAACCCACCGTTGTCTTGATTGTCTAAAAAAATGATTAATTTAGCGATTCCAAAACAACCACTACTCATGACAATGAAACGATTGTTCACCACACTGATGATGTGCCTGATACTTGCAGGCAGCCTGTGGGCTCGGGACGACGAGGTGATAGTCACCCGCCAGCTCACCGCAGCACAGCGCAATGCCTTGCCCGAGAAGACCATCACCGTGGAAATGAAACGCCTCGTGCCCGCCAAGAAGGCCGACGCGGCACTTATCGATGCCATCAACCAGGTCATGGACACCATCGCCCGTGAGGACTACCTGAACCGCACCTTCGTGCTGCTATTGGAGCCCAAACAGGGTGGTGAGGTCGCCATTGCCGTCCACGACGACGATATCGTGACCCGCGGCAACAAGGATGCCACCATCTACTATGGCACCCTCGAACGCGGGCGTTACCAGTTTGTCGTGCTCACGGGCAAGGACAACGGTGAGCTGCTGGAACGCACATTCAAGCGGCAGGGAAAAATTAAATTTGTCCAGGAGTTTGAGTTTGTGGACTTCCCCACCCCGCGCTATCCCACGAGCGTCATTGGACGATGGAAGCCCGGTAGCGGACTCAAGTGGAATACGGTGGTCATCAACGAGGACCCCAACGCCGACCGAGACTCGCTTGACCGACCCGCAAGAGCCGAAGATTAATCATAACACGATACAACGATGAACCAGGACCCTAAAAACAACAACAAGAATTATGTGATTGCCATCGGACGTCAGTTTGGCTGCGGTGGCCGTGAGGTAGGCCAGCGTGTGGCCCAACTGCTCGGCATCGACTACTATGACAAGCAGTTGCTGCTTGAGGCGTCCAAGGCAAGCGGCATCCATACCGAGATGTTTGAGGCAGCCGACGAGCGCACGCCTAAGTTCTTCCCCAGCCTGTGGCCGTTGAACCTGGCGATGGCGGGAGCGACCTTCATGGGTGACGTGACAATGAGCGACGACAGCATCTACAAGGCCCAATGCCAGGTGATGAAAGACCTGGTGGACCGCAAGTCATGCGTCATCGTGGGACGAACCGCCGACTACGTCCTGCGCGACTACTGCCCCGTCGTCAGCGTGTTCCTGCACGCCCCCATCGAGGACCGCGTGGCACGCATCATCGGGCGCGGCGACTGTGACACCAGTGAGGCCGCCGAGAAGCGCAGCGACAAGATCAACAAGCTGCGCGCCGAGTACTACAACTTCTACACCGACAAGCTGTGGGGCCATGCCGACAGCTACGACCTGTGCCTCGACTCCAGCCTCCTCGGCATCGAGGGCACCGCACAACTCATCGTCGACTACGTCCATCGCCGCCTGGGATAAAACGGCAACCCACTTATCCTATAAGTAGTAAAACAATAAGTACAATAAATACAATTTTCTGTCAATCAGCATTTTGTATTTATTGTACTTAATGTTTATGCCACAATTTGAACTATTATCATTATCCTACCATGATAAGCCGAGCACATCGCTATACATGCGGACTATTTTTCGACAAAAAATTAAAATTTCTTAAATACCACTATATTTTTATCGTTTTTCAATAATTTCATATATCTTTGCCCCAGTTTTATGAACCATTTAATCTTTTCAAGTTATGAAACAGTCATCGATCAAGACGCTCAAGGGGCTATGTTATGCGGCTCTCTTTGTCATTGCACTCGGGTTAGTATTCCTGTGTATCCAGTCCTATTACATCCTCACGACAGGCAGTGGTCCAGGTGTCATTAACTGGGATTCACCCCGCATCGGGTTGAAATTGGGCATTTTCATTGCCAATCGTGTGTCCATTCTCATCCTCATGGGGCTGTTTGTCGCCTTTGTGATGAATATCCTCAAGTATCTGCGCGATGGCCAGATATTCAATCGTGCCAACGTAAGGCTGATGTGGGCGCTTTCGGCCATGGTCCCCATCTATGCATTCCTCGCAGACAACGTGGGTCAGGCCTGCTCTGCAACCAGCGAGATGAACATTATGGTATCGTCCGACTTCTTTGTTTACACGTTGATTGTGCTCATCGTAGCGCAACTGTATAAGGTGGCCTACGACGCCGCCGAGGAACAGAAGTTAACCATTTAACACCCATTTGCACTATGATTATCGTGAATCTTGATGTGATGATGGCCCGCCGCAAGATGTCGCTCAACGAGCTGAGCGAACGCGTGGGAATCACGATTGCCAACCTCTCGATCCTCAAGACCGGCAAAGCCAAGGCCGTGCGTTTCTCCACCCTCGACGCCATCTGCCGTGTCCTGGACTGCACCCCCGGCGACATCCTCGAACACCGCCCCGATCCCGACTAAACAAATAGAGAGCGATACAGTTATCTGCTTCATTATAAAAATAATTATCACCGATTTGTTGGCTCACCGAAATCCTCGGTGGGCTTTTTGTCAATTATAAGTCTTATTCACATCTTTTAGGATGGAAAGGTTGTGGGAATGCGGGATTGTGTGTACCTTTGGCTTTCTTTTTGGGAAAACGAAAACCAAGACAAAAATGACTGATAAGATCACTAATAAAATCACTAAGATTGTGTTAACCGGTGGCCCCTGCGCGGGCAAGACCACCGCTATGGCACAGATTATCGAGCACTTCAGCAGCCTAGGCTTCCAGGTGTTTGCCATTCCCGAGGTGCCCACAATGTTCAGCAGCGCCGGCATCAACTACCTGACGCAAAACAAGGCCCTGTTCTTTGAGGCCGAGAAATCCACGCTCAACATCCAGCTGGCACTTGAGGACCACTTCGCCAAGATGGCGGCCCAGTGCAGCAAGCCTGTGCTCATCGTGTGCGACCGCGGCACTATGGACATCAGCGCCTATGTCTCGCCCGAGATTTGGGAAGCGCTGACCGAAGAGATGGGCACCAACACCGTCAAGCTGCGTGATGCCCGCTACGAGGCCATCCTGCACATGGTCACCGCTGCCGCCGGTGCCGAGCAGTTCTACACCAACGAGAACAACAAGTTCCGCAGCGAGGACGTTGAGATGGCACGTGAACTCGACCGCAAGGTACTGAGCGCATGGACCGGCCATCCCCACCTCAGGGTCATCGGCAACCACATGGACTTTGACGACAAGTTGCGCCAGGTATTGAACGAGATTTCGACCGTGTTGGGCGTTCCCAGCCCCATCGAGCGGGAGCACAAATACATCGTCGAGGTCACGGGCGACATCCCCGACTACATGGAGAGCGAAATCACCCAGACCTATCTGTTGAGCGAGCCTGGCACCGAGATGCGCGTGCGCAAACGCGGCTGGCAGGGCAGCTACGTCTATTTCCAGACCATCAAGAAGACCGTCAGCAGCGACAAGCAGATCGAGACCGAGCGCCGCATCACCGCACAGCAATATGTCGACCTGCTGCAGCTGGCCGACCCCAACCGCAAGCCCATCAGCAAGATGCGCAAGTGCTTCGTGTGGAAGAACCGCTACTTCGAGCTGGACACCTACATCGAGCCCAAGTTGGGCATGCAGATTCTGGAACTCGAGGGCGTCAAGGAAGGTGATGAGGTGGAATTCCCGCCGTTCATCAAGGTCATCGAGGACATCACCGGCAACGAGAAGTACTACAACTACCAGCTCTCGCTGAGATAACCCCCTTTACGGGCTCATAGCCCGCATCACAAAACACCCGACCCTGCCCTCAGTACCGCAAGGCCGGGTTTCCTGTAATGCAAGACCAGGTCAGCAAGCCAGCTGTCCGGTAATGCAAGACCAAGCCTGGTCAGCAGGTCGGGTGTCCAGTAATGCAAGGCACCGCCTTGCACATTTCCCCCCATTTCCTTGCAAGCGCCCCAAGTAATCCCTACCTTTGTATCATGGAAGATCGACGAGGAGAGCAACGCAAGCGCTGGTGGCAACAGCATCACGAGGGACATGACGTAAAGCGGTCGATGAAACGGCGTTACGGCCTGCATGACTACCACAGCCGCTGCATTTACATGATAACACTCGTGGTCGAGGGCCACAGGCCCGTGTTAGGTGACCTGTGTGGCCCTGACGAGCAGCACCCCAAGCCGTGGCTTCGCCTCAACGAGCTAGGTCACCGCGTGCTGCAACGGTGGCACGACATCCCTAGCCATTATCCCGAAGTGAGGGCCATGGACATCCAACTCATGCCCGACCACCTGCATGCCATTCTCTTTGTCACCACACAGGTGCCCTATCACTTGGGCATGGTCGTGAACGGTTTCAAGAAAGGCTGCAACGACGCATCGCGCGAGTTGCTGGGCACAACGCTTTGGGAACGCGGCTACCACGACCGCATCCTCACGGGTGAGGGCCAACTCGTCACCATGGTGCGCTACATTCACGACAACCCACGCCGCCTGTGGACCAAGCGACATCATCCCGAGTTCTTCACAGTACAACAAGAGGTGGAAGTGGCAGGAAAAACCGTAGCAATGGCAGGAAACCGCTTCCTGCTTGATCACCCCTATAAAGTCGTCGTGCAATGTTCACGCCGCATCAATACCGAAGAGGCTATCACCAAGGAGGTGGAGCGCTACATGAACATGGCAAGAGACGGTGCCGTGCTGGTGTCTCCCAGCATTAGCCCGTGCGAAAAAAGGGTCATGCGGGCAGCTTTTGAAGCAGGAATGAACGAGATCGTGTTGCTGGAGAACGGCTTTTCCCCGATGTGGAAACCTGGCGGAGCCCAGTTCGATGCCTGTGCCCGAGGGAAGTTGCTGTTCATTGCCCCGTGGCCGTACCACAGCGAGCGCAAGAAAATCACCCAAACCCAATGCTGGCAACTCAACGCCCTGGCACGCGACATCGCCGCCCTCACATAACCGCCAATGCTCCCCTTACATTCACCGTCCATTCAAGTCAAATGACTAACAAAGACCAAGTGTTTTACGACCAAATGGTTGCAGGTCCAAATGATTCTCACTAAATTTGCGGCAATTGAACATACACAACACTAAATCATACGACTATGAAACAAATTATCAAATCATCAATTTTCTTTTTGCTGGCCTTTATACTACCAGCCATAGCCAACGCCCATGACTTTGAAGTCGATGGCATCTTCTACAACATCAATGGCAATAAAGCCACCGTAACCTACAAAGGATCATATTCTTATTCATACTCCAATGAATATTCTGGCTCTGTGACCATCCCCTCGACAGTCACTTATGGCGGAACGACCTACTCAGTCACTTCTATCGGCAGTTCGGCGTTCTATAGATGCTCCGGGCTGACGAACTTCACAATCCCCAACTCAGTCACTTCTATCGGCAATTATGCGTTCGATGGATGCTCCGGATTGACGAACGTCACAATCCCCAACTCAGTCACTTCTATCGGCGAGGGTGCGTTCTATGACACCCCTTGGTATAGCAACCAACCAGAAGGAGTGGTGTATGCGGGATTGGTCGCTTATAAATATAAAGGTACAATGCCCGAAGGAACAAGCATCACACTAAAAGAAGGAACCACAGGAATTGCAACTGCTGCATTCGCTAACTGCACCGGGCTGACAAGCATCAACATTCCCAACTCCGTCATTTCCATCGGCTATTCGGCGTTCGATGGATGCTCCGGATTGACGAACGTCACAATCCCCAACTCAGTCACTTCTATCGGTGATAATGCGTTCTTTGGATGCAAAGGGCTGACGAACATTGACATCCCCAACTCAGTCACGTCTATCGGCGATGATGTGTTCTATGGATGTACTGGGCTGACTAGCGTCAACATTGGCAACTCCGTCACTTCTATCGGCTATTCGGCGTTCGCTGACTGCACCGGGCTGACGAGCATCAACATCCCCAACTCCGTCACTTCTATCGGCGAGCATGCGTTCTATATTTGCTCCGGCCTGACAAGTGTCACCATTGGCAACTCCGTCACTTCTATCGACGTTGGCACGTTCTCTGGCTGCTCTGGGCTGACAAGCATCAACATCCCCGACTGCGTAACTTCTATCGGCGACGTCGCGTTCGCTGACTGCTACAGGCTGACCAGCATCACAATCCCCAACTCAGTCACCTCTATCGGTAAAGGTGCGTTCTCTGGATGCTCCGGCCTGACAAACATCAACATCCCCAACTCAGTCACTTCTATCAGCGATGGATCATTCTATGGATGCGGGCTGACAAGTGTCACCATTGGCAACGCCGTCACTTCTATCGGCTATAGTGCGTTCTATGGCTGCAATAACATGACGAATGTCTATTGTTATGCGGCAAATCCACCAACATGCTTTGAAAACACCTTTGAAACTTATTCTGCCACACTCCACGTGCCTGCGTCATCGCTTGCAGCCTATTTTACTGCTCCTTATTGGTGTAACTTTGAAAGCATCATTGGTGATGCTGTAGTTCCAACAACAATTAATATCAGTAAAGACTCAGTTGATCTTCAATTGACCGAACAAATCAAATTGACGGCAACTGTAACACCTGCAAACGCTTCAAACAAAGTCATCTCTTGGCATTCAACCAATTCAGACATTGCAACCGTAGAAAACGGTAATGTCACGGCAATTGGTATAGGCAAGTGCGACATCATCGCCACTTGTTTTGGAATGAGTGACACCTGTCACATTACTGTTGCCAATCCGATTAAACTCGACCAGCAGGAAGCTAAGCTGCTACCCAACCACATATTGACATTGACACCTACTGCGCCAGCGGAGCCTGAAGGTTATACGGCATCTTCCAGCGACCCGACAGTCGCAGCTGCACGTGTGATGAACGGCAAGGTTCAAGTCGTCGGCATCAAGGAGGGAACTACAACGATTACAGTCGGATCTAATGATGGCTTGGCTATTCCTGCCACATGCCTTGTAACTGTCTATACTGAGCTTGGTGACCTGAACAGTGACGGCTTTGTCACCATCAGCGACGTGACCGCCTTGATTGACTACTTGCTGGGCGGGGAGGTCAATCCTTTCAATAGCGGCAATGCCGATGTAAATGGCGACCAAGCGCTAACGATTACCGACATGACCGCTTTGATTGACCTGCTGCTATCAGGCAATGACTAAAAAGCCTCAGTTCCTTTGCTGTACACATAAAAAAAACGGACTTTTATAGTCCGTTTTTTTTGTTTAGTTCATATCACCTTGACATAGCAGTTTAGTTGGCCTTGTACTTGTAGATGTCCACGAGCCTGACGTCAAACTTGAGGGTACTGTAGGGAAGCAGGGTGCTGGACCTCTTGGTGGAACCGTATCCCTGCTGATAAGGGATGATGACAGTGCAACTGTCACCCACGTGCATGTGGGTCAGGGCAATCATCCAGCCCTCGACGTTCTCGTTGACCATCGAACGGTAGATACCATCGCCTGGTGTACTCAAGTTAGTTGACGAGTCAACGGGCGTGCCGTCATAGAGCGCCAACTTGTACCTCACATCGGTGGTGGAGGTGATCAGCGGCTTGAGGTTGTCACGCGTCTGCATCGTGTCATTGTGCCAGCGCATCAGCACCAGGGCCGAGGGGTCCCATGAGGCGACGACTACTTTGTACTGACCCGATTCGACTTGCTTTTCAAACCACTCGTCATTCTTCTGGCGCCAGTCCTTGTACTCGTCCTCAACGTTCTTGCCCAGGCAAGAATCGAGCATCGTGATGGCCACAACAGCCATGAAGACGGTATAGAAAAACTTTTTCATTTTTTACCTTTAAATAAAATCACATCAGTTTGCGCAGTACGTTGTTCAAGCTGCACTCCTTGGCGAGGATAGCGGGAAGGTCGGCAATAGCGACGCGCTCCTGCTGCATGGTGTCACGGTCACGCAGTGTGACGGTGTTGTCCTCGAGGGTCTGGCCATCGACAGTGATGCAATAGGGGGTGCCGATGGCATCCTGGCGGCGGTAGCGCTTGCCCACGGTGTCCTTGTCCTCGTAGTGGCAGGCGAAGTCAAACTTCAACATGTTCATGATCTCGTGGGCCTTCTCGGGCATGCCGTCCTTGCGGACGAGCGGCAGGATGGCGCACTTGATGGGGGCCAGAGCCTTGGGCAGATGCAGCACCACTCGGGTGTCACCGCCCTCAAGCTGCTGCTCCTCGTAGCTGGAGCACATCACCGACAGGAACATGCGGTCCACGCCAATCGAAGTCTCGATGACATAGGGGGTGTAGCTCTCATTCAACTCGGCGTCAAAGTACTGGATCTTCTTGCCCGAGAACTTAGCGTGCTGGCTCAGGTCGAAGTCGGTGCGGCTGTGGATACCCTCCACCTCCTTGAAGCCGAACGGCATCTTGAACTCGATATCGGTAGCTGCGTTGGCATAGTGGGCCAACTTCTCGTGGTCGTGGAAGCGGTACTTCTCGTCACCCAGGCCCAGGGCCTTGTGCCAGCGCAGGCGGGTCTCACGCCAGAAGTCAAACCATTTCAATTCCTCACCGGGACGTACAAAGAATTGCATCTCCATCTGCTCGAACTCGCGCATGCGGAAGATGAACTGGCGGGCCACAATCTCGTTGCGGAAGGCCTTACCGATCTGCGCGATACCAAAGGGGATGCGCATGCGACCGGTCTTCTGGACATTCAGGAAGTTTACAAAGATACCCTGAGCAGTCTCGGGACGCAGATATACGTCCATCGTCGAGTCGGCGCTGCTGCCCATCTGGGTCTTGAACATGAGGTTGAACTGACGCACGTCGGTCCAGTTCTTGGTACCGCTCACGGGGTCAACAATCTCGTAGTCGACGATAATCTGCTTCAGCTCGGCCAGGTCGTTGTCGTTCATAGCCTTCTCGTAGCGGGCATGCAGCACGTCACGCTTCTTCTGGTTCTCGAGCACGCGGGGATTGGTCTGTCGGAACATCGCCTCGTCAAACTTGTCGCCGAAGCGCTTGGCAGCCTTCTCACACTCCTTGTTGATCTTCTCCTCGATCTTGGCGATCTCGTCCTCGATGAGCACGTCAGCGCGATAGCGCTTCTTGCTGTCACGGTTGTCAATCAAGGGGTCGTTAAACGCGTCCACGTGACCCGAAGCCTTCCAGATGGTCGGGTGCATGAAGATGGCGCTGTCGATGCCCACGATGTTCTCGTGCAGCAGGGTCATCGCCTCCCACCAGTAGCGCTTGATATTGTTTTTCAGCTCTACGCCGTTCTGTGCATAGTCATAAACCGCGCCCAGGCCGTCATAAATTTCACTCGAGGGGAACACAAAGCCATATTCCTTGGCGTGCGACACGATTTTCTTGAAAACGTCTTCCTGTTTTGCCATTGTAGTTATCTGTTGTATTGTTATGTAGATATTTTACTTGTAATCAAATCGCAAAGGTATAAAATTTCCCTCAATGCCACAACACATTGAGGGAAATCTTGCTTGTTACGGTATGGATGTAGCGCTTTTTCAGCGCAGCATGTCGCGCACATCGTCGAGCGAGCCGTCGTTGGGCGACGGTGTGACACCCAGCAGATAGCACAACAGCGGATAGACGCACACGTTGCGGAAACGGTCGGGTTTCTCATAGCCCGCCTTGAAGTCAGGACCGATGGCACGGAATCCCACCTGCATGTCGGCTGCCGTGTGGTCAAAGCCGTGGCTGCCGCGCTGCTTCTTGCTCGGCTTGTCGGCAAAGAGCCATCCCACGTCGGGCAAGACAACGACATCGCCCATGTTCTTGTTGGTGCCATAGCCCAGATAGGCGGGGATATTGGCCTTTTTCCAGGCCCTGATATGGTCCACTCCCTGCAAGGCTTCGTAGATGGAATCGACATACTGAGGCGCGCTGGCATAGATGAGCGTGGGATAGTCGTTGCAGAAACGCTCATACCACCTCTTGGGCAGCACATCGTCGATATCGACAAACCGCTTGGGGTCCACGCTGGTCATGCCATGGTCGCCCGTGACAATGAAGTTCACCTGAGCGGCGATGGGCAGCATCTGGATGCGAGCCCACATCTTGCTCAACAACAGGTCAAGATCCTCGAGCGCACGGCGTGTCAAGCGGTGCATGGGACCATAGTTGTGACCACTACGGTCAGGTTCCTCAAAGTAGGCCATAATCAGATGCGGACGGTCCTTCTCGGGCAATTTGAGCAAGCGCAGCACTTCGTCAACGCGCCCCTCAAAGTCAAGTTGCTCGGTCTGGTAATCACGCCAGTAGGTGGGATGCTCACCATTGATGGTCACATCACTGCCCACCCAGAAGACGGTTGCCGTCTTCACGCCCTGGTGCTTGGCCGTGAGCCACACGGGATCACCGCCATAATAGTTGCCATCGGCACGCGTCACCTTGTTACCCAGCGAGAATTCAACGCCCTTCTCTCGGTCCCAGAAGGTATTGGCGATAATGCCGTGGTGGTCGGGCGTGAGCCCAGTGGCCAGGGTGTAATGGTTGGGGAACGTCTTGCTGGGAAACGACGGCTGCATCACCGCCTTGACGCCCTCGCGCGCCAGCTGCTGCATGAACGGCACGTCATAGGTGTCCAGATAGTCCCATCGCAGGCCATCGAGCGAAATAATCACCGTATAGGTGTCCCGCCCAGCCGCCATGGCCTCCCAAGGCAGCACAGCCATCAACAATAGCAATAAAAGCAATCTACGCATATTTTTTGATTTGAAAAAGGGGGAATACCCAGTGGTGGTTACTCCCCCTTGAAAATTCATGAGTGTGTAATGTAATGGCGCTTAATAACGGGACTCAGAAAAATCCGTTTCAACAGGCCATTACTGGGCCTTCTCGTGCGAGAAGTAAATACTGTTGGCCACTTGAGGAGTGCCCTTGTAGGTGCTCTTCACACCGATAACAGTGAGTTTGTCACCCACGACGATACCTAGGGTCTCAAGTAAGAACTTGCGATTGTCGCCGGTAGCGCCCCAACCGGGATAGGTACCATAGACATAAACGTCATTGGTGCCATCATCCAGGTAGAGGTTACCATAGTCCTGGTTAGCGATCTCGGTAATGGTACCAGAAACCATATAATATACATCGGGGTCGTCTTCCTGATCAAGGAACTCATCGATAGTGACGGGGGTCACGGGCTTGAATTCCTCGAGCACGGCACCAGTCATCTGGGGAGTGCCCTTGTACTCACCACGCTTGCCCACGAGGGTAACAATGTCACCCACCTTGAGACCGGCAGCCTCAAAGTCGCCCTTGGCGCCAATACCGTAAACATAAGTATCACCCGACCAGTCACGGATATAGACGTTGCCATAGGTGGGATTAGCCACCTCGGTGATCACACCGCTGATGCGGTACTGGGTATCGCCCACGGGAGCCTCCAGGAAGTCGGCTACCGAGCACTCGACGATTGAACCAGTCTGATAGATAGTGGCAACTGCGGTATATTCCTTTTTATACTCGTCGGTGGTCTTGAAGACAACCATTGCGCTACGGTCACCACCAGTGTTAGCGCCAGCATGGAAAGTAACCACGGGCTCGGAGCCACCGGTTATCGAGACGATCGACAGCCAATCCTTGGCCTCGTCGGGAATCTCGACCGAGATACCGTTAACGGTCTTGCAGCTCAGGTTCACCTTCACGTTACCACCCTCGACGGGGATAGTGGCATCCTCGGGATCATAGCCCTCGACCTTAACCAGCGACTTCTGGATCTTGACAACAGTCACGTCAACCAGCTCGACAGTACCGTTGTACACGGTCTTGGGACCCTCGACGGTGACGATGTCACCCACCTCGAGACCCAGGCTCAGGAAGTTCTTGGTGTTACCCTTGGCGTCCAGAGTACCATAAATATAAATCTCGCCAGTCTCGTCGGCCAGATACCAGTTGCCGTAGGTCGTGTTAACGATCGACTTCACAGTACCGGTCACGCGGTAGTTCTTGCTCTCGGGGCCGTCAATGACCTCGGCGCAAGTAGCCTCGCTGACTACCGACAGGCCCTGGATAACATTGATGGTCTGGCTCTTTTCAGCACACTTGACGTGCAGCACGGTGTTGCGGCCGTCAGGAGCTGCGGGAGCGCTGAAGGTCACCTTGGTCTCACCGCTGCCACCGGTCATGGGGCTGATGGTGAGCCACTCGGGAATCTCCTCGGCATCAAATGACCAAGCATCCTTGGCCTTGAGGGTAATCGTGTTGGAGCCACCGTTAACATCGATGCTCACATAGGAGGAAGAAACCTGGATTTCATCGAGCAGTGTCATTGAATCGTCGTCCGAACAGCTTGTCAGCAGGGCGACCAATGCAAAAAACGAAAGAAAATATTTAAGTTTCATAATCTATTCTGTATTCTCTATAATTAGTTGAAGATGTACTTGATACCGATAGAAGCATTCCAGCACTGACCGATGGCCTTGTTGGGAACAAAGGTCTTGACGTTACCGTCGATAGCGGGATTGGTCGAGAAGGTGGCATAGCCCTCGGCGTCAACGCCCTCATACTTGAGGATGCGGGGATCGCTGCCAATCTCGGGGTTGAGATACTTGCTCACGCCCCAGCTCGAGTTGAACAGGTTCAGGACGTTCTTCACGTCAAGGCTCAGCTGCAGGGTGTGCTTAGCACCGCAAACGTTGAACGAGAAGTCATGCTTGTAGCTCAAGTCCACACGGTGAACCCAGGGGCTGTACAGGCTATAGGCCTCGGCATACTCGCCCTGGTGCTTCTTCAGGTAGCTATTGTTGTGAACATAGTCCATGAAGCGGTTCTTGCTGTCGTTGCTGATGAAGCGGAACTCGCCGTTCTCAACCTGGGCATCGGTGGGGATGAACATGGCGTCGTAGTTGTAACCGTCGCCGTTCATGTCGTTGGCCATCATGTAAGAATACTTGTAACCGCCACGCCAGGTCTCATAAATCAGACCGTAGTGGTTACCGCTCTTGTCGTGACCGGTTGCCGAGAAGACGAAACGGTCAGGAGTAACATACTGCGAGTTGTGCAGCTTGATGTTGTTGGGACCCTCGACGGTGGGAACATAGGTGAAGGCACTCTCGGCAGCACTACCGGGCATACCGGTCACCTCCTTATTAACAGTGTGGGTATAAGCGGCCATCAGGCTCAGCCAGTCCACGGGACGGGCATTCACAGTTACGTTGGCAATCCAACCATAACCACGGCTGGTGTTCTCCAGAACGAAGGCCTTGGTGCCACGACGGAAACCAGCGGGGAAGATGGGACGGTTGTCCGCACCATTGAAGCGGGCATAACCACCCACGCCAGGCATGCTCCAGTCACTGATGCTGGCAGCATTGATGTTGCGGTTGAAGATACCCTCGACAGTCACGGTGAAGGGGAAGGATACGGGCAGAGTGTAATCAATAGCCAGTGAGCTCTTCCATACCATCGGCATCTTGAACTTGGGATCCACAGCCGAGATCGAAGAGGGAACGGTACCCATGTCAGAGGTCACGTTCTCGGGATAGCCCATGCTGATGAGCTTGTTGCGCAGGGCAGCGATAGTGGCATGACCCTCGTTGTCGGTCACCAGACCGCCAGCAAACTGGCTCATGTCGGTGTTCTTGCCGTTAAGCTGTGCCTGATACTGTACCAGACCACCGTTGGTGGGCATGTTGGTGAAGAATACCAGGGGCAGACGGCCCGAGAACAGACCCGAACCACCACGCAACTTAAGGGTCTTGTTGCCGAGTACATCCCAGCTGAAGCCCACGCGGGGTTGAACGATGAGGTTGCTGCTCGGCCACTTACCAGTGTCGATGTGGCGAACGTCACCATTCTTGTCATAATAGTCAAGGGCCAGGATGGCGTTGTTGGTGATCAGGTCACCGTTGTTGAAGAACAGACCGTCGAGACGCAGACCATAGGTCAACTTGAAGTTGCGGGTGATGTTCCACTCGTCCTGTGCATAGATACCGGCCTTGTTGAACTGCACGCGGGCAGCAGGCTTGGTCTCGCTACCGTAACCGTAGGTCAAGCAAACGACCTCGGGGGCAGCGCCGTTGATAAAGTCGTCAACGCTGTTGTAGCGGTAGTAACCGGTACCGTTACGCATATACTGGTTGTCGGCCATCTGGTGCTCAAATGACAGACCACCCATGATCTTGTGGTTACCATAGTACCAGGTCACATCGTCACGCAGGTTCCAGATGGTGTTGTGAACGGCGTTGTTCCAGGTAAACAGCTCATAACCCAGGGCCATGTAGTTGTTCTGGTTGCCATAATCGTCGGACATCAGGATGTCGATGAAGGGGAACTCGCTTGAATTGCTGGCGCGGACATCGTCCAGCTTGGAGAAGGTGGCCAGGAACTCGTTCGACAGGTTGTCGGTCAAGCGGCTGTTCAAGTTGGCAGCAAATGAGTGTACCAGGTTGTCCATGCCATACATCGAGTTGGCAAACGAGAAGGAGTACATCGAGACGCGGGCGTCGGGCATGCGGGTGCCACCGTCCATTGAGGTAGCATTGGGGTTGCTCCAGTAGCGGTTCTTGGTGTAGTTGTAACGCAGTGACAGGTGGTGGTCATTGGTGATGTTCCAGTCCAGACGGGCCAGCAACTTGTAGTTGTTCTCGTCGGCGGGGAAGTTGGTGTAAGAACCCGTGTCGTAGCCATACTTGTTCATCACGTGCTCACTCACGCGGCCCAGATCTTCCAAGGTAGTGCGTGAGATAAAGGCATCAGCATCGCCAATACCATTATCCGAAGCGCGCCAGCGGTTAACGATCGTCGGCTGCTTGGTCATTTCACCGTTCACAAAGAAGAAGAGCTTGTTCTTCCAGATCGGGCCACCCAGGGTGAAGCCGTAGGTAGTCACCTGGTCCTTCTCACGGGCCTGTGCGATCTGATAACGGTCAACAGCGTCACCACGCATGTTCTCGTTGCGGTGGAAGATGTAGGCACTGCCGCGGAAGGTGTTGGTACCACTCTTGGTAACGGCATTCACGCCACCACCGATGAAGTTGGTCTGACGAACGTCATAGGGCGAAATCACTACCTGCATCTCCTCGATAGCCTCGATGCTGATGGGGTTGCCACCACCAGGCAGGTTGTCGCTCAGACCGAAGTTATTGTTGAAGTTTGCACCATCGACGGTGAAGTTGGCAAGACGGCCGTCGGTACCAGCAAAGCTCATGCCATTACCACCGAAGGGCGACAGACGGGTAACGTCGGTCAAGCTGCGGGTAACGGTGGGCAGATTGCTGATCTGAGTGCTGTTGATGTTAGTGGCAGCACCAGTCTTCTCGGCGCGGAACTTGGTGGCCTCGCTTGTAACAACCACCTCACCCAGCGTGTTGGAATTCACGCTCATGTCAACATCCAGGTCGTAGGTCTCGGCCAGCTGCAGGGTAACGTCCTCAATCTGACGAGTCTGATAACCGATGTAGCTCACAGTCACCGTGTAGGGACCGCCGGGGCGCATACCCTTCATCGAGTAGCGGCCGTCCATGTTGGTCACGGCGTTGTACTTAGTGCCCGAGGGCGTGTGCAAGGCGGTAACCGTGGCTCCGATCAGCGCCTCTTGATTTTCATCGGTCACAACACCGGACATTGCCGAGGTCGTCACCTGAGCACTCGAGGTCAATGCCACAAAGAACATTGCCACTAATGCCATAAGCTTAACTGTTCTCAACATACAAATGAATTGAATTTAATTGATGAATAATTATAGTTTATTAGAAAATATATTCTTTTGATGATAGTCCGAAAATAGTTCGCGCCACATTATCGGTAGTTATCCCGACTAATATGGCGCGTTTTCCTTCTGGCAATTCCTCTTGCAACGGGTTATAGAATTGGCTTGCTGCCTCTCCGCTACAAGTTATCTTAAAGGGTATGCCGTATAAAGGTGTCAACACTTCTGTAAGTTTTCAATTACGGGGACAAAGGTACTTATTTTTTTCCACCCGACAAGCAAGTTTTATTAAGATTTTATTAACAAAAAAAAGCAAAACCGTGACTCTCAAACGGTTCCCGGCCACTATCGGGCCACGGTTTTACTTTAAGGTTTATAGGCGTACTATATGTAAATCAATACTATAGGCCAAATTCCACATCATCCAGACACCAGGTGGCATAGTTGACATCCTGGGTTGCCGAATAACGGAAACCGATGTAATAGATGCCATCAGCCCACTGGCTCAGGTCTATCTCTCCCGACTCACACCAGTCGCTATATCCAATGGCAGGAGCAGTGGGCAGGACGGGATCCAGTTTCACCATGACGGTCGCGGCATCCGGATACAACGAGTTGAGTATATACACTTCCAGCTTGGTCGTCGAGCTGCCATAGCCGTTGACCTCGGTGCGGAACGACAGGGTCTTGCTGGCGGCATTCTTGATATCGAGGCCGGGAGTGATAAGCCAGGTGTCGAAGGGTGGCTGATTGCCCTTGTAACCCGTTGCGGCGGCATAGCCGTTGCCCGCGTAAATGGTGTGATACCAGCTCTTGTCACCACTGGCGATTATATTGGTCCAGGAGTAGGGCAGGCTGTTGTCAAAGCTCTCGTTCAACGAGGTGACAGGATCGGAGCTGACATCACCGCCCGTCACATCATTGCGGTCACGCAGGAAAAGCTGCCAGGTATTGCTATAGTGTTGAAGCACACCCACGACATCCACCTTGCCACGGGGCAGGACATTGTCCCTGAAGTCGGCATAGTTGCTGGTGCGCAGGGTTAATGTGTAACCGTCAGCATCAATAATCGTGCGGTTAGTGGCAATTCTCGGCTCGGCAAATGTGGTATAACCATCGGCCTCGGCAAACATCACGTCCTTGATGCTCACGAGAGCGCCCTGATAACGCATCACGGTGGCGGGATCTTCCGCAGCGACGATATCACTCAGGTTGATGGCCACGGGCTGTACCTTGGAGGGATTAGGAGCGCCATTGAGCATCACCATTGCCTCCCAGTAATTCTGGGGCAAGAAGGTCACTTCCCAGGTTTGACCGGCCTCATACCAGTAGGGATAGCCCAGCCTTTGGTCGCCATTGTACTTGCCCACCCAGTATCCCTTGAGATTCAGGATAATCTCCTGACCGATGGGGTAATCTCGATACAGAAAGTTCTGGTTGATGGAGATGGGAATACCCGTACCTGACTCATCCATAATATACAAGTTCTTGTAGATATTGCCCGATTCGTCACTCGACACCACCCAGCCATGGATGATTTCCTCATCGGTGATCGTGTCGACATAGCTACGGGCATCCTGCCAGTGCTTGGCCTTGAACTCGGCGATGGTCATGTTGTAGTCCACATCAAATTCGGGTGCAGGATCACCCATGACAACACCAATCAGCAGATTGATATCGGCAACATTCACTTCCCCGTCACGATTCAGGTCTCCGAAGGGGTAATCATTGCCGGGCACTTGATACATTCCCTTAGCGGGCAGCGATTGAGCACTTGTTGACAAGGCCATCACAAAGCACATTGCCAACACCACAAAAAGATTAGTTTTACTGAACATAATTGAAAAAATAAAAAAACAAAATATAACAATGAAGAGTAACTCCTTTTTCCCTTAACAATTTGCGCCACACGAGGGGGTTGTTTCCCAACTCATGCAGCGCAATAAATGCTCGCAACACCGCAGCCCAACTGCAGATGAGACCCTATCGGGAACTCACCGGCATTCGTTATCAAGAATGGTAGGCTGAAAGTTTGTTTTGACATCATTTCCTGTTAATTTGCCCACAAAAGTACTCATTTTCATTAACTTATCAGTCATAAAACAATCACATTTTTCCCACAATATATTTTTTTAACATCCATTAGATTCCATTCACCCAATCCCCCAAATCCCCCCATACACCCATACACAAATCCACCTATACACCCATACACCCATACACAAATCCACCCAAAAACAAACCCGTTCAACCCTTCTTCACCCGATCAGGATGCTGTGCGATAAAGGATTTCCATGACTTGGCGCCCCTTGTCGTAAAAGGCTTGCTACGCTCATAGAAGTGGCACAGCGCGGCTGCCAGGGCATCGGTGGCATCAAGCAGGGCAGGCATCTGGCCCTCGTCGATGCCCAGCGTGCGCTGCAGCATCATCGCCACCTGCTCCTTGCTGGCGGCACCATTGCCGGTGATGGCCATCTTGATCTTGCGGGGCTCATACTCGGTGATGGGTATATCGCGGTTCAGGGCGGCGACCATCGCTACGCCCTGGGCACGGCCCAACTTGAGCATCGACTGCACATTCTTGCCATAGAAAGGGGCCTCGATGGCCATCTCGTCGGGCAAGTACTCGGCAATGACGCCGCTCACGCGCTCATAGATGTGCCGCAGCCTCATGTAGTGATCCTCCATGCGGTTGAGCTGCAGCACGCCCATCACAATGAGCTCGGGTTTCTTGCCGTTCACGCCCAACAGGGCATAGCCCATCACATTGGTGCCCGGGTCGATGCCGATAATGATATTCTCGTATTGCTTATCCATCTGATGTCAGAACAATAGTTGCAACGCATAATTTTGCTTTTGCTGTCAGTCACAGAGCAAATCATCGGCTGCCTTCTTATATTTCTCGGATTCCTCCTTATCGCCCATCATCTCCAACTGGCGGGCCAATTCCAGATAGAATTTCTTGGCTATGCTTGGCTGGTCCTTGATTGTAAAGCACAATGCGCCTGTGAGCAGGATAGCTTTACTGTCAGGTGTTACTTTGCTGGCTATATCAAACAAGTCGGCCCATGTATCCTTGTAATAATGGAACACTTGCTCCAGGATGCCAGGCACATTCCGGAAGTCCTTTCTATCTTCATAATCTAGCAGCAGAAGGTAATCGATACGGGCCTCACTGATAGCCATTTTTAATGAGAGCCTACGCAATGAGATACGTCCATCCATCCGACCTTCAGTATCGGCCGGCATCGGCTCACTCAACAACTCACTTATTGCCTCTTTCGTGGTCATGTTATATTTTCCTGTTTTCATCTGAAATCGCTATTAACATTAATGGCAATTCTCCAATTCCAAGCAGTGATATTCCTGAATTCACAACTGCAAATATAACGCTTTTTTATGACTCAGAAAAGAAGTTTCCACATTTCCCTCGCCCCTCCAACAAAAAAAGCGCCCATCCTCAACAGATGAGCGCTTTTTATTAGGCTAACATGATTACCACTGCTTTGACAGCAGGTAGTCGATCAGAATCGGGGCATCCTCAATCCCGACGAAACCATCCAGGTCACAGTCGGCATTGTCAGGGTTAATCGATACCGTCTTGTCCAGCAGGTAGTCGATCAGGACGGTGACATCCTCGATGCTGATGACACCATCGGCATTCACATCACCGCGCACTACGGGAGTGGGTTCGGTCCACTTCTCGACCACGAGGATTCCCTGTGAGAGATAGAGCGTCAGGTTGTACTTGCCCGTGGCGATCTTGAAGGAATTCTCACCGGCAACCACCGTCAGATTGGTGCCCAGTCGAGGCTCACTGATGAGGTAGTTGTTGCTGGTGGCACCCATGCGGTCGGCTGCGATATCGTTCCACGTTGCGCCCAGCGACTTGGAGAAGCTGAAGTAGCTGTAGCCGCCATAGGGGTCAACAAAGTTGATGGTGGCGGTGTACTTCTCGCCATTGGTGGTCGTCATCTCAAAGCCGTTGGTGGGAGCCCAACCAGTGGCGTTGATGTTACCCAGAACATAAACCTTGTCATAGCTGGCTGCACCAGCACCGGCATACTTCTCGGTCACGTCGAGGTAGGTGTCGGCAGCGGTATAAGCATAGGTTGACAGGTCGCTGTTGGGATAGATGAAGAATGCGTCGCGGTTCACTGCGATAATCGAGGTCTGGTTCTCAAAGCCGCCGTCACCGTTGTTAAAGATGACATTGACACTGGGAGCATCCACGTGCAGGCAGTACCACTCGATGTCGTTGATGGTCACCTTATCCAGGCTGCTGATGGCCTTGCCGGGCCAGTTGCTGCCCGTCACACTGCCCTCGCTGGTCCAAGCCCAGATGTAAGCCTTGCTTGCCGAGGTCTTGACATAGACATTGACGCCAGTGGTGGCGGCATCGGTGATGGTGTAGATGTAGCTCTCGATGTTCTCTACCTGGTCACCGTTGAGCACGCCCACCTTGAGGGTGGTGCTCTCGGTGAAGGTCATCGGGGTCGAGGCGCTGATAGTAGCGCTCGCGGTGGTGGGTTCGCTGCCGTCGGTGGTATAGACGAGGGTGGTACCGGTGGCATTGGGAGCCACGGTGAGTGCCACGCGGCCCACATAGTTGCCAGCGGCCTTGCTCACGACGGGATAGCCCAGGATGCGGCCATCCTTGCCCACGTGCTGCCAGTCGATGCCGTTGCTGATGTACAGGTTGTAACCGTCACCGCCCTGCACGAGGGTGTAGCCGTTAGGCGTGCCGTTGCCGGTAGCGCCGCCCAGCTGCAAGTACAGGTTGCCGCGGGTACCCTGGGTCTCAATGATGTAACCGCCGTTGCTCTCCTGCTGTGTGAGGATGTCGCTCTGGTTGTGTACACCAGCGGCACGACGGGCCTTGATACAGTTGTTGATCTCGTCGGTATAGACCAGATAGTGCTTGTAGAACACACAAGGCGTACCAGGCATTGCCAGGATAAAGGCGTTGGCGGGCATGATGTTGGTCTTCAAGCAGTCATAGTTGGTGTTTTGACCCGTGTCGTGGTTATCGACGAAGGTCACCGAGTAGCGCTGATAGTTCTTGTCGGCGGCCAGACCCTTGTCGTTGAGGGCGCTCCAGTTACCGCTGGAGAAGGCGTTCTGCAACGGATACTTCAGTGCGAAGTCAAACACGGCGGTCTGGATGCGGTCGTCCTGCTTGGTGCTCTCCAGCCACCAGCGCAGGGTCTCGGCATTGCCGTCCCAGTACTCACCCACCGAGAAAGTGGGCTGGCTGTACTGGTTGTACAGGCCCACGTAGTAGCCTGCATAGCCCTTACACATATCGTAGCGGAAACCATCATATCCCAGCTCGTCCATCAGGTACTTCTGGTAGGTCTTGACGTTCTTCTGCACGTTGGCGCTGGTGTGGTCCAGGTCACGGCTGCCGTCAAAGTCCTCACCCTCGTCGTTGGCACCAGTGGCGGCAAAGCCGGCACCGACACACTCGTCGGTCTTGCAGATGTCGGCCAGCGACCAGGTCATGCTGTAGGTTTCGCCAGTGACGGGACCGGTGACGGTCTCATCAGCGAAGTCCACCCAACCGCTCTTACCACTCTTGTGGTTGATGACCATATCCATCAGCACACTGGTGTTGTGGTTGTGGAAGGTGCTGATCATGTCGCGCAGTTGAGTCTCGGTGCCGAAGCAGGTGTTGTGCTTGAGCCAATATACGGGCATATAACCCATGCTCTGGGCGGTGCCATAGGGGTCAACGCTGCCCGAGTTGGGTACCCACACGATGTCGAAGTACTGACCCAGTTCCTGAGCCTCGTCGGTCAGGTTGGTCCACTTGGTGGGCTTGTAGCTGTCCCAATAGAAGCCCTGGAGCATCACGCCGCCATACATTGCGGGCCAGCCCTTACCGGCAACCGGGCCAGGACCGCCATCACGCGTGATGACACACGTGCGGTTGTTCAGATTCACAGTGATGGTATAGGTACCGGCAGGGATGCGGAACGATACATCGACGTTCACACCATAATCGTTCAACTGGATGGTATTGCCCAGCATCGATGAGGTTACCCAGAAGTTGGTACCCTCGTCGGCGATAGGCGACAGACGGTAAGAAGCGATGCCGTCCCAATCCTCAGGATCATCGGCCAACTTGGTGGTGAACGAGAAATAGCTCACATTAGCATCCTCCTCGCTGTGCTCACCGTTGAAGGTCACCTGGGCACTGTACAGGCCCGTCGAGGCGTCCTTGGCCATTGCCACGCCCACACTTGGATTCCAGGAGTTGCCTTCGGCCTCACCCAGGATATACAGGTCTCCACTGGGCTGCGGACCGGGGGTGTCACCCTCTTTCTCAACAATCAGGTAACCGCCAGCCAGGCTTGCGGTGAACTTCCACGTACCAGCGGGAATCTTAAAGGCGGTGCTACCCTTCTGCAACGGCATCTGGGTATCCTCGGTCACCAGATAGTCCTCGGTGCCGGTAGCGCCATAGCGATAGTTGGCAATGGCGTCCCAGTCACCAGAAGCGACCGAGAGTCGGGTTGTGAACGAAAAGTAGCTGTAGCCCTCGTTCTCGCCCTGAGTGGTCACGGTAGCCGTGAAGACACCTGATGAGGGGTTATAGTCCATAGGCACGCCAATGCTGGGATCCCAGCCATTGCCGTTAACCTCGCCCAGGATGTAGAGATCGTCTGAACCGACAGGACCGCTGCTTTCTTCTGAAATCTTGAAGCGCTTGTTGATCGTGTCGAACGTGAAAACATAGCTCGAGCCATCACCAGTAAAGGCATAGGCACCTCCAGAAGTCTTCTGGGTTGTAATCCACGTGCCACCAGACACTTCCTGGTCCGTATTATTCAACGGACCATAACGGTAGTTGCTGTTGAACGTGTTCCAACCAGCGTCGTCGTTAGTGGTGGCCAAGGCATCTCCGAACACAAAATACACCTTACCACTGATAGTGGCCGTGTAATTGTAGGTTCCGTCAGCCTTAGCAGTCATCAAAACGCCGCCAGCAGGATTCCAACCGCCAAACGGAGCGTCGCCCACGATATACATCTGGGCGCTGACTTGCAGCGTCAGCATCGACACCACAAGCGCAAGAAATAGTGTAAGCGTTTTTTTCATTGTGATACTTGTTTTTAGAGTTATATGAATTAATTTGTTTTGGTTATTCAGATGGCGCGGGTGCCAGCACACCCTGTTGGAACGATAATGTCCACAAAATTAATGATTTCTATTGGCACATATACCCCTACCCTCCCCCTCATCCCCTAAAAAAACCACGCAAACGATTGCACCACCCCCACCCGATTGTGGCTCCCGGTCAAATCTTTTCAATATAGTTGATTTCAGGCACCTTTACACCTTGGTTTATTATTGTCGAGGTTATTATGGCAAAAGTGGAAATAATGGATTACCTTTGTTGACATGAAAGAAAGGAGTAGAATGATGATACCTCCAGTTACCACCACAACCGGCCATCTCAGGGGTCTCACGGCCTTGGCACAGTATATCAACGGCCTATGCCTGCTGCTGGTGCTCCTGTTACCTATGGCCGCAAGCGCCCATGACTTTGAGCAGGATGGCATCTATTACAATCTCGAGAGTGATCATGCCGTGGTTGCCCCGGGCACCTTCCCCTATACGGGCAACGTGGTCATCCCTGATGCCGTCACCCACCAGGGCCATAACTATCCCGTCACCGCTATCAGCACATCAGCCTTCCGTGACTGCTCTGACCTGATAAGCGTGTACATTCCCAGTTCGGTCACGGCCATCGGTGAACACGCCTTTGCCGGATGCACCGCACTCGACAGTGTGGCCATCAGCGATTTAGCCGCTTGGTGTAGGATAGATTTCTCGGCAGAATCCTCCAACCCCTGCTATCGGGCTCATCACCTGTACCTCGATGGTGAGGAAATCATTGACCTGGTCATCCCCGACTCGGTAACGGAAGTCAATTCTTACGCGTTCACGGGATGTGCGTCAATAGTGAGCGTGAACATCCCCAGTGGAGTCGCCAGTATTGGCCTATCAGCCTTCAGTTGCTGCCCCTCAATCACTTCCATCACTGTGGCGGGCGACAACCCGTCCTATGACTCCCGCGACAGCTGCAACGCCATCATCGTCACCGCTACGGGCATTCTGATGACCGGGTGCCAGAAGACCGTCATTCCGCCCACCGTCACCGCCATCGGGAGCTGGGCTTTCAGCGGTTGTAGCAGCCTGACGGGTATCCACATTCCCGACTCGGTGACCGAAATTGGCCTCGAGTCATTCTACAACTGCTCGTCGCTCATCGGAGTGAATATCCCCAATTCTGTCACCCGCATCGGTTACCAGGCCTTCTATGGCTGCTCGTCGCTCAAGAGCATCCACATCCCCGCCAGCGTCAGGGCCATCGGCTCCTCGGCACTGGAGTACTGTTCCTCGTTGGGCAGCATCAGTGTAGCGAACGGTAACCGCAGATATGACTCCCGCGATGATTGCAACGCCATCATCGAGACCGACGGCAACACCTTGATTGCAGGCTGCATGAACACCATCATCCCGGCCACGGTCGAGGCCATCGACGACTATGCCTTCTCCGGGCAATCCGCCCTCCGTGCTATCGATATCCCCGATAGCGTGACCACTGTGGGCGATTACGCCTTTCGCGGTTGTTCCAGCCTGCGTAACGTCAGCATCCCCGAGGGGCTCACCAGCATTGGAGCCTCGGCATTCTTTGACTGCTCGATGCTCAACCGCATCGACATCCCCGCTTCAGTATCATCAATCGGCAGTTTCGCTCTGGAACATTGTCAGGCATTATACAGCATCACTGTTGCCGACGGTAACCCCGTGTATGACTCCCGTGACAGTTGCAATGGCATCATCGAGACCGCAACGGGTGTCCTGATAGCCGGGTGCATGCGCTCAACCATCCCCGCAACGGTCACCGCCATCGGCGACAACGCCTTCAGCGGCTGCATCATGCTCACCAGGGCCGATATTCCCACATCGGTCACCTCAATCGGCCACTATGCGTTCACCGGTTGCAGTTCCCTGTCCAGCGTCAGCATCCCCAATACAGTCACCCATATCGGCGATGCCGCATTCAGCGGCTGTTCGGCACTTACCCGCCTGGACATCCCTAATTCAGTCACACGGCTCGGTCATGCAGTCTTCACGGGGTGCTCATCGCTCGAGAGCATCACGCTACCCAAGTCGATGACCGCGATTGGCGACTATGAGTTCTATGGTTGTTCCATGCTCAAGGCCATCACCATCCCCAACTCAGTCAAGTCAATAGGTGAAGCGGCTTTCAGGGGTTGCCTGATGCTCGGCAGCATCTCGATTCCCAAATCAGTCGCCACAATCGGGGGTTCAGCCTTCAGGGAATGTCCCTCGCTCACGGCAATAAGCGTGGCTAGCGGCAATCCCGGCTACGATTCCCGCGGGGGATGCAACGCCATCATTGAGTCGGGCACGGGCAGGCTGGTAGCAGGCTGCCGGAATACGGTCATCCCGACTTCGGTCACCGCTATCGGATATGCTGCCTTTGACGGCTGTGTCTTCCTCACTGACCTGACCATTCCCCCAACGGTCACCTTCATCGGCAGTAAGGCTTTCAACAACTGCCCTGGGTTGAAGGAGGTCGTGTGCGACATCGCCCATCCGTCGCTCGTGGCAACCGCTCCCGACGCGTTCAAGCTGCCCTCGGGAGAATACGCCGACCGCACGCTCCACGTTCCCGCAGCCTCGGCATCCAGTTATCAGACCACGGCTCCATGGTCCGATCAATTCGGCAATATCGTGGAAACCCCGCCAATCACCAAAAACTGACAACTGAGGACCGGCAACTGGAAACTTTATATTATCTTTGCAGAAAATTGGGACACATCGTTATGAAAAAATTGGTGATATTTGACTTGGACGGCACGCTGCTCAACACAATCGAGGACCTGGGGCAGGCTGCCAACTATGCGCTGGAGCGTAACGGTTATGCGACTCACAGCATGGCCAGTTACCCTTACTTTGTGGGTAACGGCGTGCGGCGCCTGATGACCCGTGTGCTGCCCGAGGATGCCCGCGACGACGAGAACGTGGACCGTGTGCTCAAGGATTTCCTCGAGTACTATGACGAGCACTGCACCGACTTCACCAAGCCCTATAACGGCATGCCCGAACTGCTGCAAGACCTGCGCGACTCGGGTATTGCGATAGCAGTGGCCAGCAACAAGTACCAGAAGGCCGTGTCCAAGATCATCCCCCATTACTTCCCTGACATCAATTTTGTCGCCATCGAGGGGCAGAAAGAGGGGGTCAACGTCAAACCCGACCCCAGTATCGTGTTCGCCATCCTCGCTCAAGCCAAGGTGGCCAAGGCCGACTGCCTCTATGTGGGCGACAGCGGCGTGGACATGGAGACGGCACGTCGGGCATGCATCGACTCGGTGGGCGTTACTTGGGGGTTCCGCAGCATGAAGGAACTTGTCGAGTACCATGCCGACGCCATCGTCAACAACCCCGTGGACATCCTGGGCATCGTTGAGAACGGCATCACTATTTCATAGAACAACCTCTAAACTCCAAATCATAGCTTCAGACCATCATGAACTGGTTAACAGAATTATTCATCGGCAACAGCGTGGCGCACACACTATTCATCTATGCCATCGTCATCGCCATCGGTGTTTTACTGGGTAAAGTCAAATTCTTTGGCATCTCCCTGGGTGCCACTTTTGTTCTGTTCTGTGGCATCCTGGTCGGTCACCTCGGTGTGGAGGTGGATCCCGCCACCCTCAAGTTCATCCAGGAATTCGGCCTCATCCTGTTCATCTTCTCGATCGGTTTGCAGGTGGGACCCAGCTTCTTCTCCTCGTTCAAGCACGAGGGCATCCAGCTCAATGGCATCGCGATGCTCATTGTGGCGCTGAATGTGGCGGTGGCGCTCGCTATCTACTTCATCGCGGGCAACATCAGCATCACCGATATGGTGGGTGTGATGAGCGGTGCCGTGACCAACACGCCTGGGCTTGGTGCCGCCCAGCAAGCCCTCATCGAGACCGTGGGCGACGGTGCTAACGACCTCAACGAGTCGATGTCACTGGGCTATGCCGCAGCCTATCCCCTCGGCGTCATTGGCATCATCCTGTCGATGGTGCTGTTGAAGGCATTCTTCCACATCAATGTCGATAAGGAAATCGAGGACATTGAGCGTGAGAAGGAAGACAGTCAGCTCAAGCCCCACGTTGTCACCTATCAGGTAACCAACAAACTCATCTATGACATCCCCGTGACGCGCCTGCACACCATCATCGACCACAACTTCACCATCTCACGCATGAAACGTGCCGATGGAACCGTTGAGATTCCCCAAGGCGAGACCATCATTCACCAAGATGACGTGCTGCGCATTGTCATGAGTGCTAACGACCAGGACATCTTTGATGCCATTATCGGTCCCCATGTGGACTTTGACTGGCAGCTCGAGACATCGCCCAAAGGTATCGTCAGCAAGCGCATCGTCATCACAAATAACGAACTCAATGGCCGCAAAATCGGCTCCATCCGTCTGCACGAGGGTTATAAAGTCAATATCACACGCATCTACCGCGCCGGCGTTGAACTGCTCGCCAGCCCCAACCTGTCGCTCCAAGTGGGCGACCGCCTCACCGTTGTGGGTCGTGAGGAGGATGTGGACCGCTTGGGCAAGCGCATGGGCGACTCTTACAAGCGCCTTGAGCATCCCAACCTGTTCACGATGTTCATTGGCATCTTCCTGGGTATCATCGTGGGTTCCATCCCCATCATGTTACCGGGTATGTCGGTGCCCATGAAACTCGGTCTGGCCGGTGGACCCCTCGTGGTGGCCATCCTTATCGGCCGCTATGGTTATAAGGCCCGATTAGTCACCTACACCAGCACCGCAGCCAGCCTGATGCTGCGGGAATTGGGACTATGCCTGTTCCTTGCCTCGGTGGGTCTCGCCGCCGGTGGCAGGTTTGTATCCACCATCTTGAGCGCTAACGGTGCGTTGTGGGTCGTCTACGGCTTCCTCATCACCATCATCCCGCTGCTCGTCGCCGTGGTTGTCGCTCGAGGCAAGTTCCACCTGAACTACTGCACCATCATGGGTCTCGTGGCTGGTGCCACGACCGACCCGCCCGCTCTGGGCTATGCCAACACGACGGCCGGTAACGACGCGCCCGCCGTAGCCTATGCCACGGTCTATCCCTTGACAATGTTCATGCGAGTCCTTATCGCCGAACTCATCATCATATTCGCCGTCGCCTAATCCCTCCACCCAATCACATCATATTGACGATCCCACATGCGGGGCTAATGCGAACCTTTAGCTCGGCGTAGCCAATTTCACGATTTAACTGATTGTCACTAAGATTCATATCCAATTCATTCGTGAAATCACTCTAATTAGCGCCATTGGTATTTAAGAACTCCTGCTTGCCCGCTATGAGGTCATTAATGGCGATTGTTGTGTCTAAGCAGGCCGAAGGCCTGCACAAGGCCAGCGGCCTTGAATTGCTCAAACCCCAGGGTGCACAGGCCGGAGGTCTGTGTAGCCTGGGGACTGTCAGGACAGTAGTAACGGGCCCTGAAAGGGGCCACTAACCGCGACACCACTTTAGCCTTGAAAAGGTGGCCCTCTTCGAGGCCCGTTCATTCGGTCACTCTTTCCCCAAGCCACACAGGTCTATCGACCTATGCGCCATGGGGTTACCTCAATTCAAGGCCAACGGCCTTGTCAAGGTCTTCGACCTTTTATTCCATGGAAAAGCGCAACGAGACACTTTTTTTGCAGAATCAGTAATGCCAATCCATTGAATATCAGATAAAATTCATTTAGCAAAATGCTATTGCTGAAAACAGAAAAAAATGAGGACGCGTCGATTGGCGCGTCCTCATTCATGAGTTGCTCAATCATCCGTTAAGGATGATGAGTGGTCGTGTTGAGTGACTTACTTAACAAGAACCTTCTGGCCATTGTGGATGTAGATGCCAGCGGGCAGGTTGTTGGCATTCATCTTCTGACCCATCAGGTTGTAGTAGTTGTTGTCGCCCTTAACCTCGGCCTTAACCTCCTCAACGGCGGTGTTGCCCAGGGTGGTGAAGTAGTAAGAAGCAGTCCAATCACTTACCTGCTCACCGTCGGTAGCCTGTACCTGTACCTCATAGGTGGTCTCCTCGTCGAGGCCATTGAGAGCGCAGTTCAGAGCCTGGATACCGTTAACGTAGATCCACTCAGCCTCAACAGCGCCACCACCGATGGTAACGTCGTCGATGTTCAGACGGAACATGTCGGTAACATTGTAGTGACGGATAGCTACATGACCCTTCTGGCCAGCGTACTCGCTCAGGTCGAAGGTGTACTCGGTAACCTCACCAGTAGCGGTGATGTCATCAGAGATCTTGACATAGCTGTTCACATCGTTGGGGTCACCAGTGGTAACATAAACAGCAAATACCTCAGAAGCATAGCTGGGATCCTGACCAGCAGCCCAGAACGAAACCTCACCATTCAGGGTTACCTCAGGAGATACCAACCAGTTGTCGGGAGTGAGAGCACCCCATAAATAGCTGGCAGAGGTCAGGTGACCAACACCGCTGTGGCAAGCCCAAGCGCCACCATTGTCCACGTTCAGGTGATACCAGTTATAGGTATCGCCATCGGCATCGATTGCGGTCCAACCGCCAGGCAGTGAGTTATCATCGGCCTGAGGCTCCTCGAAGTCCCAGAAGTAGGTCTCACCAGCGGGAGCGTCCTCGCTATAAACGCGGTAGCGCAGGTTCCACATAGCGTCATCATTGTCAACCCAAGATACGACAGCGTCGTGACGGCCAACTTCGGCAGTTACCTCCTCGGGGGTGGTGGGAACAGTAACGACGGGCTCACCGCCTTCTACTACCTCCAGGTAAACGCCATCAAAGCCTTCCAAACCGAGCTCTACGGTGTAGATGTAGTGCTTACCAGCCTCAAACACATAGTCATCGGCGCGGCCACTAACCATACCATAGTCAGAAGCAATCCAAACTCTGTCATAGGGGACGGGGTTGGTGATGCAGTAGTCATAGGTACCAGCGGGAATCAGGATGCTGACAGCATCATCAAGCACGATGTTGGAAGTGTAGATAGAACCATCTGCATTCTCGGGGATCTTGTACTCAAACTCATCGTACACGCCCTCAGCAACATCACCATAGGTGGAAAGACCACCGGTCTCGGGAATAACGGTGCCGTAAGCGGTTGCATCGGCATCGAGCAACATCTGATAGCCAGTGCCATCGCCCCAAACATCACCACAAGCCAGGGTTACGCGTACCATACCTGCGGGGATGGGCTGCTCGTCATTCAGCATGGCCCTGAACTGGGTGTGCTGAGTGGCAACAGCGTTCTCAATGTGACGATTCTGGGTCAGGGCCTGCATTGCACCAGCCTTGCTCGTTGCGGTGCGCTGTGCCTGCATGGTAGGAACTGCCAGCATAGCAGCTAAAGCTAAAAAGTAAAATTTTGACTTCATAAGCTAAAAATAAATTATTAAAAAGTTATACAAAAATGGATAATCATACCACAAATTCGCCGCAAAAGTATTATATTTTTTTCAGTAGGACAAACAACTTACCTTAATAATTTTAACCAAAAAAGAAACTACCGAAAACGGTAGTCTATCTTTATTCCTCATAAATACCTTATTTATCAATACGTTAGAATGGGTAACCCACCGAGAAATGGAACTCGCTATCACGCTTGAAGTCGGGATGAGTCAACGGCCAGTGCTCCTGTCCGCTGGCTGGATTATGGGCCTTCATACCCATATCGACGCGCACCAGGAAATACTTGAAGTCTAACCTGAGGCCCGCTCCATAGGATGCCGCGATCTGCTCATAGAATTTATCGAACTTGAACACACCTCCCGGCTGGTCCTCATATTCCTTGATGGTCCAGATGTTGCCCGCGTCAACAAACATGCCCAACTCGACTACCCAGAAGAGTTTGGCCCTATACTCGAGATTGACGTCAAAGCGGATGTCACCGCACTGGTAGATGAATTTGTCCAGCCTGTTGTTACTGTTGTAGCTGCCGGGACCCAAGGTGCGCACGCCCCAGCCGCGAACGCTGTTGGCTCCACCGCTGTAGAAACGTTTCTCAAAGGGCAACACGTCACTGTTACCATAGGGGACCGCTACTCCAGCGCCCACATGGAAAGCGATGCTCTGGCGGCGGTCAAAATAATGGGTGATGGCATAGTCGGCATCCATCTTGACATATTGGGAATAACGGATTCCCAGGGCCTTGTAACTGCCATTTTCATCGGCCTTCTGGCGTGAGAGGTGGGACAGGCCGTACAGCAGGTTACCCGCCGTCTCGGCATTGGCACGGATGGTGAACACATTGCGCTGGAACAGTCCCATCTGCTGCACGTTCATCTCGGCCTTGTTAGTGCGGTAGAAGTTGTAGCCCATCCTCATGATCAAGTGGTCACGGTAACTGTAGCGAAGCATCGGGTTGATGGCATCGAGGAACTCCTTCTTGAACTTGGGCATACTGATGACGCTCAGGTCCACCAGCGTGAGCGTGTGGACCAGACGGCGGCTACGTTCGCTCCACTGGTAACGCCAGCCTCCGCCGGCGATGACACGAGTGTACTCGGGACGCGCCTGATAGTCAAAGTTGAGCGAGAAGATGGTCGAGGCCTGTATTTTGCGCTTAAAAGAGCGCTTAAGGAAGGGCGCCATGAACTTGGGGAACGTGATGCCCCACTCGGTGGAATACTCGCTGTAATTGTTATTGATCAGGTCGCTGACGTTACCCGACAGGCTCTCATAGGAGAGCTTGAACTTGCCATTGAGCACTTCGGCACCCTTGAAGATGTTGCGGTGCTGGTAATCAACGCCCACGCCGAAGCCCAGGTCACCCTCGCTGTTGGTACCCTCGAGCGAAACCGATATGGTCTGGGCGCTGCCCGGCTGCAAGAGGACATAGGCATCGAGCATGAGCACACCATCGACCTCACCGATGGGACGCACATCGATATTGATCTGCTTGATGACGCTCAAGCGGCCCAGGGCACGATAGGTGCGGTTCACGGCCTCGGCATTGTAAAGCGAGCCGGGCTCGATGTGGTTGCACTCGTCGAGAACCTGCGGACGCAGATAGTGGGTCGAATCCTCATACACCCTCACCCCGCTCGACAGCACCACGGTGTCCTCACCCCAATAGCTGTCGTGCATCGCCACGGGGTCGTAACGTGTGATGTAAGTCACATTACGCACGTAGAAAGGCTCGTGCTCATCGTAATAGGGCATTCGTTCATTGCGGTATGGCTCACGGGTGTTCAGCGTGAGGTCAACCGCATGGGAATCGGAGGCGGTGTCGGCTATGAAGGTGATATACTCCTTGTTGAAGGCATAGTAGCCGTGGTTACGTAGATTCTCGGTAATATCCTGACGCCACTGGTCCAGGTTGTTGAAATTCAGCAAATCGCCCTTGTGAACGACAAAATCAGCCGAATCCCCGAGAATGATGTCCCGCATGTCATCATCGGGAATCTCGTAGGCAATCGAGCGGATGAAATATGGCTCGCCCAGGGTAATGTCAAAGTCCACACGAGCTTTGCGCTTCACACTGTCAGTCGCAACGTGGTAAGTGACCACATTGTTCATGTAGCCACGGTTGATCAGGGCAGTTCTCAACTGCTCGGCGCTGGCCTCGGTCAAGGCATCATCATAGATCACAGGCGGAGTGCCCACACGCTGAATCCAGCGGTTAATCCACTTGGTGCTGTCCTTGCCCGACAGGTTATAGAACGCTAATTGCAGTTTGATGCCGCCCAGCACGCGGTGGTTGGCATTCTGCCGCAAGTAGTTGGCCAACTGCGACTTCTCGACATCATGTTGGGGATCGGTGATGTTGATCTTCACCTTGTCGAGCAACAGCTTGCCTTGGGGCACGTGCTTGGTCGAGGAGCATGACGAGAACACCGCCACGACCATAAATGCCATGACGATGCCTGTCAATATCCTAGACACAAGTCCTCTCATCACCAATGAATTGCCGTCTGAAGTCTAAAGCCTGGGCTTATCTGAAATTCCTTTGGGCTTTCTCGACGATCAGGTCAAAACCGGGTTCGGTGCGCAACGACTTGAGGCAGAGTGGCGACAGATTGTCATATTGCAGCTTGTACAGGCTGCCGTAACCATTGTCGATGGCCTTCTGGATATATTCCATGGCCTTGTAGTTGTCGCCCCTAAGCATCATGAAGACGGCAGCATAGTAGTAGTTCTCGCCTCCAGCGATCGTGCCGGCTTTAGTAATGTCGTTAAGCCACTTGAGCGCGTCGTTGTCACGGCCCAATTCGCTCAGGCCGATGCCCTTGAGGTCATACACATCATCACTCAAGAGGGCCATCACGCCGAAATCCTTGACAGCAGCCTTGAGGTTGTCGAGTTTCTTGAGCAACAGGCCGCGGGTGAGCAGGGCCTCGCCATTGCCAGGGTCGTTGGCGACTGCGGCATTCATGTAGCCCAGGGCTTCCTTGTCCTTGCCCTGACTGCTCAGGATGGCCGCCTTGGTCATCAGCATGGGCGCATGCTGCGGCGCGATTGCCGAACAGCGGTTCAAAATCTCCATCGCTCTCGCGGCATTGTCACTATCACCCACGTTGAACTCGGCCAGCGCCTTCACGATATAGGGTTCTGCCTGGGACGGATCGCGGGCAATCGCTTTGTCGGCGTGAATAATCGCCTCGTCAAAGCGGGCCAGCTCCAAGCAGCACTTGGCCATGTTGTAATCCAGCGTGGGACTGTCATACAGGTTGTTAGTCCTGATGAAACTCAAGTCCTTTAACGCCTGGGCATAATGCACATGGTCCATGGCGATGCTGGCACGCAGGTAGTGGTACAGTCCGCTGTCGTTAGTCTTATCGGCCAGGTTGGCAAGCGACTGCATCACGGCATCATAGTTGACATCGCTCAGGTCAAACAGGCTCTGCACGGCATTACCGCCATCACCCACCGACATACCCAATATCAGGTCATTGACGGCAGCGTCAATTTTATTCTGGCGGGCATTGATGTCGGCACGGTTGATATAGACCTGGGGCTCGGTGCGGAAGAGTTCCACCGCCTTGTCGACATGCTCGAGAGCCGCCTTGGAGTTACCACGTGCAATCTCCACCTGGGCCAGGCCATACATCGCGTCATAGTTCATCGACTCGGCGCGCAGGATGGTCTTGAAAGCCTTCTCGGCGGCATTCAGGTTGCCGGCCTTGAGGTTGGCCTTGGCAATGAGGTCAGTGCAAGCGAGAGACTTGGGCTGGATTTCCTGGGCAAGGCGCAGGTCGGCCAACTCGCTCACATAGTCCTTGCGGGCATCACTGATGCGGGCACGCAGGATGTACTCGTCAAAACGCAGCTCGCTATCGGTCTTGGGAGTGATAAGCAAGGCCTGGTTGACATCGGCCAGGGCCGACGTGTAATCACCATTATAATAATGCTGGTGGGCACGGGCAAACAGCGTGTTATAATCATTGGGGTCCTTGGCAAGCTGGTCGTCATAGACCTTCATTACGGCATTGGTGATCTTGTCACGGAGCACGGCATCGCTGCTCTGAGCCACGCCTGTCATTGCACTACCGACAACGACAAGCGAAAGTAAGAAATGGGCTAATCTCATATTCATAGTGGAAGTAATGATATCATCGTTTTACACATGATGGTCAATCTCGTTAATGGCTTGTTTGAGGCGCGTCAGGCGCGTCAGCAAGCCCTCGAGCAGGTCGAGCTTGAGCATATTGGCGCCATCGCTCTTGGCCACCGAGGGATCCTGATGGGTTTCAAGGAACAGACCATCGGCTCCAGTGGCGATGGCGGCACGTGCCATCGTCTCGATGAGTTCGGGGCGGCCACCAGTCACTCCCCCACCCTGGTTGGGCTGCTGCAGGGAATGAGTGATGTCCACAATGACGGGGGCAAATGCCTGCATCACGGGCACACCGCGGAAGTCCACCACCAGATCCTGATAGCCGAACGTGGTGCCACGCTCGGTGATGGTCACCTCATCGTTTCCGGCATCGCGCACCTTCTGCACGGCAAAGCGCATCGACTCGGGTGCCAGGAACTGGCCCTTCTTGATGTTGACCATGCGGCCCGTATGGGCGGTGGCGACCAGCAACTCGGTCTGGCGGCACAAGAAGGCGGGAATCTGTAACACGTCAACATACTCGGCGGCGATATCGGCCTCCACGGGTTCGTGGATGTCGGTCACCACGGGAATCCCGAAGGTCTCGCCTACCTTGCGCAGTATCTTCAAGGCTTTCTCGTCACCGATACCCGTGAAAGAGTCGATGCGCGAGCGGTTGGCCTTGCGGTAACTGCCCTTAAACACATAGGGGATACCGAGCTTAGACGTGATCGTCATGGCCTTCTCGGCGATATCCAATGCCATCTCCTCGCCCTCAATCACACAGGGACCCGCGAGCAGGAAGAAATTATGCTGTGGCGAAGCCATTAATTCTTTAACCATATTCTTCGTTCCAAATATAATGCTCTTTAAACTTTAAACTCTAAACCCTAAACTCCACACTTTGCGCGCAAAGTGTGGATAGCCGCCACGGCCATCATGCCGGCGGTCTCGGTGCGAAGGCGGCTCTCGCCCAGGGTCACAGGCACAAAACCCCCATCACGGGCAGCCTGCACCTCCTCGGGGCTGAAATCCCCCTCGGGCCCGATGAGCACCAGCGTGCCACGGCCAGGCTGATAAGCGCTGACGAGGGTCTGGCGCTGATCGCGAGGCAACTGCTCGTCACAGTAGGCGACGCATCGGGTGCCGTCAAAGGGCTCGGCGAGCACTTGCTCCACAGGGGTCATCTCGTCCAAGCGTGGCAAGGTGGCCTTGAGCGACTGCTTCATGGCCGAGACCATGATCTTCTTGAGGCGTTCGGTCTTGAGCACCGTGCGCTCGCTGTTGTGGCAGCGCAGGGGGATGATGCGGTCAACCCCCATCTCGACGCATTTCTCAACAAGCCACTCAATGCGGTCCAGATTCTTGGTGGGCGCAATGCCCAACACAATCTGTTGCCCCCAGTGGGGCGGCTGGTATTTCTTGTCCAGCACCTCGACGGCACACCGCTTTGGGTGGGCCATCGTGATGCGGCAAGTGTACAGGTTTCCGTTCCCGTCCACCACCTCGATGGTGGCGCCCTCGACCATGCGCAGCACCTTGACGCAGTGCTTGGAATCCTCCTCGCCCAGCGTCAGGGTTTCTGCTATGTCGGGACAATAGAAACGGTGCATGATTCTCAATCGTCAGGGATAACCAGTGCCGCGGCATAGCCACGGCAGGCAGGTCATTTCTTGTCTTCGCGTACGTGCTTGTACTTGAACAGGAACATGAACGACACGGCTACCACCAGGGCAAACGTGGCGAAGATGTACCATGCAGTGCTCCAGCTCGTGGGGGTGTTGCCCACCAGGAAACCGTCCTCGGTCCAGTGGCACAGGCTGTTGACGATAGCACCAGCAGCCAGCGTACCGATAGTAGCACCCAGACCGTTGGTCATGAGCATGAACAGACCCTGGGCCGATGCCTTGACATCGGGGGCACATTCCTTATCGACAAAGATACCACCCGAGACGTTGAAGAAGTCGAACGCCACACCATAAACCAGGCACGACAGAACAATCAGGATAACTCCGGGGAAGGCGGGATTGCCGGCACCGAAGAAGCCGAACCTCAATACCCAAGCAAACATCGCAATCAGCATAACGACCTTGATGCCATAACGCTTGAGGAAGAACGGGATCAACAGGATGCACAGGGCCTCGGCAATCTGGGAAAGCGAAACGAGCATCGTGGCATTGTTGGCGCCGAAGGTGTCGGCCATCACGGGATCACTCTTGAAGTGAGTCAGATAGGGCGTTGCAAAGCCATTGGTCACCTGAAGCGACATACCCAACATGGCCGAGAAGATGAAGAACATCGCCATCTTCTTGGTCTTGAACAGCTTGAAGGCGCTCAGGCCCAGCTGCTCGGTCAAAGACTTGGACTCCTTCTTGACGAGCCTGCAAGCGGGCAAGGTCATGCAGTACAGGAACAGCACGACGCTCAAGAGGCCCGATACCATGAACTGCATGTAAGTATACTGGAACTTGTTAGCGTTTTCGCCAAGGGTGAAGCCGAAACTGCCTCCGTCGATTACGGCACAGTTGACAAACCACATCGTGGCGATAAAGCCGATTGTGCCAAACACGCGGATGGGCGGGAAGTCCTTCTCGGTGTCCATACCGTTGTCCTTGAGGATGGTGAATGCCACCGTGTTGGACAAAGCCAGCGTGGGCATATAGAAGGCAACACTCAAGGTATAAAGCGTGATGAACGCTGCCTTATCAGGCATGGGGTTGGTCATGCCCATATAGGCCAGAGCCATCATCGCCATACCGGCAATCAGGTGGCATATGCCCAACAGGCGCTGGGGCTGAATGTACTTGTCGGCAACGATACCCATCAGCGTGGGCATGAAAATCGACACAATGCCCTGGATAGCATAGAACCATGAGATTTCGGCACCCATGCCGGCACGTCCCAGGTAGTTGCCCATGCAGGTCAGATAAGCGCCCCACACGGCAAACTCCAGGAAATTCATCACAATGAGTCTCAACTTCAGATTTTTCATAAGAACCTAATAATTTATGTTTGTACTGTTTTAATTGGCAAAAGTAATAAAAAAACGCCACTTATTCATCACCCTGGGCGGGATTAGTCTTCTGGGCAATGATTTTTTGCACCCGTGCGGCCTTTTCATATTCCTCCTTGTCAATGTAGCGCTGCAGGCGTTGCTCCAGCTTCTCGACAGGCAGGTCCTCAAGACGGACGGTGCGCTGTGGCTTGTAATTACCGTCACGACGCCACTCGTAGCTCGTCAACTGCATCACCTCGGGGGTGGTGTAGATAGGAGCTCCGGTACGCAGGGCAATGGCGATGGCGTCGCTCGTGCGGGCATCGATCTCGGCAGCCACGCTACCGTTGTTGACATAGAGCATTGCGGCGAACACACCCTCCTTGAAACTATAGATGACCACACGTTGCAGCTCGATGCCATACACGTGAAACATGCTCACAAACAGGTCGTGGGTCATGGGGCGCGACGGCACCACCTGCTCCAGCCTGATGGCGATGGACTGAGCCTCGGCAGCACCCACCACAATAGGGATGCGACGGCTCTCGTCGGGCGTGCTGTCGTCGTTCTCGAGCAACAGGGCATAGGCTCCGGGCTGCACCTCACTGCGTGTGATGCCCAGCACCTTCAACTTTATCAGTTTATCTGTTTCCATTTGATGTTTCTATCTGTTGTGTCAGCAATGCGACGGTTCATCTTTGCCGACTTTCATCTATCTCTCAACTTCATCTCCATTCACGCCGTGATGATGCCGCTACCATAACACAGGTGGCCCTTCGGGTCATAGATCACAGCAAATTGCCCAGGAGCAATACCCTGCACGTCCTCCTCGCTCTCGATGACCCACTGGTGACCGTCAAGATGGGTGAACTTGCCGCGCATGATGTGAGGCGTGTGGCGGTTCTTGAACATGATGTCCACTGGACCCTCGACTCCCTCCCAGGGATTGCCCGAGATGAAATGCATCTCGTCGAGTCTCAAGGTGCGGCCATACTGCTTGGCAGTGCCGTAGCCGTTGGAAACGTAGATGACGTTCTCCTGGACATTCTTGCGTACGACATACCATGGTCCACCGCTCAGTCCCAGCCCCTTACGCTGGCCGATGGTGTGGAACCAGTATCCCCTGTGCTCACCGAGCTTGCGGCCCGTTTCCAACTCGATGATGGGACCGGGACGCTCGCCCAAGTGGCGGCGGATGAAGTCATTATAATCGATTTGGCCCAGGAAGCAGATGCCCTGGCTATCACGGCGATGGGCATTGGGAAGATGGGCTTCCTCGGCGATGCGGCGCACTTCCTCCTTGGGCAGGTTGCCGATGGGGAAGATTACGTGCTTCAACTGGTCATAAGTGATTTGGGCCAGGAAGTCGGTTTGGTCCTTGACGGGGTCAACTGCTGTGGCCAGGTATTTCACACCGTCTATGACCTCGGTCGTGGCATAATGCCCCGTTGCTGTCTGGTCAAAATCCTTGCCCCAGCGCTGCTCAAAGAAGCCGAACTTGATCATGCGGTTGCACATCATGTCGGGATTGGGTGTCAAACCCGCCTTGACGGTGCGCAAGGCATATTCCATCACGTGGTCCCAATACTCCTCGTGCAGCGACACCACCTCGAGGGGCAAGCCATAGCGGTGAGCGATAAGGGTACACATCTCGATATCTTCCTCGGCGCTGCAGTCGCCCTCGTCATTGTCCATGCCGATGCGGATGTAGAACAGGTGCAGGTCCTCGCCCTGCTCCTTGAGCAGATGGACCACCACGGCGCTGTCAACGCCACCCGATATCAAAACTGCTGTACTCATGCTCTCTTTTGTCAGTCTTCAGTTGTCTGTTGTCAATTTTTAGTTAGCGGATGCCCAACTATTAACCAATCACTATTAACTATTAACTTTTTAAGCGTTGTCGAGAACTTCCTCGTCGTTCGCGCTCTCGGTGAAATGGGCCGCAATGATGTAGTCCAGCGAAATCTTACCCGGACCAGCCAGCAGCATGTACACAAAGATGCCGATGAACATTACGGGATAGCCGGGCTGGAACAGGAACAGGGGGTTAGGGTCGGTTGCCGGCGTAGCCATGAAGATGTGCTCGGCAATGAGCATCAGCACCATCGGGAACAACACGGCAAGACGCGTGAGCAGGCCCAACATGATGCACACGGCACACAGCAGTTCGATGGTAACCAGGACGGTCATCGATGCCTCTGGCGACATGCCCAGGAAACCCTGAAACGTGGGTACGATTGCATCAAAATTCAGCATCTGGCGGATGCACAGCTGCAGGAACATGATGCCCGTGAACAAGCGCAGGAACAGGCGCGACAGGTTGCTGTAAGTGTGACCCACGCTATAGAGAAAAAGATTCTTGAAAAAACCAGTCATTACGCTCTCAACATATCAGTTAAATAAACAATTACTTCATATTTGCCAGCCTTAGCACCTCAAGAACAGACCAATGCCTAAGCGCAAATCCTAATATGCCGGATTCACAGCAGACATCAAGCCCTCGACCGAGAGCGCCTTGGTGACAATCGTACGGTTCTCGTCAAGCACATAGCAGCACGGGAAAGCACGCAGGTCCAAGTTGCGGGCCAGGTCCTCACCACAACCCACAATCCAGCGCTCGGCATAACCAGAGGCAGCAGAAGCCCAGTCAGCACTGTACTTGTTCATGCACAAGCACACAAACGTCGCTTCGCCCGACTCAAGCAAAGCGTTGAGGGCCACATCGGTGCTTAAGCGCAGGCGCCCGATAGTGCTGTCGGTACTATCATCGACAAAAAGCAGGATGTAGGTCTTGGCAGCAGGCAATTCGCTCAAGCGATGCTTCAAGCCATCAGTGCCAACATACTCAAAATCAAGCACAGCACCCACTTGGACGGAGTTGATGCGGGCCAGTTGCTCAGCATAGTGGTCACGCACATTGCGCGGCAACTGCTTGGAAGCCGCAAGCGTCTTAGCAAACGCCACATAGACCTCGTCGCTCCAGTACTCGGCCTCGGTGCCATAGAGCGCACGTTCGGCGACCTCTCCCAGTTTCTGCAGGTTAGCGGTATTGGATTGGGCCTTATTGACCAGGTCACGCACCACACCCATCACGATGTTGCGGTGGGAATAGCGGAAGAAATCCACAAAGTCGCGGAAAGTTCTCTCGAAGGCCTGATCGTCGGTAATCGGCTTGCTGATGTCAAAATTGTCCCAGAAGTGGGTGATAATGTAGTTACAGCGGCCCTCAAGCGTGGAACACGTGTCAGGGGCCATAGGATAGGCAAACAGGGTGCCCGGCTGCTGCTCGGCCAACTGGTCTTGGGCTGCCAGTACACCGCTTGTCATTGCCAATGCAGTGAATAATAATAAGATACGTCTCATTCTCATTGTTAATCGGCCTTGATGGCCTAATATTTAAGGTGCTAAATTACTATAAAACACTTAAACGAGGCCATTCTCTCCCCCAAAAATCACGACACGACAACATTTTTTCACAATAACCCGTATATGGGAAACGATCCATAGACTCAACCTCACGCTTAGTCGTCAAGCCGCTAAGTCATTTTTTAATATTCTCCAATAATTATCTTGTTCGCAGCAATTTACGACAGGAATGAATTAGGGTCTCGAAATGGCCACACCATCATCAACCATCGTATTGAATTGATAATAAAAAACTTAACGACTTTGCGGCTTTGCGTGATATTTTGACTCACCACTATTCGGTGAACAGTAACGAGAATGAATTAGGCTGGCACATCCCATCGTGAGGGATATGTCCAGCCATCTATCATAAAGCCATGGGGCAAATTAGGTTCAAGATTCAAGTAATTATGAGGCAGGGGCTATTCGCTTTTCCTGACGCAAAAGTAATGCCGTCTTGAGCACCAAAACTATAAAAAACGACAAAATCGATTAGGATTATTTGTGTTTTTTTGACCGCCAGTTTATGTTTTTTTGACCGAAGCAAACCTCAACGCTATGATTCACAGCAAATTAAAGACCAAAGAGGCCGCCATTTTGACAAAATATTCAATATTTTTCCTATTTTGTATACTTTTTGCTCGGAAAATAGCCGTCATTAAAAATATATGTTGTATATTTGCGCCATATTCTTGACTCATGCAAGAAATAACAAGTCAGATTAACACTTTTATTATTTTTATTTTTTAATCATTTAATCATTAACATTAAACTACCAATGACAAGAATCAACAGAATTTTAATTCTTGCCGTGATGGCATGTTCGTGCCTCAGCATTATGGCACAAGGAATCACATTACGTGGCATTTATCAAACCCATCGCACCGACGCCAACGACGTCACAAGCGAGTACGTGGGCTGGAACTACAACTTGATGAAAGCCATCTTTATTGTTCCCCAGGGATTGTACAAAATGGAATGGGACGGCACCAACGTGTCTATGCCCGTGAAAGACCCCGCCGTCAACAAAGCCGACTTCTACAGCAACGGCAAATTCACCGACGATGCCAAGGCACTGTGGGCAGCCAATTTCAACATGATGCAAGCCAACTCAGGCGCCATTATCCATAATGGTATCCTAACCACCATCATGTCGCGTACCGACATGCAGAACCCCGACGGCACCTGGGTCACCAACGACACCAACCGCTTTGCCGTGCGCAAGTGGGACATCAAGACCGGCGACCTGCTGAGCGCTGGCGACGTATATTATCCCGCTTGGCAATGCCTGGAATCGGCGGGTATGGCTGTTAACCCCAGGGATGGCAAGGTCTATGGCCTGTTCCATATCACCAACAAGTACCTGCCCGATTCAATCCTCAACGATCCCGACTTCTTCGCTGACGAGAATACCGACTCGACCGACAGTGGTTATGCCATCTGCACCATCGACCTCGACAAGATGGAAATCAGCCAGATCACCCCGGGTCTGTACTACGAGAACTACGTTACCTTCGCCATCAACAGCGAGGGTCGCGCATTCGCCCTGACCAGCGGCGGCACCGCAGCCCTTCCCGCCGAGGACGGCAAGGTCTATGACATCAACGGCGACCTCACTGGCGCACACGTCTTCGAGTTCGACCTCCAGACCGGCCTCAGAATCTCCGACAACCGCGCCAGCACTGGTTACATGACCCAGGTGAAGCGCCAGTCGGCCTGCTTCAGCAAGAATGATCCCACCAAGATGTACTGGATGGGCTACTTCAACAGTGGCATGGGCTTTGACGATTACGGCAACTGGATGCCCCTGTCCGACCGTAACTGGATACAGAATGGCAAGTATGACACCGCTCTCTACGAGGTCGACATCACCACTGGCGAGGCCCGTCGCCTGGGCATCCTTGAGGACCGTTACCTCTTCTCACTGATGTGGGTTGACGGCGAAGAAGAGCCTGCACCTGTTGCCATCCGTGGTGACGTTGACAACAATGGCAAGGTTTCCATCACCGACGCCACCAAACTCATCGACGCCCTGCTCAATGGCAATGTATCCAGCCTCAACATCAACAGCGCTGACTGCAACCTTGACACCAACATCACGATCAGCGACATCACAATCCTCATCGACTATCTGCTGGGCGGCAATTGGTAATCAATCCACCGAGATAGGTAAAAACAAAAAGAGAGCCGGCTTTGGTTTAAGCCGACTCTCTTTTCTTTATCAATTTAACAACTCCCCTGCAGGAGTCACCGTATATCACTCAAAGACAACTGACAACAAGCCTTTACCACGAGCCGCATCAATCCTAATAGTCCTTTTCCTAAAGAGAATTAACATCGTTAGAACTATTCAGAAAAGTATTCATGACTATCTTTTATGATGGTTTAAGGAATTCTTTCTGGGCCGTGAATCTTGGGAAGTGGTCGCGCATGAACGGCACAATCAGGAGTTCGAGTGCAACAATCAGGATGAACATGCAAGTGCGCCACAGCCATTCACTCACGCCGGCAAAGGCCCTTGATTGAATCAGGCTGATATAGACAATAAGGAACATGTGGGTTCCCAACACGATCAACGAGTAACGCCCGAGGAAAGTGACAACAGGCACACGACGAGGTAAACACTTGCAGAACCAGAACAGTGACAGTATCGATGCAAAGGGGATGACGTAGCGGTGATACAGGAACATGCCTATTGAATCGATATGCGTATAATCACGAGCCAACAGCACCACCACGGCAGCGACGACGAACAGTTGCAGCACCCCTATCCATGGGACCACACGTGCCTGGAGCCATCCCATACGTTTCACGTAATAACCCAGCACGAAATAGGGCAAGGCGACCATCGACGTCCCGATGCGCAGAGGCAATATAATCTGGTTGGATTCAAGGACATATCCCGCAATCGCAAGCAACAGGACCATAATGCACACGGCCCAGATATTGAGACGGCTCTTCAAGATATAAAAGATGAGATTCACCCACAACAGGCTCAACAGGAACCACAATGGCGAAGCAGACCGGACGCGCCATTCAGTGCGATAGAACACATCCAGCAACGCTCCCCATTCCATATCCGGCCCGTGCCCATCTATCCATCCCGTGATGCACGAGATGAGCATGCTCCCGACGAAGCACAATCCATAGAAAAACAGTAACGGGATGAAAATGTTGTTGATCTTGCGACGCGCAAACTCATTCATCCCGCTATAAGTCTTGAAAAAAACGCCTGACAGGAAATAATACGTAGGCAAGCGGTAGGCGCGCAGGGCGTCATTGATGTGACGTGCCAGTTCATTATCCGAATCTACCAGCAAACCGCAGTGCATAAACACCACCATCAAGATGCAGATGCCCTTCAGCGTGTCAACATATGTAATCCTCTCTCTAACCCTTATCACAAACCCCAACAAACATGCACAAAAAACTTAGACAAAACAGAGAGCCGAATCTATTATCGGCTCTCTTATAGTCATGACTTCTGATTTTTTTTAGATTTCCAATCGCTATATTTCTTCCTAAGTTTAAACAAGGTTAGGCCAAACACCCGGTGAGACATACGAGACAGCCATAATTTGCGTGGATTTTGTTGCAACCAAGTCCGAGCATACCAATGAATCGACCGGGTTCTCTCGGTTTTCTTCAATCGACCAGTGATATCGTCAAAGGGGTTAAAATAATCTTCAGGATAGATCCATATGCCAGCAACATGCTGCATTTCAGGGGATTTCTGCAAGCCTTCCTCAACCAGCAGCCTCGTAGTATGAGCCACTACCGTACCCTCAATGATGCTACCATTCTCCCGCAGGAAATGCAATTCCCCATAGAAATCCAACACCTTTTTATAGAAATCCATACCAGCTGTAGCTCCGATTCCCAGACCAGGATTCACCATAGGAGTTCCAACAAGATCTTCAGGTATCACTTTGCACATCACCTCCATACCCATAAATGCACCCTTCTCAACGATATCGTCTATAGGCCTGATGACTTCAACATCAGTATCAAAATAGACACCTCCATAGTGATACAGAATCCAAAATCGAGCATAATCGCTCACAAACGCGTATTTCCCAACGCTATAGGCTTCGGCAGTATAAGGAATAATATTGACATCAAAGTTATCCTCATTCCACTCCCTAATCTCATAGTCGGGCATATACTTGCGCCAACTCTCAATACACTTCACGGCACTTTCAGGCAACGGATTCCGCCCAAACCAGCAATAATGAATTATTTTCGGAATTATATTCATCTTTTCATGTAATTTGCAAGAAATTAGCCCTAACACTGTGACAGGCACTCCTTAATCACATCGAGGTATTGGGTGCCAAATTCAGCATCGGGTTCAATATAGTTGCCCTCACCCCACTCATTCCAAGAGCGCAAGAACAGGATGCGGTGTTCCTCTTGTTTGTCACGGATATAGTCGAGTGCCTGCTCCAGATGCGCCCTAAACAAGGATGGTGTTGAACCGAAATAAATTATCGCCCTGTTGGCACCCCGAGGTGTACGGTCATAATTGGGAACAATCATCGGGTACACGTTCTCCAAGCGGTCCACATCGGTGAAACAATGCTTGATGATTTCACTGTAATCATATTTCTTGAGCAGCAAGCGAGAATCACAGAACCGATGCAACTTGGTGAACAGATAAGTTTTAAGCCATGAGGTCTTTATCTCGGCAGAATAAAAATTCTCCCAACACATGGCATCAAATCCCAAGTCAAGGGTACGTCTGTATTTTTTCAAGGGACCGCCCTGCAAGCCCACAAAGTGTACTCCTTTGAGGCCGTTTTCTATCGCCAAACGGTTCCATAAGTCCATGAAATGAGCTGCATCGGGCAGTTTCACAGGAGCCCAGATGAGGAAAAGCGGCTTGCCATCGACCGTAATGTAGCGGCTGTCCTTGAATGCGGGCAACACGTGATTGAAGTGGGCAATAATATCCTCGTCACCAGGATAGGTCTGCTCTATCACCACAAGACCTCCCGGTTTCTTATACTTTGACCAGTCTTTGAGCCTCCACGTATGGTTTGCCCATCCCAGACAGAAGGGGAAATCAGGCTTGCCTAATTGCAATACCTCGTTGAAGGGGCGCTCGAGCAGCTGCTTGCCGTTGCCGAACCAATAATGCCAATAGCAGAATCCCTCTATCCCGGCATTGCGGGCCAATTCGGCCTGCCGCTCACGCACATCCGGATCAAGGAGATTATAGTATCCTAGCTCCCCAGGGACTTTAGGTTGGACATGGCCATTAAAGAGCGGCTTGGCGTTCTTTACGCTCGTCCACTCGGTAAAGCCCTTGCCCCACCACTCATCATTCTCGGGAATCTCGTGATACTGGGGAAGATAGAAAGCGATTATCCTTGCTTTTTTACTCATCAGTTAATATCTTTTGGTATAGCCCATATATCTTGTCGACGTTACACTCTATCGAGTAGAGCCGCCGAGCTTGCTGCTGGGCTGTATATGCCTTCTCCTCATATGCTGACTGCGGCATTGAGGCCACCTCAAGCATGGAGTGTAATAACTCTTGATTATCGTTGAACAACAGGCCTCCTGTCGCTTCCAGGATTTCTCTTGTACCTCCGCTGTTGCGCCCGATTACCATGCATCCCGCGCAACACGCCTCGGCGGTCATTCTGCCAAACCCCTCGCAACGTGATGCGGCAATCAGTGCTGTGGCCCTCTGCATATAGGGCCTCACCTCTATAGTATACCCTACCCAGTCTATCGCATCCGAGCAACCCAAATCCTGGGCCATGGCCTTCAGACTGTCGATATATTGTTGTTCGCCATCACCCAAGATCACCAATCTGAACGACGGGTATTGCTTATTGAATGACGCGAACGCCTGCAGCAAGTATTCAAATCCCTTCTCTGGGCTGATACGGGTTGCTGACAAGAAGAACGGCTCACGAGGCACTTCTCTACCCTCCCCGTCCCGATGGCACACCCCATTGTAGATGGTCTGAGCCTTGCTATAATCGGACAAATTATAATAATCCCTGATGTCGTCGGTGACGGTGATGACATGGGATTGTTTCAGATGCTTAATCAGGTCTGATTTTGACGGGAAGAATTTCCACCCGAAGTCCTTGTCCTGATATTCCCTGAGGTGCCACACATGAGGGATTGCGAGTTTCTTTGCCACCCGATAGCCCTCCCTAATCACGCCTGTGTTGGTGTGTATGATATCAGGTTGGACCGTTTCGGCTACCCTCTGAATGTCACAGAGGCTGTTATGCTTTCTTTTCAGGAGGTTAAGCACTCGCCCGATATACAACCGCCCTCGCTGGGGATAGACACTCTGGGCAATCCTGACAGGATAATAACCGATACCCAGCTTGCTTAATCGTTGAGACAACTCCTCATGCAACTCTGGGCCTGCAGCAGCCACCTCCACGCCTTTACCTATGAGTCCTTCGGCCAAATTCAGGAAAGAGAGGGTTGAGCCATGCATCTGCGAGGTGTGTAACACGAACAGGACTTTCATTTGAACGGGCAACGCTTCTTGGGTAGCTTGACTTTGTCTCCTAACAGCCTCAGGTACTCTTGAGTGTAGTTCTGCATGCGGCCCTTATTGCTCGTGAATGTCATTTCCCCGAAATACAGTTTACCGCCCACTTCATAGAAATCCACCCTCACCTGAGGAAAACCCGCCGACAATGCGGCAGCCGCGCTAATCATCTCATCGAGGCACTGAGGACGCGGCAGGATACCGTCACCATCGCGATAGCCGTCATGGAATGCCGAATACTCAGGATGGCAAACCCAGTCAAGGTCATACACGTTGCCATATACACTCTCACGGGTCCTGTTATAGTAGGTCCAGACATGCTCTACTTGGCCATCAAATGCCCACAGCTTATAATCGACCAGAGAGGCCGAGGAGCCATATTGGAAATCTCCTTGCAAATACTCCTCGGCAATGATACGGGGAGGAATCTTGTTGTAATGAGGCTCGCAATTCAGGTAGCCGAACTTCTGTCTGAGCCTATCGTTCAACGTGGCATTGATGTGACCTTTGTCATATCCCCGCGCCTTATCGACAAATATTGTAGACCCGCTGTCATGGGTGCACTTGAGCACAAACCGTCCAGGCAAGCTGTTATAATCGATGTCATCCGCATTCTCCCAGACGCCATATAGCCGAGTCAATAGATGCCCATAGCCACGTTCCTCGACAAACTCACGCACCTTGACTTTATCAGTCAGTCGCGTCCATTCGCTGGTATCTGAATAGCAGATCAGCCACTGAATTTTCTCGTTAAGGTCTTTAGGGTTGTCCCAATCGACCGGATGCCCGAAGATGGCTGGCCACTCGTGGTCGATGATCAATTTGGGATAATGGTCAATCAGCAACTTGCGGATTTGCCACTTGAGTCGGTTCTTGATACTCATCGGCCCAGATAGCGCATCACATATCCCAGGCACTTGCCACGCTCACTGCGGCGCAAACCCAGGAAGAACACCATTGCGGCACCAATGCCACCGGTCATCACAAACCCCAGCAGATGCTGAGCTGTCGTCCCAACCATCACCTGCCAATAGGCCAGCACATATACCGTCATCAGCACAAGTATCATCATGGGCCTGACATAAGCGTCTTTCATGAACGACTTGATGTCAAAGCGGTATATCACTTTCATCAGCACCAGTTGACTGATACGGCTGATGATATCAGAGAGCACAAACAGCACGAGTATCGTAACTGGCGGATAGCCCATCTTGAACAGCACATATCCCACCGGCAACGTTAACAGGAACCAGAAAGCAAAACTGACCATGAACCACTTGATCTTGCCGAGCGCGTCCTTCAGGCGCAACAGACCGCCACCGGTTCCAGCCACCAAAATGGTGATAAGCATAATACGGCAGAACAACACCGTGTGTTCAGGCACCGTACCAAGCCAGAAGCGCAAGACCAGTTCCATCTCGATAAACAGCGGGAAAACCACCATCAGCGACAGGAGCTGGCAGATGCGGCACACCCTGCTGGCAATCGCCGAAGCCTTATTGAGGTCACCTTTGCCTACGTTCTGGGTAATCTGTGGCGCCGAAGCCGTATCAAAATTGACAGTGAACGTCTCGACAAACGCCTGTAACGTCATGGCAATGCCGTAGGCCGCATTGACCACCGTGCCAAAGAAAAAGTTGATGAGCATGTTGGAGCCTTGTGTCCGTCCCATCAGTGCGACAGTGGCCAGCAGGATATAATTATTGAACACCAGCAGCTCCTTGTAGTCGCCCAGGCGTTTACATAATTTCCACTTCACCAGACCCGGCCATTGCCTGTAGCACATGTAATGATACACGACAAACGAGATAATCGTCGTCACACCCATGATCAGGGCATAGAAGCGCAGGGCATTTCCCTTGTAGTACAGCAAGACAATGACAAGCCCCAATTTCACCAGCACATTGATGATGTCTATTACCGCGATCAGGAGAAACTTCTCCTTAGCGACACACGCACCCTGATAAGGCACATTGATGATACCGATACAGGTCACTGCAGTTGCCACTTGAAAAACAAACATCGCATCACCGGTTTTTCCTGGCGCGACATTCAAGTAATTCAGTATATAATAGACTCCCACGGTCTCAGCGACAATCAGGACAAGGACAGCAATAGCAATATGGGTGACTTGGCACAGGTTAAAAACCTTATTGGGGTCTCCATCCGGCTTGCCGATTTCATAGTTCAGGAACCTGATTGTGGTTGACGACATCGACCCGTTCATCACAGCGATCAGGGCAATCACGCCTCCCACCACACCATAAAGGCCATAGTCCGAAGCCCCTAACGCCTGGAGCACAAACCTCGACGTCAGCAATCCGACAGCCGCTGTCACAATCAGCCGGACATAAACGACCACCGTATTCTCCGCAATCCGCCTATCCCCCGACGCCATCACACCCCAATCACAAACCGCCTTTGCACACTTACCTCCCAACTTTTCAAGCCACAATAATCATGGGCATTATATTTGCGTGATAAAACACCACTAAGTACATTGCTAGTGCTTTTATCAAATCATATCCAAATATCCTATCCTGTTTTACGGGCATCTCGCCATTAATTATAGTTCTTTCAGAATACCATATATCTTCTCGACCTCACTTTCATTGCCGTAATCGTGGGATAATAGATATTGAGGTATCGACTTGAGCAGTTCTTGGTTTTTCATGGCTTCAACTATTCCTCGTGCACAGTTTTCATTGTCTATCTGCACAATGATGCCATCCTTGCTATCCCTAATCTGACTTCCAGCTGTCGGATAATTCGTGACAATGACAGGTTTACACAGAATCTGCGCCTCTCGAACAGTAACGCTCTTACCCTCATATCGGCTGGGCTGCACATAAATGTCACAGGCCTTGATATAAGGATAAGGATTCTCTTTCTTGCCCAACAAGATAACATGGTCCAGCATGCCAGCCTCAGCAATTTTACGCCTAATCAAACCCTCCTCGCCTCCATAACCGATGATATACCAATGCAGATCAGGAAAGCCCGCATCCACAATACGTTTGGCAATATCTGGCACATTATCATAATTTTTAGCATTTGTGTATCTCCCAACCGAGAGCAGATTAATGCCTGTCGAAGAGAATTCACTGCTCACATCCAACAATTCTGCCTGAGACCTCACAAATGCAGGGGACAAAATATTTTCAATCTCGATAATCTTCCCTTCGAGCGACGGGAACGCCTTGAGGAAAGAACGGGTACAATCCGGTGAAATAGAAGCGATATAATCATACCCCGACCAAACGGGCAGTTCCTTCTCCACATTCACATGGATTGTCGAGTAATCCGTATGAATCCAAGCGATCTTTTTCTTTGCCCGCACTTTATTGAGGACAATATTATGAGGTGTCACAAAACTAATGGCAAGATCATACTCTCCCAGATATCCGAGTGAGGGCAGGAACGGCTGCACTCCATCTGCGATATATTGAAATGCGCTTCCATCCATCATCTTGGCGTTTCCACTCAACGTCTTATGATACTTTGCGTGTTGTCTTACAGCCTTTAGCCTGCCAAAAAGCACACCTAATTGTCCCTCAAGCAATATCCTCTTCATGGGCCGCTCAATAGCATTGTAACCACGCTTCTCGGGCAGAAGATTGATTTTCTCGGGAATCAATGGCATGAACTCCCCAGTGTGTTGATTGATGAATAAATCAACATCCACCTTGCTGGTATCCAATGTATTCAATAAACCAAGCAAGGCCCTCTCGGCCCCACCCAGTTCCATATAATGAATGTTAATGAAAATCCGAGGCTTCTTCACGATTCAAATAAAGAGACTTTGCATGGTTTTCATTCATGCCTCATCAGCCAAGCAGCAATCATTGATAGATGAGCCTTGATCAAAATAAGATATACCTTATATCTTATTGGCAATAGGGCTTTTCTATAATCATTTGTTACTATTACTTTTTTTAGGTACTCATTACTAAGCACTTTTTTCCATTGTCCTAGTTTATCAGTATGATTACTTCGCATCAATTTACACAATAATGATATCGCATTGTATACCAGCTTTCCATTAGTATGCTTTATATCATAATCTATTCCCCACTCTCTGGAAATCTCATCTCCCATTTGAATGCTTTTCACAAAGTAATCTAAATCCGTTTCATGATAAGAAGACACGACAGATGAGGAATTCACTCTATTGTAATTATATAACAGATCATCGATGAGGACTACTTTTGGTTTAAGTTTAAAGACATTAAAATTGAACTCCCAGTCTTCCCCATGATATCTATCTTCATTTATGCTTAATTTGTTATTCGTTATGAATAAAGACTTATATAATTTGTTCCACAGGCTTGATAATCCAGTCTGTGGAACAAAGAACAATGACATTGCATACTTTGAATCTAAAACCTCATTACATACCAATCCGTGTTTCCTTTCTATTACAGCGTCTGGCATCACTTCCTTATAATTACACCACACGACATCGCAATCATCTCCCTCGGCAACTTGAACAAGTTTTTCAAGGAAATCAACTTCAACCGTATCATCGCTATCAACGAATGCTATATATTCTCCCTTAGCAATCTCAATACCACGATTGCGTGCTTTAGAAGGACCTCCATTTACCTCTGATTCTATTACCTTAATACGAGGGTCGCCTTTTGCAAATTCTTTACAAATTGCCAACGTATTATCCTTTGAACAATCATCAATTATAATCAACTCCCAATCCGAAAAAGACTGGTTTTGTATAGAGCATATTGATTGTTCAATATAAGCTTGACTATTATATACTGGAACGATAATGCTAACTTTACACATTTCAATGATTAAAAAACCTTTTCACCTTTCTCAAAGGCATTAATGCATTATAAACTGATGAAGCTATCAAGAATAACCTTGAATCATTTTTTTCAATCGAATAATAGAAAGGTTTTTCTATACATCGCATAACTTTATTCTCATACTGGTATCGACCCACATAACGGAACACTGAATCTGATGCCAATTTAAAAAACTGTTCTTTGATCTGGCCTCTACTCAATTTAGGATCGCTATTAATTAATTTATCTGACAAATAGCCAAACAGCCCATTCCAAGTACGACTATTAACAATGCTTTCAAAAGACCTATCCATCACTTGAAAATCCTCTTTAAACTCCATAAATGACACATGGACTTTCTTCAACGCCTCTAAATATGACGGATTAAACCGACGTCTTATGCTTGACGGATTGGACCAATAATAACGATATAAGACTTTACTAATAATCGAACACCTCTCTACTCTCTTGAAATACTCAATATTAAAGAGTTCGTCTTCCATGATATTGTAATCACCAAACCTAATAGAATTATTTTTAATGATAGTTTGGCGATAAAATTTATTCCATAGAAAACCATTTCCATGCTTTGCTCTAAGAAAAGTTGCTACGTATAAATCAGCCAGTGCGTTTCTATTAGCAGCCAAACTATCATGAAAGACAATCCGTTCAACTTCTTTTGAAGATTCATCTACAATTGAGAAGCCAAAGACCAGTAAATCCAAAGACTCTCGTTCCGCCTTCTCTACACAAATACTTATAAGATTATTATCTATTTCATCATCCGAATCCATAAAATAAACATACTCTCCTTTGGCTACATCCAACCCGGCATTTCTTGCAGGACCCGGCCCAAGTTGAGATTGATTGATTATCTTAATTCTTGAATCCTGATTCTCAAATTCCTGACAAATCTCTTTAGTTTTATCAGTTGAACCGTCATTGATTACAATTATCTCAATATCTGTATAGGTTTGAGACATTACAGATGATACAGCCCTACCTATGGTCTGAGCCGAATTAAACGCAGGAATAATGACACTAACCGTTGCATTCATTACAATGTCGTTTTAAGAAGGTTAAGCTATCACTTCTTAATTGAATGATTCGTGAATTATCTTCAATTTCCAAAAATCCATATTCATCCTTCTTAAACTTATAAAGACTTAATAATGTTTTGAAACGAGATTGACCACGATTACTATTATTCAGGATTTTTACTGGCTTTTTAAACAATAATGAAAAAATAGAGCCATGATAAGAGTCTGTTATTATTCGGCTAGCATCTCGAAATATAGCAATCCACTGTGGCACTGATAATGAGCAATTGCCATCTGCCCCAAAAACTTTCAGGGGCAAACTTAACTTTTCAGCTAATACTCTACATTCATCAAGAAAAGAGTCAGTTGGATCCAAGCAATACACCGCAATAAATCGATCGTTGGTGATAGGCTCTCTAATGCATAAATTCAAATAATCTTGTGATGACAACAATAACGTTGGATCAAGTGTAATGATTGCTGGAAACTCTAACTTATTCTTTATAAATAGAACGCCACTTTCTTCTCTTGATGATACGGCATCAAAGAGTGATATTAAATGTCGACAATTTGTGGTTTGTTCATTAGTGTACTCCCATTCTTCGCAGCCAAAAGACACAGAATATCCAATTCGGCGAATATTCTCTTCTCTGAGAAAATCAAGAAAGACGGTTTCTATCCTCTTGTTGTATTTCGGACGCCAAATCTGATCACTACCAACGATAATAGCTTCAAATTTATATTTTTTAATCAGTCTTGTATTGTATTCATTGACAGGCTTGGTAAGATTAATATGTCTCGTAATAAAATCACCCAGCAATTTATCCGTAGAACGCCCTTTATATGGTTTGGAAAGTACAGGTGTATGTTTTCCGAATATTCTCAAAAAGAGGTTGAAACACTTCTTAACATAATAGAGGAAATACGGATATCTAACATACGCATCAATCGTCATCGGATGATGCCCAAGTTTTATGAGCACCTGCTGTAATGCCCAATTTTGAAGTATTCCTCCATAATTATAATGAAGAGGAAGTGTTACAATACCTATTCTCATATTTGAAGCAGCTCACTTGTAATTTAAAGCCCCATGAATTATTGGAGCATAATACAAAAATGATGTATGAAAAAACATCAATTCACGTGTCCCTATTTTTTCAGGAAGAACAAGCAAGTGATTTCAACCGATTAAGTATTCTATTAGTTAATGAGGGTTTCATCTCAAATGAGCAAAAACCATACTTATTAAATTTTTTCCAGTACCAATCATAATGTGGCGGTTTAATTACGTTTTTATCTATTGAACTGGTTATGGCAAGTGATGCATCGTAATTAATTCTCTTTATCCGAGAACAGACCTCGGATAAAACACGATCACCTTTTTCAGTATAAACAAAAAGCAAATTAACACCCTTGTCGTCGTTCAAATCAGGAAAAAAACTCTCTACACCCCAGAAATCAGCCATCATTATATCACAACGGCTCTTCCCTGATTTAAACACACATCCATAACAAGATGGTCTTAAATAAAAGTCATTTAAATACCCTCGCATAAATGGATTATCTATGAATCGCTCTGAGTACTCTCCTTTAATATACTCAAATAAAACTCGATAATTGTTCCATCCTTTTGCCTTATCTCTGAATGAGATATCAGAAATACCACCCCTTTTATAAATCCGTTGTTTTAAATAAGATTGCCATACTAAAGGACTTGGCACTCCATGACATGCGACTTGAACCAACAAAAGCTTTTCGTAGTCTTTATTCAAGAACCTTCTTAAGCCAGCTATTTGGCACGGAGTCCCAGAAAAAAGTACATAGCGTTTATCATCTAAAAAGTGCTTCGCTAATACAAAGCAATTACGAATTTCAGACTGAAGATATTTGCTACCCCTAAATCTGTATAGATTATCCACACTTTCTGTATAATCATGAACCACATTCCATTTCTCATCAAATCTTGCTCCAAAAACAACTCCTTCCAAAACTAATACTTTATTTGCTAAAAGGGAGAAGACGCCCCCTGAAGAGCTTTTTAAACGAATGAACTCATTATGGTTATATGCAGCATAAACAGATTTGGGAGACTGCAACCGGCTCTGGTTGAGAATTGGGCAAACGTCTTCACACTGATGACACTCCACACACAAGTCTTGATCCACAACAGGATAATAAAAACCTTGACAATCCTCTTTCATTGAAATACATTGACGTGGGCATCGCTGAACGCACGCGGCACAGCCACAACATTTTGATTTTTCAGAAATATAAATCATATTCAATCAAAAAAATTCATTGCCTTTCGTATTACCAGTAGCCTAACATCTGGTCGCACATAATAATTTCCGCAGGTCATATTTGAATTGTAAATAAGCATTTTGCATTCTGGCCACACATCAATTCACATCACAAAAACTAATCAAGTACTGATTTACTATGTATTTCTTCACCATCTATCTCCTTAGCTCCTATCACATCCATAATCAAATAAGGCAGATCATCGCTATTCCAATGTTTAGGGTGATCCTGACGATTCTTTATGCGCTGCATCAGGTCCGGATACCGCTTTTGGAATAATGGTGAAGCATATATGAACATCGGTATTTCCACACCAAATGAATAACTTTGGGGTATATTACTTTTGCCATGAGCAAAATAGTCAGGTGAGCTGCGAAACATGTCTTGTCCATGATCCGAAATATAAACCAGAAAGGTCTCATAATCACTAAACAAATTAATAATCTGTTCAATGACTTTATCATTGTACAAAATCGAATTATCATACGTTGATAAAATGCTACGCTGATGCTCTGGATTATCCATATAATCTTTTTCTTGGAAAAAAGCGAATGATTGAGGGTATCGCTTACTATAGTCAAAATGTGAACCAATTAAGTGGTATATCACAAAATTATGATTACTCTTCAAACGATCAAAAGCAATCTTTGACGTGTCAACAAGAATCATATCATAATTCTTATGTATTTTTTCATTTTTCTCTTCCCCCTCTCTTTGAAGAAACCATTTCTCATTACAAGTTGATGCGAGAGAGAATATTTCACGATTCCATTTACTCAAACTACCTTGGTTGCTAAACCAATAACATTTGTAGCCACACTCTTGCATAAGATTAATGATAGAATAGAAATTCTTTTGGCCCAACATCTTTCGCTTTTCATCTGATTTACTATATGTACTCATCATGTACCTTATGGCTTCAATTGTCCTTGGAGCTGGAGCATCAACATCATCAAAAGCAAAAAGTAGACCGCCAGCCTTTAAAGCAGACAGGCAAGGATTTGTCAACTTATTATAATTATAAATTGAACTATGATTTCTTGCGAATGATTCTCCTATCACTAAAATAATATTATCAGGGCACTTTACTCTCTCTTTAAACGCTATAATTGGACGATGCGTCGAATTTAGAGAACAGCTGTAGTTATTATTACAAAATTCAACTATACGTGCCATTATTGGTCCATCTTTCCAAACATTCCAACTATAAATATTACACAATAATGATAATAATAATAATAACAATGAAGGCAAAGCAAGTTTATTACCAATTTTAAAATTGTGATTATGAGAAAGAAATGCAAAAAGAACTAATAATGAATAAAAGCATACTAAAAAAGCAATAATCCATTTCGGCAGCAGAACTGACATAAAATCCATTGCTTCATCCTGATTCGTGTTAAGCATCAACAAGACCATGGAACTATCAAAATAGTAGCCTAATTGGAAGATACAATAAAAGTTTAAAGCAAAATCTAAAGCAGAAATAATTATGACAATAGATTGAATTAAAAGTCGGATTCTACTATTATTAATAAGACTAATGAGTAAAGTAACAATGTATGATAAAACAAAACAGTGAACCGATAATAAAAAGGCATTAAGATAATAGCCATGAATGAAAATCTGAACTAAGACATATGGACTTGTAGCCAGAATAAAGAAAAATACACAAAAAAGAAAATGCTCCCTAAAGGGCCGAAATAAAAATTTTATCACATCAGACAGTAAGCATTTATACTTTTCCATAAATAACTCTTATTTTAATGATTATGTCTTGATTTGAAATCCATCTTTATTTATACCACTCTATTGAAACTCAAGCAAACTATTTCTTTCGTCCATTATTTCAAAGGGGATATAGTTGGATAAGACTAATATATAGCATTTTATGCATCATCTGTCTTCTATAATTTACCCATGATTCTTAAAACATAACGTTTGAGTTCTAATACCGCTTCATCGTATTTCACTACTGTTTTTGCAACAAATAATGATGGCATTTTGTAATTGTGCCGTTTGGCTAAATCCACATTATCTTTCGCATATACGTCTTTGTTGTAATCCACAACTAACTGGCACTGATAACGAAACCGTTCTTTTTCCCATTTTTCAATATCAAAGACTTTTCTGAATTCGGATAATCGGCCAAGTACATCTATCGCAAATATAGTTCTCAGACACTTATGACAGATTGAACAATTCTCTGCTGACGTAGTCGACTTGTCAACACAAACATTGATAAAGTCATGAACAAGTGGATAATCAATCATTCGCTCCACCTTTTGTGAACGTGAATATTGGGCGCCATCTGGAATCAAGTCTAGGGTTTCTGTAGACAGCATTGGAAATAGATAATTTTCAGATATGGAAGATAGATCAACTCTAGTTCTATCAAAAAGATAATCCATTTGATCACCATACGAATTATCACTTGCAATATAATATTTATTCAATCTCTTTTGAAAAGCCAATGCTCCTGTAGCTCTACAAAAGATTCCTGCGTCAAACTCCCAACCAATATAATAAAAGTCAAAAAGATTTGAGTCTAAGGGCACAAAGGGCAGTGATAAAAGATTTGTACACTGCTTTAAATACTGATAACGAGAGTGAAATTTTTCTCTTGCTCTCTCGCCTTCTCCATGAGAGCCCAAATTAAAGAAAAACAACGTGTCAATGCGATAATTATCATTTGGCTCAACCTCAAAATGATCATACAGAGTTGTGAACGCATCTATACCAGCTGAAAATGCCGTTCCAACCCCATGATGAATGGGTATTGTATTCTGATAACCTTGTACGTTAATCTGTACTGGTCTCATCTCTGGTCTATAAGCAATAATTACGCTCTGCACATAGCGTGAAAGATTATAATGAAGTTTTTCTGAAACGTTTCCCTTGACCTCTATAATCCCTTCATCATAATACATTGCAGGATACAGCATGGCCAACATGAACGCATCATACACATCGTCAGTTAACCAATCAGCATACTCCACGGGCACCGAAAACCACAGTTTTTTCGTCTCGCTAAAAGAACAACTCACATCACAAACAATGCGTGCTGTTTCCGATTTTAACTCTTTTCTTAAATTAGAAATAATTACCATAAAGCTTTTTCAATGAAAGACTTACTTTTGATTTTAACTGACTTTTCTCTATCTTACTCAAACCAATCGAATACAACATCAAAACAGTCAGCATAATATCCAAAAGAAATGATAACAATGGCTTCGTATTCAATAACGTATGCATTAGGTAGAGAATAAAAACAATTATGGCTGAAACACTTATGATTTGCAAGAACACAATCATAACATAATCTGATATTCTGAAAGTACATATTCTATTCTGGGCAATGATTAGATCTGCAATAAGAATCAATACAGTTATCATGACTGAAACCCAGAAAGCACTATATACAGGAATACCTATCACATACAGCAGATATATGATAGGCAAAGTGCAGAGATGACAACACCCTGTAACAAAACTAAATATCTTGATATCTCCGGTTGCATGTATGCCTATCTGAACACCAACAGATAATATATTAAAAAAACAAGAAAAAATGAATATTCTACAAAATAACGCAGATAACTGTGGTGGTTTAACAAGCCACATCTCTAATAACCATTCTACATTAAAGTAGAACGGAATACACAATGCGCACAACAACAACGTAGAATAACGACAACACTTGTATATAAGTTGAACACAATTTGTGTATTCCTTGACACTATATAATTTGATAATTTGAGGCCTAAATGCTATAGTAATATTATGTGATAGTGATAACACTACACTTAAAACTGTAGACGCAATATTATTAGCCGCATTATAAACAACACCAAAAAACATGTTAACAAGGAATTGAATGCCTTGCTGTCTTATAGTTAAAGACATATTCCCGTAGAGGTCCCAGCCAGAGAAGGATATGAGGGGTTTGAGGATCGTTGGATTCCAAATCCAATGGAAGTGGGATTCTGGGAAGTGGCGGATGCAGTAGATGCGGTATACCATAATGATAATAACGCTTACGGCAAAGACGAGGATGGCGTAGAGGATGAGTTTGTCAAAGTTACCAATAGTGAGAAGATAAACGATGAGAAGTTTGAGGGTGACGTTAAGGATCTCGACATATGCATAAATGTCCATTTTCTCGTGGGCAATGATGGTGGCGTTATAGGGGACCTGGGTGATGCCGAGCATGGCGCTCAGGATGCTCATCTGATAGACCCAATGGGCGGCATTCATGCGTCCAGCGGGGATTACAAGCTTGTGGGTCAGGAACCATAGTCCGACTGTTTCGGCAAGTACAAACACAATCAGGGCAATGATAATGTGGACTATCAATGCGCTGGAAAAGGTTTCTGCCAAGCGCTTCTTGTCTCCTCGGCCTAACTCAAAGGTCAGGAAACGGCTTGTAGCACCGCTCATCGAAGCGTTGAGGAAACCGAGCATGGCCACCACACCGCCCACGACACCGTAGATGCCATAATCCTCAACTCCCAGCGTGTTGAGTACCACACGCGAGGTGTAAAGCCCCACGATCAGCGTGAGGAACATACGGATATAGAGCATCAGCGCATTCTTGGCTATGCGGCTGTTGCTGCTGGGCGGTTCGGGCTCCAGACCGACCTCTACCTCAACTGGCTGTAATACCTTCGGCTCCTCCGAGGCATCTCTAATTGCTTTGTTTTTATCTGTATCGCTTCCCTGCAATGGTTTTATACTCAAATAGTTAGCACACGACAAGGGTCACCGGGCGGGAGACCTGGTGGACCTGGGGAGCGGGTAAGGCTGGGGACACTATCGCAGTAGTCATTATCAGCGGGTTACCTATTACTATGTTGGGCGGAAGGAGGTACCGAGGAGTTGTCTCGGACCACAATCCGGCCCCATGAAATGGCAAAATTAGGATTTTTTAATGATGTACGCAACTTTTTTTGCCATAAAAAAGGGCGAGGCGGCATCGTGTGGATGATGCCGCCTCGTCTGCCGGTAATTAGATTCAGTAGTTTGATTCTACGCTTGTATTACTAGTTCTAGTGGTGTTACTTGATGTAAGGTTTGATGGCATCGCGCCAGATGAGGTAGCCCTTGCCCATGAGGTGAAGGCCGTCGTTGGTGAGGTCGGCTCGCAGGCGGCCCTGGTCGTCAACAAACAAGGGATACAGGTTAATCCAGGTTACACCTTGGCGGCGTGCGACCTGTTCGAGCAGGATATTGGCCTCGACGACGACATGGTCACGGCCCTTGAGTAGTTTCCACTCGCGCACATCGTTGTTGAATGGCAGCAAGCTCTGGAGATAAATCTTGGTGCGCGGGCTGCCTTGCTTGACCATGACGATGAGGCGCTCGGTCACACGGGCGATGCTGTCGGCGGTGACTCCATGGGAGATGTCATTGACTCCGCCCATGATGAACAGCTTCTTGGGCTGACCCTTGATGATGGGGTCGATGCGGTCGATCAGTCCCTGGACAATGTCGCCAACGATGCCGCGGTTCTTGATATGCCGGTTACCCATCAGTTCGTTGAACTCACAGCCGTCGGTAAGGCTGTTGCCCAACATAACGATGTCCTTCTTGCCAATGGGCAGCTCGTCGAACAGGGTTGCTCGGCGAACGTAGTACGGGTCCTGATTGGCCTGGGCTACGGCGGTTAGGGCCATCAGCGCCAGCACGGCTATTATTGCTATTTTTTTCATTATTCCTGGTTTACTGTGGTGCGATGGCATCGCACCATACTTAACAATTACTCAGGCAATTACTACTCATGTAATCACTGGCCCCGAAAGGCGTCTATGGCTTTTTTCACCGAGCCGTGGAGCAGGAGCAGCCGCTTGGCGTCGTCGTAGGGGAGCTTCAACTCCTCGACGAGCCAGCGGGTACCGCGGTCCACGAGTTTCTGGTTAGTGAGCTGCATATTGACCATCTTGTTGCCCTTGACACGTCCCATTTGTATCATCACGCTGGTCGAAATCATGTTGCAGATCATCTTCTGCCCCGTTCCGCTCTTCATGCGGGAACTGCCGGTGACGTACTCCGGCCCTACAATCATCTCGATGGCTATCTCGGCAGCCTGGCTGACGGGGGCATCAGGATTGCTGGTGATGGCAGCGGTAAGGCACCCATTGGCACGCGCGTCACGCAGAGCACCGATGACATAGGGCGTCGTGCCCGATGCGGCGATGCCGATGACAGTATCGAGCGGGGAAACGTTGTACTCCTGCAAGTCCTTCCAGCCCTGCTCGGTGTCATCCTCGGCATTCTCGACCGCGTTGCGCAGGGCGACGTCGCCACCTGCGATCACGCCGATAATCCACCCTGGCGACATGCCGAATGTGGGCGGTATCTCACTGGCATCAAGCACACCGAGCCTGCCGCTGGTGCCCGCACCCATATAGAAGATGCGGCCACCTTTCTTCATACGCTCGACAATGCCCTCGACCAAGCGCTCGATCTGCGGAATCGTCTGTTGCACCGCATCGGCCACCTTGTGGTCCTCCTGGTTGATTTCGGTGAGAATCTCACGCACCGATTTCTTCTCCAGGTTATCGTATAGCGACTCTTGTTCGCTGATTTTCACAAATGCCATAATCTTATCAAATTTTTATTCAACTACTATCAGAATGATGTGCGTGCCCACAATGGCACACATCCTCACGTGGCCATCACACCTCGGCCGAGTGATACTTCACCAGTCCCTCCATCGGGTCCTTGATGATGGTACCGATGGTGATGCCCAGAGCATCGGCAGCCTCCTTGAGCACCGCCTTCTCGCACAGGGCAATCGATCCCACAAAGTTACAGGGCAGTTCCTTGTAGTTAGGATAGCTGGCCACATTGCGGGTAAAGAAATCAGTGAACGAGCGCAGCACGATGTTGTGGATCGACGGCTCATCGATGTTATGCTCCAGGAAGGGGGCAAACTGGGCCAGGAAGCGGTTGGCGGCAGGCTTGCGGTAAACTGAAGTGATGATGGTCGTGTAGTCCAGGTTATACTCCTTCATGAACTTCTCGCACAGGTGCTCGGGCAACTGCTTCTTTAACACATCGCCCACAAGCAGCTTGCCCAGCACGGCACCACTGCCCTCATCGCCCAGGATGTAGCCCAAGGGTGAGACATTCATCACCACTTTCTCGCCGTCGTAGTAGCACGAGTTGCTGCCAGTGCCCAGGATGCAGGCAATGCCCGGCTTGCGCCCGCACACGGCACGCGCAGCGGCCAGCAGATCGCTTGACACCTCGATTTTGGCAGCACTGGGCAGGTTGGCACGCAGGGCATTCACCACCTGCTGCTTGATTTCGTCCGAGACGATGCCAGCGCCATAATAGTGGATCTCGTCCACCTTGTAATTGGTCAGGTGGGGAATCAGCTCGCGCTTGATCTGTTCCTTCATCTCCTCCTCAGTGAGCAGGAGGGCATTCATGCCGGTAGTGAAAATCTGTGCTACCTTTTCTTTTCCGTTAAGCAGCGTCCAGTTGATCTTGGTGGAGCCGCAGTCAGCAATAAGAATCATCATAATATTTGGTTTTTAGTTGTTAGTCCTTAGTTGTTGGGTGATTATATCTTGATGTAAATTTTCTTCTTGTAGAGCACGTGGCCAATGAGCCAGTTGAGCAGCACAAATGAGATGGCATACAGAAGCGAGGCGGTATACTCGTTGCAGAACGACAGGAAGAAGTTATAGACCGCGCTGTGGATGGTGATGTTACCGCCATCGGCATCATGGCCCACGGGAATTGCGCCAAACAGTATCGCGAGTATCGTCCCTATCAGGTAAAGGGCCAATGGATTGACACCGAAGGTCTCAAAGAAACGCGTCCAGCCGCCCTTCTTGTTGCCCTTGACATCGACAAAGTGGATCAACATCGCCTGGATGCACATTGCCATGCCGCATGTGATCAGCACAAACGTCGAGGACCACATCTTCTTGCCACAAGGGATGCCATATTGCAGCAACCAGCCGGCCAGCAGCATCAACGTGCCCCACAGCAGCATCGTGGTCATACGCTCGGTGTTGTTGTGGACACTCAGTATCATGCGGCCCACCAGGTAGCCGATAAGCACATGGGCGATGCAAGGCAAGGTACTCAGGATGCCCTCGGGGTCAAACGAGATGCTCTCGCCATAGGCAGTCTCGTGGTACATGTGGTCGGTGCCCAGCACACTGTTGTCAATCTGGGCGATGATGTTGTCGAGCGAGAAGTCATAACCATGTCCCAAGCCCAGAATCAATGCATAGGCCACAAGGATGATGCCTATGAGCCACGGGATGAACTTGCGGTTAAACAGCACTACGCATAGCGACCCGAACAGATATACCAGCGCCAACCGCTGGAACACGCCCAGATACCGCAACGTGTCAATGATATTGACGGCCTCACTGAAGGGGTCTCCCTTGCACAGGCCGCGCACCAGGTGTCCAAACCACTGCACCGCCCAGCCAATGAGGAACAGGATCACCGCACGGCGAACGATCTTCCACATCAACGGTCCCGATGGCTTGTAATTGAATTTCTTGAACGAGAACGCCATCGACACACCCATACAGAAAACAAAGAACGGGAACACCAGGTCGGTGGGCGACAACCCTATCCAATCGGCATGCTCCAGCGGCCTGTATATGTAACTCCAGGTGCCGGGGTTATTCACCAGCAGCATTCCCGCGATGGTGATACCCCGCAGGATGTCAAGTGACAGCAATCGTTTATTCTCTTTAGCCATAATCTTTATATTTTGGGACAAAAGAACCGTCCCTTTGTCCCGTTTTAGTGATAGAGGTAGTATTTTGCGGAACGGGTGCGGAAGGCTTCGACGTCCTTGTTCCAGTAGTCGGCGATGTCCTCGACGAGGTAGCGCCTGATGAAACGCTCGCGGATTTCCTTTGAGCCGCACACCTTGTCGAACATGGCATAACGCTTGGGATTCTGCTCAAACAGTTCCACCTGGGGGTACATCTCATGGATGACCTGCAGGAAGTAAAACTGTGTCATGCACAGGTTGGCGGCATCGATGTCGGTGATATAGGTCTGGACCCCATGCACCTCCTGCAACGACTTGTCCACCGCTACACTCAAGGCAAAGAACGGCTTGTAGTTGATGGGCCTGAATTGCATGCCGGGCAGGTTCAGGGCATTCATCTTCATTGCAAGCGAGTCGGCATTGATCCACGATGCGGCAAACGTCTGGAATGGCAACGTGTAGCCGATGCCAGTGTTAAAAATGTACAGCTCACCCAAGATGCCAGACACGGGATAGAAAAATGCGCTCTCGGGGGTCGGAATCTGGGGTGAAGGAGCTACCCAAGGCATACCCGTCTCACGGAACTGCATATCGCGTGTCCACCCCTCCATCGGGACGACGGTCAGTTTGCACTTGCGGCCGGTCTTGGACTCCTGGCCGATGATACCCTCCTCGTTGAGGAAAGTGGCCAGCTCGCCAGGGGTCAAGCCATAGATATAGGGGATGGCATACTTGCTCACAAACGAGAAATAGCCCGGCTCCACGAGATTGCCCTCAATCTTGTTACCACCCAGCGGATTAGGACGGTCCAGCACCATGAATTCGGTGCCGTATTTAGCACAGGCCTGCATGCACACACCCATCGTGGCATAGAACGTGTAGCTGCGGCAACCCACATCCTGTATGTCATAAATGAGCACATCAATATCCTTGAGCATCTCGGCCGTGGGCTCATGGGTCTTGCCGAAGAGCGAATACATCTTGATACCGGTAATGGGGTCCACTGCGTCGCCCACGGCATCGCCAGCATGGGCATTGCCACGCACGCCGTGCTCGGGACCGAACAGCGCCACGAGTTGCACACCAGGTGCTTCGTTGAGGATGTCAACGGTACTCTTGAGGTTGTTATCGATGCCACTTGGGTTGGTCACCAGTCCCACGCGCTTGCCCTGCAACGGCGCGAATCCGCCGTCACGCAGTACCTCGACACCCGGCTTTACAACGGCCCCAGCCGTCACTGCCGCCATCATCATACACACTACAAATAATATCTTCTTCATCGCTTTTCCATTATTTAAGGCCATAATCAGGGTCTATCTTGCGGTCAACAAAGAAAGTCACCGCAATCGTTGCAATACTGCAGGCAAACGACAGCCAGAAGAAAGCAGCATATCCCATCGACTCCTGCAAGAAGCCGGCAAACATACCGGGAATCATCATGCTCAACGACATGAACGCAGTGCAGATGGCATAGTGTGAGGTTTTGAACTCGCCCTCCGAGAAATACATCATGTACAGCATATAGGCCGTGAAACCGAATCCGTAGCCGAATTGCTCAATGATGATGCAGATGGCAATCACATAGAAATTGACAGGCAACTGCATCGACAGATATACGAATGTGAGACAAGGCAAAGTCATGCAGGCAGCCATCCACCACAGGGCTTTCTTCAAGCCCACCTTAGAGGAGAAAATACCACCCAGGATGCCACCGGCAAGCAAGGCTGCCACACCCAGCGTGCCATAAGCCAGTCCCACCTCCTGGGTCGTCATGGCCAAGCCTCCCTTGTCCGAGGGGTCGAGCAGGAAAGGCTTGCACATCTTCAGCAGGAACGCCTCGGGCAGACGGTAGAGCAGCATGAAAGCAATAGCCAACCATACACCCGGCTTGGTGAAGTAGGTGGCGATGGTACGTCCGAACTCTGACATGACGGCAGAACTATTAGACTTGAACGAGCCCTCAATCGAGGATTTATCGCTTGCGGGACGGGGAATGATAAAGATGTGATAAATCGAGAACAGGCACAGGATGGCAGCCGCTATGGCCATGGTCACCTTCCACGCCTGTGGAATTGAGGTCTTGGTCTCCAGGTAGCCGGCAATCCACACGAGAACGCCATTACCGAAGATGTTGGCCAATCGGTAGAACGTCGAACGCACGCCGACAAAAGCTGACTGGTTCTTCTGCGACAATGCCAGCATATAGAAGCCATCGGCAGCAATGTCATGCGTCGCGCTGGCAAAGGCCGTGATGATGAAGAATATCAGCGTCACTGTGAACATGCTGATGGGGGTAGTTCCCGCCTGTATCATCGCCTCGCCCGGTGACGGCAACGTGATGGTGAGCAGGATTAGCGTTATCGCCATAACAATCTGCATGGTCGTGATCCACCAGCGTTTTTTCTTGATGATGTCCACAAAGGGGCTCCACAACGGCTTGATCACCCACGGCAGATAGATCAGACTGGTAAACAAGGCCATCTGTCCATTGGGAACACCCATCTTCTTGAACAGGATCACCGAAATCTCGTTCACGAGGAAATAGGGGATGCCCTCGATAAAATACAACGTGGAGATCCACAACCACGGATTCCTCTTGTTGGATTCAACCTCAACTTCTTTCATATCATTAGTTTTTTAATTGTTATTCTTATCAGGACCTTAGGGTCTTTAAGGACATTAGTATCGTTTCTCGATGGTGGCGCCCACGAAGTAGTGCAGCAGGATCTGCTTGTAGTCAAATCCCTTGGCACCCATCACGGCGGCACCAATTTGGCACAAGCCCACACCATGGCCCCACCCTGCCCCGCGCAGCACAAACTTGGCGGGATAGCCGTCGTCGCCGATTTGGTGCTTCTCGACGACAAAGGCCGAGCTGTACAGGCACGAGGGCGACAAGGCATATCGAATGGTCAGCTCCTTGCCGATGATGCGTTCACGCTTCTCACCGACGATGCGCAGGCGGTACAAGCGGCCGCTGGTGCCACGGGCCACGGGCTGCAGGTCACGGATGCGGCCATAATCGATACCAGTGCGCTCCTTGATTAATGCCGAGAGCTCGTCTTGGGTATATTCCACCTTCCAGCGGTAGAAATCCTTGGTCTCCTGGTCGTAGTCGTTGAGCACCTGGGAGAGGATTTCGGGGTCGGTGGTGTTGCAGTAAGCGCTGGGGCTGGAAAGAATCCACTCGGCGGCGTTATCCTCGAGGGACAGGTCGGGGAAGTCCTCCTCGTCCTTGCCGTCGCGGCGCGCCTCCAGATAGTCGTGGTGATGTGGCTCCCAGCAATTCTCAAACTCCTCCATCACGCCACCGCATGACTTGGAAAAGCGGGCGTCACACAACGCGCCGCCATGCATCAGCACTTGACCCCATGTGGCACCGACGGCTTGCTCTACTTTCTCGGTTGTGGCGCGGGTGATACCTTGATAGCGCTGGCAGTGGTCATCGGCACACACGTCAAAGTTCACATGGTCATCACGGTCCCACCACTTGACCTGTTCCTCGGGGGTATCCTTCATCTCGCCTTCACCATGTGGATTGCGTTCTATGGGCTTGACGGTCTCCTCGGTATGGATCTGGGCCAGCAGCCAGCTGCGGGAGATGACAGCATGCGCCTTCAGCAGTTCCAGCGAGGCGTTGGCGCTCATCTCGCTGGAGATGACGCTCAGCAGATAATCCTCAACGCTCAGCACGTTGATAGGCGTCAACCGCCCGTTCTCGACAATCAGGTGCAGCGCGCCCTTGAAGGTCTGGTCCTCCTGGCGCTTCCAGTGGAAACTCACGCCGATGGTCACCGCCTTGAGCGTGAACGAGGCTCCTTGAGCATCGACAGGCTCAAACATCAACTCGCCATAGCGTTTGCCGTTCCACTCTACCTGTCCATCAGCACAGCGTGCCGTTTGGCTTCCGCTACACGTGGCACCATTCACGCGGTAGTCACCATTGAGCACAAACTCAACTTGAGGCTCATTCATGATGCCCACCCTCACTTGCGGTATCTGTTTTTCGTCCATATTATCAATTATTTATTCTCTATACCATAAACTCTAAACTTCCAATTTGCGGATTAATTCTCAAATTGGATTAAAACGGTTGGAGGTTCTCCCAGTGTTGGTTGAAGCCCTTGATGACGGGGGCCAGCTCCTGGCGCGTCATGCACAGTTCGTCATAGAGGGCCTGGATAATCTCGGGCGTGAGGATGTCAAAGTCCTTGCGCTCGGGAACTGCCCACAAGCCTCCCATATCGACAGCACCAGGGCTGAGCAAGAAGCGCCCCTCGCCCTCACCGTAGCAGGCGGGACGGTGCTTGCGTCGCGGGAAGATGACCAAGTGCCACAGGCGATTGGTATTGTTCCACCAGCACAGGGCATTGACCATCGGCTCATAAGCCTCCTCAGGAACAGGGAGCAAATCCAGCAGACGCAGCGCATAACGCTCGGCTGCACGCTGGGTCGAAGTTTCAATCGTAAAGAGGTTGCGCCCCAGTGAATCCAAGTAGCCGATGAACCCCTCGTCACTGTCGGCCAGCAGATGGGTCGTGGCATGATCCAACTCATCGCACAACGGCATTTCGCCCTTGGCACCAGCCTGGAAATGGGCATGGTCGGGTGCCGACGCTCCGCACTGCGGACCGTTATAGAACACCACAAAATCGGGCAATGCCCTGGCGAGCGACAGCATATCCCCCACCCTGCCTGCCAGCCGCTGCGGCAGATGCCGCAGGTCGGCAATCGTCAGGTGGCGCTTGAATATGGGATAAGGATTGACCTGGATCTTGTAGTGGTCACCCCACAAGATGGTTTTCTGCCGTGCGGGTTGGTTGTCGCTGCACAAGAAACACGGTCGGTTCGAGAGCGACTTCTCGTCGATGGCGGCTGCCGACGAACGCCTTCGCTCGGGATTATGCTGCAAGACGATGGAGAACTCGCCCACCTGCAACGTGCGCACCTCGGCATGGGCGAGCGCCTCATAATTGGCGCCAGCCACATCCCAATCACGCATTTGCCTGGTAATGAGCCTATCGATTACTTTGCTATAATCCATCAACTGTCCTCCCGATATGCAGTGAAAAACATTAAAAATCTAAAGCTTATTTCTTATTCATCGCGATTCGGGCCTGGAGTTCCCAGGTGCGGATGCGGTCCTTGTACAGGTTGTTGCGGTTCATCTTCTCGATATCGAGCGAGGCATCGCTGTTGTCATCCCAACGGCGGCACAGGTACACGGGCGTGTAAACGCGCCCAATCTGGTAGTTGCGAGAGATATTCAAGCCCAGAGCGTAATCCTCGCCATAGCTGGTGTTGGGCAGCTTCACTTCGCGCAGCACGGGCGTATAGAAAGCACGCGGTGCGCCCAAGCCATTGATGCGCAGGGCATTGTTGCGGCCATTCTCGGGTGTCCATTCCTTGTGGTCGATGATGCCGGGGGGAATGGGATTGAGATGGATGTCGGTCATCTGATAAGTGCCCACCACCATGGCTACGTTCTGCTCGTAGAAAGCGTCAACCATCGTCTGCAGCGTGTGCTCATCCTTGTACATGTCGTCGCTGTCGAGCTGCACGATGAATTTACCGACGTTTTTACGGTGGGCGGCAAGGTTCCAGTAACCGCCGATGCCCATGTCGTAGAAGTCGGCGATAATGTGAATCAGGCGCGGGTCATTATACTCAGCGATGGCCTCACGGGTGCCGTCGGTCGAGAAGTTGTCCACAACCATCAGGTTGAACTTGAAATTGCACTCCTGCTTGAGCACCGAGTCGATAGCGTCGCGGATGGTGCGGATGCGGTTGCGCACGGGAATCATCACCGTAGCCTCGACCTCAAAGTCGCCCTTGTCAAACTCGATGTGGCGGAAGTTGGGCACTTCCTTGCCATCCTCGATGCGTGTGGGAGCCAGGTAGCCGCCCACCTCCTTGAGATGCTCGGTGCAGGCCTGCTCCATCTCGATCTGGCGGCCACGGTTACGCGGGTCAACGTAGTCAAAGATTTTCTCGCCGCTCTTGCGGGTATCCAGCTCGACGTCGCTGTACAGGAACTCGTTGATGTGGGTAATTTGGGCGAACTGCGACAACTTCAACCGCAGATCATACAAACCAGCAAACTCATAGTCAGCCTTCATCGCAGCGGCAGCCTTCTTGAAGCAGCAACCACAGAAGAACAGCACTGAGCCGAAGTCGAAATCGTCCCGGAGGCTACCCATCTGGTAGTCGATAACAGGAGCCTTGTCAGCGCCCTTCTCGGTCACATTGTAGTGGTCGGCATAGAGCATACCCGAGCGGGTATCGTCACCGAGCTTGGCAAAGCGCTCAATGGCAAAGGGAGCCATCTTCAAGGTGTCATGCTTGGTGTAGAGCAGCACGTAGTCGGCGTCGGCACGCTCGGCAATGGCACGCATCGTGGCACTGGAAGTGAGGCCCTTGACGGGAACCAGTTCACACCCCTCGACAGCAGCGGCACCTTCCTCGGTGGCCAGGAGATAGATTTTGTTCACCAACTCCTGCTCACGGAGGTTCTGGATGGTTTGCGCAGCCTGCTCGGCGTTAGCAAACGGGATAAAACAATTGATTCTTCCCATGATTGTCTTTTCTTGTTTATATTGTTGATAATTGATTGTTCAATTTTTCTATAGTTTCCGGGTGGTCTATATGGTTATTTCAGGTACTCCATGATGCGGTTCATCAGGCTGTTGCGCTCTTGGGCAGTGGTCAGTGCCTCGAGGGGGAAACCGAGCACCACGGTGCGGTAACCGCCACGGTCGCTGGCGATGCCGGCGGGAAGGCCGTTCTCGCCATAGCGCATCCACGTGAAACCACGGCTATCGCTGGCACGGATGGCATCAGGTGACTCAACGGCATACTGCAAGTCGTTCAACTTGTTGACAAAGGTCCATGCGCCCTCGCTGGCCAAGCCACGGTCGGGGCAATCCACCGTGTAGATGGTGCCGTCGAGCGATGCGCGTCCGTTCAGGCCCTCAAATCCGAGCACATCCTTAACAAAGGCCTTGCCAGCCTCGTCATTGTTGCCAGCGGCATTGTCCCACAGGTCACTGCCCACATAGGAGCCCGTCATCATCACGCTGCCACCTTTACCGGTGAAGGCGCGCAAGACGTCCATCAGCCCCTGGGTGTAGATTTTGAAGCGTGTGGGTTTCAGGCCGCTTCCGGTCTTGATTTCCTTCTGCTTGCCCAGGATGAGGTCCATCAAGCGATAGCCCTCGGTATTATAATTGCCCTCCAGAGCCTGCTGGCTGCACGAGACAAAAGAGTATCCGGCATTCATCAGGGCCTCGCCATGTACTGCAGGGTAATCAAAGGAGTTACCCGCGATGTTCATGGTCTCATAGTCGCTGCGGCTGGCACCGAAACCGGGTGCATCGTCGTCTTTCCACTCGATGCTGCGGCGGAACTCATATTGCGAACCCAGGTAGTTGATCTGCTGGATGTAAGGCACACCGTGGTCCTTGTTGTCATCAAAGCCCGCCAGCGTGCTGTCCTCAAACCAGTCGGGACCGCTCACGCGGGTGAAGCCGTTGACCACCAGCACGTCACCCTTGCTGGCTGCCGCCTCGCCCAAGCTCAATATTTCGCTGGGGAAGCTGCGGCCACCATCGTTCATGGCGATGATGCGGTAACTGTGCAGCTTGTTGTCGTTGATGCGCACGCTGTACTGCGGTCCCTTGACGGTGGCGATTTCCTTAAAGCCGCCATCCAGACCCACGCGCTCACACACGATATAGCTCGTGGCATCGGCGCCCTCGCTCAAGTCGTCATGGGTGGGATTCCACGTGAGCAGGTACTGACCCTTGGCTGTCTTGGTGATGGCAAAGGTGTTGACAGGCAACGGCTGGATGACATAGCTGCGGTGGTCGCGCTGGGCAATGAATTTCAACATGCCCTTATAGATGGCGCGGCTCACGTCGAAGCGGAACATCGGGTCAAGACCGTATTTCATATCGGCGAAATTCTGGTGCGAGAGCAGCTCCATGAGCACGGCAGGAACCTCGGGCACACGGGCCTCGTAGTAGCTCTTGTCCCACATTCCGCGACGCGTCCAGTTGGGTTCCCACTTGGCCCGCACGTCCTTGACGATTTCGGTCGAGAGCAGGTTGGCAAAGCGGCGCGAGAGTTCGCGCGGCGTACCGTTGGCATACTTACCAAACTGCTTTCCGTTAGCGCGGGTGCAGTAGATCAGCAGGGTGCCCACAATCTCATCGTCGGGCGTAGCACCGGCATCGGTGTGCAGACAGAATGACAGATCCACAGGCACACGCAGGCCGCCACGGTCGGGCAGCACGTCGCTGCCGCCAGCAAGGTAGTTGACCCACTCGCCACGGCTGCGGTAATCGTCGGTATAGTCATTGATGCCACGCGAGGTGGAATAGACGCTGTCGGGGAAGCCTGCCCACTGCAGATAGTAACGCGAGCCCAGGTGGTACCAGGGGTGGTTGCCGCTGCCGATGTAGCTGTAGTCCACACCGGGTTTGCCCAGGCAGGCCTCATTGTTCTCGCCGTTGGCCTTCTGCTCGGCCACAATCGCCAGGTTTTCCTCGGTGGGCAGGGCCACACGGCGGACGATATTGCCCTTGCCGCCACCCACACTGATGGCGTCGGCGGTAATCACGGCGTTCTTGTCCTCGCTCAGGTTGGACACCTCAACAACGGCCTTATTCATGCCCTGGGCCAGCGGGAAAGTGCCCAGATAGACCCACACGCCACCTGCCATGGTCTGATCCACGCGGAACTGGCGCGTACCGCTCAGGCTGTTGACCGTATAGGTCACGTCGCGGGCACTGTTGGGCAAAGACTTATAGGAGATATAGACGGCATACTCACCGCCGTAGGGCAACTCGGCGTCCCACGTAGCGGTCGAGACCTTCTTCTTGTCCTTCTCGGCCTTGACCATGCGGTAAGTGCCCTCGGTGAAGGGATTCTCAAAGTCCTTGTACTCGGCATGCAGGTAACCGAAGCCCGGCCCGATGCCGTCCTGCCACTTCTGCTTGCCGTTGTGCTCGCTGTAGTAATCAAAGGCCATACCGCCGTCGTTATCTACCACGGCACCATAGTTGTGGGTGTCGCGCTCACGTGCGTTCCACACATATGCACCCGCATTCTCCAGCATGGGGATGAGGAAGGGCAGCACATAGCTGTGAGTGTACATGTCCTCGACGGTCTGCATCAGGCGGGCACGCTGCCACTCCCAGCGGTTGAGTTTGGGCTCGAAATACCAGCCGTGGCTGGGCCACATTGCCACGATGTTGCCATCCAGGCCAGCACGATAGTGACGGTTGGCATCCAGTTCGCTGATGAAGGGGTTGTGGCTGCGCTTATAGGCAGGCTCATAGTCGGCAAAGTACTTGTTGATGTCGTTGCCAACAATGGTAATGAGCACGGGACTGTCGTCTCCGATGCCGAGTGCCTCGCGGATCTCGTCGCGCATCTTCTCGACGCCTTCCTGTGTGAACGGCACGTCGCCGAAGTTCTCACTGACATCCACCTTGACGGTGTCGTTCTCCAGCACCAGGGAGCGCACTTTCAGGTCTCCCACGCCCATGTGCTCGGGCAGTTTGCTCTCCACGATGCGTTGCACGACATCCTGCTGCTCCTGAGTGAACGCCATTCCCTGTGCCTGCATGGACAGGGACATAGACGCACAAACGGCTAAGCCCAGCAATACTCCAGTTGATTTTTTCATATCGTTTTAACGGTTTTTGTTCTATTTGGCTAATAACTTATGCAAAGATATAGCCGTTGGCCCAAACCCTTCGGGGCTGATGTGAACCTTTAGCTCGGCGTAGCCAATCTCACAAATACAACCAATTGTCACAAAGATTGATATCTAATTCAATCGTGAAATCAGTCTAATTAGCGTAATTAGCATTAAAAAACTCTCAGGGTCAACTTCTATATCATTCCCATTACTTATGCAACAAAAGTAGTACAACCAAACGAAAAACCCAAACAAAACACCCCCAAAAGCCCTCTTTACAACATTTTTTATAAATTAACTACACTTTTTAAGAATAATCACCACCCAAGAATCCCTCGTTACGGTTCACACCTGATGCCACAACCCATTCGTCGCAACTGTTATCGCGCTACGTGCGAGAAATCAGACAAAATCACAAATTAAATGAAAATTCAATTTCGCTTAATTTTTAAATAAAATTTTGTTTGATTTCTCGACCGCCTGGCCGATTCAGATTGAGGCATGTATGTTATGGCTTGGCGCTGGTCAGCGCTTGGTCACTTGGCGTGTGGAGCGGACGAGCGTGCCGTCAGGGGTCACACCCTCAACGAGAATGGCATAGGTCGTGTTGTGAGCATCGCTGGCATAGAAGTCAAACGAAGCCTTGCCGTCCTCGCCCACTTTCACGCTGGGGTTCCAGTAGAGCACTCGGCGCAGGTCATTACCGGGCTCAATGCCGCAATCCCCCTGATCGTAGCGCGGCGAGTAAAATTCCACGGGTTGTTGCGCCCCCATCGGGTGGGCAATCTTGACATATCGGCTGGGTTCCTTCCACACTTTGTCCGTGACCGCCTTGCTGCTGAAGTTCACCGAAACCTTTCCTCCACGACCACGTCTGAAATCAATAAAATCGACATTCTGCATACTGATAAACCCATCGGCAATAGAGACATCAGACAAATCATAGTCTGAGCCTGTTTCAAATGGCGCGTACTTAATGCGCTTGATCTTATCATTTTTCCAATCAGTTTGTGCCAGCGTCATGGTCAATGCCTGTTTGAAGGTCTCAGTATCGGTAAAATAGATGTCACTGAGCGGTTCACCGTCGATGGTGATATTGACTTTTTCATAGTTGGTCACACCAATCGCCCGCAAGGCTCCATCGACCGAGGTGATGCCCAATTTTTGAATGTCATCGGCCGTCAGATAACGTTTTGTCTCGACCGAGGGCATGTGCCGACGCCAGGCCGCGGTAACCACCAGTTCATCGAGCCTGACGTGTCGCCAGTCATTTTCATTGACCAGTCGCCAAGCCTGCTCTTCCTGCACATTGGCCGTCAATCCGCTTGAAGAGCCGGCATCAATCAGATAATAGTTTTCGGGGTATTGTTCTTCGGCCAGTTCCAGATTGATCTGCTTTTTTCCCTTGTCGTTCATGGCAATGACCACACAATCCACGCCATCGGGCATCAGGGGCACCGGGACCGAGAATCGGCCCAGCGAGTCGGTCGTAGACACATCGGCATATTCCAATTTGGGGATAATCAGGCCCACCTCGGCATTGGCAAGCGGCTTCTTGCGGAACTCGCTCAGGACGCGGCCTGTCACCACCTGCGAGACCTCGAGGGGGTATTGCGGCTCGGCGACGAGTCCCTTGAGCACGCGGGGGATGTCATAACGGCGCCATCCCTGGGTGAGCATGAGCATGTCGAGATGACGTCCACGCTCGTGGGCATCCACGCTGTCGCCCTGTTCAAAGTAATATCCCGGGTCGTGAATGTAGCCGCGCAGGTCGCTCTGCAGCAGCAGGTTGGAATAGATATTACCATCTGTCGCCACGGCTGCGTTGTCATCCACCACGGCCACGGCACAATGGCTGCCGGCCTCACGGGTCAACTCGCCCAAGTCCATATCCACCTTGACGTGCTCGCGGTCATTGTAGTCATTGCGGTCGGTGACAAGAGGCACGGAGGGCAACTCTTTTCCTGCAGCATAGAACAGACGTTCGCTCAAGCAGTGCCAACCCTCGTCAAACAGCATGGCCTGAACGACGCCTGGCTCCAACTGCGACGGGTCGATGGCAAGGGATTCATAGCCCTGGGCCACATACCGTCCCCGTTGCTGCAGCACCAGCAGGCTCCCTGCAGCACGGGCGCCCACGGCCCTCAAGTTGAGCGAATCGCCTTCACGGCGAACCTGCACCACTGTGGCATCGGTACGCACCTGGGGCAAGTCAAAGGTGGTGAACTCATCAAAGTTGTCGCGCCACCGCGCCGTATAGCGACAGTCGGCCCGCGGCGTGAACCTCACCACGCCCATGCCGTCGTGCTCGACCAGGAGCGGTGCGACCACTGTGCCCTGCTCGTCCACCAGTTCGCCCGAAGCCTCTACAGTCATGTTACCAGGGTCGTGCATCTTGTATGCGACCGCATTTTCCACCCCGGGCACCAGATAGCCGCCCTCGGGATAGAAGTCCACCAGCACCTTGTGGCTTGGGGGCAGCGGGATATACTTGGCGTATCCGTCAATCTCGACGAGGACAAACGGCTCCTGGGCCTCCTTGCCCTTGAGCGTGAATTGCGCCTCACCGTTGCCGCCGTCACGGGATTTCATAAATCCATACCGGTTCAGATAATAGAACTCACTGAACTCACAGGGCTGGCCCGATAAATCCATATAACGCAGCCTCACTTCCACCTCTTCGCCAAATCGCACACACTGAGCGGCGATGCGACGTTTCAACGACATCAGGCCCGCAATCTCGACTGGCTGGCGGCAGAAGTAGTCGTATCCGGCATTCTGCATGAACAAGGTGTAGGCCGTCAACTGGTAACGTCCCTCGGGCAAGTCATCGGGAATGAGCAGGTAGCCCTCGCACACGCCGTCGTCGCCCTGATGGATTTTCACGCGTTCGCACACCGAGTCGGTGGGTGACAGCAGCTCAACGTACACAAACTTGCTGGCCGACACGGGCTGATGGGTCGCGGCATCCACCACCCAGGCTCTGAGCCTGATAGTGTCGCCACTCAGGTAAGCGCCACGATCGGTCATCACGTGTATCTTCTCTTGCGGGAACTCATAGCGTTGGAGGTCCAGACGCTCGGCAATGGCCTGGATATCTTGGGCTCGAACGCTCGCGACAATGGCCATCAACATGATTATCAAGTGAAATATCCTATTATTCATAATTTGAGTAACATTTCATCTTGATATTTGACCAGAATTTGTTAAAAAGGTTTAAAAGACACAACAAAACGATTCTCTTTCGCCCATGAATTGGTCTTTCTTCCTTCCCTCAGGGTAGCGCGCGATACAGCCAATTCAGGTTTGGTCGCTGTGGTAGGCGACAAGGCCGGGCATGGAGCTGAGGACGATTTTGCGGACCGTGGCGCCAAAGTTGCTGGCTACCTCAAGCAGGATTTCACTGTAGGTCGTCGCGATGGGACCGACGAAATTGACGGGGATACTCTTGTAGTCATACTGGCACACGTTGCGCTCAAAGAAGCGCTTGAACTCGCCAGCAATCAGGTCGTGGACATACTGGCTATCCAGATGCTCGCTCAGGAAGAACGAGTAGGATCGCAGGTTGCGCGTTGCGGCAGGATTGTTGAGCACGGCATCGAGCACCTCGGCGGGTGTCACTTTGTATTTATCAAAGAAAGCCTCGGTCAGCACCTTGGGGGCAAGCCCCTTGAGGGCATCGCCCAAGAACACGCGGCCCAGCGCGGCACCGCTGCCCTCATCACCCAGGATAAAGCCCAGGGCAGGAACATTCTTGACAATCTCCTTGCCGTTATACAGGCACGAGTTGCTTCCCGTGCCCAGGATGCACGCCAGTCCGGGCTCGCGCACGAGCAGACCGCGCGCGGCTCCCAGCAGGTCACTCATCACCGTCACCGGGGTCTTGAACTGGGCCACCAGCGAGGATTCGATAATCTTGTTCTTCTCGGGACCCGAGCAGCCTGCACCATAGAAGTAAACATGGCTCCAACGGCGCTTAAAGAATTCGGGGGGTAATTCCAAGCGTATGCTATGACTGATCTCGCGACGAGTCATGAAAAACGGGTTTAGACCCTGGGTATAGGCATGCTCCAACACTTCACCGCCATCAATCAATGACCACTCGGTGCGCGTCGTGCTGCTCTCGGCTATCAGGGTTACGTTTTGACCTTTAATCATTCTTATTATTCAGTTAACGAATGTACCTTTCTGTTAATTTATCGTTAAAATCAATTCGCGCTTCATTTTTGCGCCTACAAAATTATGCAAAATACCGCTCCCAGCCGACAATCTATCAATTTAATTCCGAAAATAAACATAAATTTAACATACAGTCACACTTATTAACTATTATACCAATAAGACTGGCTATACTCCCAGATTAAAGTATGAAAGTTTGAGGTCAATGGATAAAGAAGACATCCGCACTCCAATAGGAATGCGGATGTCTTGATATTGCGGGTCCTTACGGACAATACGCTACTTATAACGCCTTTGACGGCATGAGACTTGGCTGAGTTTAGGCGATGTCGATGACGCGGTCCATCTTCTTCTCGGGCTCGGGAGCGATCTTGGGGAGTTCAATGCTCAGGATGCCGTCCTCGACCTTGGCGCTGATGTGCTCCTTGTCCACCTCGTCGGGCAGGATGTAGGTCTGCTCATAGTTGGTGTAAGAGAACTCACGGCGCACATAGTGGAACTTAGCGCCCTCTTCCTCGCCGGACTTGTCCTCGTGCTCGGCCTTGTTCTCGATCTTGACAACCAGGTTGCCCTCGTTATTGATGTTGACCTTGCAGAACTCCTTCTTCAGGCCCGGTGCGGCGACTTCCATGGTGAAAGCGGTGTCGTTCTCCTTGACGTTGACTGCGGGAGCGGTGGTCACATGGCGCGGGGTCCAATCCATGTCAAACAGGTCGTTGAATGCGGTGTCTAACCAGTTGTTGCGGTTGTTGCGAATTACAGGAAAATACATAGTTTCTACCTCCTAATTGTTTTTTATTTATGAGTCTTTATTAAATGTTCGTTGTTCACTTGCGCTCGCGGGACTTGCGACCCGTTTGCACCTCCAGATAAAGCAAAAGCGGTGCCAACGGGGCAATGTATAACTACTGTTAAAATTCAAAGACACCCTGTCAGTTTTTTAGCAAAAATTAAACAAGAAACTGACAAAATGTCAGTTTCTTGTTATAAAAGGCTATATTTTCTAGAGCATCTAGATAATCTAGAGATTCTAGATGCTCTAGAGGGTTTCTACTTGATGGCGACCTTCTGGGTGGTGGTGCGGCCGTTGATGTGGACGCGCACGAGATAGATGCCCGGCTCGACGTCTGCAACATTGAGGCAGTTACCACCAGCGGCTTTGACATTGCGGCCATTGATATCCAGCAGTTCCAGGCCCTGCACCCAGGTGTCGGCGCTCACGACGATATAGTCATCGTTGACGGTCAACTGCATGTTGGCCAGGCGAGCCTCATCAACGCCTGAAGACGCCTTCTTGAGCAGGTTGTCGAACTTGATTGTGCCTCCGTTCTTGCCCATTAGCGGATGGTAGAGTCTTATAGTAAAACCATACAACTGGAATGTGCTGTCAGCCGGCAGGTCAAGAGGAATTTCCAGATAACGCCAGCCGTGGAAATTGATCTCGCCTAATTCAATTGGCCACACGTATGAATAGCCATCGTAAGGAGTACTGAGAAGAATGACACTTGGAATATTGTAACTCATGTCTCCCCACACGTGGATACACAATGTGTCGCCGCGCGAAAACTTCACAACCGGAGCCTCATCAAACTTGAAACCTTGACTCCTGCCGGTTTCCACATCAAAGTCAAACTCATAGTCAAACTGCAGCGATTTGTTGCCGAACAGCCTGTCGGTCGAGGCGGTGATTTCAGATCCAGTGTAGTATGTGATAGGATCTACCATAACACTGAAGCCGTCGGTGCTTTCAAAGCCTTCAACGACCTCCATGCCGGGCTTGTCGGCTCCGGCGTCAACGCCCTGGAAGACGATGTCGCGGGCCGCGGGCAGGTGGATGCCGGCGGTGTCGGCGATGTCAACGTCGAGGATGAGGTGGTAGTCCTTGCCGGGCTCGATGTCCTTGACGAGCGGGACACGGATGTAGCCGTAGTCGTCGCCCTTCTTGTTATACTTGATGCTGCGCTTGTTCCAAGCCAACTCGGTGCCCTCACTGTCGAGCACACGCAGGCGCTGGAACAGGTTATAGGTATCGAGCATCGAGTCCACACGCAGTTCGACGGTGGGTGTCTTGTAATGGACCTGTGCGCCCTCGTAGGGGAATACGGCCAATTCTTCCAGATGGTTGCGCTTTTGGGTGTAGAACTGCATCACGAAGTCTTCCTCCATGGGCGTGCCACCGCCATGCTCGGCGCTCTTGTCGAGCGTGAGGGTGTAGAGGGTGTTCACGTCAAAGGCATCGGTTGGCGTGAACACGAGGCGGTAATAGGAGTCCTGCCACTCGAAGGTGCCCTCCACTGGCGGGTCAAGGCGGAAGGCGTTGCACGTCGTCTCGTCGTCCATGTCCCAGTTGAAGGTGAGCGTGATGGGCGTGCTGCACTTCACGGCGGGATCGCCCTCGTGCCACACGGGGCTATAGTCCACGACCACGGGAGGCGTGTCACGCACGCGCTTGAGGAAGAAGTTCTGATAGGTCGGCGCGTTGGCGCTGACGGTCACCTGGGCCGTCTGGGTAAAGTGCTTGGGCGAACTCACCTCGACGGTATAGGTACCGGGGTTGACATACTTGAACACGTAGATGCCGTTCCTGAGGGTGTCGGTCACACAGCGCTGCACCTCGTTGCCGCCCGCGTCGAGCAGGCGAACGGTAGCGTCGTGGATGGGCATCAGGTTGTCGTCGCCATAGACGATGAAGGGCTGCGGATTTTCCTGCAGGCGCTTGATGCGGTCGTCACGCACGTTGCCCGTCACGACACCCTGCCCGAAGTTGTCCAGCCGATTGAAATACTTGTCGGCACCAAGCGAGATGTTCCATCCCTCCATCCAGCAGTAGTAGAAGCTGAGCAGGCGGTAGGCCTCGGGGATATAGTCGTGGAAGGAGCCCTCACTCAGGTTGGCGACGGCACGGTTGCCACGCAGCACACCATAACCCTGGGTGCCCCACTCGGGACGGAACGACCAGTCGCCCCAGATCTGGTAGTTGTGGGTCCACACCGTATTCTGGCTGGCATACAGGTAAGGCTCCAGGTCGGCAGCCAGCACGTCGGCATTGGCGACCTGAGGACTGCCCGTGTAGCCACGGTAGAATACCATCGGGAAGTTGTTCACCGCACTGGTGCCCGTGGCGTTGCTGTGGATTGAGTAGAAGACGTCGGCGCCGCTCTGGTTGCACAGGGCGACGATGGTCGAGAGCGCCAGGTCATCGGCAGTGGTGTTGGTCACACGCGAGATGCTGGTCTTGTAGCCCTTCTTCTCGAGGATTTCCTTCAGGGCAAGGCCCTTGCGCAGGTTGGACTTGCTCTCCCATGAGCCGGCGCTGTCGCCCTGGGTAAAGGGATAGATGACCATGTTGCGGTCGTCGCTGTCATAGCCGCCATGACCGGGATTGATATACACGTGGGGCTGCTGGGCACTTACCACATTTACAGTGAACACTGCCAGCAGTGCCATCATCGATAATTGGAGTAATGACTTTTTCATGACAAGCTGGTGTTTTATTCGTAAATGTTGATTTCCATCTCATAGAGCAGACCGTCGATGGTTGTATAGACGATCTTGCCGCCCCCGCATGTGGGTTGCATCGTCATCGAGGCGGGCTTGGTCAGTTCAGTCTGCCAGGTGCCGTCGGCCTTGAGCAGCAGCAGTTGGGACGAAGTGAACTGATGGCCATCGTCCTTGGCATTCTGAGCCACGATGTAGTTGTTGTTATACCAGCACGGCATTTCATAGTTACCCAGCATGGCAACCACCTGACCGCGCAGGTCAATGACCACAATGCCCTTGCCAGCAGCAAAGAAGGCCACACGCTGCCCGTCGGGCGAAAGCGAGGCCCACAAGTAACCCGCCCATGAGTCCACGGGGCTGAAGACGCGCTCCTCGCCACCCACGGTGACATGGACGCGGCTGCCCTCGGTCCACGCGGCATCGCCCTGCTCAGCAGGCACGGCACGCATGGCGCCATGGCGCGTCGGCGTGACGACGTTGGCCTTGCGGGTCTTTGCGTCATAGCACTGGCCCGTGCGATAGACCAGATGGTCCTCCCCCACCGACTGAGTCACAAAATACACCTTGCCGTCGCGGCCGAAGCAGGCATCGCGGCCCGCCACATAGTCCTGGGTGACCACGGTGGTCACGCCGTCGGCAAAATCATGCAACTTGAGGGCACCGCCCTCGGTTGTGAACAGCAGTCGTTCGCCCGCGTTATCGAGCACGGGGTAATAGGCGGGTCCCTCCACGCCCTCGAGCAACCGCTGGCGAGAGACCACTTCCACCTCCTGGGCCATCACGGGCAGCATCACCACCGCCGCCAGCATCACAATCAACATTCTCTTCATCTCACTATTCTTTATTTATTTCACTTTCACACAAAAAAAACTAAAAACTACCTTTTAGGCTTCTGATTCTTGGAAATCTTCAGGTTCTTATAAGCCGTCTGGCCCTTTTTCACCTTGACCTTGGCTGTCTGGTACAGGTCATCCTTGCCGTAGTACAGCTCCAACTTGTACTTGTCGGGGGGCAGGTTGGTGAACACAAACACTCCGTTGTCCTGGTTATCGACCGTATAGACACGGCTGAGGGCACCAGCCCCATTATACAGGCGCACCAAGGCCCCGTTGATGGGCATCAGCTTGTCCTCGTCAAACACGCGCTTGTCCTCGTCAACGCGATTGATGTCCGACCAGCGCACCGTACCGGCAATCACGCTGTTGGCATACCGGCCCTTGCGGCCGAAGTACTCGTCCATCGCCAGGGACTGGTTCCAGGCCTCCAGCCAGCAATAGTTGTTGCTCAGCAGGCGTTCGCGTTCGGGCAGGTAGTCGTGGAACGAGCCCTCGCTCAACATGCCAGGCAGCTTGTTGAACCGCAGCACGCCCAGTCCCACCTTGTAACCCCAGTCATAGAACGACCAGTCACCGTTGCTGCGCTCCTTGTTGGTCCACACAGCCAGCGCGTTCTTGACGGCATATTTCATCACCAGATTGCTCAACTTGAGGCTCCCCTCGACAACGGGTTCCCCGTCCCAGCCGCGGTACAGTGCCAGCGGGAAGTTCAGGCGCTTCTCGACACCCGTGGCGTTGCTGTGGATCGAGAAAAAGATATCGGCACCGCTGTTGGCGGCCAGCGAAACGATTTCAAACAGGTCCAGGTCATCCTCGGTCGTGTTGGTCTTGCGCGAGATGGCGGTCTCATAGCCCTTGTTAGTGAGGATTTCTACCAGGGCGAGGCCCTTGGTCAGATTTGAGTTGGATTCATAGTAGTGTATCGTGTCCTGGCGCCCGATGACCCACGTGGGCACGTGGCGGTCGTCGCTGTCATGGCCGCCGTGGCCGGGGTTGATGAACACGCGGGGCACATCCTTGCGGCTGACGGGGTCCTTCACTTTCTCGGTCTTGCCCTTGCCAGTGGCCGCGGGGGCAGGCATCGCCGGGGCGATGTCCAGCTCCAGTTGACGCACCTCGCCGCTGTAGAGCAGCGAGTAAACCACCTTGCCGCCTGCCGTCATGGGCTGCACTGCGCGCTCGTCACGGCCCGAGATGGGCTTGCACACCTCGCCATCGACCGACAGCAGCCAGATGCGCGACCCGCTGGTGCGCACGTTACCCGCATTGCTCATGGCGATGATGTAATCGTCGTTATACCAGCTGGGCATGAGGAACTCACCCAGGTCACTGACAATCTCCCCGTTCAGGTCACACACGAACAGTCCGCGCGAGGCGGCCTCAAACATGACACGGGTGCCGTCGGGCGACATCGCCGCCCACAGGTAGCCGTTGCTGTCGGTGACGGGCTGCAAGACTCGCGTCGTGCCTGCCTCATCAACCAGATAGAGTTTGTCGCCGCGGGTGTAACAGTAGGCACCCACCTGCTTGGCGTTACGGTACACCTGGCGCTCGCCATTGATCACCACTCCCCGGGCGGCATGCAGGGGCTGCACGCGCCCGTGCTGGGCCTTGAGCACGACCTTGTCCTTGCCGGTGACAGGGTCATAGCAGTGTCCCGTGCGGTAAACCAGGCCGTTTTTCTTGCGCTGCTGGGTCACGTAATACACCTTGCCGTCCTGCCCGATGATGGCGTCAAATCCGGGATAACCCTTGCTGGCCACCGTCTTCACCACGCCTGTCGAAAGGTTCTTCAACATCAGGCTGGTCCCCTCGGTGGGCGAGTAGAGCAGCCACTGCCCGTCGGCACTGATCTGCGGGAAAAAGCCGCAACTGTCCACTTGGGTCCGCACACTGCCTGTCTTCACGCCCACTGCGCCAGCGACAAATGCCCACAGGCAAGCCAGCGCTATTGTCATGTAGAGTCTATTCATGCTCATTAATTGTTGATTTCAGTAATAAAAGACAAAGGTAATGAAAAGATTTCAGTTTCATGTTTTCAATCACCATTTTTTCATTGCGTGAAGCAAAATAACCCCCATTTTCAACTACCTCATAGCAAAACCGACCAAAAACCATCAATTTCCAGAAATACGCCTTTAATAAATGTTAAATCATTGCAAAATGCGCCCATTTTACCTACAAAATGTGTATTTTTGAAAAATAACCCACTTGTTCTGAATTTCACCATCTTTATTAACCAAATAAAACCATTAGGCTTATGAAGAAATTACTATTGCTACTATTAGGCCTCACCATTGCGGTGGGAGCCTCGGCTGGCGTGGATTCCTGGCGCAGCCACCACCCCGCCAAGAAACAGCGAACAGAGCGATCGATTACCGATCGCACGGCTAAAAAACAGAGCGCCCTTGACCTCAAGGCCTCACACGCCCAGAAACATCATGCCAAGCCTCAGACCAAACCCTTCCAGGGCAAGAGCACAGGCAGGCTCCGGGATGGCGCCCCCGTTGTCATCACCGAGCAGCCCGAGGGCACACTGGTGACCTACCTGCGCACCGGGTACTTTATCGATTCCTATGACAGGCCCACTGCCTTTAATGCCGAGGTAAACATCGTCTATGGACTCGACGGACAGACGGTCTATATCCAGGATCCCGTCTTCCCGCCACAGTTCAACACATGGGTGATGGGTACCATCTCCAACGACAAGATCCATGTGCCGCTGGGCCAGTATGTCAATGCCGATTATGGCGTGCTCTTGGCTTGGGGCACATGCACGATGACGGCCACCATTGACCCGGATGACGACCCCTACGTGTTCACGCCCGATGCCAGTGCCACCGAGGTCACTTACACCATCAGCGACAACACCATCACCATGGACAACACTACCGCCGGCAACAATGGCGATGGCGCCGTGGGACTTGCCATCTTGATGGATAATGGTGATCCCTACTTCATGATGGAGTACAACGCCGTGTTCACCGAGAAAGAGAAACCCACGGTGATCGACGAGCAACCCGAGGGCACTGTAGCCTACTACAAGCGCACCGGTTATTACTATGACTATAATTATACAACCATCCTGCCCCAGATGGGCCTTGTCACCATGGTCTATGACCCGGACGGAACCACTGTATATATTAAGGATCTCGTTTACAGTGATTTCACGGGCAACTGGGTGAGAGGAACCATCGAGGAAGGCAAAATCCATGTCCCGATGGGCCAGTACGTCTATGTTGATTATGACAATGAAGGTAATTATCTGTACGGCCTCTTCTTGGCCTGGAGTTACGTGGGCGAGGCTTACGATGAGTACAATGACGAATATTACATCAGTTTCTTTAATGAGCCCTCGGTGACCGAAGTCACCTATACCATCGACGGTGACAACATCATCATGGACAACTCCTATGGCACACCCGACGGCCTTTACTCATCGGGACTTGGCCTCATGTGGGATGACGAAGATTATGGCTTTGGTACCGAGTGGTACACCACGTTCACCCCTACCGAAGCGCCGACAGTCATCGAGAATCAGCCCGAGGGCGATCTGGTCTCCTACGCGCGCACGGTTCAGTACTATGACTATTACTACCAAGAAATGTATAGCTCTACATCCGATTTCAATGTCGTCTATGCCAGCGACGGCCAGACGGTTTATGTCCAGGATCCTGTAGGCTCGTTTGGTTTAGGCTCATGGGTAAAGGGAACCGTCAATGGCAACAAAATCACTGTGCCGCTTGGACAGTATTTATATGTCGATGATGATGCGAGAATGCTTCTGGTATGGGGAACCAATTACGACGAAGGAAAATACTATACCTTACTTCCCGACCCAGCAGTCACCGAGGTAACGTTCACCATCGATGGCCAAGGCTATGTCACGATAGACAACTCCAGCCCTGGCATCATGGGTAACGGAGCAGTAGGTCTGGGTCTCATGTTAGACGACGGAACGGAATCTTTATCTCTGGAGTGGAGCGTTCCCACGTTACCTCCTCCCATCACCGAACAGCCTGAAGGCGAGTTGAAGACCTACGATCGTAGCGGTTATTATTACTACAGCGATGGTTCTATCTACAACCAAGAAGGCACCGTGAATATAGTCTATGCCCCCGACGGCGAGACGGTCTATATCCAAGACATATTCTGCAACAGCGAAATAGGCACCTGGGTGATGGGTACTATCGAGGGAGGCAAGATCCACGTGCCCATGGGACAGACGGTCGCTTGGTTTTTTGACGAAGATATGTGGGGCGTCATGCTCGCTTGGGGGCAGACCTATCATGACGATGATGCTGGTTCTTACCTTTTTGAGAACAATCCCACTGTGACCGAAGTGACCTTCACCATCAATGGCAACACCATCAGCATGGACAACTCATCATTCGGTCCTAATGACGATATCGACGGAGCGACAGGCCTTTGTGGCATCTACTCTGACATCCCCATCTGGTTTGCCCAGTGTGACCTGATGACCGTGTTCACGGCTCCCGAGCCCACGCCCGTGGTCATCACCGAGCAGCCCGAGGGCGAACTGGTGACCTACCTCAGAGCCGGTGAAGGCATATTCCTGGCCGATCCCGTATGGAAGGACAATAAGGAGGAAGGCGACAGGAGTTACATCAACTTCTATAACGTGCGTCGTCAAGGTGGCGAAGTAAGCGTCGTCTTTGCCCCCGATGGCGAGACCGTTTACATGCAGGATCCCGTTGACTGCAATTGGTATTACAACACGGGAGCCTGGGTAAAGGGAACCTTGAGCGCCGACGGCACCAAGATCTCAGTGCCCGTGGGACAGTACGTCTCTTGGGATGACGATTATGGTTATGGCAAGAAACTCGTATGGGGCTACACCTCGGTAGAACCATATGTGCCTGAGGAAACATACCAGCAGCGGATTATCTTCACGCCCGACCCCAGTGTTACCGAGATAACCTATACCATCCAGAACGGATGCATCAGCCTTGACAACTCAAACGGCCCCACTGTATCCGAGCACGAATGGCTCATGCAGATGGCTTATAGCGGGCAGTTCTCAGATGAGGCGGTCCAGAACAAGCTGCACAACATGTACACTGGCATTACCGGTGTTGCCTACATAGACAACACCAACGAGTGGACCGAAGAGATTAACTGGGGCACCAAGTATGCCGGCCGACATGCCGTTAAACCGCAAGATCCGGAAGAGCTCACGTGGTATGACTGCGGCGATGAGTCAGGAGACAGCCGCCTAGTGAATCCTATGGAACTCGTCGGCATTGACGGCATGCCATTGTATGAGGACGCGATCAGTTACAGCATCTATATCGATAACGACGAGCTGTACAACTTCAGCGCACAGCAATATGACCTTGACGATGATGTGACCGAGGTCACCTACGACATGTGGCAGGAGAACTGGCGACTGTATCCCAACAACGTCTACTTCTTCCGCACCAACGCCGACGGCTTCACTCCCTTCTTCAACTGGCGCATCGGTATCCAGCTCCACTACACCATCGACGGCGTGAGGAACTCCAGCAACATCGTTTATGTAGAGGTATTTGACCAGCCCACCGAGGTTCCGGGTGACGTCAACGGCGACGGAGAGCTGAAGATCACCGACGTGACCTTGCTCATCGACATGCTGCTTGAAGGTGGCGACATACCTGTGAGCCCCGCCACCGACGCGAACGGTGACGGAAAAGTCAACATCACCGACCTCACAGCCATAATCGACATGCTGCTCAGCTAAATTCATCACGTTAACACGTGATACCAACCCCCAAAAGGACCGTGCACTCTTGCATGGTCCTTTTTTTCATCCATCCCTATAGCAATTGCGACAAGCTAATATGGACTCACCCTTTTTTGTTGCAAGTGAGCAGGAAACAGAAAAGAGGGTAAGTCAGTTTTCTTGACCTACCCTCTTTGAGGATTAATAAGTTATGAGAAAATATTTCTCAATTATTTAGCCACTGCTGTGGGAATGGGCAAAGTATGGTCTACATTGCCCTTATTCAGATTGACTGACGGCCAAGTGGTTTTCTCACTCCAGCCATCGCCATCCTTGAACACGCGAATTGTTCCAACGGGTACGAGCATGTTATCGGGATCATCACTCTTCTCAAGGAACGCAAATCCCCAATAGAGGTTGCTGATACCATTCTCACCTACTGTTCCGGATACAGCATAAGCCTCTTTGGTGACTATATCATAGCTACAACCTAAAGTTTCACCGTAAGTCGTTGCGGTTACCGAGAAGAATACCGTGAAATTATTACCAGAACCGGTTACATAGGATTCAAGCGAGGTCAGGTCGGTAGAAGTAGTGCCATCACTATCAACGTAGGCACCCTTATAATCAACTGTATTATTTACCATGTCCTGGTTATAGAAATGGAACAAGGCATCGATAAAGGTGTCACCAGGATAGAAACCACCAGTTGAATCATATACCAAATTATCGGGACTACAACGATAAATACCCTCGATATTGGGAGGCGTATCACCATCATAGATGGGCATGTAGGGATCAAAAGGATTGTCGGGCATCACATCATCCTGGCTATTCACAAAGGTGATGCTGTCAACAGTAGCAACCTGATAGGGGTAAACGTCTTCTCCCTGCACGATGGACACGGCATCGGCAGTGTGGTTGATAGCGGTTACCTCTTTCAACAGATACTTGTGCTGAGTGGTTCCCTGGTTAACAACTACGTAGTCCTGAGCGAAACCTGCGGCGCAGAACATGCCGAGGGCGAGAGTCAAAATACACTTTTTCATTTCTTCACGATTTTATAGGTTTTACCATTCACATTAACCATATACACACCCTG
>ONKF01000001.1:129566-255082 GCA_900318335.1 uncultured Prevotellaceae bacterium
GATGCTGCTGCCATCATACTTCATCATGGTGTTGTCGGCAGCGATGTTGTTGAGACCCGAACCCGGGGTCCACTGATAGGTGAATTTCCACATGTTGGGCAGGCTGTAGTAGAACACGTCTGCCACGTCGGTGGTGACTACCACCTGATCCTCGGTGAAGGTCACATTGGGTTGAATGGTCAAGTCATAGGTGCCACAGATCTGGCCCGTGTGGTCCCACAGCTGCAATACCCATTTTCCTGATTCTGCACTGGCGTTGAACGCAAACGCCACTCCCACAACGAGGAGCATCAGGTGCTTAAGCAAATTAACTTTTTTCATAAAAATAGATGAATTAATTAGACTTTTTCTCTGGTTCCAGTCCCTTGGACCAGAGCGGGTTAAAACACGACAGAAACGGGGACTGCCCATGCTTCATAAGCAAGAATAAAGCATAACGTTTCTATAACATCAATATAGTGAATAATAGTACTCCTTCATCCACTATTCTCCATTTATTGTGCAAATTTAATCATTATAATGGATTCATGCAAGGAAAAAGGCAAATAATGATTAAATTTTTTGACAATTATCCAGTCAGCTTATCTATGCCAGCCCATCCCCGTGGGTATAAATATTCGCATAAAAGCCTCAATATCAGCGTCTCTCACGTCTCTCAACAAAAGAAAACCACTATAGACTTAAAGCCCATAGTGGTTTTTTTAAGGGTTAGCTTAATTCCTCCGTGCTACGCACGGATAGAATTACTCCTGGTGACTTACTTGCTGGCGGGTTGGATGGACAGGCGCAGGCCGGAATCGATTATTGTGACAAAAGGGACGGTTCTTTTTGTCACATAGTTGTTATTGTTGTTTGATAAGAAAGGTGGTGTTGTTTGAAAAGAAGGTGGGGACGAGGGGGCTTTGCTTTTTGACATGGTGGAGGGAGGGGGGCGGGATGTACCTTTGCGGCAGATAAAAACTCAAAAACCAAACCAAAACCAAAGTGAAACCATGAATACTACACTCAACATCAGTATTGATACCGCCCAAGTGGCGCTGGTGGTCTCATCGCTCAAGGATGACGAGCTGGCTCTCCTAATGCGCGCACTGGCGGCATGTGCCCATGGAGAGGACGTTGAGCCCTTTCTCAACACGTCGGGGCTGGTCATCGCCTACGGCCTGCTCAGTCCGCCCATTACCCAGAGCGTGCAGCGCGTCACTACCCTGCGCGCCAACGGCGCCAAGGGTGGCCGCCCCCGCAAACAAGCCAAGCCCGATGCCGCTGGTTCGGACTTGGTTTCCACAAAAAAAAGCAAAAAAGAAGAACTTTCCCCCACACCCCCTATAGAAGAAAAAATTAAAAAAAATAATAATATAACTCTCTCACCGTGCGCGTGTGAGGGTGATGGGGAAACAAACCCTCCTGCTAGCGTTGCCCCGCTGGCTCAGGTAGCGGTGCTCGAGTGGGAGGAACTGCATGAGCGGATGCTGCAGGAGCAACCGTGGCTCGACGAGTTGTGCATGAGCCGCGGCATCAGCCGGGGGGAGATGACGACCTATGTCCAGGACTTCATCACCTACCTGAGAGAACGGGATCTGCGTGAGACGCTACAGCACGCCAAGTCACACTTTGTGAATCAGTTACCATATATCATAAAAATCTTTAAAACCCAACACAACCATGAAAAACAACACAGTAAAAACCGTCAGGAGTATCCTGCCGACCCGGTCGCTCGCCGAGAATCTGAGCGAGAATCCCGCCGACAAGAAGTGTGTCTTGCTATCGCGGAACTTAGAGCTAAAAGTCAACGCCCTGTTGCAGTGCCATTCTAGCCTGCAGTCGTTCATGCAAGTGATGAACCCCGAGCTGCAGCATGTCTGCGCCACCAACGTGGAGCGTGCTTACTTTGGCACCGCCCCTACCCTGTTCACGTTGCGCTGCGCCTATCACGACGAGGCGGCGACGGAGTGGATGCTGCCCCAGCTCTATGATCTGGGAGAGTACTGCGGTGTCAAGGAGAAACTCGACAAGAACCAGATGATCCAGCTGGCCCACATCATCATCACTGAGTTCGGCTTCCTGAAGGTGACCGAGGTGATGCTCTTCCTGCACCGGCTGAAGTCGGGCCACTATGGCCACTTCTACGGTGCCATCGACCCCATGGTCATCGTCACTGCCCTGCGCTTCAACTTCATGCGGGAGCGGGCGGATGCTATCGATGAGCGCGAGCATGCTGAGAAGTGGGCCGAATGGGAAGCCCATTGCCGACAGGTAGCCCAGGAGAGGGCCGAAGCCATCGCCGCAGGCCGCCCGATCTATCCTCGCCCCGTCGCGCCGCAGAAAGCCGCATCGACGGGGCTTGAATGAGAGTGTTTACTATGGCAGGGGTTACGCTCGGCTTTGCCTCGCCATACCCCTGCCTATCACCTGACCGCCCCTTATGGGGCTATTTACGGGACACCGGGGTCAACGGGTGCGCATGCGGTTGAGGCGCGCTTTCAGTTCTTCCCTGTCGATGACCAGGTTGCTGTCACCGCAGGAGATGCTATCCCGGTTGCCGGGACGGGCAGACATCCTGTAATTGCCGGACAGCAACTCATCGATCAGGATGGTGATATCGACAATAGTGACAACGCCATCATAGTTCATGTCGCAGCTCAAGGGAAGAAGTCCGCCGCCACCAAGCAATGCGTCAATCAGCTCGGTCACATCCACAATATTGGACACCCCATCGCCATTAGCGTCACCACGCACCATTTCTCCACCGTATTCTATCCAACTACCTGATTCAGGGTTATAGGCATACCACTCCCAATTCTTAGCCACGGCTTCATCGACCTGAACCGAAGTCATGTGGTTACCCTCGGCCCCATTGTCGTAGTCTAACGCCACTGCATAGATTGAGCCCATCTTGTCCGCAGGTCGCTGCGACAGGCTGTTCACAAATTGTCCCACAGGCAGACCTTTGAGCCTATTGTAAAAGATGGCAATCTCACTTAAACTGGGGCAATCCGCAACATTCAGGCTGGTCAGCTGGCAAGACTGAGCCCACAATGATTGAAGGTCACTGCAACCCGACACGTCAAGGCCCGATAGCTGGTTTAAATAGCAGACCAGGTCTCGGACCACAGTGTGGTTGGCAACATCCAGACTGGAAATCTGATTATCGAAGCAATAGATTTGGAAGATGCGTGTAAACCTGCCCACCTCCAGGCTATTCAGGTTGTTCTGGCTGCAATCCAATGAATAAAAATCGTCAGGGCAATTGCTCAAATCGAGCTCAGTCAACTCATTATTACGGCACCACACCAAGAGCAGCTCAGGATTATTGCTCAAGTCCAGTTGTGCCAACTCATTGTTATTGCACATGAGAATAAACAGCTTAGGGCACTCTGTAACATTCAGGCTCGAGATGTGGTTATTATTACAATTCACTTCCTCGAGGGCGCCACAGGCAGCCAGATTGAGCGAGGTCAGATTGCATGAATCGCAATACAGGGTGGTGAGCAACGGGTTGTTTCTCACTGTTAATTCACTCAACTGATGCTTGCCGGACACATCGAGAGAGGTCAACTGGTTACTGCCACACAGGAGTGTTTCCAGGTTGGTCATACCGCTGACAGCGCTCAGGTCAGAAATCCTGCCATTCTCACAATCCAGATAGGTCATAGCAGTACAGTCGGCCAGGCCAGTGATACTATCCAGCCCATTATAGAAGCATCTAAGGTCTTCCAGTGCCGTGCAGCCCCTAACATTAAGCGATTGCAACCCACTGCGGGAGCACAGGAGATAGGTCAATTGCGTGTTCCCTGACACATCCAACGTTCTCAGAAGGTACTTCACGGATATTTCCAATGAGGTCAACTGGTTGCTTCCACAATAGATCCGCTCCAGGTTGTCCAGGCCACCGAGGGCATTCAGGTTAGTGAGTTTGCAACCCGTGCAGTCGAGATACTTCAATGCCGCACAGCCGGCCAGGCCCGTGATCGTTGTCAGTCGATTATTATAAGAACACTCCAGGTTTTCCAGGGCCGTGCAGTCTGTAACATTGAGCGATTGCAACCAACAGCGTGAGCAGTTGAGGTCGGTCAACAGCGGGTTACTTGACACATCCAACGTTGTCAGATAATCCATCTGAGACAAATCCAGCGAGTGCAACTGGTTGCGAGCACAATAAATTTCCATCACGTCGGCCAACCCACTGAGGCCACTCAGGTCGAGAATATTACATTCCTCGCAGTCCAGATACCTCAGGTCAGTACAGCTGGCCAGGCCTGTGATGCCGCTCAGATTAATGTTATCGTAACACTCAAGAGTGGTCATGGAAGTACAGCCCGATACATTCAAGTTAGTCAAATTATTGTTCGAGCAATTGAGAGCTATCAACGATGGGTTATTGTGAACCCATAATGTTTTCAATTTACTGTGATTGGTAACTCCTAGCGTGGATGAGAGCAGGTTATTCTGGAGATACAACTCCTGAAGCTCAGTATTAGCAGCCACATTGATTGAGGTCAACTTGTTATAACCCACGTTGAGATATGTCAATCTTGTGTTACTGCTCACATCAATCGAGGGTAGCTGGTTATTGTAGCAATTCAGGTAAGTCAATTGGGTGAAGTACCCGATACCCGTCAAGTCCGAGATGTTCTTATTCATCACATTCATCTCGGTCCGGGAATTAAGCTGAGATGTGGTGATGATGTGATTAGGATACTCGCTGTCCAAGAAGGCTCGGAAGTTCGCATCAGGGAAATTGGTGCTATTGATGGCCACATCGGCAAGCGCGGCAAGCGATGTCAGCAGCACCGTCGTCAGGATAAGTAGAATCTTTTTCATAAAGCACAGGGTTTAATAGGTTATTATATAGAATTCATTTTTTTCAGTTTACCGCAAAGTTAAACAATAATTTTACAATTTTCAATTTTTAACGAGGAAAAAATTGCAATCCGTGAAAAATAAGGATTATTATTGATGTTTTTTTGAAATCTTGTGTTGACATGGGCGTGATGCGGAGACCCATGAGAATACACACTAAAAATGAGGAGCACGATGGTCCTCCACCATGCTCCCCGGTAACATGAAACAAATCTTTCTTCTGTTTTTGGTTATGCTAAATGATATCAGAAGTAAATTTTTATTTCTTATTTAAGTTTCACTTTGTTCAACTTAAAGTTTAGAGTTTAGAGAATTGTTCTTCAAACCCTAAACTCCAGTGAGCGGGGCTCACTGGATAAACGCGAACATCGAGCTGATGGCATCCACCGAGCCGTTGAAAGCGGTGTAGATGCACGAAATCAGGCCAATGAAGATGACACCCAGTACACACAGGATGAGACCAGCACGCTCGGTCCAGTGGCTCTGGATCTTGGGTATCACGCAATCGTCCTGGCGCAGGAACATGGCCTTAACCACCAGCAGGTAGTAGTACAACGAGATGATGGTGTTGACCAATGCGATAAGTACCAGCGCGTAGATGGCTACCGAACCCTGATGGCAAGCGCCCACAAAGATGAAGAACTTGCTGAAGAAGCCTGCAAACGGGGGAATACCACCGAGCGAGAACATCGCAAGCATCATCGTGAAGGCCAGCCAGGGGTTGGTCTTGAACAGGCCGTTGTAGTCGTCCATAGTGACGCGGCCCGTCTGACGCTCGATAGCGGCAATCACGCCAAAGGCTGCCAGGTTGCTGAAGATGTAAACCAGCACATAGTAAATCATCGAGCTCATGCCCATCACGTTGACGGCGATGATGCCGAGCATGATGTAACCGGCCTGGGAAATCGACGAGAAGGCCAGGAAGCGCTTGAGATTGCGCTGACGGATGGCAAACAGGTTACCCAGGGTGATGGTGAGCACGATGATCGCATAGAGCATCCACTCCCATACCTGGCTGTAAGCCGAGCCGAACACCTGCACCAGAATCACCAGGAACGAGAACGCAGCGGCACCCTTGCTGATGACCGACAAGTAGCTGGTCACAGCTGTGGGAGAACCCTGGTAAACGTCGGCAGTCCACAGGTGGAAGGGCACCAGCGACAGCTTGAAGCCCACACCGGCGATGACAAACGCCAGCGATGCGATGAGCAGGGCCGAACGGTTGCCGATGAGCGCGGTGGCGATGTCCCTGAAGTAGAGCGAACCGCTCATGCCGTAGACAAACGAGATGCCAAGCAGGAAAATCGCCGACGAGAAGATGGCAGTGAAGATATACTTGGCTGCCGCCTCGTGGGACTCATAGTAGCGCTTCTCAAAGGCTGCCAGTGCTGCGATGGGCAGCGAGGCGGTCTCGAGACCGATGACGAACAACAGGAAGTGACGTGCCGAAATCATGAGGAACATGCCCAGCAGCGTCAACAGCGTCAACTCGTAGAACTCGCCGCGGCGAACGCTCACAAAGTCGCTGTTGGTCCACTTCACGGCCTGCAGGAGCACCAGCACGACGCCCACGTTGAGGATGTTCTTCATCACCCAGGTGGCCGCGTTGGACTCAAACATGCCGCCAAACGCCTCGCCCGCAGCTGCGGGCAGGCAGAAGCAGTATATCGTGTAGAGCGCCATCATGATGACCGTGAACACGGGCATGTAACGCTGAGTGCGCTCAGGCATGAAAGTGTCGTAGATGAAAACAAGCAGGAAAACCAGCAACAGGCCTATCTCCTGCGGCATCAACAAGAATTGTGAATAATCCATCATATCTGTATTATGCTATTTTTATCAGGTTAAACAACACTTTCATCAAATCATGGGCAGAGCAGCCTGCAGGGCCTTGACAACGGGCTCAAAGCTGCTGCTGATGATGTTAATAAAGAAGTTGGGGAAGCAACCGATGGCTGCCACAGCGAGAATCAGCGTGGCGGTCGAGAGGCGCTCCTCCCAGCTGGCGTCGGTCAATGAGCGGTGGTGCTCATCCTGAACCTCACCAAACAGCAGCTTGGCGACAACGCGCAGGATGTAAACAGCCGTCACGACAATCGAGGTGGTCGCCATGATGGTGAGCACGCGGTGGAAGGTGTCGGTGTGCTGGAACGAGCCGAAGAAGATGGTCATCTCGGCAGCGAAACCGCTCAGACCCGGCAAAGAACAGGGCCGTCATCAGACCGTGAGAGAGCATCTGCAGCACAGCACCGGTCATTGCGGTGGTGTTGAACATCAGGATAGCGAACAGCACCATACCGCAGTGGCTCACGCTGGAGTAAGCGTTGATGTACTTGAGGTCGGTCTGCACACAGGCGCTCAACGCACCATAGACGATGCTCACGCCCGTCAACAGCAGGAAGATCCATGCCAACTCATTGGCGGCAAAGGGCATCAGGTAAATGGCGATACGGAAACAGCCATAACCACCAAGCTTCATCAGCACACCGGCGTGGAGCATCGACACCGCTGTGGGCGCCGAGGCATGACCATCGGGAGACCATGTGTGGAACGGAAACATGGCACCCAGCACGCCGAAGCCGACAAACGTCAGCGGGAACAGCACATACTGCCAGCTGTGGGGAATGGCGTCATTACGGGCGATGTCCAGAATGTTCATCGTCAAGGGCTGACCTTCGGGGGCCGAGTGGAAGTAGATGCCGATCAAGCCGAGCATCAGGAAGGCCGAGCCACCCATCAGCATCAGCGTGAGCTTCATCGCACTGTAGTTCTTGTTGCCGCTACCCCACACGCCAATCAGCAGGTACATGGGAATCAGAGCGACCTCATAGAACATGAACATCGTGAACAGGTCGATCGAGGAACTGACGAGGCAGCGGGTTCATCTTCCACGAGGCGAATACACCGGCGAACACGATGAACGCCGACAACAGGATCATCACGACGCTGACGCCGTCAACGCCCAATGCCAAGTGGACATTGAACGGGGCGTACCACAGCACATCGCTACGCAGAATCATCTCGCTGGTGTCACCACCGGCACGCGCGTCAAGGAATATCTTGACCAGCATGGCGGCAAGCACCATGAGCACGCTGGCACCGACTACAGCAACGGTCCTGATGGCCTTGATGCCTTGATTGCGGCACAGGGCCAGGCCTCCGAGTGTCAACAGAGGCACGATCACAAAGTAAATCAGTATATTATTGAAAATTTCCATTGTATATCCTTTCTATTTTGTCAAGACCGTTGATTTAAAGTAATACACAAACCATTGTAATCACTGCGAGCAACAGGGCTCCGAGCAAGTACACATACACATAACCCTGGATACTGCCCGACTGCAGACGGCGGATCGAGAACGATACCGAGTTGGTGGCGTCGGCCAGCAGGTTGAAGAAGCCATCGATGATGTGGCGGTCAAACCAAGCGATGGGCACACAGATGGCCTGGAAAATCACCTTGTGGGTGATGAACTGGTAGAACTCATCCATGTAGAAGCGCTTGTAGCTTGCTGTCCACAGGCCGCGCATTGCGTTGGCCATGCGCTCGGGCAGCGGGTTCTCCTTGAAGTACATCACCGTGGCCAAGCCGATGCCCACGAGGGCAACAACCACGCTCGAGCCGGCAACCGTCCAGTCGAGAGCGGTGTGCAGGTGATGGCCGTCCCAGGTCACCAGGTTGTGGAAGGGCACGAAGCCAGCCACAACCGAGATGCAGGCCAGGATGATTAACGGCAGGGTCATCGTCCAGGGCTGATCCTTGGGAGCGTGATGAGCATCGTGAACCTCATGTTTCTTCCAGAAGAAGATGAGGTAATAGATGCGGAACATATAGAAGGCGGTCATGCAAGCCACCATCGACATCCACAGGCCCCAACCCAGGCCGCGCTGGTAGGCAGCGACGAGGATCTCGTCCTTGGACCAGAAGCCGGCAAACGGGGGAATACCCGCGATGGCCAGACAGCCGATCAGGAAGCAGATGCTAGTGATGGGCATGAACTTGTGCAGACCGTGCATCTTGTCGTTCTCGTTGCTGTGAACGGCATGGATGATGGCACCGGCGCACAGGAAGAGCAACGCCTTGAACATAGCGTGGGTGAACAGGTGGAACATCGACGCCATGTAACCCAGGCCGTAACCCTCGTGAATTTCAATGAGCGAGTTGTTGTTGGAGCTAACAGCCAGCGAGGTCATCATGAAGGCAATCTGGGAAATGGTCGAGAAGGCCAGCGCACGCTTGATGTCGCTCTGGGTGCAGGCGATGGCTGCAGCATAGAACGCCGTGAACGCGCCAACGACCAGGATGATGTTCATCGCACCCTGCACGAGGACATAGAGCGGGAAGAGCCTTGCCACCAGGAACACACCGGCCACAACCATCGTGGCGGCGTGAATCAGGGCCGATACGGGGGTGGGACCCTCCATAGCATCGGGCAGCCAGATGTGCAACGGGTACATCGCACTCTTACCGGCACCGCCGATGAAGATGAAGGTCAACGCCCATGCCATCACCGAGCAGCCCATGAAGGTGGCGCCGCCGGCAGTGCTGATTGCGCTCTGGGCCGTCTCAAGGCTACCCGACATCGTGGGTCCGAAGACCAGCTTGTCGAAGTCGAACGTGCCCGTGTAATAGCTCAGGATCATGATACCCAACAGGAAGAACAGGTCGGCCAGACGGGTCACGATAAAGGCCTTCTTGTTGGCATGGTTGGCGGCAGGCGTCGAGTAATAGAAACCGATGAGCAGGTAGGACGACAGACCCACCATCTCAAAGAAGATGAAAATCTGGAAAATGTTGGTGGCGACCACCAGACCCAGCATCGAGAACGTGAACAGGGCCAGGAAGGCATAGTAACGCTGGAATCCCTTCTCGGCGTTGCCGTCATGGTCGCTCATGTAACCCAAGCTGTACAGGTGCACCATCAACGATACCGTGGTGATGACCACGAGCATCATCGCGGCAATGGGGTCAACCAAGACACCCATGCGCACCACTAACGTGTCGGTAAACGACAACCAGGCGGGATTAGCGACAACCACTGCCTGACGGACACCGTCCACCATCTGGCCCTGGCCGCTACCAAAGAAGTAGGTCAGCGCCACGCCATAGGCGAGAACGGTATCGACCAGCATGGCAAGCACGCCAATCACACCGGTAATTTTTCTACCCATTTTCACCCCGACAAGTCCCAGGAACAGGAACATCAGCAGGGGTAATGCTACAACTACTATTGCTAAACTTAATGGCATAATCGTTAGCACATTGATAATGATGGCGAGGGCAAGAGCGGTCTCGGCAGCCGCGATAGCAATCGCGAACAGCGAGAAGAACATGCCGTCCATCTGACCGGGGAACAAGTAACGGTTAAACACCACAAAGTTGATATCCACCGAGTTGAGCATCAACTCCAGGGAAATCATGATCGCAATCATATTCTTGCGAGTGATGAATCCGTAAACACCGCAGCCAAACATGATCAGGCTGGGAATGAGATACATAAACAGTGTCAAATCCATAATAATCACATCCTTTAGCGGCGACGGGCAATAACCACACCTCCAATGATACAAGCCAATAACAACACACTGATGGCCTCAAAAGGCAACAGATAGCCATACTTGTCGGTACTCAACAAGAACTGGCCGATCTTCTCCATATTGACGTCCACCCCACTGCTGAGCAGGCGGCCGGCATAACCGGCATAGCTGAACAGGCCGTAGCCGCACACGGCCACACCTGCTATGGCAGCCGTCAGTCCCAACCAGCGGCGATGCGTGGCCAGGGCCTCGGCACTCTTACCAGGCTGTTGCGTGAGCATGATGGCAAACACAAACAGCACCAGGATGCCACCGGCATAGACGGCAATCTGCACTGCTCCCAGGAACTGGTAGTCCATCTGGAAGTAGATGATGGCTGTTGCAAAAAGCACAAACAGCAGATAGGTTGCTGAGCGCAGAATCTTGCGCGTGGTAACCGTCAGCACCGAAAACACGATGATGGCGATAGCAACGATAAAGTACAAAATGATGTTACCTACTGATTCCATTATTCTTTAGTTTCTTGAGTTTCTTGTTTGGGCTCGTCAGCAGCGGGCTTGGCGGGTGCCGCGGGCTTGGCGGCAGGCTTAGCGGCAGGTGCGGGAGCGGGAGCGTCGTCCTTCTCGGGCAGGTAGTTGAGCTGCTTGTGGAGCTTCTCGCGGGTAAACACGGCCTGCTCAAAGTCGTTGCTGAACTCAATGGCATTGGTGGGACACACCTGTACACACAGACCGCAGAAGGTGCAGCTGCCCAAGTCATACATGTACTTGTCGAGCTTCATTTTCTTCTTGCCGTCGGGCAGGTCGACCATACGCTTGGTGATACTGATGGTCTGGTTGGGGCAGTTGCGCTCACAGCTACCACAGGCGATGCACTTGTGGTAACCGTTCTCATCATAGATGAACTGCAATGTTGCCCTGAAGCGCTCCGGGATGTGCAGGGTGGCGCGGTTCTCGGGATATTGCTCGGTCACCTTGGGGGTCACCAGCTCCTTGCCGGTCACCTCCATGCCCTTAATCAGGCTGTAAAAGCCTTTAAAGATTGAGACGAAATACTCCTTAATGTTCATAATATAATCTGTATTCTCTTATTATCTTAACATTTCGCTTAGCGTTCCACCTGGCCGCCCAGGATGTCGAGCAGCTCGGTGGTGATGCCCTGCTGACGCAGTTTGTTGTACTCCAGCTGCAGCTCGTCGAGCAACTCCTTGGCGTTATCGCTCGCTGCCTGCATCGCCATCACGCGCGCGCTCTGCTCGCTGGCCATGCTCTGGATGAACACATCCTGGAGCATCGACTTGATGTGCAGCGGCAGCACGGTGTTGAAGATGGTGTTGGCATCGGGTTCAAACAGGCAAGGGCTGTTGGCGGCTCGCGGGTCAACATTGTCGGCAAGTCCCTGATAGCTCACGGGCAACAGCTGCTCGCGGGTGAACACCTGCTTGCCGGTGGAGATGAAGTGCATGTAGCACATCTCCACACGGTCAAACGTGTGCTCCAGGAAGCGCGTCTTCATCAGGTCGGTGAAGGCATACAGGTCCTCGCTGCCACTGCGGGTATTGAGGGCAACACGCTCCATCTGGATATCACCTACAGCGATTTTGGCGACCGCCTTGGTCATCTTCTTGCCCACCGGCACGATGGTGATGCCCACCTGCTGGCCATACTGCTGGCGCACCTCCTTGATGCTCACAAGCAGCTGCTTGAAGATGTTGACGTTGAAACCGCCGCACAGGCCGTCGTCGCTGCCGAATACCACGAGGGCAACACGTTTCACATCGCGCTCGGCGATGAGTGGCGAGTCAAACTGCTGGTCGGTCACCAGCAGATGACTGATCACGTGCTGCACCATGTGGCGGTAGGGCGACAGGCGCTGCAGCTGGCCAGTGGCCTTGCGCATCTTGGACGAGGAGATCATCTTCATGGCACTCGTCGTCTTCTGCGTGGAGGCTACCGAACCTATTCGCGTCTTGAGTTCTCTTAATGTTGACATCTTGCGAACTTAATGATTGCTGGATTAACTGGCGGTAGCATTGGTGTACTTGGAGGCGACTTCGGCAGCTGCGTTCTTGAGCTTGGCCATAACGTCGTCATCGATCTTGCCGGTACGCAGCACGTCGAGGACGTCCTGCTGGTGCTTGCCGCGCAGGTAATGGATGAACAGTTTCTCAAACTCGGCCACCTTGTCCAGGGGCACGTCGCGCAACAGTCCGTTCACACCGCAATAGATGATGGCTACCTGTTCCTCGACCTGCATGGGCGTGTACTGGGGCTGCACGAGCAGGCGCTCGTTCTTGCGACCCGTGTCGATGGTGCGAGCGGTAACGGGGTCGATGTCGCCACCAAACTTGGTGAAGGCCTCGAGCTCACGATACTGCGCCTGAGCGATCTTGAGGGTACCTGCTACCTTCTTCATGCACTTGATCTGGGCGTTACCACCCACACGCGATACCGAGATACCCACATTGACGGCGGGACGGATACCCGAGTTGAACAGGGCCGACTCGAGGTAAATCTGACCGTCGGTAATCGAAATCACGTTGGTGGGGATATAGGCGCTCACGTCGCCGGCCTGGGTCTCGATGATGGGAAGTGCCGTCAACGAGCCACCACCCTTGACAATGGGCTTGAGGGGCTCGGGCAGGTCGTTCATCACGCTGGCCACAGCCTGGTTCTCGTTGATCTTGGCGGCGCGCTCCAGCAGACGGCTGTGCAGGTAGAAGATATCACCGGGATAAGCCTCGCGGCCCGAGGGGCGCTTGAGGATCAGCGAGATCTCACGATAGGCGACAGCGTGCTTGGACAAGTCGTCATAGATCACGAGGGCGTCACGACCGGTGTCACGGAAGTACTCACCGATAGCGGCTCCGGCAAACGGCGCGTAATAGCGCATCGAAGCCGAGTCGGCAGCGGTAGCGGCCACCACGATGGTATAGGGCAGCGCGCCGCTCTCCTCGAGCTTGTTGACCAGGGCAGCCACGGTCGAAGCCTTCTGACCGATGGCGACATAGATGCAATATACCGGAGTGCCAGCCTCGTAGTTGGCACGCTGGTTGATGATGGTGTCCACCGCGATGGCGGTCTTGCCGATCTGGCGGTCACCGATGATGAGCTCACGCTGGCCACGACCGATGGGAATCATCGAGTCGATGGCCTTGAGGCCCGTCTGCAACGGCTGGTTCACCGGCTGGCGGAAGATGACACCGGGAGCCTTGCGCTCCAGCGGCAGACGCAACTTCTTGCCGTCGATGGGTCCCTTGCCGTCGATGGGCTTGGCCAGAACGTTGATCACGCGGCCCAGCAGTCCCTCGCCCACCTCGATCGAGGCGATCTCACCCGTGCGGCGAACCTTCATGTTCTCGGTCACGGTGTCGACCTCATCGAGCAGGATGATACCCACGTCACTCTCCTCCAGGTTCATGGCAACGCCGGTCACGCCGTTCTCGAACTGCACGAGCTCGTTGGCCTCAACGTTGTGCAGACCGTAGGCATGAGCCACGCCGTCACCCACCTCCAGGACGGTGCCTTCTTCCTCAAAGGCGACCTGACGCTTGGCGATGTCTTCGACGAGCTGCTGTTTCAGTATATCAGATATTTCACTGGGATTAATCATCTCTTATTATAAAATCGAAATTGAGTTATTTCTTCTGTAATTGCAAGCGCAATTCATTCAATTCTCTCTTTACCGACGCGTCAAGCACCAGACCGTTGATCTTGACGGTGAAACCGCCTATCAGTTCGGGGTTGATGACCTGCTCGATTTCGAGCGACATGGCGCCCAGGCGGCGCTTCACGATGTCGATAATGGCATTGACCTCGGCCTCGGGCATGGGGACAGCGGTGGTGATGACCACATGGGCTATCTCATGAATCTCGCGGTACAGGTCAACATAGGCGAGGGAGATCTTCTGCAGATACTCGGCGCGGTTGTTGCGCACGACCAGCAGCAGGAACTTGTCCAGCGAGCTGCCGGGCTTGCCGCCCACGAGCTTGAGCATATGGGCTCCCTTGGCTTCGTCAGAGATTTCGGGGTTGAGCACGGCACGCTTGAGCAAATCGATAGCGGTGTAGCGGAAGCTGAGCTTCTTCAGGAGCTCATAAATCTCCTCCGAGTCACCTTTCTCGACGGCGTACTTGTAGAGCGCTTTAGCGTATCGGCGTGGAATCAGTCCGTCACTCATATCGCGTTAGTTTTTGGTCTCAACCTCACTCAGATATTGGTCAACAAGTGCCCGCTGGGCGTCGTCGCTGGCGATGTTCTTGCGGATTACCTTTTCAGCAATCTGCAGGGCCAGGTCACCCACCTCGGTGCGAAGCTGCTTCTCGGCCTCCTTGCGTGCCTGCTCAAGTGATATCTGAGCGGCCTCGGTCACCTTCTTGGCCTCGTCGGCCGCCTCGCCACGAGCCTTCTCGACGAGCTCGTTGCGCATCTTGGCAGCTTCACGCAGGATTTGGGCCTGCTCGTCGCGGGCCTGGGCAAGCAGCTTGTCTGCCTCGGCCTTGGCATTGTCCAATTGGGACTTTGCCTCCTGTGCGTAGGCCACCCCCTTGTCAATCAGGTCGGCGCGCTCCTCCATCGACTTGATGATGAAGGGCCATGCCCACTTGGCAAGGATGAGGAACAGGCACAGGAATGCGATGAACATCCAGAATGCCAGGCCAAATTCAGGCTTGAAAAGTTCCATCTGGTAAACCGGTTAAGGGTGGATTACTGGATGAAGATGGCAAGGATGCAAACGATGAGCGCAAAGAATGCAACACCCTCGATAAGAGCGGCGATAACAATCATGTTGCTACGGATGTCACCGGTCGATTCGGGCTGACGTGCGATAGCTTCCATGGCGCTGCCACCGATTCTACCAATACCGATACCTGCTGCGATAGCTGCGATACCTGCTCCAATTGCTGCGCCAAGGTTGGCCATAGCTTCTAATAAAATCATTCCTAACATAGTCGTAAAGTTTTTTAGTTTGTTATTGTTTTGTTAATTTTTAATCTATTGGGTTGTCACCATGTTGTCAATCCCTGCCGGACACCTGTCACTCGCCGTGGGCGTGGACATGGGCCATCGAGATGAACATGGTAGAGAGGATGGTGAATACATAGGCCTGGATAAAGCTCACCAGCACATCGAGCAGGAGCATGAACAGCGACAGCGCTACCGAGAGCGGAGTCATCACGCCACCCACCAGGGTGCCGAACATGCTGCCGAAGATGAAGATCAACAGCATGAACACGATTACCACCATGTGACCACCCATCATGTTGGCAAACAGACGGATCATCAGGGCGATGGGCTTGGTGAAGATGCCGAAGATCTCAATCACCTGCATCAAGGGCACGGGGCACTTGAGCGCGGTGGGCACATCGGGCCAGAACATCTCTTTCCAGTAGTGCTTGGTACCCGTCAGGTTGGTCACCAGGAAGGTGATCACGGCAAGAACCGCGGTCACGGCCAGGTTACCCGTCAGGTTGGCACCACCGGGGAAGATGACGATAAGGCCCAGCAGGTTCATCGTCAGGATAAAGAAGAATACCGTCAACAGGTAGGGACCGTACTTGGGCGCCTCCTTGCCCATGATGGGGCGGATGGTGTCGGTATAGACAAAGTCCACCACCAGCTCCAGGGCTGCGGTAAAGCGGCGCGGTGCCTTCATTCCGTTCTTCTTGTACCAGTTGCGCACCTTGAAGACAATCAGCATCACCACCAGGGCAGCAATGAAGATGCCTGCCACGTTCTTGGTGATGGAGAGGTCCACGGGGCGGTACTGGCTGCCGTCGGGCAGTATCTGGACCACCTTGTTGTTGTAGTCGCCGCCCTTGGCAATCTGGAAGCCGTCATACTGGGCGCCATCCTCGAGGCGGCTCGACATGAAGGCATGCCACGAGCCGTCCTGGGTGCGCACGATGACGGGTAACGGGATGCGCGTGCTATGCGAGAAGGGCACCTCCCAGCCATAGGAGTCTCCCAGGTGCTCAAAGATGATCTCCTGGGGGTTCACCTCGGCCGATTCACCGCTGTGAGCACGATGGCTGGCGGCCTGGGAATAACCCAGGGCCATGAGGGCGATGATAACGACCGCGATGATTGCTGTGATTGCTTTCTTCATAGTCTTGCGTTAATAGAGGCAAACCGACACCACATTATCTTTTACATCGGCCACACCGCCGTGAATCTCACGCTCCACGGTGCTGCCACCAGCCACGTAGCTCATCGTGCCAGCCTTGAGGGCGGCAATCAGGGCGGCGTGGTTATTGAGCACCTGGAACAGGCCCATGACGCCGGGCAGGGTTACCTGCTCGACAGTGCCTTCAAACTCGATCTGTTCGGCCGATATGATTTTGAGTGTCATGTTATATATTTATAATGTAAGTAAGATGCTATCGTGATTAGCTCTGTTCGAGCAGTTTCTTACCCTTGGCAATCGCCTCGTCGATAGTGCCGACGCTCAGGAATGCCTGCTCGGGCAGATCGTCCACCTCGCCATCGAGAATCATCTTGAAGCCGCGGATGGTCTCGGCCAGCGGTACCATCACACCGGGCAGACCGGTGAACTGCTCGGCCACGAAGAAGGGCTGAGACAGGAAGCGCTGGGCACGGCGGGCACGCGAAACGACCAGCTTGTCCTCGTCGCTCAGCTCCTCGACACCCAGGATGGCGATGATATCCTGCAGCTCGTTGTACTTCTGCAGCAGGTGGATAACGCGCTGGGCTACGTCATAGTGCTCCTCGCCGATGATATTCGGGTCCATGATGCGCGATGTCGATGCCAGGGGATCCACAGCGGGATAGATACCGAGCTCGGCAATCTTACGGCTCAACACACAGGTAGCGTCCAGGAAGTTGAACGTCGTAGCGGGTGCGGGGTCGGTCAAGTCATCGGCGGGCACATACACGGCCTGTACCGAGGTGATACTGCCGGTCTTGGTCGAGGTAATGCGCTCCTGCAGCTTACCCATCTCACTGGCCAGCGTGGGCTGGTAACCCACGGCCGAGGGCATACGGCCTAACAGAGCCGATACCTCACTACCTGCCTGGGTGAAACGGAAGATGTTGTCCATGAACAGCAGGATGTCCTTACCGCCACCGTCCTGGTCGCGGAACTGCTCGGCCACAGTCAGACCCGACAGGGCCACACGCAGACGGGCACCGGGAGGCTCGTTCATCTGGCCGAACACCAGGGTGGCCTGGGAACCCTCGACAGCCTTCATATCGACGTCCTTGAGGTTCCACTCGCCCTTCTCGAGACCTTCCTTAAACTTATCTCCATAGTTGATAACGCCGCTCTCGATCATCTCACGCAACAGGTCGTTACCCTCACGGGTACGCTCACCGACGCCAGTGAACACCGAGAAGCCGTTATGTCCGTGTGCGATATTGTGGATCAGCTCCATAATCAACACAGTCTTGCCCACACCGGCGCCACCGAACAGACCGATCTTACCACCCTTGCTGAAGGGCTCAATCAGGTCGATGACCTTGATACCGGTAAACAGGATTTCCTGCGAGATTGACAGGTCACTGAAGGGGGGGGCGGGCTGGTGAATAGCACGGCGGGCGCCTTCCTTCAACGGCTGCAGGTGGTCAATGCTCTGACCAATCACGTTAAGCAGACGACCCTTGATCTGGTCACCTGTGGGCACGCTGATGGGGCGTCCCAGCGACTTAACGCGCGCACCGCGCTTCAGTCCGTCGGTACTGTCCATAGCAACGCAGCGCACGGTGTTCTCTCCCACGTGCTGCTCCACCTCCAGAATGAGTTCGCCGCCATTAGGACGCTCTACCGATAACGCGGTGTAGATGGGGGGACGCGATGCGCCCTCGCTCTCAAACGCGATATCGACAACGGGTCCGATAACTTGGGTTATTTTTCCAAAATTTTCAGCCATATTAAATTATTGACTTAATGGTATATTTGATTATTGATTTGTTGTCTCACACATTGATCATGCACCGAAGTACCATCCCTGGGTCACGATGATAGCCATCACCACGAGGTTGACAAGCCCGATGGGCATCAGGTAACGCCACTCGAGGGCCAGCATCTGGTCGATGCGCACGCGGGGGAACGACCAGCGGATCCAGAAGAAGATGAACGTGATGAAGAATGCCTTACCCAGGAACCAAACCACGCTGGGGATGTAGTTCATCACATTGTTGAAACCTTCCCAACCGGGGATGTGCAGCGGCATCCAGCCACCCAGGAAGAGCAGCGTGGCAATGCCCGACACGATGAACAGGTTGAGGTACTCGGCCAGGTAGAAGAAGCCGAAGTGGATACCCGAGTACTCGGTGTGGTAACCGGCGGTCAACTCGTGCTCGGCCTCGGGGAGGTCAAACGGGCCGCGGTTGTTCTCGGCATTGGCAGCGATCATATAAATAATGAACGCAAGGATGGCGGGCAGGTGGCCCTTGAACAGGAACCAACCGTCGGCCTGCGCCTCGACGATGCCCGTGATGGACATGGTGCCTGCCAGACACACGATCGTCAGGATAGAGATGCCGCAGCTCAGCTCATAGCTGATCATCTGGGCACCACTACGCATAGCGCCAATCAGGGTATACTTGCTGTTACTTGCCCAACCGGCGAGCAGGATGCCCAGCACACCAATCGACGAAACGGCGACGATAAAGAACACGCCGATGTTCATGTCGACAATCTGCAGGCCCTTGCCCCAAGGCAGGCAGGCAAACGTCAGCATCGATGCAATCAGCACCAGATAGGGAGCCAACTTAAAGAGGAACTTGTCGGTGTGCCACAGGGTAATCAGCTCCTTCTGCAGGATCTTGATCACGTCGGCAAACACCTGGAGCAAGCCCCATTTACCCACGCGCATCGGGCCCAGGCGGCACTGAATCCAACCGCAGGTCATCCAACCATCTTGTGACTATTCCGAAGTCATACATATCTTATCTCTCTTTATTAGTGGTTACAATTCTTGCTGATTAACTCGTTAGCGGTCGATATCGGGGATAACGAAGTCGAGCGACGCCGTGATGGTGATCAGGTCGGCAATCATGTTGTCCCTGCACGTGAGGTCCACGACACCAATCAGGTTGAAGCACGGTGACTGGAAGTGAACGCGCACGGGCTTGGTATTGCCGTCACTCTCGATATACACGCCGAAGGCGCCACGGCTGGCCTCCACCTGCTGGTACCAGTGACCAGCGGGCAGTTTCATCACCTTGGGCACCTTGGGGGCGCAGTACTCACCCTGGATGCCCTCGGCCTCGAGCTTGTCGCAGGCCTGGCGCAGGATCTTGATGCACTGCTCCATCTCCTTCATGCGGACCATGTAGCGGTCCATCGAGTCGCCGTTCTCGTAAACGACCTCGTCGAAGTCAAACTCGTTGTACAGCGAGTAGGGGTTGGTCTTGCGCACGTCGCAGTGCCAACCGCTGGCACGGCCTGAGGGACCCGTGATGTCATAGGCGATGGCGTCCTCCTTGGTGAGGATGCCCACGCCAGTCATGCGGTTAACGGCGATGACGTTGCCGGTAAAGAGCTTGTGGTACTCGTGCAGATTCTTCTCGATGACGTCACAGGCGTGACGCACATCTTTAATAAAGTCCTCGTGCACATCGGCCACCACGCCGCCGATGGTGCTGTAGCTCATCGACATGCGGGCACCGCAGGTGCGGTCAAAGATATCGTAAATCAATTCCCTCTCACGGAAACCGTAGAAGAAGGCGGTCGTCGCACCCTGGTCCATCGTCAAGCAACCGTAGCTCAACAGGTGGGACGAGAGACGCATCAGCTCGTCCATCATCAGACGGATGAGCTCGGCGCGGCGCGGCACCTCCAGGCCGAGGGCCTTCTCGACGCACATGCACATGCAGTGGCGGTTGATGTGGGCGGCCATATAGTCCATGCGCTCAGTGTAGAGCAGCATCTGGGGATAGGTCAGGTCCTCACACATCTTCTCGATGCCGCGGTGGATATAGCCGCTCACGACGTCAATCTTCTTGACGATCTCGCCGTCCAGGCTGGCGCGGTAGCGCATCACACCGTGGGTGGACGGGTGCTGCGGGCCCACGTTGACGACATACTCGTCGTCTTCAAACACCTTGCCGTCGATTTTCTTGACCTTGCCGTTCTCGTCCTCGACCCAGCGGCAGGTGTAGTCCTCGTTGGTCTCGTCCTCGAGACGCAGGGGGTTGCTGGCGGGGTCATAGTCCTTACGCAGAGGGTAACCCACCCAGTCGGTGCGCAGGAACATGCGGCGCATGTCGGGATGACCGATAAACACGATGCCAAAGAAGTCATACACCTCGCGCTCCTGGAAATTGGCCACGGGCCACAGGTCCACAACGGAGTGCAAGCGGGGATTCTCGCGGTCGGGGGCGGTCACCTTGACGTGGAGCAACTCGTGGGTGCTCGTGTTGGTCAGGTAATAAACGCAGCCGTAAGCGTCTTTCCAGTCCATGCCCACGACGGCGCTCAGCACGTCATAGTGCAGCTGGGTCTTCAGGGCACGTGCCAAGTCATGCCACTGGGCGTCGGGCACGGTGACCAGCGGGAACTCGCCGGTGGTGTCTACCTGGGCCTGGGGGCACAACTGTGTGATTTTGTTCTCTATTTCTGCCATATTTCAATGGGTTTTTGTCGGGTTGATTACTACTTGGCTTCCTCGGTGAGGGCTTGGCCGTCATACTTGAGTTCGGGTTTCTCCTTGCGGTTCACGCCGCCAAAGTACTTCTGCACTTTGATCTTGCGCTGCAACTGCATCAGGGCATAGAAGAATGCCTCAGGACGCGGGGGGCAGCCGGGCAGGTAAACGTCGACGGGGATAATCTCGTCAACGCCCTTGACCACACAGTAGCTGTTCTTGAACGGGCCGCCACTCACGGTGCACGAACCACACGCGATGACGTACTTGGGCTCGGCCATCTGCTCATACAGGCGCTTAAGCGCCGGAGCCATGCGGTAGTTGATGGTACCCTGGCACATGATGTAGTCGGCCTGACGGGGGCTGTTGCGCGCCACCTCAAAGCCGTAACGGGCCATATCGTAGCGGGCGGCGCCCAGGCACATGAACTCGATGGCGCAGCAGCTGGTGCCGAAACACAGCGGCCACAGCGAGTTGCTCACGCCCCAGTTCATCAACTGGTCCAGCTTGCCCACGATGATGTTGGTGCCACCGGCGCGCAGTTGCTCTACCAAATTGTCGATATACTCGTTGTCCTTGAAGTCCTCATGCTTCATCGACTTGATTTTCACTTCCATCTCAACGCTCCTTTCTTCCAGGCGTAAGCCAGACCTAATACAAGAATAACAAGGAAAGTGCCCACAGCAAGCAGCGCCTGGCTGCCGATGTTCTTGCAGATGGTTGCCCACGGGAACAGGAACACCGTCTCCACGTCAAACATCAGGAACAAGATGGCAAACAGGTAATAGCCCACATGATACTGGGCCATCGAATCTCCACGGGTGGGGATACCGCACTCAAAGGGCTCGCCTTTCTTCTTAGTGTAACTGCGCGGGCCAATAAGCCACGCGATAACCAGGGCGCCTACTACGAGCAACACACCGGTCAAGGCCGCTGTGATGGCAAGAGTTGTGCTCTGTACTCCGAAAATTGATGAATCCATAAAACGAAGCTCTATCTATTTGTTTGTTGTAATTTTTGGCAGGTTAAATTAAACAATTACCCCGAAGCCCCTACTGCACAAGCTATTACGCACGTACGCGCGTATTAACCGACATACTGAGGCCTCGAAAATCGGTGCAAAAATACATAAAATATATTAATTGGGCAACCTTTTCCATACCTAAAAATAGTAGTTGTTAACAAGTGCCTCCCCATCAGAACCTTACTGACTGCAAAAGAACCGCCCTGACGAGCGGGAAATCCCAAAAACCTTGGAATTTTCCCACGCGTCAGGGCGAACCTGGATTCATGCGTGAAAAGCCTCACGCAATAGCTGAACTTTCAGCTAAAAATACTAAAATATCATGTTTATTGGACTGACATGGCGATGCGCAGGCCCACGTTGACATTGCTATCAAAGGGGATGCCCTCGCGACGGTAAGTCACACGGTTCATTCTCCATCCCTGATTCCAGCTGCCGCCACGCACGATGCGACAGGTGCCTGTAGCCGGGCCTGTCGGGTTGGTCTGGGGCTCTTCGGTATAGAGGCCATACCAGTCGGAGCACCATTCACCGACGTTGCCGGCCATGTCATAGATGCCCAACTCGTTAGGCGTCTTGGTGCCCACAGCATGGGTGACATCACCCGAGTTGTCAATGTGCCATGCAATCTCGTCAATGTCGTTACCGCCGGCATACATGTAGCCATGGTCGTATTTTCCACCACGCGCGGCATATTCCCACTCAGCCTCGGTGAGCAAACGGAATGTCTTGCCCGTCTTCTGGTTAAGCTTGGTGATAAAGGACTGGCAGTTGGCAAAGGTCACGGACTCAACCGGGCGTTTAAAGTCGTTGGTATAGCCGTTGGCGCTGGTGAACCAGCTCGGGTTTTGAGTGGTGCCCATCACGGCCCTCCACAAGGCTTGCGTCACCTCGGTCGTGCAGATGTAGTAATCAGACAAGGTCACCTGATGGACAGGCAGCTCCCAGGTCTTGACATAGGGGTCGATGTCGACACGACCACCCATCATGAATGTGCCGCCCTCGACAAGCAGCATGTCAAAGGTCACGCTACCCACGGTAAACGTCTCAATGACGGGCTCATAAACATCGGGCATCTCTCCCGTCAACAGGAAATCAATCAGGGCCACCGCGTCGGCAATATTCACACTGCCGTCAACATCAAAATCGGCCGCTTCCAGATTCAGGGCGGAGCCATCACCGCCCAAGAGGTAATCGATTAACTCAGTAGCATCGGTGATCGTCACCTTGGAGTCATTGTCAACGTCGCCACGCATCACTGACTTCTGAGCGTTGATAGGCATCCAGCACAGTGCCATGAGACACACTGCCAACACTGTTTGTAATTGGGTTTTCATTGTTCTACTTTGTTTTGACATTAAGGAAGTTATTGTTTTTTTCAATTTCGCGCATTTACTCGTCAAAAATCCCGCAAATTTAATGGTTTTATTTCAATTTCAAAGCAAAACATTACATTTTCTTTTCATCAGCTTTATTCAACATTGCCGCCCACCGCAGCTGTGGCATGGCATGGCACCGCAACAAAAAATATTAAAAGTTGTTTTGTCCAGTGCCCGAGTTGCACTACCTTTGCAGTCATGAAAAAAACAGCAATATCGATTATATGCCTGTGTTTCAGTGCATTTATTGCCATGGCGACGACTACCGTGGTGCCGGTCAACGTGGGCGACACACTACCGCTGGACGAGGTTACGGTGACCGCCATCAAGCAAAGCGCCGACCTGCGCACCGAGGCCACTGCCCTTACCGTTATCGGCAGGCAGGAGGCTGAACGCAACCAGGTGCTGTCGGTCAAAGCCGCAGCCGACCTGGTGCCCAACCTGTTCATCCCCGACTACGGCAGCAGGATGACCTCGACGGTCTATGTCCGCGGCATCGGCACACGCATCGACCAGCCCGCAGTGGGTCTGACAATCGACAACGTGCCCGTGATGACCAAGGAGAATTACGACTTTGACCTGATGGATATCTCCCGCATGGAGATGATGCGCGGGCCACAGAACACCCTGTACGGCCGCAACACCCTGGGCGGTCTGATGAACGTCTATACCCTGTCGCCGCTCAACTACCAGGGCACACGCGCTGTCGTCGAGGGTGCCAACCACAGCGCGTGGCGCGTGGGGGCAAGCCACTACGCCCTGCTCAAGGAGAACCTGGGTCTGTCGCTGTCGGCTCAATACAACACGACCCGTGGCGAGTTCACCAACCAGTTCAATGGCCGCCGCTGTGACTGGGAACGCATGTTCAGCGCCAGGGCCAAACTCGAGTGGCGCAACCAGGACGGCTGGTACGTGTCCAATGTGGCGTCGGTCTCGACGAGCCGTCAGGGCGGTTACCCCTATGAGTGGGTTGAAACTGGCCAGATTGCCTATAACGACACTTGTTTCTACCGCCGCACGTCGGTCATTGATGGTCTGACAGTGCGCAAGTCCCTCGACCACTTCATTGTGTCGAGCATCACCAGCTACCAGTATCTGGACGACAACATGACGCTGGACCAGGATTTCACTGTCCACGACTATTTCACACTGACTCAGGCACGCCGTGAACACGCGGTGACTCAGGATTTCATCGTCCGCAGCCACGAGAACACCACGGGCTACAACTGGCTCGCAGGCGCCAGCGGTTTCTTCCGCCGCCACAAGATGGACGCCCCTGTGACCTTCTATGACTACGGCATCAGCCAGTTTATCGAGAAGCACGTCAACGATGCCCTCCCCGATTACCCCATCGAGTGGGACACCCGCTCGTTTGTGCTGGGCAGCCACTTCACCAGCCCAAGCTTCGGGGCGGCGCTTTACCACGAGAGCACCTACCACTGGGGGCAGTGGACCCTGCAGGCGGGATTGCGCCTCGATTATGAGCACGCGCGCCTCAACTACCACAGCGAGACCCACACGGGCTATAGCATCCTCGTGGGCAGTACAGGTGAACTGTTCGCCCATGAGGCCATCGACATCGACGACCGCGGCAAGCTCAACAAGGATTTCCTGGAGCTGTTGCCCAATGTAAGCCTCACCTGGCACCCGTGGGTCGGCAAGAACCACACCATCTATCTTTCGGTTTCGCGCGGCAGTAAGGCGGGAGGCTTCAACACCCAGATGTTCAGTGACGTCTTGCAGCAGCGGCTGATGAAGATGATGGGCATCGGCATGCAGTATGATGTGGACAAGATGGTGGGTTACAAGCCCGAGAAGGCCTGGAACTACGAGTTGGGAGGCCACTTTGAGTGCTGGGGCCGCCGTGTGCAGAGTGACCTGGGCGTGTTCTTCATGGACTGCCGTGACAGGCAGTTGACCGTGTTCCCGCCGGGTACCACAACGGGCCGCATGATGACCAATGCGGGCAAGACCCACAGCTGGGGTGCCGAGTTTGCCATGTCGGTGAATCCCACCGAGTTAACCCACATAAATTTAAGCTATGGTTTCACTCACGCGACGTTCAAGGATTACAACGACGGCAAGGTGGATCACAGCGGCAAGCGTGTCCCCTACGCCCCGATGCACACCCTGTTTGCCGAAGTGGATCAGTCGTTCAAGATAGGCGATGACTGGAACAAGCTGCTCACCCTTGCTGCCAACGTGCGCGGCACGGGCGACATCTATTGGGACGAGGCCAACACGTTGAAGCAGCCGTTCTATGCCCTGCTTGGCGCATCAATCACCTGGAAACAAACCCATTACAGCCTGCAGTTGTGGGGGCGCAACCTGACCGACACCAAGTACAAGACCTTCTACTTCGTGTCCATCCAGCACCCCTTCCTGCAGCGTGGCCATGGTCGCCAGCTTGGCGCCACATTGCGCCTGAACTTCTAGAGGCCCGTTTCTCATGCTTCATCTATACAATCGGCAAAAAGGTCTATAAAATTTTGCCGATTGAGACAATTCGACTAATTTTGCAGAATAAAAATCATAAAATCACTTGCAAATAAGCATATTACATAAAATTACAAAAAAGAAATGAAAAAATTATTCTCAATTTTATTTTTAGCTACCATCTTAGGCATGGTGTTCACCGCTTGCAGCGATGAGAAAGACGGACCCGTCATTCCCAAGACCCAGAACTTGGAAAGCATGTATGAGAAAGAAACCGACACGCATTTCATGTTTGACATCAACATAAACAAGGATTCGAGCAGCATCTACATGTACAATATCGTGTTCCGCATCGGCGATGCCACTTCACCCGCGATGACCCTGCGCGTGGACGCTCCCGTTAGCGTGGACAAGAATGGCAAGGTATATACCTATGCCGGCACCAACATTATGGCTTATATGATGCGCGGCACCACGTGGACGCCCATGCCTGGTGATGACTACCGGGTGAACAACCTGCTCTGCACGGTTGACACCAATGTGAAGACCTACTTCATCAAGTTTGACTGCCACGGAGGTCACTTTGAGGAAAGCGGCAAACTCAAATAGAGCTGTTTTTAACTACATTTAATATAAAAAACATTACAAATGGCGCCAGAAAAGAGCGCCATTTGTTTTTTCAATGTAACTTTGCGGCCAGTATCAACAATACATTCACCACAGACATGAAAAAGATTTTTTTATTGATAGCAATGATGGGTGTGCTCATGGGCGCCATCTCGTGCAGTGACAATGACGAGCCCAAGAGAGGTGACGGCGTTTTCACCGTCAACACCCCGATGATTAACCACATGTACAACACCTCGACCGAGACGGTGCTGGGCATCAAAAGCACGCACAACAAGCTCACACTCGACACCGTCAAGCACATAGCATCGCTGGAGCTTAACTACAACGACGGTAGCGGCGACAAGACTCTGAGCATCAGCAACATCACGGCTCGCCCCAAGAGGTTGGGCTTCTATGAGCTCACAGCCACGCCCAACGGCCAGTTCAAGGACTTCAAGGGCTATGTGGACTTCAACGAGGGCTCGATGCGCTATATCTACACCACAGCCGATGGCCTGCGTGTCATCTCCACCCTCCCCGAGGTGTTCTTCCTCAAGACCAAGAATGTGATCACCTATGACGACACGACCAAGACCACAGAGATGGATGGCACTATGTACCAGTTTGAGCTCGCTCCCGCCTCGTCAAGCGTCCTGATCAAAGTCATGGGCATCGTCCATGCCAAGGACCTGAAGTATTTTGTCAGCCTCACAGGTAACGGTGCGGAACTCTCCCCCACCCCCAATGGCTACCTCATTCAGGGTGACAACATCAGGACCAACGGCGTTTACCGCAACTGGGTGGACAGCACCAGCAGCGTCGTCTCCTCGACCGACAAGTACCCGTTCAAGACCTTTAACGCCACGATTGACCTCCTGAACGACTCGCTCAACGCCACGTTCATGATGGGCAGCAGCGCCACGGTTACCGCCACGGGCCGCACCTATCCCGACTACTCAGCCTATTAATCAACTTTCATCATTCTATACTAAACTATGAAGAATTTATCAATCCTTTTGTTAACCATCCTGGCTGTGACCCTGCTCACGGCCTGTGGCAATGATGGCGAACCCGTCAACAGGCAGACCCTCTCGGCTACTACCAACTACCGCGCTATCGAGGGCAGCGATATGGTATTCTCCCAGAGCGTGTCTAAGGTAGAACTCGATTACACAGCCATGACCATCATCATTTCGGGCGAGTTCAAGGACGCTAACAACAAGACCCGCAGCTATATCACCCCCGAGATGAAAATGACCCTCTCCAGCAACTCGGTCTACACCTTCAACAACACAAACTCAGTGGCCAATTCCAATATCGAAGGTCTGAAAGGTTACATCGACTGGGCTACTGGCATGATATGGTTCACATTTATTGCTGATGGTTCCCTGAACGTGTATGGCTCAACTCAGTTGCTGTATGCCTATGCCACCACTACGGTAACCGACCCCGAGAATGGCAAGACCTATGAGCACAAGGAGTCTGGCTATCTGTTTGCCTTTGACAGCAAGTGTGAGAAGTGCACGATGATCATCTACAACTTCGTCAACGACATCAACGGCTCAATCCATGCCTACGAGACTAAATATGAGGGTCTGACGGTGACCCCCACCATTACGGGTTACGCCATCACCGGCGATAATCTGATGTCGTCCTTTGCTGACTACTACACCATCACCGACCTTGTCTTCACCGTCGACGACCAGGGCCATGCCATCAATGGCTCCTTCGAGTGCAACGGTAACGAATTCGAGGTGACAGGTCCCCTCTTCCCATAAGTAACCGACGCTCTCGCTCACATCAAAAAGGATGTGCCATCACTCAACGCCACGATTTTAATGATAATTGTGGACAATGAATGATGGCACATCCTTTTTCTCCTGATGACCGGAGACACATCAGGAGTTTTTCTTGTAGCTGACCACAGCCCAAGTGGCCATGATTGAACCTATACCCAGCAGGGCGAGTAGCTGATGCCAAATCTCGGCTATGCCGCCACCACGGATGAAGACGGTGCGGACAGCATCGATAAAGTAGGACATAGGGTTGACATAGGTCGTGGCATAGGCCCACGAAGGCATGGAGCGCGTGGGCGTAAACAGGCCCGAGAGCAACAGCATCATCACCACGAAAAACCACATCACGAATATGGCTTGCTGCATCGTGTCGCTGTAATTGCTGATCATCAGGCCAAACGAGCTCCAGAACAAGGCTAAAAGCATCACCAGCACATAAATCAGCACCAGCGGGCCAACACTGGTGATACCATAGACCGCCCAGGCCAGCAGCAGGCACACCGTGATGACAAACAGGGCGATGATCCAATAGGGAATGAGTTTGGCGAGAATGAACGACCACTTGCTCACCGGCGTGACGTTAATCTGCTCGATTGTGCCTGCCTCCTTCTCGCCCACGATGTTCAAGGCCGGCAGGAATCCCGTCATCAGCATCATCACGATGGCAAATAGGGCCGGTATCATGAACAGCTTGAAATTCAGGTTCTTGTTATATAAAAACAAGGTTGAGACACGCGACTGCAATGCGGTAACGTCGGGATTGACATGGGCGGTGACGATTTGGCCCAAGTAAACGCTGCCCATCGACCCCTTAGTGCCGTTGACGGCATTGGCGGCAATGAGCACTTGGGGTTTCAGACCCAGGGTCACATCACGGCTGTAATCCTGCGGGATGACCATCACGACATCGGCCCGTGATTGTTCAACCTCCTGAAGGGCAGCACGATAGGTGGGTTGCTGGTCCTTGAAGACGAAGTAGTTGCTGGCCTCAACGCTGTGCACCAGCTGCTGGGACAAGGTCGAGCGGTCATTATCCACCACGGCGACCTTGATATTCTTCACCTCCATGTTCATCACCCAGGGCATGACGCACATGATCATGATGGGAAACACCACAATGAGCTTCGGCAGGAAGGCATTGCGCCGTATCTGAGTGAACTCCTTCTGTATGAGATATTTTATCGTTTTCATTCGAGCCGTTTGTTAAACTTGACCAGAGCAAGGGTCATCAGCAGCGCCACCATACCCAAGAGAATCATGACCTCACGCGCCACCTCTTGGATGCCGACACCCATAATCATCAACTTGCGCATCGCCTCTATGTAGTAACGGGGCGGCACGATGGCCGAAATCCACTGCAACACCGTGGGCATCGACTCCACAGGGAAAAGCATGCCGCTGAGCATCACGATGGGCAACAGCAGCACCATCGCCGAGAGCAAGAGCGCCACCAGCTGGGTCTTGGCCACATTGCTGATGAGCAATCCCAGCGAGAGGGCCAGCAAGATGTAGATGAGCGAAATCACGATGATCCAGAACAGTGAGCCGACCAGCGGCACACCGAGTACAAACCTCGCCATCAGCAGGATAATGATAAGGATAACAAAGGCGAGCACGAGATAAGGAATCGCCTTGGCAACGATAATCATCAAGGGCTTGACCGGCGAGACAAGCAAGACTTCCATCGTGCCTTTCTCCTTCTCGCGGACAATCGAGATGGAAGTCATCATTGCGCACACCAGCATCAGCAACATACCCATAATGGCGGGCACAAAGTTGTAGGCCGACCTCATCTGCGGGTTATAGAGCAGTTTGGTGTTGACCGCCCCACCGTCGGGATTCAATATCATGCTGGTGGCATAGTTGGTCCATTGCTGGGCCATGTTGGGGTCAGCGCCATCAACGATAAACTGCACGCCGCTACGCTTGGAGGCGAATTCAGGGCCAAAGACGATGGCCATATCAGCCTTCTGGCCACGGATGACGCGCTCGGCGTCACGTGGCGTGGCCACCACTTGGACGATGGTAAAATATTCTGATGCCGCCAGGCGGTCCACTGCCTGCTGCGTCAGGTGATCCATCGAACTGGTAACGACTATAGTTCGTACATTTTTCACATCGGTGGTGATGGCAAAGCCGAAAAGCAGCATCAGCACCAGCGGCATGCCAAAGAGGATCAGCATCGTGCGCTTATCGCGCAGGATGTGCTTCCCTTCCTTGATGACAAATGAGATGAACTGTTTCATTTTTTACGTTTTAATCAATCGCTACTGCGTGTGGCTTGGCGCGCCAGATGGGTGAACACATGGTCCATATCGGGCTGGTTAAACTTCTGCTTCAATTCCTCGGGAGAGCCCATCGCCTTGATCTTGCCATCGACCATGATGGAGATGCGGTCACAGTACTCGGCCTCGTCCATATAGTGGGTGGTGACAAACACGGTGATGCCCCTGGATGCAGCATCATAAATCAATTCCCAGAACTGACGCCTTGTGGCCGGGTCCACTCCGCCAGTGGGCTCGTCAAGAAACACCACACCCGGTTCGTGGAAGATGCTGACCGAGAAGGCCAGCTTCTGCTTCCAGCCCAGGGGCAGGGAAGCGACGAGCGTGTTCTTGTGGTCGGCAAACCGCAAGCGCTCGAGCAGTTCGTCGGTCTTGCGGGCAATATCTTTGTCAGCCATGCCATAGATGCCGGCAAACAGGCGGATATTCTCGGCCACCGTCAAGTCCTCATAGAGGGAAAACTTCTGGCTCATGTAGCCGATGTGCTTCTTGATCTGCTCGTGCTCGGTGCGGATGTCATAGCCCACCACACGGCCAGTGCCGCTTGTGGGCTGGTTCAGGCCCGTGAGCATGTGCATGGCTGTGGTTTTACCCGCACCGTTAGCCCCCAGGAAGCCGAAGATTTCGCCCCGCTTGACAGTAAAACTGATGCCATCGACGGCATGGAAACTGCCGAAGGCCTTGACCAAATGCTCCACCTCGATGACGTTCTCGTCCTTGACATCCGATGCCTGTTCGTGCTCGATGCCAGGCGGGTTGAATATGTCGGCAAATCGCGTCAACATCTCATCGGGAGTGCCGATGCCGCGCACCTTGCCGTGGTCGAGAAATGCCACGCGCTCACAGCGGCGCACCTCGTCGAGATAGGGGGTCGAGGCGACGATAGTGATGCCACGCTCCTTGAGGGCGCCAAGCATGTCCCAGAAATCCTTGCGGCTCACGGGGTCGACACCTGTCGTGGGCTCGTCAAGGAACAGGACGCTGGGCTGGTGAACAAGGGCGCACGAGAGCGCCAACTTCTGCTTCATGCCACCCGACAGGGCACCCGCCTTGCGGTCCTTGAAGCGCTCAATCTGGCTATAGATGGCACGGATGCTGTCATAACCCTCCTCGACAGTTGTGCCGAACAGTGTGGCAAAGAACCGCAGGTTCTCCTCGACAGTCAAGTCCTGATAAAGGGAGAACTTGCCGGGCATGTACCCCACCCTGCGGCGGATGTCCTTGAGCTGGGTCACGACGTCATAGCCATCGACCGCTGCCGTTCCCCCATCGGGGAGCAACAAGGTACACAGTATACGGTACATCGACGTCTTGCCGGCACCGTCAGGCCCGATGAGGCCAAACACCTCACCCTTGCCCACGGTGAAGGAAACATCGTCGAGTGCCTTGACCTTGCCGTAGCTCCTGGACACGTTATTTACCTCGATAGCATTCATGAGATCTCAGTAATCTATACGCTCAAGTTTTTCTATATCATCTATACAATCTATATACTATAGCATCTATAGAAATTCAACTAAAATTTCACTTCACCGTACATGCCTATCTTGACATAGCCGTCATTCTTGATGGCTATTTTGACGGCATAGACCAAGTCGGCGCGTTCGTTATCGGTGAGGATGGTCTTGGGAGTGAACTCCGAGCGGCTGGAAATCCAGGTCACGGTGCCTGGATACTCCTTACGCTGGCCGTCGCCGTAGTCGGCAAACACCTTGCACTGCTGCCCGACCTTGATGCCCTGCAACTGGGCCGAGGTGACATAGGCACGGATGAACATATTATCCACATCTGCCACCTTGAACAGCGGCTTGCCCGTGCTCACGAATTCGCCCTGCTCGACATACTTCTCGAGCACGGTTCCCTTATAGGGCACCACAACGTCGGCATTGGCAATCTGGTCATCGAGCTGGCGCTGCTGCGCGTCGATACCCGCTATCTGGGCATCAATACCGTCAATCTGTGCCCCGATACCCTTGCCCTGCTCGGCCAGAGCCGCATTGCTGCTGCGCAGCTGGTCGCGAGTGGCCTCCAACTGGCGGTTGAGCACCTTAATCTGGTTGTCGATGTCGTCGAGCTGCTTGCGGGGCACGGCACCATCCCTGACCAGCTCACTATAGCGCTGCCGTTCACGCTGGGCATTGGCGATCTGCTGCTGGATGGACGAGAGCTGCTTGTTCAGGTCGAGCTGCTGACTGCTGGTCGCCGAGCGGTTGGACGACAACTGTCGCTTGCTGGCCTGCAACTGGCCACGCTGCGTCTCGAGCTGCTGTTTTTTTAGCACGAGCTGATAGGTGTCGATGCGTCCCACCTGGGTGCCGCCCTCGACGGTCTGCCCCTCGGTGACATCCAGGGATTTCAACTCGCCTGTGGCCTTGGCGCTGATGGTGACCTCGGTCGCTTCAAACGTTCCCGTGGCGTCAAACGCCTTTTCCTTTTTCCCGCAAGCCGCCAGCATCATCAATGCCGCGCCTGCCATAATCATTATCTTTTTCATCGTCTTGTGAATTGATTAGTCGTTGGTAATATACTTCAGGTCATACTGGCCCTTGAGCATCTCTATCTCGTGGATGGAGCGCTGCACACGGGCGGCATTCTCACTGCTGATGTCGCGCACCAGGTCGTTAACGTCGATGATGCCGTGGGAAAGCTTGGACTCGGCAGCCTTGCGCACCTGCTGGCGCAGGACGATAATCTCGTCGTCCTGAGTCATGAGCTTGCGGTAACGCTCGATGGCCTCGTCCTGTTGCAGCTGCTCCAAGCGGTTGTTAAGCAGGAAGGTCTCCCGTTGACGCTGGGCGGTCTCGCGCTGGAGCTGGATACGGGCCTTATCATTATGGCGGGTATATAAGGCGCCGATGTTCCAGGTGAGGCGGGCTCCCACCATGCCGTTCCACGACCACTCACGTCCCATCATGTCCTTGAACATGTTGTAGCCCGGATAACCGTAATAGCCCTGGGCAAACACGCCCAATCGGGGCAACAGGGCGGCATCGAGGGCATGCTCCTGGGCATCGGCAAGGCTGAGTTGACTGTCGATGAGACGCAATTCGGGACGGTTGTTGCTGCCATTGACACTCACGGGTGAAGGCTTGACAGGAGCAGTCACCTCCAGACCGCAGAAGGTGGACAGCATCGCCCGCAGCACGTTGCGTTGCGATTCGAGGGTGGTCTGTTGCTGCACGACGTTCAAGCGCTCGGCCTTGACGCTGCTCAGGTCACACTGGGCAGCCGTGCCGTGTTTGACCATCGAGGTCAGCTTTTTCTCACTCGCGGCGAGCACTTCCTGCAGGTCGCTGTTGAGCTTGATCTGGTCCTCGAGCAGTAACAGGGCGAAATACATCTCATTGACCCGCTTGCGCACACCATACAGGTCCACGTCGAGTTGGGCCTGCTGGACGACACCCTGCTGACGGGCCACGCGCTTCTGGGCACTGATGGCGCCTCCATCATAGACCGTCTGCTGCACATCGAGGCCTACACGGTACTGGTCCTTGGCCAGCCCCTTCATGTCCACGCCCATCTGCTGCATCAGTCCCTTCATCTCGTCGGGCCATGCGGGCACAGCGTTCTGCAGGGTCGCCTGTGCAGTTGCCGTCACTTGGGGGAGCCATCCTTTCTGGATATTGGCCACGGTGAGGTCGGTAGTGCGGGCGATGAGGTCATGCTGCGCAATGAGCGGATAGTTGCGCTCGGCGGCTTGCTGGCACTGCTCGAGCGTCTGACCCATCGCGTTGAGCGCTATGAAAATGCTGATGACAAATATTAGCCGTTTCATATCATTGTGAATTGGTTTGATACCGCAAAGGTAATATCATATTACGAGCATCTATCTATCCAAAGCAAGAAGAAAGTGTCCCATTTGTACAAAAATAATCAAAATTTAAGGTTTTTGGCCATATTTTATTACCTTTGTATCCAAAAATTGAAACCATCATGGCAGAATTGAGACAATTAAACCTGACCCAACTCAAGCAACTCATTGAGAGTAACGACGAGAGCGTGGCCAACAACTATATCTCGCGCAACCTGGCCGTGGCTCGCAACGTGCGCATCAGTTTGATCAAAGACCAGCTCATCGACCAACCGACACTCATGCCCGAGATGCGCGTCCTGAGCATCAAGAAAGGCTGGGCGGCACCCGTCATCAACATGATGGAGCGCCGGTTTGAGGCGGGAGACCTTGTTTTTCTGGGCAGCAACGGCATTCTGCAGTACAAGGATGCATCGGCCGACATTCAGGGCATCGGCTTGTCCATCAGCGACGAACTGTTCTCGCTCGCCATCGGCAACCGCATCCCCAAGGCCTTTGACGGCCACTTGCGCGACTTCCAGATTCATCTGGAGCCATCCCAACAAGAGTACCTCGACCAGTTGCACCTCATGCTTTATAAGCACTTGAGACAGCCTGGCGGAAGTAGCCAGGTGACGCTCCATCTTGTGAGTGCCCTGCTGTGGTATGTGGACAATCTATGGAGCCGTCAGGAACAGAGCGACCGCAAGAACCAGTCGCGAGAACAGCGCTTGTTCACCGATTTCATCCAGCTCGTGAGCGAATTTGCCCCCGAGCACCATACCATCGACTTCTATGCCTCACGCCTGTGCATCACTCCGCGTTACCTGAGCACATTAATCAAGCAGGCAAGCGGCAGGAGCGCTAAGCAGTGGATTGACGAGGCTCTGGTCACACGCATCAAAATTGACCTGCGGCACAGCACGAAGCCCATCACCCGCATCTGCGATGAGATGAATTTCCCCAACCCGTCATTCCTCACCAAGTTCTTCAAGCGCATGACAGGCAAGACCCCAAGCCAATTCCGCCAATAACCACCCTATTACACACTATGCGTAATCAGATTCATTCGCCTTTGGTCATTGACGGCAGTAACTATCGTGGCGGTAATCTCGCGCTAAGTTGCTAATTAACCATGTTTTATTGCTCGCAAGCGACCCGATATTTAAGCCAACAAAAATGCTTCGCGGCTTAGCGCCTTTTGGCGATGTTTTATCGAAATGGCAATGTTGCGAGTAGTTTTGAACGTTACATGAAATGCTAAAAAAAACATAAATAATGGCCGTTTTAACCTGAGTTGGCAAAATTTTTGCTATCTTTACACGTTCAAAATATTAGGACATGGCAGCACGAGAGAAATATGACGAGGCTCAAGTAATTGAGCAGTTGCACAATCAGGCGACGTGCAAGGTGGCGTTCAGTAAGGTGATTGAGCATTACAGCTCACAGCTTTACTGGCAGATCCGCCGCATGGTCATCGACCATGACGATGCCAACGACGTGCTGCAAAACACCTTTCTGAAGGCATGGACCAACATCGACAACTTTCGCGGCGATGCCAAGTTGTCCACCTGGCTCTACAAGATCGCCATCAACGAGAGCATCACGTTTGTCAACAAGAAGAAGGCGATGAACCAGATGTCCATCGACGATGACGAGAGTTTCCTCGTCAACCAGCTGGAAAGCGATGAATGGTTTGACGGCGATCAGGCCCAGATCAACCTCCAGAAGGCCATTGCCACCCTGCCCGAGAAGCAGCGCCTGGTGTTCAACCTGCGCTACTATGACGAGATGAAGTATGATGAGATGAGCGAGATTTTGGGCACCAGCGAGGGAGCCCTGAAGGCCTCTTATCATCATGCGGTAAAAAAAATCGAACAGTATTTAGGAGAAACAGAATAATTTTTGGCATCTCCCATTAAACTTTTTTGACATTCCCAAGTCAAATAGGCGTTATGAAACACGAAGACTCCACAATATTGAAAAAATACGGTAAGGATCCGGGCTTTAAAGTGCCGGAGAATTACTTCGATGATTTCAACAAACGCATGGCCGACATGCTGCCCGATGTTGAGATCACACCCGTTGACGTCAAGCCCACGATGTGGCAGCGCGTCAAGCCACTTGTTTACATGGCCGCCATGTTTGCTGGCGTGTGGTGCATGCTATCGGTATTCAGCCACTTTACCGATACGGGCAACGGATTAAGAATCAACCAAGTCGCCGAGAAGTTGCAGGATGACAAGGGCAATTTAGATGACTTTATCATGAGCGGCTCGGTAAGCGACTATGACATCATGAATTACGAGGACTCGGTCATGATGAGCAACGAGGAAGAGATTTCTAACCAGAACCAGTAAAATCTAAAGGAGGATCCGAGCTATGAAAAGGATAGTTTCGATACTTATAATGGTCATCGCCATCACAGCTGCCGCAACGGCACAGAACGGTCGCACAAAGTTTGCCACCGACATGTACCAGGCCAAGCATGAGATGATTATCGAGGAATTGGGACTGACCCAGACCCAGCAGAAGCAGTTCATGCCACTGTATGAGCAGATGGAACGAGAGATATATCAGGTGAACCGCAATGCACGAGCACTGGCCGCCGAAGTCGAGAAAAAGAAGAACCCGAGCGACCGTGACTATGAGGTAGCCGCATCGGCACTGTCAAACACCCGCATGCGCGAAGGCGAAATCGAAGCCAAGTACTTCGAGAAGTTCTCCAAGATCCTTTCCAAGAAGCAACTCTTCCTGCTTAAGCAGGCCGAGGGCAAATTTACCCGTGAGATGCTCAAGAAACGTAAAAAATAATACTTTTCATAACAAAAAAAAGCAAACTCCCTTAAATCGACACACCGAACGCAATTACACATGCTTACTAACAATCCCACAACATTTTCATGCTGTGGGATTGTTTTTTAAGAAATGTCTCAAATCGCCTCTGGACTTTTTATCGGTATTGCTGGTTGCTGGGTTATTGGCCGGGGTTAAGGTAGTCGCGCAAGGTGATGACATACTGTTCAAAGGCCTTAAGGCCCACAGGCGTGATGCGGCACAGGGTACACGGTCGCTTGCCCTTGAAGGTCTTTTCGACAGTGATGTAGCCAGCCGTGGCAAGTTTGTCGAGTTGCACGCTCAGGTTGCCCGCCGTGGCGCCAGTCTGCTCCTTGATGTACGGGAACTCGGCCGACTCAGCGCCGATGAGCAGTGACATCACCGCCAATCGCAACTCGCTGTGCAACAATGGATCTAATGGCTTGAACATGGCTCTTTAGTTTTTGCTTTGGAAATGAATGATCAGGCCAGGAATCACGAGGCCAATCAAAGCCACAATGGCCATCACATACATCTGATGCATCGGGAAATACAGAGCGGCAAAGAAACCTCCAAAGCCAGCAACCAGGCCACAGACCTGAATGGGACGATTCTTGAGGACGAGGCCCATAATAGTAGATGCGATACCAAAGCACAACGAAATGATGCTCGTGACATTCATATAGACCAGACAATTGATGTAGGTGTCAGGAACTATATACTTCACCGGAATCACACCGCTGCCGACAAGCCCAAGTATCAGGCCGAGACCACCGCAAAAGATGCCAAATGTGTCCCAAATGTGACCGATGGTCTTGCCGACAAAGGTCGTGGGAACCGTCTCATTTTTCTTGTCGATGATACGATTGCCGATATACCCGACAACCCACATCACAAACCACAGGAAATTCCATGCGGGGCCGCCATGATTCTTCCACAGGTATTCGATTAGCAGAGCGAATACCACGACACAAACGCCCCACCACAGCAGTGGCAGACCCGAATTCTTGGCTATCGTGCGCTGGCTGCGCTCAATCGATTCGCGGATGATCTCCAAACTGCGCTCAGCAGTCAAATTCATATTCTCTTCCATAACAGTTTTACTTGAATTAAATCGTTAATAAGATGGCTAACAAACGCTTGCGGCACTCCCCTCACCCCTGCAGAAGGCTCGGTTCGCGCCAGTTGTGTTTCGAATCACGATGCAAAGATAAATTAGTTTATTTTATAAACCAAACAATTTTATAAATTAACCTCAACTTTAACATCTCTTAACGTGTGACAAAGGGGACGGTTCATTTGTCACACGAATGCTGTGACAAAAAGAACCGTCCCCTCTGTCACAAATCTAGCGAATAAGTTGTTGTGTTCTTTATAATGTAGTAATTTTGCAGAAATCTAATCATCAGTTGACAACTATGCCAAGACAATCACGAAAACATAGCGATACAGGTGTATATCACGTCATGTTGCGAGGAATCAATCGTGAAAGAATTTTTCATGATGATATTGATTTCCTAAAAATGAAAAAAATTCTACACCTTGTAACGACAAATACGGTAGTTGACGACACTCCCGTGCCTGCAGGATGTATGATCTATGCCTATTGTTTTATGCCAAATCATCTGCACATTCTCATTCAAGAAGGCTCGGAATCAATTGACCGGACAATGAAAAGAATAGGGGTTTCATACGCAAGCTATTTCAATAAACGGTATGAGCGCACTGGTCCACTATTTGAAGGTAGATTTCGCAGCGAACCAGTGGGTGATCCAGGATATTTCATCACACTTCTCCACTATATCCACTTGAATCCTGTCAATGCCGACATTGTACAAAAGCCAGGTGACTACAAGTGGAGCAGCTGGAACGAATACTGTCTTGGCGAAGAAGAAGTTAGTTTTGGCATCTGTAAACAGCAGCCTCCTTTCAGCGACATGACTAGAAAGGAACTTTGCCAAATCGTTCTAAGGGCTGACACTGAAGCCAGCCAGATTGCAATGATACGTGCAAGAAAAAGAAAAAATGATGACGAAGCCTTACAACTTCTAAAGCATATTTTGGGTGATAAAATCAAACCTGAAGAGCTCAACACATGTTCTAAGAAAATACAAACTGCCATTGTTGATGCAGCTCTCGAGAATGGAATTGGCTTGCGCCAGCTCTCGCGGCTCACTGGCATAGGACACATGACGCTTTCCCGCTTGAAGAGCGACTAAAGTGTGACAAAGGGGACGGTTCTTTTTGTCACAGGTTTGTGACAAAAAGAACCGTCCCCTTTGTCACATGGTTAATTATTGCAAAATGTTGGGAATTGGCGAGGATATTGCACATTATTTATATAATTTTGGGGTTATAATAACAAACCTAACACCGAATGGCTATGAAACAGACAATCATTCACATTCTATCTATAGTATTATTACTCATCATGGCATTTCCAATCCATTCTTCAGGAAATAACCGCGAGGTTGACTTCAACTTCCCGCAGGACGTCAGCAAGGAGGCACTTGCCGACCTGGACAAGGCGCTGAAGTCGGGCGACGGTGAATTGACCATCGATGCCCTGGTGCGCTACGGAATAGCCCAGAGCAGCATCTCACAAGACAATATGGCGGACATCGTGTCGCGCATCGAGAACGCCATCGCCAAGGAGAAGAAACCACACCTCCGCGCACTGCTCTACCACCTTGAGGCGATGGTCTTTCAGAGCTACCGTAACAGCTATGCCCGTTGGAGCAACCGCAACAATCCAGTCGAGGAAACACCCACCGATTTCAGCGAGTGGGACCGTAAACAGTTTGACCACAAGATCATAGAACTCGTCGAGAAGAGCCTCGCCGAGCCCGACGCACTGAAGGCCGTGGCAGTGACCTCGCTTCCCGACATCATCAAGTGCAACGAACTGGGCGCCACCTACATCCCCACCCTGCACGAGTTCCTGCTGATGAAGGGTAAGGAGATGCTTGACGATGTAGATATGGACAATGAGGACTTGCGGGAGCGAATCAAGGCTGATTGGCTGGCGACCACCGAGGGTAACGTGAGGGCCCACATCTACGCAATGACCAGAACCCTGCCGTCGATTTCTATCGAGACCTATCGACAATATCAGGACAATGAGCACTGCGCCAAGCTGATAGACCATATCGCATGGGAAAACAACAAGGAGCGTTACAAGACGCTGCAAGAGTATGTGGCTCGCTTCCCCAACTCGGTTTACACTGACGCAATGAAAAACCGCATCACGCAAATGGAGGGCAAGAATGTGCATCTCAATTATCCCATGCTGCTGTCCACTCGTGATGACATCACAGTCACGGCTAACGTCGAGAATGCCAATATGTTCGTTATCGAGGTATATCGAGTGCCCGAAGCGAAACTCAACGAATACCGACTGAAAAAGAGCGATTTACAACTCGTTTCGAATTACCCAGTTACGGTCCAGGGCACTGTGCCGTTCAATGCCGACAATGTGGTCACCAAGTTGCCACCGCTGCCCTATGGTGCCTATGTCATCCTGCCCCAAATCGCTGGAGACATCAACAAATCGGCAGAGCCCGATTACATCCCCAATTCCATCCTGCGTGTGACCGACATCGCCCTGTTCGCCATCTCACGCAACGATAACAAGGACATTGTCGCCGCCGTGGACATCAACACCGGCGAACCACAGCCTCAAGTTACCATCAAAGACGAGAAGAGACCAACATGGGGTACCACTGGCAACGATGGCATCATTGTCCCTCCCGAATTCAAGGACAAGAGAGATTACCGTTCTTCCCATCAACTGACCGGTGCCAGGGGTGACGACCGTTACGGCCTGCCCATCTCTTACTACCCCATCAATGAAGGCCACAGCTACAGCATGAATAACGCAGAGGTCTTTACCGACCTGGGCGTCTATCGTCCTGGAGAGACCATCCACTGGACAGCCATCGTCTATAACACGACCGAGAAAGGGCGCAGTGTATTCAGTTACAACACAATAGATGCCATATTTATGGACAGTAACCGCAAGCCCATCGATACCCTGACGGTGACGACCGACGAATTTGGACGCATCGAGGGTTCGTTCGTCGTTCCCAAGGACCGCATGAACGGCCAGTTCTGTATCCAGCTCAAGGATAAAGGCGGCAAGGAGAAGAGCCTGGCCTGGCACTACGTGAGCGTGAGCGAGTACAAGACTCCGACGTTTGAGGTCACCTTCCCCGACCCGCGCCTCAGCTACGTTGCCGGACAGCCCGTCAAGGTCACAGGCAAAGCGATGACCTACAGCGGATTGCCCCTCCAAAATACCGAAGTGCGCCTGTCGCTCATCCAGAGCGAGTGGTCCTGGTGGTGGTGGCGCATGCGCAACAATGGCGGCGAGCACCTGAACGACACCACTGTCGTGACCGACGAGCAAGGTAACTTCACTATCGAATACCCTGCCGAGTTGTTCCAGGAGAACATCGGCTACAAGCCTGGCAGGCGCTGCTGGGCCCGCAATAATTACAGGGTTGAGGCCACCGTCACCACCGATGCCGGGGAGACCCACGAGGAGAGCACCTCGTTTATTGTGGGCACGCGCCGCGGCATTGAATTGGGCAGTATTAACAACGACATCTATCTCAACGACAAGCCCATCAAGCTGCCACTCAAGTACAATACCACCGACGAGGAGCATCCCGACACCTATTGCACCTGGGAAGTCACACCCGTGGGCGAAAAAACACCTGCACTGACCGGTAACCTCAACACCGCCGATCCGACCATCGACCTGACCAGCCTGCCCTCGGGCCAATACAGGCTCAAAATCCACATCCTCGATGCCGAGGAAGGTGAGCAGGACGTGGACGTGGAACGCGTCATCACCCTCTACCGCAAGGGCGACAAGCAATCGCCCGTCAAGGACTGCCCGCTGTGGCTCACGCCGCTGGAGCAAAGCGTGGACAAGAAAAACATGGGCCACATCACGGTGGGTGTATCCACCCCCAAGGCCTATATATACTATGTGGCAAGCACCTATGACAAAGTCATTGCCCAGGGCTGGCTCAACTACGACAAGGGAATGCACGACTTTACCGTACAGCTGCCCAAGGAAGCAGGCAAGGACGTGACAGTCAGGTTCATCACCTACTACGGCACCAAGCTGTGGGAAGAGACCGTCACGTTGCAGAATCCTTACAAGGCCGAGGCCGTAAATATCACCGCCACGTCATTCCGCGATAAGCTCGTGCCAGGCAACATGGAGCACTGGACATTCAACATCACTGACCAGAACGGCAAACCCGTTCACGGCGCAATGATGCTCGACATGTTTGACAAGGCCATCGCCAGCATCCAGACCAACGACTGGGCATTCAACAACTGGAGGCCCAGCTTTAACGCGTACCGGAGCAACACCACCTATCTGGAAGGCTCGCGTTACTCAATGGCCTCATGGATGGGCAAAATGCTCGACTATAAGGGTGAAGGCAACATCGAACTGCCATGGCTATATACCTATAACCAAACTTTCTTCAACGGGAATTACGAATTGGTGGTAACGGGATATGGAATGAAGAAGGGGACAAAAGCACTGATGACCGCCCCATCAAGCGCCCAGCAGGATGTCATGTTGTCCGAAAGCAACGCAGTCGTCTATGATACCAGCAGAGGTATTGGCGGCCACAACGTCTCTCGCGAACTCAAGGAAGAGGTTGTCGTCGAGAGGCCTGTTGCCGAGGAGGAGGCTGCTACCGTCAATGAGAAAAACCTCGACAAGGTCACCCTGCGCGAGAGCGACGTCAAGACGGCTCTGTGGATGCCGATGCTCACCAGCGACAACAAGGGCAACATACAGTTAGAGTTTGAGGTTCCCAACTTCAACACCACCTGGATTGCCCAGGCGGTGGCATGGGACAAGCAGATGATCGGTTCGACCTGGATGGCCGAGGTATTGACCCAGAAGCCGCTGATGGTGCGCAGCAACATGCCGCGCTTCCTGCGCCAGGGCGACAAGGCCACGCTGGCCGCCACGGTTCAGAACGCTACCGACGAACCGGCCGCCTGTGACGCCGTAATCGAACTGTTCGACCCGCGCTCGGGTGACATCTATGCCACCCGCAAGTTCAACCTGCAACTGGATGGCAACGGCAGTGAGGCGGTAACCATCGACTGGCAGGTGCCCGACACCATCGCCATGATGGGCTTCCGCATCAAGGCCGCGAACAGCAGCTTCGGCGATGGTGAGCAAGTGATGGTGCCCGTGTTGACGACCATATCGCCCGTCATCGAGACCGAGCCGTTCTACATCGAGGCAGGACAGCCCCACTACGAGACTCCACTGCCACAGTTCCCCAAGGACGCCCGCGTAACGCTGGAATACTGCGACAACCCCGTGTGGTACTGCGTGCTGGCATTGCCCACCATCTTCAGTGACAGCTACTGCACTGCCACCAATGCGGTGCACAGCCTGTTTGCCCTGCAAGTGTCACAAGGCGTAGCCAACTCACAGCCCCTCATCAAGGAGGCCATCACCTACTGGAAGCAACACGACGAGGACAGCGTTCTGGTGTCGATGCTGCAGAAGAACCAAGACCTGAAGATCGGCACCCTGCTGGCATCACCCTGGATAAACGAGGCTGAGCGCCAAACCCTTAGGATGTCGAAATTGAACGAACTCTTTGACGAGGCCATTGTCAAGAAGGAATACGAGAAGATCATCACCGCCCTGCAATCGCTGCAGCTGGGCGACGGCGGCTTCACCTGGTTCTATTACCCGCGCTGCAAGTCCAGCTACGGGACCACAGGGTACGTGCTGCAACTCATCGGCGAAATCAAGCATCTGGGCTACCTTCCCGACGACAGCCGCGTGACCTCGATGATCAACCGCGCCCTCAACTACTATGACCAAGAGGCCGTACGCAAGCTAAACGAGTTCAAGAAATATAACAAGGAGCCTTATGGTTATTTCTCCGACTACGCCTATGTGCGCAGCCTCTTCCCCGAGGTAAAGCAATCAGCTACCAGTGCCGACCTGATGAAGAAGACTCTCAAGCACATGAATGAGAACTGGAGCAAGGGGATCACCCTCAAGCAGAAGGCCTACTACGCCATGACGCTCAACCGCAACGGCTACAAGAAGACTGCACGCAGCATCGTCGAGAGCATCCGCCAGTATGCCATCGTGAAGCCCAATCTGGGTATGTATTGGGACAACCTGCAGACCGGTCGCGGCTGGTGGGAATATGATAAGGTGGCCTACACCAGCACTATCCTGCAGGCCATGAACGAGGTGGATCCCCGCCAGCAGGAGATTGACCAGATACGCAAGTGGATGCTGCTGATGAAGCAGAGCAACGACTGGGGTACCAACAGCCTCGCTGCCGACGCCGTCTATAGCCTCCTGAGCACGGGCAGCCAGTGGATTGACCGCGGCACAACGCCCGACATCACCGTGGCAGGGCAGCCCATCAACCTGGATAAGATGGCCCAATGGCTGGGTTACTTCCGCACAACCCTGCCCGCCACCACCACAGGCAACGTCGTGATTGACCGCACGGGCAGTGGCCCCGCATGGGGCGCTGTTTACAGCCAGTTCAAGGCCCCGATGACCCAGATTCAGGAAAAGGCCATCGACGAGGTTTCCATCAGCAAGGAATACTACGTTTACGCCCAGGATGGCTCGCTGCACCAGGCAACGTCATTCAAGGTGGGCGATAAGGTCAAGGTGCGTGTCATCATCAAGGTCAACAAGGATATGGACTTCGTGACCATGACCGACGAGCGTGCCGCCTGCTTCGAGCCCGTTGATCAACTCTCGGGCTACCGCAGCGAGGACAACACCTGGTTCTACCAGGAGACTAAGGACACCCAGACCAACGTGTTCATCAGCAACCTCAACAAAGGAACACACATCATCGGCTACGACGTGTGGGTGACCAACCCCGGCGAGTTCACCTCGGGCATCGCCACCATCCAGTGCCAGTATGCTCCACAGTTGAGTGCCCACAGTGCGGGCAAGACCATCCTTGCCGAGGGCAAATGATTCCCATGATGCTAAAATCAGGTCAAGAAAACCAAAACTCTTGACCTGATTTTTCATTAAAAAAGAATGCTATTTTGCTATGAATACTAATATTACTATTTGTATTTTTATTTTATTGATATTTAGCGCTTTATCATTTTTTGTGGTTATTTTTTGACAAATTTAAGGTCAAAAAAACAACAATTCCTACAAATGTTTTTTGCACTTTTTATAATAGTGACCGCAGGACAATAGTACTTTTGTAACGCAAAAAGCATTTCTCCAAATTTTTTCATATGAAATTTTTACCTCACGTTACATTACTTGAGGATATAATAATTAATCTAAGAAAAATCTTTTGATGGTAGTTAATGTTGATTAAATGATTATTTAGCCCAACCTTAATATCTACATCCTGTTAAAAAACGCAAGCAATAAAAACATGAGAATTAACGGCGTCTACGTGAGTAGCCGCCGTTTTTTGTTATTATTTCAAAAAATCATTATCTTTGCAGCCTATTGCATAACAACCAAAATAGAAAGTGTATCAATTATGGCAAAAATCAAGACAATCGGCGTATTGACCTCGGGCGGTGATGCTCCAGGCATGAATGCGGCAATCCGCGCGGTCACCCGTGCGGCTATCTACAACGGCTTTAAGGTAAAAGGCATTTACCGTGGCTATAAGGGTCTGGTTGAAGACGAGATCGTGGAATTCAAGACCCAGAACGTTTCCAACATCATCCATCACGGAGGCACCATCCTCAAGACGGCGCGCTGCAAGGAGTTCAAGACTGTCGAGGGCCGTCAGAAGGCCTATGACAACATCAAGAAACACGGCATCGACGCGCTGGTAGTCATCGGAGGTGACGGCTCGCTGAGCGGCGCCAGGCAGTTTGCCAGCGAGTTTGATTTCCCCATTGTGGGAATACCGGGCACCATCGATAATGACCTGAGTGGCACCGACCACACCATCGGCTATGACACGGCATTGAATACCATCATGTGGTGTGTGGACCGCATCCGCGACACGGCCAGCAGCCACGAGCGCCTCTTCTTCATCGAGGTCATGGGCCGCGAAGCCGGATTCCTCGCCCTGAACGGAGCCATTGCCTCGGGAGCTGAGGCAGCACTGATTCCTGAAATTGCACCCGAGGTCGACCAACTCAAGGAACTCGTCAAGAGCGGATTCCGCAAGACCAAGAATTCATCGATCGTGCTGGTTGCCGAGAGCCCCGTCACCGGCGGTGCCATGGGACTTGCCGAGAGGGTCCGCAAGGAATATCCTCAATATGAGGTGAGGGTAACCATCCTGGGCCACCTGCAGCGTGGCGGCTCACCCACGGCACAAGACCGAATCTTGGCATCCCGCATGGGTGCTGCAGCCATCGATGCCCTGATGGAAGGTCAGCGCAACATCATGATTGGCGACGATGATGAGAAAATCATCTATGTACCCTTCTCCAAAGCCATCCGCAAGGACAAGCCCATTGACCGCGACCTGCTCGAGCTCCTCAACAAACTCTCGCTGTAGTCACCTATTATTAAAGAAACAAGTGAAGTGGGCCCAAAAGTTATTCCAACTTTTGGGGCCCACGTCATTATGCCTATTGATTTTTAATCAGCCTAACGGCCGAGAAATCAAAAAAAATCTGCATTATGGCGCAACATCATACGCCAGGCGGCAACCGCCGCCATACACCTATACACTAATACACATATACACCTTAGACAAAACGGCCGCTTTATTTATACTTAGGCGAGGGACCGTGCTTGTTCTCTCCCCACTTGCTGTCGATGCAGGCAAAGACGATGAGGACAATTCCCAGCAGCAATGTGGCAAAGGCGCATACTACCCACACGGTCGCCAACGCAGGCGACGACTGTACAGAATTGACTAACTCTTGCGACATAGCCATAGCGTCCTCAACATTGGTGGTCGAAGCCAATTCGGTGAAATTGGAGCCCACCATGGCAATGAATGATCCGAAATACCCGCCAATCAAGAGGGCCATGAGAGCCACCCACAAGCCGCTGTGGCCGGCATCATGCAAGCGGCGGCACAACGCAGCCAGCAGTGGAATGATCATCACCAGGGTAAAGATCGAGCTCACATAGGCGATGGCAGGAACCATCAGGCCAAAGAATGACAGCACCGTTGAAACGAGGAGCCCAAACAAGGCAAACCACCAGAACTCGCTGCGGCGGGCACGGCCCTTGAAGTCAAAATATTTCCTAAAGCAAGTCTTGACAGCCGTGATGGGATCCATCATCGGGCTGGCGGTCACACGGGGTTGAAACTGAGGCGCAGGCTGCTGCGGCATTTTAAACACAGGAGGCTGTGGTTGTTGATTCTGCTGTTCCATATTGATTGAATTTTAAGTTACTTGTAAGTCTTGACATTGTATTGCAGTCCACAAAAATAATCATTTTTCTCCACCCCTCGGCAATCTTTTTTGTAATTTTGCAGCCGCATTCAACAAAACAGACAATGAAACAAAGAATAAAAATATGGCTGGAGTGCTTCAGGCTGCGCACGCTTCCCGTGTCGCTGAGCGGCGTGATCATCGCTATCGGCCTGGCTAAGTTCCACCACGAGTTCAGGTGGGTACCGGCATTGCTGTGCCTGGTGTTTGCCCTGCTGGCCCAGGTGGTGTCCAACATGGCCAACGAGTACTTTGACTACCTGAAAGGTACCGACAAACCTGGACGCGTGGGCCCCCGTCGTGGCGTCACCGAGGGCGACATCAAGCCGACGACACTCAGGAATGCCACCTTCGGCCTGCTGGCGGTCACCTGCATTGTGGGATGTTGCCTGATTCCCTACGGTGGCTGGTGGCTCTTGCCCGTGGGCATAGTCATCGCACTGGCAGCACTGGCCTACAGCACTGGACCCTATCCTCTATCCTACCACGGCCTGGGCGAACTGACGGTGTTTATCTTCTTTGGACTCGTGCCCGTCAACCTGACCTACTATGTGCAGGCATTGAGGTTTGACCCGATTGTCCTGCTCATGTCCATCACCATAGGCTTGCTGGGCGTCAACGTGCTGCTGGTCAACAATTACCGCGACGTGGATGACGACCGCGAGGCGGGCAAGCGCACATCGGTGGTCCTGTTCGGCCGCAAGCCTGCCGCCTTTGCCTACCTGTTAAACGGCTACATGGGCATGGCGGTGCTGACCGCCTTCTGGATGCTGGTAGCCTTGACCCGGGCCCTGCCCCTGTGGACCCTGCTTGTCCCCGTGATATACCTTGTCCTGCACACCTCCACATGGCACAAGCTGACCCACCGCGACGGCGCCGCCCTCAATCCCCTGCTGGGTGAGACGGCACGCAATATGCTTATCTTCACATTATTATTAACCATCATACTGATTATTTACTCACGATAATATAAATGGCCCTGATTGACGACATACGTGCCCTGCGCATCGCCGACTACGACTACGACCTGCCCGACGAGCGCATTGCCAAGCACCCGCTGGCCCAGCGCGAGCAATGTAAACTGTTGTATTATAAAGGTGGAGACATCCAGGAGAGGAAATTCTGGGAAGTGCCTTCACTGTTGCCCGAGCGATCGACACTCATTTATAATAATACGCGCGTGATCAACGCACGCCTGCGCTTCCGCAAGGAGACCGGCTCAACCATCGAGATTTTCTGTCTCGAACCCGTGCTGCCGCGCGACTATGAGCAAATTTTCCAGACCACGGGCCACTGCGTTTGGCAGTGCCTGGTGGGCAACAGCAAGCGCTGGAAGCAAGGTGCACTCACCCAGACCGTCACCATCGAGGGCCTTGAGGTCACACTTGCCGCCACCCGTGGCGAGCAGCGCGGCAACGCATGGGAAATCGCATTTGATTGGGACGGCAGCGACAAGCAGATCACATTTGCCGACGTGCTCAGCGCCATCGGCGAGATTCCCATTCCGCCCTACTTGAACCGTGGCACCGAGGAAAGTGACTCAACCGACTATCAGACGGTATATAGCCACATCGACGGCAGCGTGGCCGCCCCCACGGCTGGCCTTCACTTCACCGACGAGGTGCTGGAGGAATGCGACCACCGAGGCATCACGCGCCGCGAAATCACACTGCACGTGGGAGCCGGCACGTTCCAGCCCGTCAAGAGCGAGCACATCGGCGACCATCCCATGCATTACGAGTTCATCAATGTGCCGCGCGGTGTCATCATGGACATCATCAACGCTCCCGGTCCCGTCATTGCTGTGGGCACTACCAGCGTGCGCACCCTCGAGAGCCTGTACTACATCGGCCAGATCCTTGCCGAGCATCCCGATGCAGACGAGGAAGCCCTCACGGTGACCCAATGGATGCCCTACACCACACCTTGCAAAATCCCGACCCGCGAAGCGTTGCAGAACATCGTCGATTATCTGGACCGCCATCATGCCGACACCTATATGGGCAGTACCCAGCTGATGATTGCCCCGGGGTTCCAATACCGCATCGTGAACGGCATGATCACCAACTTCCACCAGCCGCAGTCCACCCTGCTGTTGCTCGTGGCCGCATTTGTCGGCAATGACCAGTGGCGTGGCATGTACAACTACGCGATGGACCACGGCTTCCGCTTCCTGAGCTACGGCGACGCCCAGCTGCTACTGCGCTAATTACAAACACCTTTATGCCTAAACAGCGGCTGCAACCATAGCATACCGCGCAGTTGAGGCTGAGAATTTATCTATAAAAAACGGCGATTGGTCGCATTTTTATGCCTGATAGGGCAGAAATGCGGCCTCTTACTGTTTTTGGGGGTTAAACTCGGCACCATTGTTGCAGTCTAAAAGACAAACAAAACGAATTTTAATCACTTGTTGAACATTATAAAACAACACAATTATGAAAACTTCTGTTACAAAAATCATGATGAGCTTCGCGCTCATGGGATGCCTGATCATCGGTGCATCCGACGCTTCGGCCCAGAGCCGTAGTCGTTCACAGGGAGGCAGCTCCAGCAGCAGAAGCCAGACGGCAGCTGTCTCACGTTCAAGCAACACCGCAGCTCCGACGGTGAGCCGCTCAGCAGGCGTCAGCCACAGCAACACTGCGAGCCCGCAGGTTTCCCGCTCCAGTAGCGCAACCCCTCAGGTTTCCCGCAGCAGCACGGCAAGTTCCCATGTTTCCCGCCCCAGCGAGAACAGGACGACGAGCCATGCCACGGCAACGCCCCAGGTGACCCGTAGCAGCAGCTCAAGCACAAACAAGGTGGCTCCCAGCACGTCAGGCCGTACTACCAGCACCACAAGCACTCAGGTGAGCAGGCCCTCGACAAGCCGTCCGACCACCGTCACCACCAACAGCAGTAACAGCGGCGCCACCACCCGCTCCACCGGCAATCGCAACGGTAACGGCACGGTGACCCGCAGCACCACCAGCAGCCACAGCGCTGCAAGTGACCACGGCACTGCTGTCACCCCCCGCACTACCGATAACGGCTCGCACGTATCGACGACTCGTCCCTCGACGGCGACCAGCCGCGACACCAAGTCAACAGCAGTCACCACCATGGACAGGCGCAGTGGCGGCAAGCCTGGCGGCAACGGAGGCAAGCCTAACGACAACGGCAGTAGGCCTGGCGGCAAGCCCGACGGCAGACCCGACAACGGCGGCAAGCCTGGCAACGGACACGGTGGCAACGGCAATGGACATGGCCACGGTGACAGTGACAGAGGCAAGTTTGGTGGCAACCACGGTTATAACGATCACCACCGCTATGACTACACCAACCACCACTACCGCGATCAGTTCAGCTGGAACTATTCACACCACAGCTGGAGCCGCGCATGTCCTCCTCCCGCACGTCCCTATCGTCCTGCTGCTCCCTGGGCATGGTACCGCCCCACGATCCCTGTCGGATGGCACCCCTATGCCGGAGCTCCTGTAATCGACCGTATCCTGGGTATTGTGTTCGGCACGCTCTATGAGGCCTCGCTCGACCACCTGTACTACAACGGTTACTTCATCGACGGCTACGCCGACGGCATCATCTACCTGAGAGATGTGCCCATGCTCAACCTCTACTGGCCCGATGTGATGCTCAACTATGACTACAACAGACTCGTCAACGCACAGTTTGTATATCACAGCAGCTACTACGACATGTCGCGCTACAACAGGGTTTACCGTAGCCTGAGCAGACTGTATGGTCCCCCCATGATTACCGACGGAATGACCATCAGCTGGTATGGAGGCAACAGCACCGGATGGGTCACCCTGACCATGAACGAGAGCTTTGGAGACTACTACACTGTAATGTCGATTGGATACTGATTATAAACAACACATTTCATACACACGATTGCTAAATTTCAAGGAGCGGACGACAAGGGTTGTCCGCTTCTTGATGTCTATACCTCTATGAAAGGAACCAGGGAACGAACTAAGGAACGATTCAAAAACGGATTGCTCAAATTGCCAAAATTTCCACTTTGGTGTCCTATTTGATTACTACCAAAATTCATAGCGGAATAATTAACATTTTTTCAGCAGAATTTTACATTTATTAAAGTAATAAATTTGTAACATTTTCCCTTTAAGGTTATCTTTGCAGCAAGTTTTTTCATAGGATTAGATTTTTAAGGTTTAAAGTGTGCGAGTTGTTGTGAAACAAGCGCACATTTTTTTATTACCTTTGCAGTCCACTATAGAAAACATGACACGACTTGAACTGAACATATTGGGATGCGGGAGCGCGACGATGACGCCGCGCCACCAGCCGTCATGCCAGGTGTTGAACGTGCGCGACAATCTGATGATGATCGACTGTGGCGAAGGGGCCCAACTGGCCGTTCGCCGCATGCGGTTGAAACTGATGCGCCTCAACCACATTTTCATCAGCCACCTGCACGGTGACCACTGTTTCGGGTTACCCGGGCTGGTCTCGACCATGGCGCTGCTCAACCGCACCAATTCGCTGACGATCCACACCTTCAAGGACGGAGCAGACCTGTTCGGGCAGATGCTGGACTACTTCTGCCGCGAGCGCCCGTTCGAGGTCAAGTTCAACATCATCGACACCCACAAGCGCGTTATCTACGAGGACGACGCAATGACCGTGACCACGTTCCCGCTGGTGCACCGTGTGCCTGCTGTGGGATTCCTGTTCCGGGAGAAGCCCAAGCAGCGACACATCATCGGCGAGGAGGCCACACGACTGGGTGTGCCCCACTACGCGATGAACGCCTTACGCCAGGGCCAGGATTGGGTCACCCCCGAGGGGATAATTATCCCTAACAGCCAGTTGACCACAGCTGCCGATCCGTCGGTCAGCTATGCCTATTGCAGCGACACCAAGTTCTCTAAGCGCGTGATCAAGCACGTGGAGGGAGTGGAGTGGCTCTACCACGAGGCTACCTACGACCACAGCTTGAGCGTCAAGGCCCACAAGCGCTACCACAGCACCTCTCTCGAGGCTGCCACTGTGGCACGTGAGGCCGGAGTGCGCCAGCTCATCATCGGCCACTACTCCAAGCGATACGAAGACGAGACACCCCTGCTGACCGAGGCCCGCAGCGTCTTTCCCGCCACCCGACTGGCCAATGAAGGCCTCACAATCGACCTGAACCAACCCCAAATCCTACCCGAATAAAATACCTTAATTTTTCTTTGCGCAAAATTAAACCCAGGGACACCATTGCAGTCCAATGGGTGATTTTGGCGTCGGGAAGGCCTACGGATTACGGCACAAAGACGCAAAGTGAAAATTTATTACATTTTTTAACAGACTGCCAAAGTAAAAACTTTGAAAATTTGTTTAAAAACATTGTGTTTCACCAATATAAAGGCTAAAAATCCCCAATTGGGCGCAATTTAAGTAAATTTTTCTTTATTGTTTGAAGAATTTGTATTTCCTTTGCAGTCTCAAAATTGTGAACATACATTTTTAACAATAACAATTAAAAATTACGACTATGTCAGAAATTGAAGAAAGAGTAAAACAAATTATCGTTGACAAGTTAGGTGTTAGCGAGTCTGAGGTAACTCCCGAGGCTACTTTTAGTAGGCGACGCCATCAAGTTCATCGAAGAAGCTAAGGCCGCTGAATAAATTTCTTTATCCTACCACATGGAATTAAAGAGAGTTGTGGTAACGGGTCTGGGTGCCATCACTCCCTTAGGAATGGACGTTGAGACCACATGGTCCAACGCCCTTAAGGGTGTAAGTGGTGCAGGACCTATTACTCATTTTGACACCACGCTGTTCAAGACCAAGTTTGCTTGCGAGCTCAAGGGTTTTGATCCGCTCAACTTTGTGAATGACCCCAACGACCGCCGCGAGGTGAAGGATTTCAAGCGCAACGACCTGTACACCCAGTACGCGTTGGCTTGTGCCAAGCAGGCCGTTGAGGATGCCAACCTGCTTGCCGACGGTATTGACCGCGACGAGGTGGGTGTCATCTTCTCGTCGGGTATTGGTGGTCTGCACACGTTTGAGGAGCAGTCAGGTGATTACGCCAGGAATCCGGAGCGCGGCCCCATGTACAGCCCGTTCTTCATCCCGACGATGATTGCCGATATCGCTGCTGGACAAATCTCCATCAAGTACGGCTTCCGCGGCCCCAACTTCGGTGTTGTTTCGGCTTGTGCAACTTCAACCAACGCACTGATCGACGCTTTCAACTACATCCGTTTGGGCAAGGCCAAGGCCATCGTTACCGGTGGTAGCGAGGCTCCCTTGTTCCCTGCTGGTGTGGGCGGCTTCAATGCCATGAAGGCCATCTCGCTGCGCAACGACGATCCCGAGGGCGCTTCGCGTCCCTTCAGCGCTTCGCGCGACGGTTTCGTCATGGGTGAGGGCGGTGTGTGCCTCGTGTTCGAGGAGCTCGAGCACGCCCTGGCACGCGGAGCCAAGATTTACGGCGAGGTCATCGGTGGCGGTATGAGTGCCGACGCCTATCACATCACCGCCAGCCATCCCGAGGGCCTGGGCGCCAAGCTCGTGATGCAGCGTGCCATTGAGGACGCCGGCATCAAGCCCGAGGATATTGACTATGTCAACGCTCACGGCACTTCCACTCCCGTGGGAGACCTCAGCGAGGCACAGGCAGTGAAGGACGTATTCGGTGAGCATGCCTACAAGCTCAACGTGAGCAGCACCAAGTCGATGACAGGCCACATGCTGGGCGCTACCGGCGCTATGGAGGCCGTCTTCTGTCTGCTGGCTTGCCGCGATGACATTGTGCCTCCCACCATCAACCATGCCGATGGCGATGAGGACGAGAACATCGACTACAAGATGAACTTCACCTTCAACAAGGCTCAGAAGCGAACAGTAAACATTGCACTTTCCAACACGTTTGGTTTCGGCGGACACAATGCGAGCATCATCGTTAAGAAATACCAGAAATAATCCACTGGGATACTGCTGAAAAACGATGAATCTCAGCAACGCCATATCACTCATAAAGCTCCTTTTCATCAAGGATAAGGAGCTTTATGTTTTTATTCACCGCATTACCGGCTACTATCCCCGCAGCATCAAGTACTACCAGCTGGCCATGGTGCACCGTTCCAAGCCCGTCAAGCTGAGTGACGGCCGCTGGGCCAACAATGAGCGTCTGGAATTCCTCGGGGACGCCGTGCTCGACAATGTGGTGGCCGACTTCCTCTACTCCACTTTCCCCAACAAGCACGAGGGATTCCTGACCTCAACCCGTGCCAAGATTGTGCAGCGCGAGAGCCTGAACCGCATCGGCAACATCCTGCACCTCGACACCCACGTGCACGCTCTCGCCCACACCTCATCCCACAACAGTTACATCTGCGGCAACGCCCTCGAGGCTCTCGTGGGCGCCATCTATCTTGACCAGGGTTACAACCGTTGCCGCAAGTTCATCATCAACCGCCTGATCAAGAAGCACTTTAACCTCAACAATCTGGTCAAGACCGAACAGAACTTCAAGTCACGCCTCATCGAGTGGACCCAGAAGTACAGGGTCTCGATCGAGTATGAGCTGGTGGACAGCTACACCGACAAGGACAAGAATCCCGTGTTCCGCACCGCAGTCATCCTGGGCGGCATCTATGCCAGCGACGCTATCGGCTATAGCAAGAAGGAGTCCCACCAGAGCGCATCCAAGAAAGCCCTGGAACGCCTCCAGCAAGATCAGCAATTCTGCGAGCAGGTCCTCTCCACCGTCCCGTAATCCCACCATCAAAACGCATCGGGCACCATCTCAAGCACCAGCCATGCGTTTTAATGTGATTTTCATGCCCGACATTATCCCAATGGCTGTAAACAAAGCTAAATAAGTGCAAAAATAGGTTGCATTTTGGGGCGTTTTCATCATTTGTTTGTAACTTCGCCAATCTTTGCGCTCAACAGTAGCGCTGTTAACTACTGAAACTCATGAGACCTATCACCAACATATTGCTTGTATTAGCGCTCATCTGCTATGTGTTCCTGCCGTTCTATGACATTTCGTTTCATGGCACAGTAACGGGTTTGGGGTTCACGGCAGGCACCATTTCCCAAGCGCTCTCGATAGGCAGTATACTGCTGGCGCTGCTGCCCTTCATCGCCGTGTTTGGCGCCATCGGCTTCAATTGCCTCAAGAGCCGCTGGTGGGTTTTACTGGCCATCGCATTCATCATCTTGGGATTGTGGTTCTTCAAGGACACTGGCAGCACCCATGACGTGCTGCTGCGCCATGAACCCGAGGTTACTCCTGACAATGATTTAGGTGAAGGATTCTCAATTATCGGATTAGGAATAGGCTATAAACTGGCCTACATATTGACTGGGCTCTCCCTTATTTCGGCCATCATCTCGATGTTGCCATTCAAGTTCAACGAGACTATCGAGAAAGCCGTTGACGACACATTTGAGGACGGACGCCGCCACGTGCGCAAGGAGTTCAACCGCCTGGAGAGCAACCTTCACAAGCCCCACAGGGCTAAGCGCGAAACTCCCCGCCCCACTTCACAACAGACCGAAGTCCAGCCCCCTGTCCTTCCGCCGGAAGAAGACAAGGAAGACCCGGCACGCTTCATGCCCAAGGAATAATCCTTTACTGACCGTTACTCTTATTGCTCTGGCTGTTCCGGCTCGGGATGGTGCATCTCAATGCGCTTGAACGTTAGCGGCGTTGTCGTGCGCAGGTAGGTCTTGCCTGCGCCATAGAACAGCGCCCTGCCCGCCATGACATCATATTTGGACAGTATGCCATGTACATTCTTATACACCAAGTTACCCATATAGATGTAGTTCTGCTCCAGATCCACACTGTGGAGTAACACCCACTTGGCGGTGAAACTACCCTGCCACAGCAGCTGCCACTCGTCGTGTTCGGGGATGCCATCGGGGCTCACACTCGTGCGTATCAGCTCGTTGTAGTAGCCCGTGAGCAGGCTATCCTCGGCACTGAAGGTGTAATACAGCTCAATGAAGTGGATGCTGTCCTCATAGACATATTCCCACTTGCCTGGCATGAACTTGTTATACTCATCCTGCAGGTCAACTGTCTCAAGCGAGGTCCAGTCGGTTACGATTACCTCATGGTCACTTTCACATGAAGTGAACAACGATGCCACGGCCACTGCCATGATGAACAAAAGGGCTGAATATCTCATCTTTTTATACATTTATATCATTTATATTTCTTTCAGTCATATCAATAAAACAGCTTCGCCTCTCACTGCGCACAGATATCCTTGGGGAACTGGTCTATCTGTCCCATGCGCTTCTTGATGGTGTTGTGCATCTTCTTCATCTTGGCGCTCGGGTGGCCGCTGTCACGCTCGAGAGGGTTAGGCAGCGAGACGGCAATATAGGCACTCTGGGAACGCGTCAGCTTGTCGGGCGTGGTGTCGAAGTTGATGCGCGCCACCGCATCGGCCCCGTAGATGTTCTTGCCCATCTCGATGGAATTAAGGTAGACTTCCATGATGCGCTCCTTGCCCCAAATTTTCTCAATCAGGAACGTGAAATAAGCCTCCAGACCCTTCCGCAGCCATGACCGATGCTGCCACAGGAAGACATTGCGTGCCGTCTGCTGGCTGATGGTACTCGCTCCACGCTGGCGCTTGCCCTCCTGGGCCTCGAGCTGCGCCTTCTGTATCTGTTCCAGGTCAAAACCGCTATGCTTCAGGAACAGGTTGTCCTCGCTCGCCATCACCGCCTGGGGCAGGTTGTGGTTGATACGCTCCAGAGGCACCCAGTGGTGATTGATGGCAGGAGTTTCCCCGTCAATGACCGCCTCGACACAGCGAATGAGCATCAGCGGTGTGATATAGACTGGGATGTACTTGAGTATCACCACCGCCAGAATCGTCGAGGTGAAAAAGAAAATCAATATGTTGCGCAACCAGCGGCTAACTGTTTTCATAATCTCAATATACCCTGTGAATAAAACTGTTTTCTATTACTAACTCGAAGCGCACTCCGGGCACAAGCCCTTGAGCACGTAGTTGATGCTGTGTACCTGGAAATTGCCGGGCAGGGCGACCAGCGGGACCTGAGTCGTCTGCAGGCAGAAGGTGCGGCCACAGCGCTCACAGTTGAAGTGGGCATGCATGTGGTCGATGGATCCGTCGTCCTCACCACAATGGCAGTCGGGGCTGCACACGGCATACTTGAACATGCCCGTGCCGTCGTCGATAGCGTGAATCAGGTGATGAGTCAGGAAGAGCGTGATGGTGCGGTAGATGGTGGACTTGTCCACCGTGTCGAGCTCGTCCTCCAGACTCTGAAGCGAGAAGGCGTCCTCATGGGCCATCATCGTACGCAGCAACAGGATGCGCAACGCCGTGGGTTTCACGTCGTGCTGCTCCAGTCTGGCGATATATTTACTCTCGTCCTTCATTGATAGGCTTTAGGTGTTAGGTGATATTCCTTATAATCAATAGCCTGGGTTTTGGCTGCTGGCGCTGGCGGTGAGGGTCTCACCGGGGATGGGGAACACCAGTGTGTAGCCGTGGCGGTCGGCATCGGTCTGCGGACGGTCGGTATAGGAACGTGTGAACAGGCCAAAACGGATCAGGTCGTTGCGACGCCATCCCTCCCAAGCCAACTCCAGCATACGCTCCTCAAGCACATTGTCGAGGGTTGCAGTGCGGGGTGCCATTCCGGCTCGGGCACGTACCTGATTAAGCAAGGCATCGGCTTCGGCACCTGCCTTGCCGCCTCGCAGCATCGCCTCACACTTCATCAGCAACACGTCGGCATAACGGAACAAAACGATGTCGTTGCGGCGCAACTGCCCGTCACTCATCGCAGCATAGTCGATTTCATATTTACGCATTCTTGCACCAGCCGTTTTCTCATAGGGATCATTAGACAAGTCCAACTTCACCGCCATCGGCTGATAGACCAGGGGCGAGCCATCGTCAAGGGTGACCAATTTGCCCGTCTTGTCATGAAAGACATTGTCATAATAATAAGTCCAAAACAGACGCGCATCGGCATTCACGCCCTTATCGTAGCCGAAGGTTTTCATCGCCTCGATGGTGGCACACGGGCCATTCTCACCGTTCAGGCCCAACGCCGCAGCATGGTTGTAATGCAGCGAGCGGAACTGCTGGGTGAAACGGTTGGAGAAATTATTGATGTCCATCGGGATGGTGAAAATCAATTCCGGGCACTCGTCGTTGCTGATGTCAAAATTATCCTTGAACTGGTCGGCCAGCGTGTACCCGCAAGCCGAAACGAACGTACAGTAACGCTCCACGGCGGCCCAGGTGTTTATTGTCTCGCCTTCGATACTCCACATCATCGCCGAGGCATCAGGGTGCTGATCGTCGGTCCAGTCATCGTCGGCATAGACCTCGGCATTGAGCAGCACCTTGGCCAGCAGGAAATCGACCACATCTCGCGTCATGCGACCGTAGTACTCACCCTGAGCCGAACTGCGGGCGACATCGAGTTGGCCTTCGGCAGCCTGCAACTCACTCACGATGTGCTTGAAAGCCACCGAGCGGTCTTGCAGTTTCATTTCCTGCACAGTTGGGCTCGAACTCATGAACAGGGGCACACGGCCATAGAGATCCATCGCGTAGAAGAGGAACATCGCACGCAAAGCACGCGCCTCGGCACGCAGTTCGGTGACATTCTCGGCAGGATGCAGGGCAGCAAAAGCATCGATTCGCTCAATGGCGCGGTTACACGCCAGCACTTCCTTGAACAGGTAATTCCACGTGTCACCCGTGAAATCGACGTTACCGAAACGATGCAGGAAGAGGTTCTGCCAGATGCCGCCGTCATACCAGTCAGTTCCACGCGTGGGGATAATCGCCTCATCAGTCGAGAACGTATTCAGGTCCCACACGCCACGGGCGGTACCTTGCAGACCCTGAGACGGGGCGCTACCACCGATATTCAGATAAATCGCACCCAAGGCGTTGTTGCGTAGGTCGGCGACCGTGTTATAGGCCTCGGAGTCGGGCAAGCGGTCGCTGGGGTCATCCTCCAGGAACTTATCGCAAGACACCAACGTCCAGGCCGCGGCAATCAAGAACAGGCTATATGTTATATATCGTTTCATGATAGTTACAGATTTCTAGAAGGTGATAGTTACTCCCATAAAATAGGAACGGGTGACTGGATAGACGTTCTTGTCATCGACGCCTAAGGTTCCGCCAGCCGATGAACTGTTGATGATAGGCGTCAAGCCCGAGTAGCCGGTGATTGTACACAAGTCTTCAATGGTCAACGACAGACGCAGGCGGCTGATGGCGCGCCGAGCCTTGACACCCAGGGGCACATTCCAACCCACGGTCAAGTAGTCGAAGTCAATGTAGTCGCCACGTTCAAGCCAATAGTCGGTAGCGGTCTGGTCCTTGATATTGCGTGCAGGAGCGTCAGCCAGGACATTATAGCCGGGTAACGAGTTCATATTCATATAGGTGAGCGCCGTGCCATTGTAGATCTTGTGGCCGAAGGCGCCATTGATCTGCAGGGTGACGTCCCATTGCTTGAAGCGGTAGTTGATGTTACTGCCCAGCAACACCTTGGGCATTGCCTGGCCACAGATGCGGCGGTCCTTGCCGTTGGCGATGTCGATGTCGCCCGAGCCGTCCAGGTCGGCGATGTCATAAACGTAGCCTCCATTGCCATCGCTCTTGAGTCCAGTGCAATGCGGCAGATAGAACACACCTAAGGGTTGACCCACTATCTGATAGACGATGTGGTTGTTGCCCCCGTGAAAACCCGCACCATTCAAATTCACCAGATCGACTTCGCCAGGAGCCTCGAGCCAGTAGTCCTTGTAATAGCCGCTCAGCGAGAGGAGTTTGTTGTACTGGTAGGCAACATTGGCATTGATGTTCAATTCCATGTCACGGGTATTGAGCGGCGTGAAGCCCAAGGCCAACTCAACACCGCTGTTGCGCATCGAGCCGATGTTGTCCAGCAGCTTGTTGTAACTGAAGGGCGGCACACCTACATTATAGAGATAGAGCATGTCAATCGTCTTGGACGTGTAGAAATCGAGAGCAGCAATAACGCGGTTGCCCAGGAAGGCCGCGCTCAGGCCCGTGTTGAAACTGCGCTTGACCTCCCACTTGAGGTCGGGGTTGGCGTTGACCAACTGGTCAAGGGTAACGAGAAGATTCTGGCCCATGGGAGGGATTCCGGCGGGTGTAAGCACATTCTGTGCCATGTAACTGTCCACCCCGCCCAAGTTACCTGCCAGACCGTAGCCGACGTTCCACTTCAGGTTATCGAGCCAGCTTACATCATGCAAGAAGGCCTCATTGCCCAGATTCCAAGTTGCCGACACCGAGGGGAAGAAACCCCACTTGTTGCCCTTGGAAAACTTCGATGAACCGTCAAAACGGGCGGCGACAGTCAATGAGTAACGATTGGAGTAGTCATAATTGACACGCCCCATGAACGAAGCCAGTGAGGGTGAGTTGCGGTAACTCCCCGTGCCGTCCCACAATGTCAGAGCACCGGCCTGGATGGCATCGATGCCGATGTCATTGCTCGAGAAGCCTGTCGTGGTGGTATAGAAACCCGTGTGGGTATCACGCTCGATCTCGGCAAGCCCCATCACATTAACGTGGTGCAGGCCTAAAGTCTTGTCCCATGTTATGATAGCGTTACCCAGCAAGGACTCGGTCTTGGCACTGCTGCGGTAGCCTTTGCCGCCGCTCCAGATGCTCGTGGGCAGGAACTGCGACACCTCGACCTCGTTGTGGCTGTAAGCACCGAAAACGGATAACTTCCAGTCTTTTGTCAAGTTGAAGGTGAGTTTGGCATGGATGCTCAAGTGGGTGGTCTTGTCACGGATGCGGCTGTCCATGAGCGCCAACGGATGATTGATCTGGTTGGCATAAGTGAAACCGTCCCAGCCGCCGTTACTGCTACGCTCAGTTCCGAAAGTGGGATTCCATGACTGAGCCGAGTAGAAAGTCTTTTGGACATCATAGACGGCAGTCTGCTCCTTCTGCACATTGCCGAACATGCCCACCTCGATGGAGAGGAGGTCGCCGAACATGCGCTGGTGCATATTCATGTTGCTCGTCAGGTTACGCAACTTGTCGTGAAGAATCACACCGTCATGGTCCATGAAACCCAACGACACGCGGTAACCCGAACGGTCACCGCCGCCCATGAAAGCGACATGATGGTCCTGCAGGAAGGCGGTCTGCTGAATCGCGCGTTGCCAGTCGGTGTCAAATCCCTTGTTGATGAGCATGCCGCCCTGGCTGGTGACAGCCTTGCAATAGCCTGTGGCATCCAGCATCTTGAGGTTGCGGGCAACATGGGTAACTCCCACGCTGCCGTTATAGGTCACGGTCGCACGATCGGTTGCGCCCTTTTTGGTCACTACCTCAATCACACCCGAGGCGCCACGCGAGCCGAACTGCGCCGTCGCACTGGCATCTTTGAGCACGGTAAAACTCTCAATATCAGATGGATAAATCGAAGACAACGTACTCAGGTCACCGAACACACCGTCGATGATGATCAACGGGTCATTGCCGCCCGTGACCGATGTGGTACCGCGAACACGCACAGCGCTCATCGCTGCGGCACCGTTATTGCTCTTCTGGATTGTCACACCTGCCACACGTCCATTGATGGCATCCAGAGGGTTGGTGACCTGCTTCTGGTTCATCTGATCGGCAGTAATGACAGTCGGCGACAGCGCGTGCGACAGCGTGTCGGTCGGAGCCATGAGTTGCGCCGCAACGGGCAACCCCGTGGCAAGCATGGCCACGGCAAGGAGATGCCGCCAATCGTGTTTGTATTTCATTGCAATTATTAGGTATGATCTTTGTTGATTTCAAACAGGGAGAAGTTCACCTTGCCATAGACGCGCTGCTGGGAGAAATTGGGCAGGGAGCTGAAGTCATGCTCCCGCGGGTGCTCCATGATGAACAGCGTGCCGTCATGCACCAGCGGCGAGTCGAGAATCAACTGGGGTATCTGGCCGAAGCGCGGCAGATCATAGGGCGGGTCGGCAAACACGACGTCAAACGACTGCCGACACGAGGCCAGGAACTTGAACACGTCGCCACGGATGAGCGTCAGGTTCTCGTCGCCCAACTGCCGCTGCACCTTCTTGATGAATTCGGCCTGGGTCCGGGCCTTCTCGACAGCGGTCACACGGGCGGCACCCCTCGACAGGAACTCAAAGCTCATCGCTCCCGTTCCCGCAAACAGGTCCAGCACGGTCTTGCCTTCAAGGTCAATCAAGCCGTTAAGGACGTTGAACAGGTTCTCACGCGCCATGTCGGTCGTGGGGCGGGCAGTGATGTTGGTGGGCACGTCAAAACGGCGACGGCCATATTTTCCGCTGATTATTCGCATAGGGCAAGCAATATCAATTCCAGTGGCGCCTGCATCGCATTGCGTCCCAGCCGCATGGCTGCTGCGGGATAGACAGCGGGCATCACATATTTCACATATCGGCGCAACTCGGGCGTCATGGCGGCACGCAGGTCGCCGTCACCCGTGAGTTGCAGCTCATCGGTCAGTTGGTCCAGGCCATGGGTGCGCCAGGCATTCAAGGCAAAGTAGGCTGCGTCTTCAGCAGCGCTAAACGGGTAGGTGTTGACACATTGCAACGCTCCCGCGCGGTAGATGACCACATCCATGGCCGCTGGCTGCAGATTGAGGAACATGCGCGACACGCCACTGCCATGATCCAGCCCCTTGAAGTGTTCGCACAGCGGCTGCAGGCGGTGATACACAGCGGGATAATTAAACGTGCGGCCCAGGAAAGCCTGCATCCCGTGGGGCATCAAGAAGGCGATTTTCACACCATTTTCAGGCAACTCGCACACCGCGGCATCGCCGTCATCGCTTGCAAAGGCATGACGCACGAGCTCGAGGCAGTCATCGTCGCTGGTCTCGACAGGAAACAACACAAAATGCTGTGAATCAACCACTACCCTCACCCGCTTATACTCATTCAGCAGTTCGGGAGTGTCGTAGACGGCATCCTCGAGCGACTGCAACGTGGCGTCGGTACATGCCTTATGGCCGATGATGAGAGAATTGGCCACCGATGGTGTGTACAGCACGTAATCCACCTGCTTGTCGCTGACGGCCACAAGCAGTTCCCAAGCCTCGGGATGCTGTATGTTGATTTTATCCTTTCCTTCCATTATTCCTTAATCGTGCAAAATTACTAAAAACTCCCCATTCTCCCCAAAAAAATCTCGCAACTCTTGTCGGGGAATGCCAAAACTCCTACCTTTGCGCATACAATACTATGTTTCAAACCAAGAAATCTCATCTGTTATTATGCGGAACAAATCAATGTGGATGATAGCGCTGGCAGTGCTCATGCTGACAGCCTGCTCGGGTGGCGACAAGGTGCAGAACCCACAGTTTGCCTTCCTTGAGGATTTGGGAATCTCAATCAATCAGGATCTGCTGCTGGGCGATAGCCTGACCATGCCCGACATCTACTGCGGCGATGCCGACCAGACCGCCGATGACCTTAAGGGCAAGCAGCTCAACGGCGACCAGTACCAAGCGTTGATAGTACCCGTCGGCGGAGGCATTCCTGACCCGATGAGCAACTGGCTGTTGCTGGGCGTGAGGGATATGGGCAACGGTGTCACCCTGGCGGCTTACTATGCCTGCAACGGCGTGGGTTACTGCGTGGATCTGGTCACCTATGACAAACAGGGCCATACGCTCGACGCCATCAACACGCGTGAGATGCACCTGGTGTGGCGCGTGGACCTCACCAACCCCGACAATGACAATTCATTTACCCTCGACAGCTATATCACCATTGATGACGATGGCCGCATTACCCTACACCGCACCATGGGCCGATGCCTCATGAACTACGAGGACGACCTCAAGGCCAAGCCGCAATGGCAACAGGCGTGGGACCAGACCTATACTATCGATGCCAAGGGGCAGTTCATTCTCCAGGGACAGCAGGTTGTCAAGGAGCAAGGCATGGTTGACCAGTATGCCACAATGGATTTCAAGACGTGGGATCTGCTCGTGTGCTCACTGCATGACCCTGGCGTGATGGACATCTGGAACAGCTATGTCCCCTCAGTAGAGGCCACCTATGCCTCCGACTACGAGAAAAACCCGTTCCCCTGGGACGTCAACCAACTCTACGAGATGAATCCTCAGCGTTTCCTGCGGTGGATGGCACTCAAGCGCGACCAGGGCAACAACCTGCTGCGCTATTTCAAACTGCCCGTTGACAAGCGACCCGCCTTATTGAAGGAAATCGCCAAGCTCGACGACCCTTCGGCCCAAGGATGGCTCACCTCTCTCGTCAACTCCTGGGGCTCGTGATTTTCCCTACTGTTACTTGCAATTATGGCAAGAAAAGACTACCTTTGCGAGCAGTAACTAAAATCGAAACATCATCATTATGGCAACAGTTGACGACAAGAAAATCATCTTCTCGATGGTGGGCGTGAGCAAAACCATCCAGCAGAACCAGAAGCAAATCCTCAAGAACATTTACCTCTCGTTCTACTATGGCGCCAAAATCGGCATCATCGGCCTGAACGGCGCGGGTAAATCAACGTTGATGAAAATCATCGCCGGCCTGGAGACACAATACCAGGGACAAGTGGTGTTCGCACCAGGCTACTCGGTGGGCTACCTGCCTCAGGATCCGCAACTTGACCCGACCAAGACGGTTAAAGAGGTGGTGCAGGAGGGCGTGCAGCACGTGGTTGACACCCTCAAGGAATTTGAGGAAATCAATCTCAAGTTCGGCCTGCCCGAGTACTATGAGGATCCCGAGAAGATGGACAAGCTGTTTGCGCGTCAAGCCGAGTTGCAGGACATCATCGACGCCACCGACGCGTGGAACCTCGACAGCCGCCTGGAGAGGGCCATGGATGCCCTGCGCTGCCCCGAGGGCGACCAGCTGACCGAACACCTGAGCGGTGGTGAGCGCCGCCGTGTGGCCCTGTGCCGCCTGCTGTTGCAGAAACCCGACGTCCTGTTGCTCGACGAGCCTACCAACCACCTCGATGCCGAGTCCATCGACTGGCTGGAGCAGCACCTGCAGCAATATGAGGGCACGGTCATTGCCGTGACCCACGACCGTTACTTCCTCGACCACGTGGCCGGCTGGATTCTGGAGCTGGACCGCGGCGAGGGCATCCCCTGGAAGGGCAATTACAGCAGCTGGCTGGAACAGAAGACCCAACGCCTGGCCCAAGAGGAGAAAACCGAGAGCAAGCGCCAGAAGACCCTGCAGCGTGAGCTCGAATGGGTGCGCATGGCGCCCAAGGCCCGCCAGGCCAAGGGAAAGGCCCGTCTTAACAGTTACGACAAACTGCTGAACGAGACTGTCAAGGAAAAGGAAGAGAAACTCGAAATCTTCATTCCCAACGGCCCCCGCCTGGGCAACAAGGTCATCGAAGCCCAGCACGTGGCCAAAGCCTTCGGCGACAAGTTGCTGTTTGACGACCTGAACTTCATGTTGCCGCCCAACGGCATTGTGGGTGTCATCGGCCCCAACGGTGCCGGCAAGACAACACTTTTCCGCCTCATCATGGGCCTGGAGAAGCCCGATAGCGGCACGTTTGAAGTCGGTGAGACGGTCAAAGCCGTCTATGTCGACCAGCAGCACACGAGCATCGACCCCGACAAGACCGTCTATGAGGTCATCTCGGGCGGCGTGGAACTGCTGCGCATGGGCGGGCGCGACGTCAATGCACGAGCCTACTTGTCACGTTTCAACTTCAGCGGTGTGGACCAGCAGAAGAAATGCGGCGTTCTCTCGGGTGGTGAGCGCAACCGTCTGCAGCTTGCATTAGCACTCAAGGAGGAAGGCAACGTCCTGCTGCTCGATGAGCCCACCAACGATATCGATGTGAACACCCTGCGTGCCCTGGAGGAAGGTCTTGAAGACTTCGCTGGATGTGCCGTGGTCATCAGCCACGACCGCTGGTTCCTGGACCGCATCTGCACCCATATCCTGGCCTTTGAGGGTAACAGCAACGTCTACTTCTATGAGGGCAGCTACAGCGAGTACGAGGAGCACAAACTCAAGCGCCTGGGCAAGGAAGAGCCCACCCGCGTGCGCTACCGCAAGCTGGAGAGTTAATAGTTAATAGAGAATAGTTAATAGTTGGCATCCGCCTTCTCTCTGGCAACTTACAACTAAGGGCTAAGGACTAACAACTAAAAACTAAAATATGAGACATCTGGTTTTAATTCTTTTGGCAATGGCCATTGTGTCGTGTACCGGCAACTGGAAACACGGCGACGAGATCAAGAACGGACACGATTTTCTATGTAGTGTGGGCGTCTGTGACGACTCGCTAAACCTCAGCGGCAATGATTTACGCTATGACAACGATGGCGAGAGATTTCCCCACAGGTTTCTCGACGAAGCTACCTGTAAGGCTTTGGGCATTGACAAGATGATGTATGTGGACACGATGAACACTATTGTCACTGTGTGGGGCGTGAAGGACTATCCTGACAAGGGCATCGCCCTGCTGCTGGGACACACGTCCTACAGCGACATGCGCACTTGCTGGCTGGCCACCTACGGCAAGGACGGCATGATTGACTTCATGCGTCTGGGCGAGTGTGGCGGCGCCGTGAACCTGTCCTACTGGGACGACGTTGACGAGCACACGCGCCACATGGGCATCGACTCGATGCGCATGGTCATGCCCGACAAGTGGGGCAAACCCATCAACATCAGCCGTTGGATTTCTTACAATGTGCAACGTGATGGCGTGGATGCCGACTCGACGCTGTGGTTCATCCACAACGAGTTACCCGTCACTATCGGTAACGACGGACTCTTCAGTATCGGGAAAATCGGTACTGTCTATAGCGCTGACACTACCCTGCTGACCAACTACTGGCGCTACAAGCGTCAACTTGAGGTAATGGCTTGGACGCCGTTGAGCGACACCACCTTCTGTGACCGTCTCGAGAACCTGCTCCATGAGGCTCACGGGCATATCACCGAACCCGCTCAACTGCTGGGAGATTTCCACGTGCTGGTCATGGACCGCCTGTATTGTGACACTCAGGGCATGATGAATTGGTGCCTGGACCATCCTGACAGCCAGCTCACACGCGGATTGATCAGTATTACCAAGGAAATCGATCCCGATTGGGTCTTAAGCGAATTAAAGAAAATCAAAGACCCGCAAATCCTCGAACGAAGCAAGAAACTCCTGGGATTGTAATTCCTGACGGAAACAACTGATATAACGGAGATAACGGGCTCAAATCAACCCGTTATCTCCGTTATTTCGGTTATATCCGTTTTAGGTTACACGTCGGCGGCGTGGAGGAGGGAGGCGATGGTTTGCCAGAGGACGGTGAGGGTTACGACGGCCATTGTGGCGTTATAGAGGACGTCACGCACGGTGATGGCTCCCCAGTCCTGGCCACGCCACATCAGGAGCCAGCAAACGACACAGGCTACCAATGCAACGGCATAGAGCACAGTCGTGGCCCACGAGCCGTGGGACTGCTTCTCGGGCAGTTTGTTCAAGACACGGCGGGTGAACCAGGGATTCTCACCCGGGTCATGGGCACCCTGCTTGAGCAACTGTGCCAGTTTCTTGTCTTCTTCGTTGGTATTCATATCTCAATAACGGTTTATTTGTCAATAAATTGTTTCATCTTGCCTTTTGCACGGAAGATGAGGGATTTGACCGAGCCTTCGGGCAGTTGCATGATCTTGGCCACCTGCTTGAGGGGTTGGTCCTCGATGTAGAACAGGGTGACAGCGACACGCTCGTTGTCGTTGAGTCGTGCCAACGCCTCCTGAACGGTCATCGAAGCGTCAAAAGCGTCAGCGTCGGCAGTGGAAACGTCACCCAGGCGGCTGATGTCATCGACATGCTCTTCCTGATGGCGGCGCATGTGGTTATAGAATTCATTGTAGGCAATGCGGTATAGCCAGGTGCCGAAAGACGAAAGCCCCTTGAACCCGCGAATGCCCACGTAAGCCTTGATGAACGTCTCCTGCGCCAAGTCGTCGGTCAGCATCTCGTCGCCCGTGGTCAGGTTCAACAGGAACCGACGCACGCGTGGCTGATAGGCTTCGACGAGCCGGCCGAATGCGTCCCGGTTGTCGGCCAGGGCGCATTGCGACAGCAGTCTTATTTCATCAAGTTTGGAAAGCATATTCTGGTGCGCTGATGGCGCGGTTTATAGGTGGATTAATAGGGCTGATAAGGGGTGTTATCGTCCTCCCTGTAGTCCTGGTCGAAGGTGGGTGGCACGGGGATGCCTTCGCGCATCGGCTCACGAGGAGACGTGTGCTGAACTCGGCGTGATGCTTCTTGCAGCGCTTTCTGCTCCTTATAGAGAATCAATCCCTTGAACAATCCCACAAACATCAGTCCCAGACCGATGGCAGTGAATGGATCGGAACCTCCCACAACCATGATACCGAAGAAGAAGAAGGCCATACCAATGCCCAGCATCTTGATAGCTGGCATCAAGGCGCGCCAGTTGACCATGTCGGTCATCACGATGGGCTGCTGGGGTGTCATGCCCTCAAGAGGTGTACCCGTGGGCACTTGACCGGGCTGGGGAGCAGCTGTGACTACAGGCTGCTGCACATAGATGGCACTGCGCTTGGTGTCGTTGAGTGAGAGTTCATTGAGCGGATAGTTGTTCTCGATGGCCTTCTCGATGACACGGTACTTGTTGCGTCGGTTCAGGAAGCGGAAGAACAATACCAGGGCTACCAGTCCCAGCAAACAAAAAGAGCCGCTGATGGCCCATTGTTTGGCCACACTCGCCCACTGGTTGCTGATCTCCTTGATGTCCTCAGAATCAAGTTCGCCCCTCCGGTCACCGATTTCCACAGTAGTCCCGCCAGCGGTGAGGGTATCCTCGAGCGCAGCGTTGATTTTGTCGCGCACCTTCTGCATCTCGGGCAGTCCGCTCAAGGTCACCGATTGGTCACCCTCGGTGACAACAATCGAGTCGCCCTTGAATTCCACATTGGTCTTGCTGGCAGGTGTTGCCTTCACGATTGGCCCTGCGGTGGCGCTGAGCGCCATCATCAGCATCATTGCGAATGTTAAAATCGTCTTTCTCATTTTCTTATCTATTTTAGTTGTTTGTTAATTGTTAGTGGCTGTAAGCCGTTTTCATGCATTAGACGTTCCATCGATTCAAAAAAGTTGCACAAAGATGAAATTTTTTTTGAATCACCTCAATACAGCCTGATTTCAGCAGTCAATTTATCTCGCAGAGATAGACGGGTCGAAGGCCCGGCTTTGTAGAGAAACACCATGCAAGTGGGTCGGAGACCCACGCCGCTTGGTGCAGGCAACTCACTCCGCGAGTGCCTCGAAGAGGAACTTCAAGTCAAGCGATAGTCATTCCATTCAATTCCCGACATCTCTACCATATCCTTATATTCGTCCTCAAAGGTTTTCACCTTGTGATGCTCACGTTGGTTAATAATATAATTGGTGATAGCTTCTTTGTCTCGAGAGCTGCAGGAAAATGCCCCATATTCTTTTCCCCAACCACTGAATTGAGGGAAATAGGCTTGTTGCTTTGCCCACTTGCTGCTGCCCTGTTTAATATCTCGCACAAGGTCACTCAATGCCACTGTCGGAGCCAACTCGATGAGCATGTGAACATGATTGCCGATGCCATTGATGCGATAAAGACGGCAACCCCTGCTCTTGACAATTGACCAGATATAGCGATAAAGGTGCTCGCTCGTCTCATCGGGGATAGTCATCTGACGACGATAGGTGTTGATAACAACATGATATAATGAACTGACTGCGCTCATAACAAACCTAATTAATGGATTGAAATGCAAAGGTAACGTTAATAACCCGTTGACGCAAATGCTGTGCGGGATGAAGTTCGTCTACGACGCACATTCCCAGATTGCGTTTCGGCACCAAGCTGCGCGCATCTTCGATGTGCTTGCATGGTGTTTCTCATTGAAATCGGGATCTTCGACCCGATTAGCCTCTTCGAGGCATTATCATAATACTTCAAAAAAATTGCACAAAGATGAAAAAAATTTTCGGATTTATTATAACTTTGTGGCTAATAACCAAAAATATTATCCAACCTCTCTAAATTACACGTTCTATGAAGACATCAATACGTATCATCCTGTTGCTGCTGGCTGTGGTGATGTCAGCAGGCGTCGGCGCCAATGCTGATGAGGCCCTAAAGCGCGAGATGCGCGCTGCCTGGGTGGCCACCGTCTATCGCATCGACTGGCCCACATCGGTCAACAATGCCAGCGCCCAAAAAGCCGAACTCAACGCTTATCTGGATAACCTCCAAGCACAGCATTTCAATGCGATTTACTTGCAGGTGCGCACGATGTGTGACGCCTTTTACCAGTCCAGCTACGAGCCCTGGTCGAGTTACCTGACCGGCACCCGCGGCAAGGATCCTGGCTACGACCCGCTGGAGTATGCCGTCGAGCAGTGCCATGCCCGCGGTATCCAGTGCCACGCCTGGATAAATCCCTATCGCTGGAGCACGGGCACCAACTGGAATACGCCACAGGACCAAGACCTGAAGAATAAGGGCATGCTGCTCTCCTACACCAGCGGCAGCACCACGACCACTATCCTCAACCCTGGCCTGCCCGAGACGCGCCAACGCATCGTCAACGTGATTCAGGAAATCATCACCAACTATGACGTGGACGGTATCGTGTTTGACGACTACTTCTATCCCAACGGCATTCCCACGAACAGCAGTGCAGGCGATTATAATCTGTGGAATGATTCGGGAGTGGACATGACACTTGCCGACTGGCGCCGCAACAATGTCAACATGATGGTCGCCGACGTCTATAACATGATTCAGGAGGTGAAACCCGAGGTGCGCTTCGGCATCAGCCCAGCAGGTGTGGCCGGCACCCGCAGCACATCGGCCAATCAGCATGGCGTCACACCCTGTCCCACCGGCAGTGACTGGCAATATAACGGCATCTTCAGCGACCCGCTGGCTTGGCTGGAACAGGGCACTATCGACTATATCTCGCCCCAGCTCTACTGGAAGACGACCCACTCGACCAACCCCTTCGGCCCACTGACGCAGTGGTGGAGCTACATCGCCAAGCATTATGGCCGACACCACTATGCCAGCCACAGCATCTCGTTCCTGGCCGAGGGCAGTAACACGACCAGCAGTTGGGCCGAGATTACCACACAGATCAACTATTCCCGCCAATATACCGAGAACAGCGCTCCCGGGGTCGTGCTCTACAGCGCCAAGAACATCAACGGCAACAACGGTGGCGTCGGCGGTCTGGGCAACTATCTACTTGCCAACGTCTTCCAGCATCCCGCGATGATTCCCGCCGTGACATGGAAGTCAGCGCCAGGCTATGATGCCCCCGCCGACTTGGTCCAGAATGTCTCTACCCTATCATGGACACAGCAACCAGGCACGCTGGTGAAATACTCGGTCTATGCCGTGCCCAGCGACATGACGCCCGATGACGCCATGAGCACCACCTATGACGGCATCAAGAGCGACTATCTGTTAGGCATCACCTACAAGCCTGACTACACGATTCCCAGTGCCTACCAGAACGGTTACTGGTATGCCGTGTGCGTCATCGACGGTTACGGCAACGAGAGCGAGCCCGCCTACCTGGGTGTGAGCACCGACCCGATAGATCCCGAACAGCCCACACCCGTGAGCTACAGCATCGAGAAAGTGTGGGAAATCAATAGCCCCAGCTATCTTGTCGCCGACAACGCGCGCCAGGGCTTCGGCATGAACGGCAAGTTCTACATCAATGACAAGGGCACAAGCACCATCCTCGTGGTGGATGAGAACGGATTGACAGGCGAGAGTTACCAGGGCGGCAGCAATGTGGGTCTGACCCGCGACCAGGCGGGCAACCTCGTGGTGAGCAATGCACACTTCCCCGACCCGTGGACGGGGCAGCCCGAAATCAAGGTCATCAATCCTGCCACGGGTGATGCGGTGACCTATACCCTGCCGACCGATGTCATCGACTTTGGCCGCAGCGACAACATGGGCTTTGCCCGCGGCAACCTGCTCGAGGATGGAGAGCTTTACCTCGTGGGCGCCAGCAGCGGCACAACCATCAGCCGCATTGCCATCAGCGGTGGTGAGCTGGATAGCGACAACTGCTACCTTGCCAACTGCGACGGCGTGAGTCCTAACAGCGGAGTGGTAGTCAACTATTTCACCGACGTTAACGGCAACGACGCTTTGCTCTACGTTAACCGTTCTTCCAGCACGGTCATGAAACTGGCCTATAGTGGCGATGACTTCACGGCTACCGCCATCTCGCTGCCCAACAAGGGCAACTGCAACGGCGCATTCCCCTTCGTCTGGAATGGCAAGGCCTATGTGCTCTACCCCACCATGGGCAACTACTATGACGGCTTTGCCGTGGCCGAACCCAATGCCGCAGAGCCACTGGTTTATGTCCCGCAGACCGTAAATGCCAATGCCAACACCTATCAGGCCGACTGGCTCAACGCCGAGGTGATCAACTCGCGTAACGTAATGATTTACCAGTATTACCCGGGGGGTCACGTCACGCTGTGGCGCCTGACTAAACAGGGCGGCATCCTGCGTGGCGACGTGGACAATGACGGCAAAGTGAACATCACCGATGCCACTGCTCTCATTGACTACCTGTTAGGTGGAAGTGCCGACGGCATCGACCTCTACAACGCCGAGTGCAACCAGGACGAGACCGTTTCAATTGCCGATATCACCGCACTCATCGACTACCTGCTCACCGGCAACTGGCCACAGTAAACATCTCAATCATCACACAAATATCACCGCCCGATGAGAACACTCTTACCGGGCGGTGATATTTACTGTTCACAAGGTCACTTGGTGTCTTCCAAGTCTTCAATCTGTTCGATGATTTCGCTAAAGCGGCTCTGAGTCTTGAAGTGCACTTTCAGACCTATTAACGCACCCACCAAGACACCCACGATGCAGCAGGGCACGATATATTCATTGTCGCCCATCTTCTGCGACATCTCATAGACAGCCCATGCGCCCCAAGCCAGTGCCATGGGGATGCCGAACCACAGCCAGTTAGCGTCGCGCTTCTGGGCCAGGGTCACCTTGCGCTTGACGTCCAGCAGGTTGCCACTCATCAAGGCGTTGTCACGCATATCGCGGCTATTATAGATCATGAATCCCACCACAATCAGCATCATCAGGCAACTGGCAAGCCACAGGGCGACAGAGAGCCCAGCTATCATCACAAAGGCCCAGTAGCCGTAGGGTATCATAGCCAGGGCAATAATGCCGAGGACAAGATAGCGCTTGTTGATTGTGCTCACACCACGCTTGATGGAGCGGCGGATGAAGCGGTCGTTCACAATCGTCTGGTTCTCGAGTTTATCTTTCAATATCGCCATTTGCTGGCGCATTTCGTCAAGTTCGTAGTCCATAATAAGTACGTTTTTTTTAGTTGTTCATTTTCTTGAGTTGTTCTTTAATGCGATAGAGACGGGTCGCAACGGCTGTGGTCGAGATACCTACCACTTGCCCGATTTCCTCGTAGGGCATGTTCTCCAGCCACAACAGCACGATAGCGCGGTCAAAGGGCTGTAAGCGGCTAATCCGCTCGTGGAGCATGTCCACCTGCCGGGTGTCCTCGTCATGGTCCTCAAACAGGTTGATGTCCATCGTCAATGGTTCGGCATCAGTGCGGCGTTTCTTGCGTTCCTGAGAAATGCAGGTGTTCAGTGTCACGCGGTAGATCCACGTCTTCACATTGCTGCGGTTTTCAAAACCCTCAAAGCCGCGCCACATGTTGATGACCGCCTCTTGAAAGAGGTCGTTCACCTCGTCAGCATCTTTGGAGAACATGTAGCACACAGTGTAGATGGTGCTCTTGTTCTGCTTGATGGTTTGTGCAAATTTGCTTTCCAGTTCGTTCATTTTTTTCTGAGTTTTAAAACTTTCTTTTGACCCTTTGACGCACAATACTCAAAAAAATCACGCAAAAATAGAAAAAAAGCACAAATAATTCATGGTATTAAAAATAATTCCTATCTTTGCAACAACAATTATAAGACATTTTTAATTATGCCAGAAGTATTTCGTTTTTACGGATTCTCATTCTTCTTTTATAGCAAAGAGCATGAGCCCGTCCATATTCATGTCGAGGGTAATGGAGGCATGGCAAAGTTTGACTGGGATGGAGAGCAGTTCGTCCTCATTGAAAAGCATAACATCAAAGCAGGTGATATGAAGAAAATCAAATTTGTTATTGATGAAAATGCCGACATTATCATCAGTCGCTGGAATGAACATTTTAACTAGTCCATAAACGCAACAATTATGAAAATTATAAAAATTTGGTTTGATACCGACTACATCTATGGTGCAGACGAGAGCGGTAATGAATACCGCCAGTCATTGTTGTGGTATCCAAAATTGAGAAGTGCCACCGATGAACAACGAGCCAAATACACATTCGGCATGGGGGGCATCCACTGGAGAGCATTAGATGAAGACATCAGTTTTGAGAGTTTCACCTACGAGGATGCTGAACCCACCCCGATGCAACGTTTTTTCTTAACACACAAAGAAATCAACGTCGCCGAATTTGCCCGCTCTATCGGCATGAACGCCACCTTGCTGCGCAACTACATCAATGGCTTCAAGAAGCCCTCCGCCGAACGCGAACAGGCAATCCTCGACCACATCCACAAACTAGGCAAAGAACTAACCGCCGCCGTTTTCTAGCCTCAGTTCCGGTAAAAAGCAATATTCAAGTATCGTCCAGAATCGGGTGTTAAATTCATTCAGGGCGATACATTTTCATAAAAAGCCAGTGCACATGTAATGAAAAAGTTGGCACGCGATTTGCATAATTTTGGCTGCACTTCGGCAAAAAAGTCCACTTAATTTGCCAGTGTGGGTTAAGAGTACTAATTTTGCAGTTTGAATTCACATCTTATAATTAAAGAAGAATGAAGATTATCAGCAAGGTCAATGAGTTGCAAGAGGCCGTTAAGGCTTTTCGTGAGGCTGGCAAGTCGGTAGGTCTGGTGCCCACCATGGGTGCCCTGCACGAGGGACACAAGTCGCTCGTCGATCGTGCCCGCAAGGAGAATGACGCCGTTGTGGTGAGCTGTTTCCTGAATCCTACTCAGTTTAACAACAAGGAAGACCTGCGCACCTATCCCCGCACTGCCGAGCGCGATGCCGCAATGCTTGAGAGTTGTGGTGTTGACGTGGCTTTCATGCCCACTGTCGAGGAAATCTATCCCGAGCCCGACACCCGCGTGTTTGACCTCGGTCCCGTCCAGCAGGTGATGGAAGGTGCCATGCGTCCCGGCCACTTTAATGGCGTGTGCCAGATTGTGAGCAAACTCTTCTCGTGGGTAATGCCCGACCGTGCCTACTTCGGCGAAAAGGACTTCCAGCAGATTGCCGTCATCCGCGCGATGATCAAGCAGCTGGGCTTCGATATCAACATCGTGCAGTGCCCCTGCGTCCGCGAGGACGACGGACTGGCCAAGAGCAGCCGCAACGTGCGCCTCACCCCCGAGGTGCGCAAGGTCGCCCCGCAGATTTATGCCACCCTGCAACGCAGCCTGGAGTTCGCCAAGGACCATACCGTGGAGCAAACCCATGACTGGGTAGTGGCCACCATCAACGCCTGGCCCGAGATGGATACCGAGTATTTCTCGATCTGTGACGGCATCACGCTGCAACCCGTTCAGGACTGGGACGAGAGCGACTACATCGTGGGCTGCATCACCGTGTACTGCGGCGACGTGCGCGAGATTGACAATATCACCTATAAGAAACTTTAGGCATAAGGTCTCCAACTAAGGACTAAGGACTAAAAACTCACAACCAAGAACTTAAAATCAAGATTATGTACATCCAAGTCATGAAATCCAAGATACACCGCGTGACGGTCACCGATGCTAACCTGAACTACATCGGCAGCATCACTATCGACCAGGACCTGATGGATGCCGCCGGCATCATCGAGGGCGAGCGCGTGTATATCGTTGACGTGAACAATGGCGAGCGACTGGACACCTACACTATCGCCGGCGAGCGCGGTAGCGGCACCATCTGCCTGAACGGAGCCGCAGCACGCAAGGTCGAGGTGGGTGATATCGTCATCATCATGGCCTATGCCATCGTCACCCCCGAGGAGGGCCGCGAGTTCAAGCCGAAAATCGTCTTCCCCGACACTGCAACCAACCGACTCATCAAGAAGAAATAACAATACATAATACATGTACTTAGCGCCTTTGCGGCTTAGCGTGAGGCTTCCCGCACCGGCAATCTGAGATGTCACTAAAAAAACCTCAATTATAAAATGTTTGAAAATTTATCTGAGAAACTTGAACGGTCATTTAAGGTCCTGAAAGGACAAGGCCGCATCACCGAAATCAACGTAGCATCCACCCTGAAGGAAGTGCGCCGTGCACTGGTTGACGCCGACGTCAGCTATCCTGTAGCCAAGAAGTTTGTCGATGACGTCAAGGCCAAGGCTATGGGTCAGAACGTGATCAACGCCGTTAACCCCAGCCAGATGATGGTCAAGATCGTCCATGACGAGCTGGCTGAGCTGATGGGCGGCCAGGAAGCCACCTTCAGCATCGAGGGCAATCCTGCCGTCATCCTGATGTCGGGTCTGCAAGGTTCTGGTAAGACCACCTTTACCGGCAAGCTCGCCAACCGCCTGAAGACGGGTAAGGAGAAGCGCAAACCGCTGCTCGTGGCCTGTGACGTCTATCGTCCTGCCGCTATTGAGCAGTTGAAGACCATCGCCGAGCAGATTGACGTGCCCGTCTATAGCGAGCCCGAGAGCAAGGACCCCGTGGCTATCGCTCTCCACGCCATTGACCATGCCAAGCAGAATGGCTACGACCTGGTGATTGTCGATACCGCCGGTCGTCTGGCCGTTGACGAGGCGATGATGGTCGAGATCAAGGCCATCAAGGATGCCATCCATCCCAACGAGACCCTGTTTGTTGTTGACTCGATGACTGGTCAAGACGCCGTGAACACGGCTAAGGCCTTCAACGAACGTCTGGACTTTGACGGCGTCGTGCTCACCAAGCTCGACGGTGACACCCGTGGCGGTGCAGCCCTGTCGATCCGCGCCGTGGTTGACAAGCCCATCAAGTTTGTGGGTATCGGTGAGAAGATGACCGACCTGGATCCCTTCCGTCCCTCGGGTATGGCCGACCGCATCCTGGGCATGGGCGACATCGTGTCGTTTGTGGACCGTATGCAGCAGCAGTATGACGAGGCCGAAGCCGAGAAGCTGGAGAAGAAGATCAAGCAGAACAAGTTTGACTTTGACGACTTCTTGAAGCAGATCAAGCAGATCAAGAAAATGGGTAACCTCAAGAGCCTGGCATCGATGATTCCCGGTGTGGGCAAGGCTATCAAGGATATCGACATTCCCGACGACGCATTCAAGGGTGTGGAGGCCATCATCGGCTCAATGACCCCGCAGGAGCGTTCCAATCCCGACATCATCGACGCCAGCCGCCGCAAGCGCATTGCTGCCGGTAGTGGCACCAGTGTCGAGGAGGTCAACCGCCTGTTGAAACAGTTCCTGTCGATGCGCAAGGTCATGCACCAGGTATCGACCAATCCCATGCAGATGATGCGCGCCGCCAAGGCCAACGCCAAGGCATCCAAGCGCGGACGTTAAAGTCAAGTGAGCAAGCGTTGCTTGCTCACTTGAAGTTTAAAGTTTAGGGTTTAAAGACTCATCCCCTCCCGCGACTTTAAACTTCAAACATTAAACTGTAAACATTAAACAGCGGCCCCTTGCCCGCATAAAACGATGAAACTGCTTTCCATATTGATGCTGTCGGTCGTGTCGCTGCTCCAGAGCAACCACACCGTCAAATTGGCGTTTGTGGGCGATGCGATGCAGCATGCGCCGCAGATTACAGCGGCTCAGCAGCCCGACGGCACCTACGATTACAGCCAGTGCTTTGAGTACCTCAAGGATGACATCATGTGGGCCGACCTGGCTGTAGTCAATCTGGAATGCCCACTCGGTGGCAAGCCTTACACGGGCTATCCGTGCTTCAGCGCCCCCGAGAGCTACGCCCAGCAGTTGAAGGATGTGGGTTTTGACCTGTTTCTCACGGCCAACAATCACTGCCTGGACCGCCGTGACAAGGGACTGATGCGCACGTGCCAAGCGCTTGACTCATTGGGGATTCCCCACATCGGCACCTACCGTGACCAGCAAGAACGCAGTCAACGCATCCCCTACATTGCCGATGTCAAGGGCATAAAAATCGCATTCCTTGACTACACTTACGGTACCAACGGCATCCCTATCCAGGGGAACGTCGTTGTCGATCTCATTGACCAGCAGCAGATTGCCGACGACATCGCCCTGGCGCGACAGCGCGGAGCGCACGCCATCTGCGTCAACCTGCATTGGGGCATCGAGTACCAGCTGAAGCCCGTGGCCTCACAGCGCACGCTTGCCGACTGGCTCGTCACCCAGGGCGTTGACCTGATCATCGGCGGTCACCCGCACGTCGTTGAGCCGATGGAAGTGCGTTACAGCCAGGAGTATGGCAAGAAGGTGCTGCTCGTCTATAGCATGGGCAACTTCATCAGCAACCAGAGCGACATCGACACCCGTGGCGGCGCCATGGTCAAGGTATCGCTCAGGATGCAAAACGACCATGCCGTCATCGTCGAGCCCCGTTACAAGTTGTTCTTTGTCCAGAAGCCCGTGGCCCGTGGCCAGAATTACGTCCTCATCCCCGAGTCTCGCCCTGACCTGCTTCGCCCCGACGCCAAGGCCGAGTTCACGCGTTTCATGTCCCGCACCCACGACCTGGTCACCAGCCACAACATCGACGTGCCAGTCGAGAAATAATGTGACTGAACCCTAAGATTCAGACAAGATAAAAAAAGAATCGTGCTTTCTTGCACGATTCTTTTTTTTGTGTTGCTGACAGCAATAATCACTTTACTCGGGCCATTGACCGCTCAGCAGGTAGTCGAGAAGTGCGGTAACGTCGGTAATATCGACATGGCCATCCAAGTTGGTGTCACCACGCAGGCAAGGTGTTTCGCCACCACCCTCGGTGTAAGTGTACTTGATGCTGGTCACGGGAAGTTCCACATTGGTACCGCAACCCAGTGTAGCAGTGGCATTGGGGAAGTCACTGCCCTGAGCGAACTCAAGGAAGCTATTCCAGTTGTTGGTGTAGGTCATGCCCTTGCCGCTGATGCCTGAGGTATAGAACGGTGCATAGTCAGAACCCATCGTGCAGTTATCATCGTCCTGAGCGTCAAATACAATCGTTACGAGAAGGCTTTTGCCTGGAGTATAGCTAATCGGTGCATTTAACGAAAATGGAATCAGCAGCTCAGCATCCTCGCCGTAGCTATCATACAAACTATAGCTATAAGTGTCCGTATAGGCAGCGTTCGTCTGGTCGAAGTCGAAGAATTGCTTGACACCATCTTCATTGACAGCAAATTCCACAGCTTCGGTTTCCTGAACATAAACCTTCACATCGCGGATAATGTCTTCAAAACTCTCAGAATAGAACTTGAAACTCATGCCCTCGATCTTCACGTTCTGCTTTCCGTCCATATCAGCGAGCAAATCAGGCGTATAAAGCAACTGAGCGCCAGTGTGGGCCAAATAGAAATTAGTGGGAGCCATGTCAAAATAGGAGCCATTGTAGGTCGTGCTGGCATTGGAGAAGTCGCCCACCTCAATAACGCCATCCAGGACTTGCTGAGCCTGGGCACACATGCCGAATGCAGCAACTGCTGCTAAAATAAGAGTCAGTTTTTTCATAATAAAAAATGTTTTTAATAAAGAATAAATACTAATAAATCCAGTGCAAAAATACTAAAATCATCAAATCATTGCAAGAAAAAACGAAAAAAGGTGAGCCATAACTGAATTACGGCTCACCCTCATTATTTATCAGTCAACGAATAGTGGTTGACGATAACCCTTGGTGATGATGCTGGATCAATCTTGAGGAGTCATCACAATCTCGACTTTATTTCCACCATTGAGCAATTGGCGGGCAAATGCTGAGATTGTCTCGGGCGTCTGGGCGTTGATGATCTCCTCCCATCCGCTATGGATGTCAAGATCAAACAGGCACTTGTTCATCAAGATGTTTACCCAATATTGATTGACTTTGGCGTTAGCGGTGTAGTTTTTAATCAAATTCTCCTTAATGTCCTTGATTGTGCCGGGGTCAACCGAGGTGCAGGCATTTACCATCTCGCTGTTGATAATGCTCAGGGCCTTCTCGGTAAACTCAGGCTTGAGCGGGCAGTCAACTTCTACCATCGTTAACGGCTTGTCACCATTATTAGAAGAGAGTCCCTGTGCCATCAATGTGTAGGTAGCACCCTCGTCTTCGCGGATCTTCCGAGTCAGGACTTTAGCCAGCACATTACCCAGGATATTGGCTTTAATGTTGTTCTCGAAACTATACGGAGTTTTCTCATCAAACCAGATGACACTGACCTTAGACATGGGCGTTTCCATCTTGGCAGCAAAACGATTGACCACTTGCCCGGCAGGATAGGAAGAGATATTGGCCCAATCACTCTTCTTGCCTTTCTTAGCGGGAAGTGAGGCGATATATTGCTCAATGTTATCACGAACAGCCTGCTCGTCAAATGAGCCGATAATGATGAAAGTGTAGTCGGCAACATTGGCTGTGCTCTCTTGAGCGATTTGCATCAACCTGTCATAATTCACCTGTTGCAAGTCCTCGGGTTTAAGGGCTTTGAAGCGCCAGTTGTGGTCACTGAAAGTGTTAGCGATCGTGTCTTGATAGATGGCATCGAGATTAGAAGCCTGATTGGCCAGCTGCTCGGCCTGCTGAGTCATGACTTTATTGAAGGCTTGCTCGTCCTTGCCCAAGTCGGTAAACATGAGGTTGGTGAGCTGGAACATCGTTTCCATGTCCTTAACGGTCGATTGCGCGAAGACACCGTTAGTATAATGGTCAATAACATAGGATGCATAAACCTGTTTGCCGGCAAGGGCCTTGCTCAGTTCGTTCTTGGTGAAACCGCCCAACTTTTTCATCGAGTTGAATTGGTCCATCATTTTGAGATTAGCGAGATCTTCCTTGCCGTACAAGGACTTACCACCACGTCTAATGGCAAGCATGATGATCTCATCTTGCTTGTAATCGGTCTTCTTGAGCATGACGTGGGCACCATTGCTCAGGGTGAGCTCCTTATAACCAAGTTTGGCATTCTCAACTTCTTTGGCGATTTTACCCTTGTTGGGCAGTTTGGCCATAAGAGGTTCTTGCTTGACGTTGTCCACATAGGCCTCGACATTGGCGCTGACGGCACGCTCATAGGCGGCTTTCAGGCTCTCGGGTGTAGATATTTTAGCATTGTCGCGGAGGGCTTCATTGCTGATAACAACAAGGTTTTTGTCGGTCTCGCCAACATACTCATTCAATAATTGCTGCAAACCTTGATTGATGTACTCAAAGGGGATGTTGGGAACGATTTGGTTCATCAATTCATACTCGCTCTTTACCGACATGATGGGCTCGTTTTCCAGGAAGTTGTTAACACAGGCCATTCCCAGGGTGTTGTTGTCGATATGGTCACGTTCATTATAGCGGGCCTCCAGTTCGCTCATGTATTCCTCTTGACCACGGGCAAACTCCGTTGCAGTAAAGCCGAATTGCTTAGCACGCTTCACCTCGGTGAGAACGGCCTGCAGGGCGTCCTCGGTCTTGGCGTCCTTGGGGTAGCACTCGATGGTAAAGGCGTCTTTAGTGTTAGCAATCAGGTAATCACCATCACCGCAATAGGCTGCTGTGAAAGGGCAATCAGCCTCTTGGGCCTTCTCGTTGAAGCGGGCACTGAGCATCGAAGCCAGCATCTCGTTCATATAACCAACGATGAGATAATTCATATTGCTCTTCAACTCATTGCTGATGGCATCATGCTTGAAATAGGTTGTGATGTGGTTCCTGGTCAGCTCCTTATCGGTGTTGACAAAGAAAATGCCATGCTCATTATCCGGGACCTCAAAGGGCACCACCTTGGGGCTGTTGGGATCAACAAGGATATCCTTAAACATCTCCTGGATCTTGGCTTCGGTATAATCCACATCCACGTCACCGACGATAATCAGCGCCTGGTTGTCGGGGCGGTACCACTTGTGGTAATAGTCACGCAGGTCCTGATAAGGGAAGTTGTCGATGATGTCCATCAGACCGATGATCATGCGTTGTCCATGCTTGGAATCAGGATACATCACGGGCAACATGTTCTCCAGCATTCGCTTCTGGTAAGGGCGGGTTCTCCACTCCTGGTGGATCACGCCTCGTTCCTTGTCAATCTCCTCGTCCTCGAGCAACAGGCCATGGCTCCAGTCCTTGAGAATAAGCAGGCACGAATCGAGGGCGCTCTGTCGCGTGCTGGGCACGTTGTTGACGTGATAAACGGTGTAATTGAAGGATGTCCCTGCATTCAAGTCGGCACCAAATTCTACACCCAGGGTGCGGACGTAGTCGATAATGCCGTTGCCCTTGAAGTGCTCACTACCGTTAAATGCCATGTGCTCAAGGAAATGTGCCAAGCCGCGCTGGTTATCTTCCTCCTGCATCGAGCCCACTCGTTGGGCAATGTAGAAATTCACAAGATGCTCGGGATAGTCGTTGTGGCGGATGTAATAAGTCAGTCCGTTGTCCAACTTGCCTACTCTTACGGCCTCGTCCATTGGGATGGGCGGCATCTGCTGTGCAGTCATTACGTTGGTGCTGAAAGCCACCAGCATGAGCAGCAATACAGCAAAGGTTTTCTTAATTTTCATGATCAGTTGGTTTTATTTGTTTTTATCTGTAATTTACTTTTTTCATACGTTAGACGCAGGGGGCACATGAAAAACTACAAAAAAAAAGATTTTTTTAAGGTTATTATCGTTTTTGACACCAAACCTTGGTCTATTGACCGTGTGGAAGGCCAGTTATGATTCATCGATGCAAGAAAAAACGAAAAAAAAGACACAATGCGCAAGTGCATCATGTCCTTTTTATTTGTTGGCTTGTTAACGCCTTAGCGGGATAAGTATTGCTTCACGTCGATAGCGGCCTTGCAGCCTGCTGCAGCTGCGGCGATGGCCTGGCGGTAGTGCGGGTCGGCGACATCGCCTGCGGCAAAGATGCCCTCGACATTGGTGGCCGTGTTATGGCCCGTCAACTTGATGTAGCCCTGCTCGTCAAGGTCAATCTGCCCGCCCAGGAACTCGGTGTTAGGACGGTGGCCGATAGCGAGGAAGAAGCCATCGATAGCGATGTCAAACAGTTCCTCCTTGTCAGTACCCTTGAAGCGTACCAGGTGGGCACCTTCCACGCCGTTTTCGCCGAAGAGGCCCACGGTGTTGGTGTTAAACAGGATTTCGATTTTCTCGTTCTCCTTTACCCGCTGCTGCATCGCCTCACTGGCACGCAGATAGTCCTTGCGGACGATGAGATAGACCTTGCTGGCCAGGTGGCTCAAGTAGTCGGCCTCCTCACAGGCGGTGTCTCCGCCGCCCACGACAGCCACAACCTTCTTGCGGTAGAAGAAGCCGTCACAGGTCGCACAGGCCGAAACGCCCTGTCCCGCGTACTTCGTCTCGTCGGGCAGGCCCAGGTACTTGGCCGTGGCACCAGTAGCGACAATCACGGTGTCGGCAGTGAGTCGTTCGCCGCCGTCGAGGGTGACGAGGAAGGGACGCTGGCTCATGTCGATGCCAGCCACGAGGCCCGACTTCATCTTCGCGCCCAGGTTGACCGCCTGCTGGCGCATGTTGTCCATCAACTGGAAGCCGTCAACACCCTCGGGGAAACCGGGGAAATTCTCGATGGTAGTTGTCTGGGTCAGCTGGCCGCCCACCTGCAAGCCCTCGATGAGCAAGCAGTCGATGGCAGAGCGCACCAGATAAATCGCTGCGGTATATCCGGCAGGGCCGGAACCGATAATTAAACACTGAGTGTGGTTCATATTTTTTTAGTTGTTAGTCTTTAGTCCTTAGTTGTGTGGACCGTGGCTGTGCCACGGTTTACTTGACAGGCTGCTTTTTTATTTCAGGACCTCGTCGAGGTAGTCGTAGAAGGCAGGAGCCTCACCGACGACAATCTTGGCAATCTTGCCCTCGGGGTCAATCACAATCTTGGTGGGAAATCCGCGCACGGCGTACAGTTCCATAGGGTTGTCACCCTTATCCTTGTCGCAATAGACGTGAAGCCAGGGAATTTGATACTTGAGAACAGCTTGTCTCCACTTATCAACAGTGTCGTTGCAGTCCACTCCCAAAATCTCGAGTTTATCCTTATACTTGGCATAGTATTCCTTCATCTTGGGCAAGCCCTTGATGCACCATCCGCACCACGAACCCCAGAAATCGAGGATCACCCACTTGCCACGCAACGAACTCAGAGTCAGTGGCTTGCCGTAGAGATCATTGAGCGTGAAATCGGGAGCCATCTGACGTTCAAGTTCCTTTTGGCGTGAATTATCGATCTTTTCCTGCTCTAAGGAGGCCAGAAGTGTCTTGTACATGTTGGCTGCCTTGCTGCCACGGGCACGCTCGGTCAACAACGCCGCACCCTCTTTGATATGCTTGGCATCATCACCCAGATCGAAGATCAGCATAGCTGATGCGTCCTGATCGGGATGCTCCTTGATATAACCCAGCACAACATCGGCCAGAGCCTGTTGCAGGGCGGGATATTTCTCATCAAATTCTTTATCAATCTCAGCTTCGGGGACACCGGCATTATACTTATCCAGGCACTCATTCTTGAAGGCTCGAATCGCCTCTAAAGGAGCCTTGGTCAGATTAGATGCCTCGTAATAATCGCGATAGAACTGGGAGCCACCCAGCGTGTAATCGTCGCCTCCACCCTCGATGACAGCATGCTCGCCAGGCAAAGCAGGAATGGAAAACGAATTGGTAGGACTCAATTTACCATCTTCAAAGCCAAACACATAGAGAAACGCTACATCGTTCAGGTCAAATGACAGGTTGAGATTGTCACCATCAATAGCACGATTCTCCTGAACCAGCTTCTCACCTTTGGCATCGATGAGAAAGATACGCACCGAGTCGCCCAACCCCTTGAAAGAGCCACTAACAGTTATTTTCCCGTCCTGGGCCATCATGCCCAGCGCCATCATGCCCATGAATAGGGCCAAAATAAACTTCTTCATCATAGTTATGTTATATATATTCTTTAGTTTTTCGGACGCAAAAATATAAAAAAATCATGTAATCCTATTAGATAGACTTGAAAATCAATTGTCATTCAAGATGATGTTGATGATTTCATTGATATCGGCAATGTTCACTTCACCATCACCGTTCACGTCTCCCACCATGTTGTCACTCCCCGACAGGATAATGTCGATAGCCATGTTGACGTCGGCAATATTTACCTCGCGGTCGCTGTTCACATCGCCCTTGACAGGTTTGGGCGGGAAGACAACAGTATAATAAGATGTCCCGGCCAGCGACACATATTCAGCATTGCTATAGTAACCGGACGTGACAAAATAGCGCCAACCGTCCATCACATTATCCAGGTCGAAGGTCACCACCTGGGTTTGGCCAGGTTCAATCATCACGCGTTGACTTCTGGCCTGAACCAGTGTCCCGGAGCTGCCATACATATTTTTATAAAGATTGACGGTAATATCCTCGTCATAGGGGGTCGATCCCGTGTTCAGGACTGTCAGTTGCACACTGAACTTGTCGCTATTGATGATGCTGTTGACGGCATCGGCGACATTGAGCGTCTTGATGGTTCCCGACAATGTTGCCGATGGCATAGGGCTGACGGTAAAATACTGGTAAGCGATATCGCGGTCGCCATTCTCCCACGAGAACGATACCCGGTGGCTGCCCGGCTCGGTAACCACAAACGTGAACTGCACATCATCCCTCTCGTCCTTTTCCAGGCCCACAAAGGCCGAACCACGATAAATATAGTCCACATACATGTTGAGTATGTTATTGGTCGATTCACCCATGTTGGTCATGTTCACGTTGACGTGTATCGGACGGCGGGGGTGCATCGTGCCCTTGAGCTGGACATAGTTGACAAGGTAGTCCATCTCCGCACTTGTGCCGTGCCCCGTGATGGTGCAGCTGTTATAATAGAATTCCACCTCAATGTAATTCCTGTCAGAGCCCACACAGGGGGTCCAATTCTCACCGTCAAGGCTATAGACGGGCTTTATCGTGTAGGTGCCAAGTCTTATTGAGCTACCGAACTTCAGCTCCTCGGACTCGACATACATGTAGTAACCAGGCTCCATGTCACCAGCAAATCCCGTCTCGATTTCCTCAACAATGCTATCGCCGTCAAACAATCCCCAACCCAAATAAACAGGAAAAGACTGTGAGGTGTAGTTGTAGAATCTATCCGAAATAGTGACCGAAAACTGTCCATTGTTTGCCTTGCGGATGGTTGTGGAGCCCTCCAGAAAGAAATTGGCCGCGGTGACTTCCTTCACTGCACCACCGCCATTGCCTGGCTCGATGCCCACGATGGCCGACTGTGTGAAGACATAAGGCTCGTAGCTGTTGGAACTCGCTGTTCCCTGGAGATCAGGGTCGAGAATATCCAGCAGGAAATAGCCGTTGCTGGCGCCGTTCCAGCCCCAGTTGATGTGGAACATGCCGTTACCGTCATAACCGTCGCACACAAACGAATGACCACTCGCCTTAGTCATCGCATTGTAGATGACAGGACGGCCAGCCGCCAGCTCGTTGTAGATGATATCGGCCCACTGCTGGGAGGAGTAATTGACACGGCTCACGCTGTGGGCACCGCCACTGTAGCCGAAATAGTCGGCCATGGCCATAGCAATACGGGAGCCGCTTGCCGACGACGCATTGTTCTTGAAGTCCATCTCGATAGACTGCGCGCAATACAGCATCAGCGTGGCCACCGCGATGGCGGATTGGCTCTGGGGTTCTGACGTCAGGTAATTGTTTTGCATGTTGTCCCAGTCGAAGTCCACAGGCTGCAATGCGGGCATATAGAAGCCCAATGTCGAGGATGTGTACTCAGGTATCGTCTGGGTGGGTCTGGGCGGGCACCGCCAGTAGCGCATCACCTGAGCCATGGACGTGGCGGCGCAGCCTGTCAAGACATGATTGCCGTTCTGGAACTGGGGCAGCATGATATTGTAGGGATTGCCTTGACTCCAAGCGGTAGGCAGGAGCGGGCTGATGGAGGAACGGCCCTTCAAGGTGGGAGCAGCCTCAGCACCATAATCCAGCGCCTCGATTTGCTCGCTATAACCATCCAGCAACGCCTTGAGCGCCTCGGGGGCATCCTCGGGATTGTAGTTTCCATGGTCACTATAACCCAACACAACAGGGACACGGTCATCACCGGCCACGATGACAAAGCCCTGCTGCCCATCACTGGAGTTGAACACATAATATGCCGCTTGACTGGCCGGCGCATCACCCAGGCGTGGCGCCCGCAGTGCCAATTCCAAACCAGGACCCGAAAACGCCCGGCGTGCCATAAAACCAACGGCAATCGACTTAGCCTGATTCTCGTTGATGGGCACGGCATGAACAGCGCTGAACACCGTCAAGCCCATCAGAAACGCCAAAAATCTACTCCTTTTCATAATTACATGAATTGATAGGCTACAAAGGTAATAAAAAACCGCCAATACTAACAGTATCATTTTTCTCAATTATGTTCGCTTTACTTTCCTTTTGAATGATAATCGGGGAGATTTCTGTCTTTTTATCGAATATTCCGTTTATCATTTTGCACTATTAATAAAAAGTGACTACCTTTGCAATTCAACTGTTGAAATCCTCTACGACGTGTCACGTCACAGTAGAGAACATAGAGTACCTGAAATCTGCCACGTGATTGAGCGTGGTATTGTCCCATGTGGCGTCCTTGCGGGTGACAAGGCATAATGGAATGTTCCTCCTCCACCCCGCGGGATTCATGGTATGAAAGGATTACCTTATGCCTCCCGATGGAGATCAAATAGCTGAAACAGAAACAATAACAACAATAACCAACAACCATTAAACAGTTATCATGTATGTTTAAAATTGAAAATCATCCTATTCTTGACCTACCAAAAGAAGAATACGTGGAATTCCAGTTTGAAGGGAGAACCGTTCGCGGCCAAAAAGGGAAAACCATCGCCGCCGCCCTTCATCAAGCAGGGCTTATCGTGCACAGCCACAGTACTACAGGCCGTAACCGCAGTCTTGAGTGCGGTATCGGCAAGTGCGGTGCCTGCGAGATGCTTGTCGATGGCCAGGTGCGCCGCATCTGCATCACCAGCGTTGACGGCGTGAAAGAGGTGCGCGAGATTCCCAAGGACTATATGCCCGAGGGCAAGGCCCGTGCTGCCAGTGAGACCAAGATTTACAAGACCACGGTTGCCATCATCGGTGGCGGCCCTGCCGGTCTGGCATGCCGCGAGCAACTCACGGCATTGGGAATCCCCAACATTGTGGTGGACAACAATGCGACCGAGGGTGGCCAGTTCAACATGCAGACCCACCAGTTCTTCTTCTTTGAGAAGGAGCAGAAGTTTGGTGGAATGCGTGGCTTTGATATCGCCAAGACCCTTGCTGGTGACAATCATGACGGCATTCTGCTCAACAATACCGTGTGGGACCTGCTCGAAGGTCGCCGCATCGCCCTGAAGAATATCGTCACCCAGGAGGTGAGCTACATCGACGCCGATCATCTGGTAGTGGCCACCGGTGCCGTGCCTTTCATGCCCGTGTTCGAGAACGATGATGTGCCGGGCGTTTACACCGCCGCGGTGTTCCAGAAGATGATGAACCAGGAGCACACCCTGCTGGGTAAGCGCGTGCTCACCGTGGGTGCCGGCAACATCGGCTACCTCACCAGCTACCAGGCCATGCAGGCCGGAGCGACCATCAAGGCCATCATCGAGGGTATGGACCACGAGGGTGGTTTCCCCGTTCAAGCCAACCGCGTGCGCCGTCTGGGCATTCCCATCATGACTTCACACGTGCTCATCCGCGCCATTCCCAACGAGGACTACACTGGCGTTACCGGCGCCGTGATTGCCGAGTGCAAGAATTTCCAGCCCATCCCCGGCACCGAGCGCGTGATTGATGACATCGACATTATCAACATCTGCACGGGTCTGATTCCCGACAACCAATTGCTCGTGAAGGGCCGTTCGGTATTTGGCCGCAATGTCTATGGCGCTGGCGATGCCGTTCGCATCGGCGAGGGCACCAGTGCCGTGCTGCGTGGCAAGCAGGTGGCCTATGAAGTGGCCCAGGAGTTGGGTCTCCGCTTCCCCTATGAGGATTACCTCGAGGTTTCCCGCCAGTATATCGACTCACAGCAGCGCCCAGTGCGTCTGCTTGAAGCTCCGTGCATCCCCAGCGAGGAGCGCATGGCCCTGAAGCCCTATGTGCAGATCAACTGTCTCTACGGCTTCGCCTGCAATCCCTGTACATTTGCATGTCCGCAGGGCGCCATTACCAAGCCCACAACGTCATCGGTACCGATGGTCGATTACGACAAGTGTATCGGCTGTATGCAGTGTGTGAACCACTGTCCCGGTTTGGCCATCTTCGGCTACGACAAGCGCAAGAATGTTGTGTTCCTGCCCGTGGAATATGAGGTGGAAGAGGGCAAGGAAGTCTTCCTGGTTGATGACAACGGCGCCAAGGTGGGCGAGGGTGTCATCGAGAAAGTGCTCAAGAAAGACAACAAGACCAATGTGGCACGCGTCCAGGCGACCCAGGTGGAGGACCTGAACGGCGTGAAGGGCTTCATCCTCAAGGAGCGCTATCCCGAGCCACTGAACCTGCGTCCCCTCACCGACCCCGAGGAAGGCAAGGCCTTTGTTTGCCACTGCGAGGATGTGGACGTGAAGACGCTGCTTGCCGTCATCGGTGACCGCAAGTACATCTCGGTGGACGAGCTCAAGCACACCACCCGCATGGGTATGGGTCCCTGCCGTGGTAAGCGCTGTGTGTCGCGCGCCAAGCAGATCCTGCGTTCCCATGGCATCGAGGTAACTGGAGACAGCACACCTCGTGCACCGCTGGCCAACCAGGTCACCCTGGGCGATGTATACAATGGAGAAACCAAGGAGACCTTCGTCTTTGAACACGGTTCCGTCATCGAGAAGGCCGAGACCGAAATCCTCGTTGCTGGCGGCGGTATGACCGGTAGCGCTGCATTCCGCTACTTTGCCGAAGCCGGAAAACGCGTCGTCCTGGTCAACTATGACCGCGGTTCGACGTGGCGCTGCATCGGCGGCGGACGTCCCGCATTCTCCAACCCCGACATCAGTGACATCGCCATGCACAACCTGGAAATCTTCCGTGACGACCAGCAGCATTGCAACATCGACCTGAAGATGACCCGCTATGTCAACCTCGTGCACGATGACGCCACCTATCGTTCACTGGACGCTTCACGCGCCTGGAGCGAGGCCTATATGATTGACCGCAAGGACTTCACCAAGGAAATCTCGCCTTACTGGAATCCCAACGATAACATCTACAGCCACGCCTTGATCTCGATGAACTGCTGGCAGGCCACACCCGGACGCACTATCGACTATGTGCGCAACGTGGGCAAGCAGCATGGCGGCGAGGTGCTCGAGGATTGCGAGGTGCTGCACGTGCAGCGCGTTGGTGACAAGTACCGCGTGCTGGTGCGCCGTCACGACAAGCACTACGTGGAATACACGTGTGACCACTTTGTCAACGCCATGGGTTGGGGTTCAGAGAAGTTTACCGACATGCTCGGCATCGACACCCAGCTCTACCCAGTCAAGCACCAGGCGTTCATCACCCGCCGACTGCCCAACATGGGTGTCAACGGTGACTCGCTCGACATGATTATCGACCGACGTCACTACAAGGGCTTCAACGCCGTTTACGGTCAGCAGTTCCTGCACACGGGACAGATCATCGGCTGCGCGTCACCCGACTGCGATCCCTATGAGGCACGCCAGAACCTGAAATACAACAGCCAGGCATTCCTCCAGATCGTGAGCGAGATGTTTGCCCAGTGGATACCTAATCTGGCATCCGTCGGCTTTCACGCCGTGTGGGCCGGCTACTACATCGAGCCGCGCTACATTATCGATCCCGAGGTGGGCTTGCTCACTGGCTTGCGTGGTCATGGCTTCATGCTCGGCCAGTACCTGGCCAAGCTCTATGTGGACAAGTATCTGGGTAAGCCTGTTCCCGAATACATGAAGGATCTTGCCATCGGCGGCAAGGGCCTCAGCGAGAATGCCTTCCAGTAAACAATCGGCTACATAGCAATACATGGATTGCCCCCGAAAGCGCCCATTCAACTTTCGGGGGCAATTTGGCATCAATGCGGGGAGGCATTTCACGTAATTACTGTGGAAGCGGACTGCCCATGGTACATAGATGCGAGAAAAAAGCGTTTTTTCTTGCCATTGTATTCGTCTTTAAGTATCTTTGTCGGTCAAAATGTAACCAGAATACCAAATTGTATATGAAAAAGATTGCAACATTATTAACGATGGTGACGGTCGTGCTGATGGCCGCCGCCCAAATGGCTAATCCTGTAACCTTCACCTCTCAATTAAAGACTAACGGAACCAGCGAGGGCGAAATCGTCTTCACGGGTAAGATTGACAAGGGATGGCACGTATACTCCACCAACCTGGGTGACGCGGGTCCCACCGAGGCCAACATCGTCTTTCACAAGAAGGACGGCGTGGAGCCAGTGGGCAAACTCAAACCCGTGGGCAAGGAAATCTCGCAGTTTGACGAGATGTTCGGCGCCAAATTGCGCTTCTTTGAAAACAATGTGCAGTTTGTACAGAAGGTGAAATTCACCAAGCCCAATTATGATATCGACTGTGACCTGGAGTATGGCGCATGTAATGACGAGTCGTGTCTGCCCCCGTCGAGCGTGAGCCTCAAGAAGGCCGGCAAGTCACCCGCCGTGGATGGTGATGCCGACAAGAACAAGGAGGAAGATGACAAGGCTAAGGCTGAAGCCGAAGCCAAGGCCAAAGCCGACTCGTTGGCAGCCCTTGCCGCAGCCGCAGCCGACAGCGCCGCGATGGGAGCCCCGGTGGATAGCGCAGCCCTGGCCGCGCTGGACCACGATGCGCTGTGGAAGCCTGTGGTGGGCGACATCCAGCGATTTGACGGTACCGATGGCGCAAGCGGAGGCCGCTCGTTGTGGTACATCTTCCTGCTTGGTCTGCTGGGCGGATTGGTGGCACTGTTCACGCCGTGCGTTTGGCCCATCATCCCGATGACGGTGAGCTTCTTCCTCAAGCGCGCCAAGAATGACAAGAAAAAAGGCATCAAGGATGCCATCACCTATGGCATCTCGATTGTGGTCATCTACCTGCTGCTGGGTCTTATCGTGACTGCCATCTTCGGTCCCAGTGCGTTGAACGCGCTATCGACCAATGCCGTGTTTAATATCTTCCTGTGCCTGCTGCTGGTGGTATTCGCGCTGTCGTTCTTCGGCATGTTCGAGATTAAGCTTCCCAGCAAGTGGTCCAATGCTGTCGACAACAAGGCCAGCAACACCAGCGGTTTGCTGTCCATCTTCCTGATGGCCTTCACACTGGCTCTGGTTTCGTTCTCGTGCACGGGTCCCATCATCGGTTTCCTGCTGGTGGACTTCGCCACCTCGGGTAACTTCTGGGGTCCCGCCATCGGTATGCTGGGCTTCGCCTTAGCTTTGGCATTGCCATTCACGCTGTTTGCCCTGTTCCCCTCGTGGCTGAAGTCAGCTCCCAAGTCGGGTGGCTGGATGAACATCCTCAAGGTGGTGCTCGGTTTCATCGAGTTGGCATTTGCCTGCAAGTTCTTCTCGGTGGCCGACCTGGCCTACGGCTGGCACCTGATGGACCGCGAGGTGTTCCTGTGCCTGTGGATCGCCATCTTCGGTCTGCTTGGCCTCTACCTGATCGGCAAACTCAAATTCCAGAGTGACATCGTCATGCCCGGCGACGAAACCAAGCCCATGCCCGTGATCTGCATCATGGGCGGACTGATCTCGATTGCCTTTGCCATCTATATGATTCCTGGCCTGTGGGGCGCACCGTGCAAGGCCGTGAGCGCCTTTGCTCCGCCCATGAACACCCAGGACTTCAACCTCAATACCAAGGAAGTGCGTGCAGCCTATACCGACTACGAGCAAGGCATGGCCGCAGCTGCAGCAGCCGGCAAACCCGTCTTCCTGGATTTCACTGGTTTCGGCTGTGTGAACTGCCGCAAAATGGAGGCTGCCGTGTGGACCGATCCCAGCGTGGCCGACAAACTCAATAAAGACTATGTGCTCATCTCCCTGTTTGTTGACGACAAGCGCCCGTTGCCCGAGCCCATCGAGGTGACCGAGGCTACAGGCGAGAAGCGCACATTGCGCACCATCGGCGACAAGTGGAGTTACCTGCAGCGCTACAAGTTCGGTAGCAACACCCAGCCGTTCTATGTGTGCGTGGATCCGCAGGGCAACGCCCTGAGCGGCTCGTTCAGCTACAAGGAGGATGTTCCCGCCTTCCTCGACTTCCTGGCCGGCGGCTTGACCAAATTTAAAGAATAAACCACAAAAGGAAAACAATAAGTACAACAAATACAATGATTTAAATAATTGTCATTATTGTATTTATTGTTTTCTTTTTTGAATAAACAAGAATATGATTGAGAAGAACGTTAGAGAGCAGATTATCGCGTTGATGAAGCGCGAGGTTGTCCCTGCAGTGGGCTGTACCGAGCCGATGGCAGTGGCATTGTGTGTGAGCCGTGCCACCGAGGCATTGGGCTGCCGTCCCGAGAAAATCACAGCATTGCTGAGCGCCAACATACTGAAGAACGCCATGGGCGTGGGTATTCCCGGCACCGGCATGATAGGCCTGCCCATCGCCATCGCCCTGGGTGCCATCATCGGCAAGAGCGAGTACCAGCTCGAGGTCATCAAGGACGTGTGCCCCGAGGCCATTGAACAGGGCAAACAGTATATCGAAGAGGGCCGCATCGATATCCAGTTGAAGCAAGGTGAGTGCGACAAGCTGTATGTTGAGGTGCTGTGCGAGGGTGGCGGCCATACCGCAACGGCCATCATCCAGGGTTCACACACCCGATTTGTCCGCGTCACCCACGATGACGAGGTGCTTCTCGACCAGCAAGCCGGCAACAGCAGTGAGGACTGCGAGGGCGATATCGCGTTGAACCTGCGCTTGGTCTATGACTTTGCCATGCAGGCTCCCATCGACGAGATCAGGTTTATACTGAGCACCCGCGACTTCAACCTCAAGGCCGCCCAAGAGTCGCTCAAGGAGAATTACGGCCACTGCCTGGGCAAGACGCTGGACAGACCGCTGAGCCACGGCATCTTTGGCAACACGATTTTCTCGCGCATCCTGTCCAAGACAGCGCTTGCATGTGATGCCCGCATGGGTGGCGCCTTAATTCCCGTAATGAGCAATAGTGGCTCGGGCAACCAGGGCATCTGTGCCACCAATCCTGTCGCCGTCTATGCCATCGAGAATGAGAACACCGAGGAGGAGACCATTCGCGCCTTGACGCTGAGCCACCTCACCGCCATCTACATCAAGCAGAGTCTGGGCAAACTGAGTGCCCTGTGCGGCTGCGTGGTGGCATCCATTGGCAGCAGTTGCGGCATCACCTACCTGATGGGTGGTGACTACAGCCGCATCTGCCACGCTGTACAGAACATGATAGCCAACCTGACGGGTATGATCTGTGACGGAGCCAAGCCCAGCTGTGCCCTGAAAATCACTTCAGGCGTATCGACCGCCTTGCTCAGTGCCGTGCTTGCCATGGAGGGCCGCTACGTTACCAGTGCCGAGGGCATCATTGACGATGACGTGGACCGTTCCATCCGCAACCTGACCGTCATTGGTGCCGACGCCATGTGCGCCACCGACCAGATGGTTCTCGACATCATGACCAGCAAGGGCTGATTGCACTCCCTACCCCTCTATTCTCGACAAAATAAAGTTATGGGCCATCCGAATTGCCGGATGGCCCATAACTATTCTGAGCAGGTCAAGTGACCTAATGGTTCTTACTCGTCCTCAACAAATCCAGTGTATCGGAAACCGGTCACTTTATAGCGAGTGCCTTCAGGCAGGTATTGCTCCAAAATCAGGTCGTCACTGAAGCTGACATAGAACTCGATGTAGTCGGCAGGCATGCCACTGGGAGTCTTGGTGCCATTCTTCACGATTTTACCGCCGGTAATCGAGACAGTCCCACCACCGTAATCGCCTTCACCGTAAAGGTTCTCACCATTGGAAACCTGGAAGGTCAAGTTGACTGGATCAACATCCACTTCCACCTGATAGGGGAAATAGTAGCACACCTGGTCAACGATGAACATCTTATTGCTCACGTTGGCGGCAGTGTTACAGGTCTGGATGTTGTAAGCGCCGTCACCGAACACATCGGCATCCATCACTTCGCCACTAGGATCGACAGCGGCAACCATGATGTGCCACTCACCAGCGGTCTCTACTCCGGCAGTGTTACCAATTTCCTCTTTCTCGCATGATGTGAATGCTACCAGCACGCCCACCATCATCAATAATGAATATATTGTCTTTTTCATAATCAAATTCTCATTTATTGATTAATAATCAAATTAGGCCAAAGTGGCTTACTCGATGGGAGTGAGTATCACACCGCCACCCACATAGTAGTTGAGGCGATAGGTCACAATGCCCGTTTCGGGATCCCATTTGCCATCATACATTTCCTCGGGGTCTTCACCGTCATAGAAGTACCAATCACCCTCTTCCAGCATGGTGATATCGGTGCCATCGAGTTGCAGCAACGCCTCGGCAAAGAAGTCGTAGGTGTTCCTGTACTGCGGGTAGATACCATAAGCATAGTAGCCAGCCAACACATCGCTGATGATGTAGAGGCCTTGACTCTCATCCACAGCTGAAATGCTAATAGGAGAATCGTAATAGTGACGGGCAGGATTGGTAGCATGCCAGCACTCGGCCAAATAGATGTTGTTGAAATGGCCTGGGTTCTTTACCCACACCTCACGCGTTACCGTGGCCGCGAATCCCTCGGGATTAACCGCCGAATAGGTTACGGTATAGAAACCTGGCTCACTGGTGTCAAGGTCAGTGGACACCTTCACATTGGCGGTGTAATCTTCATCGCCCAAGGCAGCAGAGTAACCCGGTTCCTCATATTTATCACCGACTGACAGCAGTACAATGTCATCACCTTCCAGTGTGATAACAGGATAGTAGAGGATATCGGTCAGCCCCTCGGTATCCTTGTTGCAAGAGGTAAGCGACAATGCCACCAAGGCTCCGATTGCCAAATATTTTAAATTCTTCATAATCATATTTCTTAATTTAGAATTAACTGAAATTAGAATTACTTAGCCCAGAATACGGGTTCGCTATCACCAGGATAGGCGGGAGTGTTCTGGTTACGGTTAGCCGATGACTCTGCATAGGGGAAGCGCTGCAAGATGCCGCCATTCAGGGCCGTGTTGCACTTGATGGGCTTATACAAAGTGCCCGGCACATACAGGTTGGGGTTGTAAGAATCGGTCTGCTCGTTGTAGAGTTGATCGCCAGTTACAGCTCCCATGGCAGGATAACCCAGACGGCGCAATTCACACCAGCCCTCGAAGCTGTTGTAACCCGAGAGGTCAACCCACTTCTGAATACCGATGGCCTGCTTCCAGTTGGAGCCGAGGGGGTAAGCCTCGATAGCGGCATCGGCGCCACTCACGCCAGCATTATCAAACGAGGCCTCAATAGCCTTGCGATAGTACAGCTGAGCCATTTCGGCGTCGTTGTTCTTGGCATAGTACTCAGCGATGTAGAAGTTCACGTCCGAGGTACTGATCAGGACAACGGGGTCATCATAGTGGGCATTGGGACGGCACCAGTATGATGCCTTGTAGCTGGCGGTGGTACTGAAGTTGGTACCGCTCACGCTACCGGTGTAAACACCATTACTATTGGGCGAGAAGTAAGCCTCCAGACGGGCATCCTCGTAATCAGCCATGGTGCCAAGCAGAGCGATGTTCAAGACGATATTCTGCTGTGATGCACCGTAGCTGGCAAACGCATCCTCCATGAAGAAGGGGTTGGCCTGGCCAGCCTCATTCTTCCAGCAATTGGCTAACTCAACATTGCTTGAAGGGAAGTTATCCTCGTCGATGAGAGCACCAATCAGACCGTTCACGTCCTTGACGCCGCTCTCACGGGTGAGGATGCGGAGCTTGAGGGCGTTGGCAAACTTAATCCAGCTCGAAGCGTTAGCGCCCGGGAACAGAAGGCTTGTTGCCACCTGCTCGGTGCCGCTAACCTTATCCAAAGCCTCATCAATCTCGGCAAGGATGCCGTCATAGATGACAGTACCCTCGTCATATTCAGGAGTGAGGTAATCCAGGTTCTGAGCCTGGGTATAGGGAACCTCACCGTAGCAGTCCACAAGCACCTGATAGGTGAAGGCGCGCAGGACAGTAGCAGCCAGATAGGTACCCCAGTCCTCGTCGGCCTTAGCCAGGTCACGGATAGTCTTGATATTGTTGAGCACACGCGTGTTGAGCTGAGTGTAAGTGCTGCTCGAGCGCGTGGGGCTCATATTGAATTGACTGTAATCCAGATAATTGCTGGTTCCGAAGTATTGTGCATAGTACTGAGTGAAGTAACCGCCAACAGTGCGCAGGAAGTCACCATAGCTATGGCAAAGGTTCACTTCCACTGCCGGTAACATCATATCGGGGGTCATATTCTCCTGAGAGGGAGAGTTGGGATCCTTGTTAATGTCCAGGTAATCATCACAGGACGTCAATGACAATCCAAGGATCAGAAGACTTGCAAAAAATATCTTTTTCATAATCTTTCTCCTCATTGTTAAATTAGTACTTAATGGTCAGGTTCAAACCATAGACACGGCAAGACGGGTTGCTGTAAAGCTCACCGAAGTTACCCTCGAGGTCAGTACCGGTAGTCGTGGACTCGGGATCAACATATAAGTTACCCTTTGCAGTCCATGTGAACAAGTTATTACCGAACAAGGTCAGAGCGACTTTGCTCAGCTTCATGCTCTTAACCCAGTTCTTGGGCAGTTCCCAAGTGAGGCTCAGGTTACGGAGCTTAGCGAAACTGCGGTCAAGCAGATAGGCCTCACCACCGTGGCCCCAACCATAAAGGTTGAAGTAGTCCTGATAGCTGCCGTCGCTCACCATGATAGGTGTGGTGTTCTCGCTGTAAGTGCCGTCACCATTGTCAATGACACTACCAGGAATAATGAACGGACGACGCTGGTTATAGGTCGTTACGGTACCGTTACCGGTGAACTGCATCAGGTTCTTGGTGCGAGAGAACATGTGGCCGCCATAGCGGATATCCAGGGCTGCACTCAGCGTCAGGCCATAAGCACTGATTGCCGTGGTGACACCACCAGTCCACTTGTTGTTCATGTCCTTGCCGGTATCCAGCACCTCAGAGCTGAGGATGGGCTGACCTGCTGAGTCAACAACGGGGTGAACCACGCCCTTTTCATCGGTATAGGTCTCAGGCAGATAAGTGTAGTAGGAACCCATGGGTTTGCCTTCCTCGGCATACATGTAAACGGCGTCATCACCAGCCGAGAAGCTGTAGATGGTTACCTTGCCACCCTCAAGACTCGAAGGCATCGAGAGCACCTTGTTGCGGTTAATGGCAATGTTGAAGCCCAAATCCCAACGGAAGTTGTTCAGCAGCACGGGGGTCATGTTAACGAGCAACTCGACACCACGATTGCGAACCTTACCAAAGTTGGTCACCACCGAGCTAAAACCGGTTGACGGGTCAACAGGCAGGGTGAAGATCTGGTCCTTGGTGGTACGGGTATAATAGGTAGCGTCGATGCCCAAGCGGCTGTTGAAGAACTGCAGGTTCAAACCAGCCTCAAACTCGGTGGTCATCTCAGGTTTCAGCTTGCTGGAACCAGCGGTGGTCGAAGCCTGGAAAGCGTTGATACCATTGAACGGGAACGTCAAGTCGGTACCGCTGTAGTAACCATAGGCAACACCCTGGATGAAGCGGGGATCTACCATATAAGGATCAGCATCGTTACCAGTGCGGCCGTAAGCCAAACGTGCCTTACCGAAGTTAAGAATGCTGTTTGAAGGAATCAAGCGGGTGAAAATCCAGCTCAATGTTGCGCCAGGATAGAAGAAGCTATTGGCGTTGATGGGCAGAGTGGAAGACCACTCGTTGCGGCCCGTGAGGTTCAGGAACACCATATCGTCCCAACCCAGGGTCAAGTCACCGAACAGAGCCACCTGGCGGCGCTTGCTCTGAGATTCAGTCAGCGTGGCCTTGGTGGCGCCATTGCTCAGATCCCAGAAACCGGTCTCAAAGGTCAGACCATCGGTCTCACCCACCATCGAGGTGGCATAACGCTCGTTGAGGTTCACACCCACGATAGCAGCAAGGCTAAGCTTCTCGTCCAGGAAGTTGCGGGTGTAGTCGGCAAGGAAATCATGGTTCAACTCATAGCGGCGGCCGTAGGCGGCATAAACATAACCATCCTGGTTCATGTTGCTGGGAGCATAACCATAGTCCTCATCGATGAGCGCGTCATCAAGGTTAATCTGGGGATAACCGATCTTGCGGTCGAAGTCGGTGTAGTCAAAACCGAAGCGATAGGTCAGCGTCAGGTCCTTGAACGGATTGATATCGGCCTGAACCTTACCACGCAACTGCTTGGAGTCAACATGGTTGTAGTTGTTCTCAATAGCCCAATAGGGGTTGGTGATGCCGTAAGGGGTGAAGTAGGCCTCGGGGGTGAAGAACGGGCTGCTGGTGTCCTTCATATCCACGATGCTGATATCACGCGGCAACTCAAGAAGACCATCGATTACCGAGGTACCCTGGAAACTACCCACCAGATTATTGTTCGACTTGGCATAGCTGATAGAAGAAGTGAGCCTCAACCAATCGGTAGCCTCAAAGCCGCTACGGAAATCAAGGGTGTGGCGGGTATAGGTATCGTGGTCATAGGGAAGGATACCATCATCGCCCAAGTAGTTATAGGAGATGTAATAGTTCACCTTCTGGTCACCGGAAACGCCGCTGAAGGCAATACTGTGGTTGTGAGACCAACCCAGATCAAAGAAGTCGCGAACGTTATTCTCCTTGGCATCATAGTTGTGTATCAACTGGGTGTGATTCCAGATGGGACCGTAGATCTGACGGCTACCATCCAGAGCAGGACCCCACGAACCGTTCTCAATAAAGGTCTGAGCGCCGTTCCAACCCTGTCCCCAGCCGTTCTGGAACTTGGGCAACATGGCAATCTGACGGGCCTGAACGCTACCATTGTACTCAATTGAGAAGTTGCGGCCAATACCGTTGCGACCTTGCTTGGTGGTCACGATGATGACACCGTTGGCAGCACGGCTACCATACAACGCGGTAGCGGCGGCACCCTTCAGCACGGTCATGCTCTCGATGTCGTTGGGCGAGATGCTGGAGATACCGCCGGCAGCCTGAGCGTGACCCTGGGTGGTCACTGTTGTGCTCTGCAGGGGCACACCGTCAACAACATACAGCGGCTGGTTGCTACCGTTGATGGAGCTGAAACCACGGATGATAACCGAGTTGGCAGCACCAGGATCGCTGGCTGTGGACTGCACTTGCAGACCTGCCACCTTACCGCTCAGCGAGCTCATGGCCTCGCCAGTGTGAGCACCGGTAATGTCCTCGGCCTTTACCTGCTGTGCGGCATAACCGAGGGACTTCTGTTTGCGTGTGATGCCCATGGCTGTAACAACCACCTCTTCAAGAGTGGTGTTGTCTTCCTCAAGGGCGACTGTTACAAAACTCGAAACCGCAACAATCTGGGTCTTGTAGCCCAAGCAACTGATCTTGAGCTGCGTCACCTCGTCATTGACAGTTACTGTGAATTGACCGTCAAGGTCGGTTGCAGTACCCTGTGATGAGCCGACAGCTTGAACGGTGGCACCGATCAGCGGCTCATTGTCACTTGCACTGACGACCTTACCATTCACGGTCTTGTTGGCCCATGCACTCATAGTAATGAGGCATATTGCCATGAGAGTTGATAAAAGTCTCTTCATACAGTAAACAATTAGTTAACCCATCGTCAGGCCCAAGCGAGAGCAGACTTGAACCTGACGGTGGATTGATGTTGATTATCTCTAAGGTATTATTAAACAGCAAGTGCGCTCTGCTCACTGATTTTCTCGGTTTAATGGATCCTCGGTGGAAGTCTGGAAAAACGGTCCATGACCGCGTACCCTTTCATCCGTTGGATAACAACCCACACCGCAAAGATAACGATTTTTTGATTAACTAATACTTTTTAACAAAAAAATCCGCAAAAACTTACGTTTTTCTACCCTCAGTGTCCAATTATTTAACAATATATGGCATTTTAGGCGTCTACTCCACTCACCTGAAAGCCGTGGAACGCGCATTTTTGGACAAGAATGGGCTTTTATGACAATGATTTTGCTTACTTTTGCAGTATAATTAAAAAGATTCCAATTTAGAGATGCCATATTTTTCAGTGATTGTGCCGGTGTATAACCGGCGTGACGAGGTGGAGGATCTGCTGCGGAGCCTCACCCGCCAGACGGACAAGGATTTTGAGATTATCCTGGTGGAGGACGGTTCGACCGAGCGCTGCGAGGACATCGCGCTGCGCTACAGCAATGAACTGGACCTGCGCTACTTCTATAAGGCCAATGAGGGACGCTCCATCGCGCGCAACTACGGCCTGGAGCATGCCACGGGTCAATACTTTGTGTTCTTTGACAGCGATTGCGTGATTCCGCCCGACTACTTCAAGACGTTGGGCCGTGAGCTGGCCAACAACTATGTGCCATGCTTTGGTGGCCCTGACGCTGCAAGCGACGACTTCACCGATGTGCAGAAGGCCATCTCCTTCTCGATGACGTCGCTGCTGACCACGGGCGGCATTCGCGGCGGCAAGGTACAGATGGAGAAATTCGTGCCCCGCTCGTTCAACATGGGTTACTCCAGGGAAGTATATAATAAGGTGGGCGGTTTCCGCGAGATGTTCAGCGAGGACATCGACATGAGCACACGCGTGCGCCAGGCCGGCTTCAACATCCGCCTGATACGTCCCGCATTCGTCTATCACAAGCGGCGCACCAGCCTCGCGAAATTCGCGCGCCAGACCTATGTGTTCGGTATGTCACGCATCACGTTGAAATTGCTCTACCCCGACAGCCTCAAGCTTGTTCACTGCCTTCCCGCTGTCTTCCTCATCGGCTGCGTGATGCTGTTGCTGCTCTCGTTGTGGAAATGGTGGTTCATCCTGCCCATCCTGCTGTATGCCGTGATGCTATGGGTAGTGGCCCTTATCGAGACCCGCAGTCTGAAGATTGCCTGCCTTGCCGTGGCATCAAGCTTCACGCAACTGTGCAGCTACGGCTGGGGCTTCATCAAGGCCTATGTCTGGAAAATCCTGCTCAAGCATGGCCGCGACATCAACGAGGAAGTGATGATGCGCAAGGGGAAGTAGGTCATCGGGGTTTTAGGTTTCAATCGTAAAGTGTTAATAATCAATGGAGGAGAAGGAGCACATCAAGCAGGCACCGACTATGAGCCGTAGCATCAAGGAAACCGTTCCCGAGGAGGACCGTCCTCGCGAGAAGGCCAAGTAGCATGGCTTCGGCAGCCTGTCAACGGCCGAGCTGCTGGCCATCCTGTTGAGGGTGGGCACACCTGGCGAGTCGGTGGTTGACCTGTGCCAGCGCATTCTGCGCGACAACGACGACAAACTCTACCTCATCGCCCGCAAGGGCATCAACAACCTGGTGAAGAACTACCACGGTATCGGCGAGGTCAAGGCCATCGAGATACTTGCTGCACTGGAACTGGCGCGTCGTTACCAGCAGGAAGAATTCCAGGAGCGGTTCAAGATCACGAGCAGCGAGAATGCCTACAACTACCTGCGTCCACGCATGGAGCACCTTGATCATGAGGAAATCATGGTCGTCTTGCTCAATCACGCCAAGCAAGTGGAGGAATGTGTGCGCATCAGCAGCGGAGGCACTGCCATGACCGTGGCCGACATCAAGATGATCCTGCGACCCGCCATCGAACGCCTATCATCGGGCATCATCCTGGCCCACAACCACCCCAGCGACAATTCCAATCCCAGCTTGCAGGATGACCGCTTGACCGAACGCGTCCACCAGGCTTGCAAGGTGATGGACATCCAGCTGGTGGACCACATCATCGTGTGCCGCGGCAACCGCTACTACAGCTACAACGACCACGGCCGCCTGCTGTAATTCTGCAACTGATTTTTACAAAACTATAATTAAGTATGAAGTTCCTGAAGTATCTTTTCCGCATCTTGGTGGGCCTCTTTGCCATCATCGGCGTGTTGGCTGTATGTGCCTATTGGTATCTGGTAAGCTCCGAGAAGTATTACATCAGCTTTGGAGAGAACGAGGTCATTACCAAAGAAGCGGAATTTGTTGATTTGCTCAAGCAGTCCCCATTCAAGGCCGATACAGTTCAGTATCACTTCGCCATAGTTCAAGACTCGGCTCGTGCTCAGGAGATAAGGAATTACTTCAAGTTGGATTCGCTTTATAGCCCTGATGCCTCGACGTGGGAAAAAGCGCTTGCCATATCCAGGTTTGTCGCTACCAGCATCCCTCATGTGGACTCCAGTAATTTGCCTGAGCACAGAAACGCCATCGACCTATGGAAATTCACCAAGGAAGAGAATTCAGGCTTCAACTGCCGCATGCATGCCATCCTCAATTATGAGCTGATGCAAGCCGCTGGGCTAACAGCGCGTTTTGTGACCTGCATGCCGCAGGACAAGAATGATAGCGACTGTCATGTGGTGAACGAGGTGTGGCTTCCCGAACTGGGCAAGTGGGCATTCATCGACTCGGACATGGACGGGCATTATTGCACCGACCAGAACGGCACACCGCTCAACCTCTTGGAAATGCGTGACAAGTATGCCGCTGGTGAGCAGATGCTGATGTATCCGGGCTTCAAGGATGCCACAACCAAGCACGACTACTACTATTGCTACATGGCCAAAAACACTTATTGGTTCTCATCATGGGAAACACTCCATTACTTCCAGGAGGACCGAGCCGACAAGGATTTTGAACCTGGCCGTTATGTCAACATCGTGCCCGAAGGCTTCACACCGTTCGGAAGATCGGACGATGAAATCGTCACCACCGACGCCAAGAAGTTCTGGACAAATCCAGAACAACAATAGTAATCACTACGCTTGGTACAAATGAATAACCAACTTTATAAATTCTGACAACATGAGAATAATGAAATTATTGATGCTCGCTGCACTTGCTATGATTGTTGCCACCTCTTGCAGCCAGAACAGCATGAGGGCCAAAAGAGGAAAGGCTCCCAAGATGCTGGTACTGTACTACTCCCAAACGTCAAACACCAAGGCCGTGGCCCAGGAAATCGCTACGCGCCTCCATGCCGACATCGAGGAGATTACTCTTGTAGAGCCCTACGACACGGCGTTCCAGGCAACGATTGACCGTTGCAAGGCCGACCGCGAGAAAGGCATCACTCCCGAAATTAATCCCTTGAAATCGGATATCGCCGATTATGACATCATCTTCCTTGGCTATCCCATCTGGTTCGGGACCTATGCGCCCCCCATTGCCACCTTGCTTGATAAGATTGACTTGAGCGGCAAGAAGGTTGTGCCGTTCTGCACCTTTGGCAGTGGCGGACTTGAGTCGAGTGGTCAAGACCTGGTTGAAAGGTTGCCAAATACTGAGATTCTGCCAGGCTATGGTGTGCGTGCCGCACGCATGGACGCCATGTCCAAGGAGGTTGGAGAATTTTTGGCTGCCAGTCTTTTCTGCGATGGCAAGTTTGAGATGCCTTGGGAGTCTCCCGAACTGCATCCCGTGACCGCCGAGGAGACTGCCATCTTTGACGCCGCAGTTGATGGCTACCCGATGCTGAACGCCAAGGCCATCACTGCCGCTTCACGCACCATCACCGATGGTACCGAATACCTATTTACTGCCAAGGATATGCCGCGAGAGGACAAGCCCGATATGCCGCCCCCCAGCGAGATAAAGGTATATGTATTGGTTGAGAAGGGAAAAGCCCCCGTGTTCACCAAGGTAGTCAGATAAAAAGAAAGAGAGTACCGCTTAGTATTGCACACTCCCCCTCTAAACTCTAAACTCTAAACTCTAAACTCTAAACTCTAAACTTCAAGATTCCAAAGATTTCTCTTTGGAATCTTGAATTATTTATGCTCGGCAAAGTAGCGCCACAACGGGGCTGCCATGAGGGCCTGAAGCTGGCGATTCTCACGAAGCATCGCCTCGACCTCATCGCGCGAGAGCAGCTGCACAGCGATGTCCTCGCTGGCATCCAGCTGCTGGTCGCTGACGCGTTCCACGCCCTCGGCCAGGAAGCAGTGGGTGATGTTGTCACAGATGCTGGGATTCTGCCCCACAGTCATGATCTCGCGCCAAGTGCCGCCGCCATAGCCTGTCTCCTCGAGCAATTCACGCTTGGCGGCATCGATGGGTGCCTCGCCCTGCTCCACCACTCCTGCACACAACTCGTCGAGCACCACGTCCATCGCGTGGCGGTATTGCCGCACCATGACGAACTCTCCCCCGCCGGTAATGGCGATGATATTGACCCATTCAGGGTATTCCAGCACATAGTGTTCGGGGTTGATGCGTCCGTCGGGCAGCTGCACCTTATCGACGCGGGCCGTTAACCAGGGCCGCTGGATGATGTAGCGGCTCTCGAGCGTGGTCCATTTCTTGATTTCCTTTGCCATAATCAGATGTGTTTTTATAATTATAACGGGAAAAGGGGCAGATTGGTGCCCAGTTGCAAAAAAATCAGTAACTTTGCGCTCGTGGAAGTAAGGACAATCGTGAAAAAAGGACGCGAAAAGGAGGTGTGGTTTGCCATCCGCGTGACCTATAACCGTGAGCTCAAAGTCAAGGAAGACCTGGATGCCCGCGGCATTCAGAATTTCGTGCCCATGCAGTACCGCCGCGAGGAGCGCCACGGTGTGATGGTCAAGCGCCTCGTGCCCAGCGTTCATAACCTGATTTTCATCCACATCACGCCCACCGGCATGAAGGAATACAAGATAAGTACCGACCTGCCCATCCGCTACATCATGGACAAGGCCAATCGCACACCCATCATTGTGCCTGAAAAGGAGATGGAGAACTTCATTAAGGTGGCAGGCACCTATGACGAGAAACTCATCTACCTCAACCCCGACCCGGGCGACTTTGCCCAGGGTGAACGCGTGCGCATCATCGGCGGTGCGTTTGCGGGAGCCGAGGGCGTGTTTGTCCGCGTGAAGGGCGACCGCCGCGTGCTCATCAACGTCGAGGGCCTTGTCGCCGTAGCCACTACCTTTGTCCACCCGTCGATGATTGAGAAAATCTCCAATCCCGACCCCAATCAATTAGACAACGCATTATAACACGATATGAACGAGAACAACCAGAAAGTCGCCCTCATCACGGGCATCACGGGCCAGGACGGCTCCTACCTTGCCGAGTTCCTGCTCGACAAGGGATATGAGGTGCACGGCATCCTGCGCCGCAGCAGCAGTTTCAACACAGGACGCATCGAGCACCTGTACCTCGACGAGTGGGTGCGAGACATGAAGCAGCGCCGTCTCATCAATCTGCACTACGGTGACATGACCGACAGCAGTTCGCTCATCCGTATCATCGAGAAAATCAAGCCCGACGAAATCTATAACCTGGCTGCCCAGAGCCACGTCAAGGTATCATTTGACGTGCCCGAATACACGGCCGAGACCGATGCCGTGGGCACCCTGCGCCTGATTGAGGCTGTACGCATCGCAGGGCGCGAGAAGACGACCCGTATCTATCAGGCCAGCACGAGTGAGCTCTATGGCAAGGTGCAGGAGGTTCCCCAACGCGAGACCACACCGTTCTACCCCCGCAGCCCCTACGGCTGCGCCAAGCTGTACTCGTTCTGGATCATGAAGAACTACCGCGAGAGCTACGGCATGTTCTGTGCTAACGGTATCCTGTTCAACCACGAGAGCGAGCGCCGCGGCGAGACCTTCGTGACCCGCAAAATCACCTTTGCCGCCGCCCGCATCGCCCACGGCCTGCAGGATAAGCTTTACCTGGGTAACCTCAACGCCCTGCGCGACTGGGGCTATGCCCGCGACTACGTGGAGTGCATGTGGCTCATCATGCAACAGCCTGAGCCCGACGATTTTGTCATCGCCACGGGCGAGTGCCACTCGGTGAGGGAATTCTGCACTCTGGCCTTCCACTATGCCGGCATCGAGCTGGAGTGGCAGGGCGAAGGCATCGGCGAGAAAGGCATCGACCGTGAGACGGGCAAGGTGCTTGTCGAGGTGGATCCCAAGTACTTCCGCCCCGCCGAGGTGGACCAGCTCCTGGGCGACCCCACCAAGGCAAAGAACCAGTTGGGCTGGAACCCGCAGAAGACCTCGTTCAACGATCTGGTGCGCATCATGGTTGAGCACGACATGCAGCACATCAAGAAAATCTATCATCTGAAATGAACAGCGATTCTAAGATATATGTGGCAGGACACCGCGGCCTCGTGGGCAGTGCCATCTGGAACAACCTTCAGAGCAAGGGTTATACCAACCTCGTCGGACGCACCCATCAGGAACTTGACCTGATGGATGCCGCTGCCGTGAAACGTTTCTTTGACGAGGAGCAGCCCGAGTATGTCGTGCTGGCAGCGGCCCATGTGGGTGGCATCATGGCCAACCTGAAGTACCGTGCCGATTTCATCTTCCAGAACCTCGCTATCCAGCAGAACGTCATCGGTGAGAGCTGGCGCCACGGGGTGAAGAAACTGCTCTTCCTGGGAAGCACTTGCATCTACCCGCGCGAGGCTCCCCAGCCCATCGGCGAGAACGCCCTGCTGACGTCACCGCTGGAGTATACCAACGAGCCCTATGCCATCGCCAAGATTGCCGGCATGAAGATGTGCGAGAGCTTTAACCTGCAATACGGCACCAACTACATCGCAGTGATGCCCACCAACCTGTATGGCCCCCGCGACAACTTTGACCTCGAGACGAGCCACGTCATGCCAGCCATGATACGCAAGATGCACCTGGCCAAGCTCCTTAACGAAGGCGACATCGACGGCATCCGTGCCGACCTGAACCGCCGTCCCGTCGAGCACATTGACGGCAAGGCCGATGAGAGTCAGATTACCGCCACACTCGCGAAATACGGCATCCACAAGGACCGCCTGTGCCTGTGGGGCACTGGTGCTCCTATCCGCGAGTTCCTCTGGAGCGAGGACATGGCCGACGCCAGCGTCTATTGCCTGGAGCACATCGACTTCGACGACGTGCGCGGCACGGGCGATGAGGTGCGCAACTGCCACATCAACATCGGCAGCGGCAAGGAAGTCACCATCCTCCAACTTGCAGAACTCGTCAAGGCCACAGTCGGCTATCAAGGCATTATCGAGTGGGACAGCACCAAGCCCGACGGCACCCTGCGCAAACTCACCGACGTGAGCAAACTCCACTCCCTGGGTTGGCACCACACCATGGAACTCGAGGACGGCGTCCCCGCCCTCTACCGCTGGTACCTGGACTCCTGAAAACACAGGAACACCCATTAGGCGGACTTCGAATCCTTAACCAATACGCCTGATTTTCTTTAAAACTTACAGAAAGAACAACTTCGAGCCAATATAGGTCATCTTTTATTGGCTCGATGCTATTATTATAGAAAAAATTACACTATATTTGCCCAATCGTTTCTATTAATAACCTCTAAACTTGTCAAATTATGAGAATTAAAACTACTCTATTCTTACTCGCATCATTTCTGACGGCCAGCATGTTTGCCCAATCGCCTTATGGGGACATCCAGGACAAGGACAACACCTATGTCAAGGCGCGCCAGACCCATATCATCAAGCAAGACGTGCGCTTCGCCAACGAGGCTTTCACCATGGCGCCCAAGGCCGAGGCTCCCACCGAGCTTGACTCCAGCCTGTTTGTTCAGCCCGAAGGCGAGCTGCAACTGATGAGACGCTCGGGTATCGACTATCTGCCCGTATGGGGCCAGCCTGCTCCTGCCGAATATCAAGAGAAAGGCACCTATGTGGTAAAAGGTGCTGACGGCAATTACTATTTCAAGAACTTTATCACTAACATGTGCAATGGCGGCACTTGGATCAAGGGTGAAGTGGAAGGTAATGTCATTTCCGTCAAGACGGGTCAGATCTGTACTCAGCTCTGGTATGATAACGGCGCTACCAACAGCCTCTATACCTATTACCTCTATGCCTTGAAGGCCGTTGAGGAAACCGGCACCGACTGGCAGGGCAACGAGTATACCTACACTGCCTATGTGCTCGACGAGGACGTTAGCGAGATCAAGTTCAACATCGAAGCCGACGGCCGCATCACTTCTCAAGACGGCAACGTGCTCTATGGTGGTCTTGAGGAGAACGAGGACGGCACATTCACCTGGCCTGGCCAGGGTGACATGGACTGCACGTTCTACCCGTTTGACGAAGTGCCCCAAACCGCTCCCGAAGAAGTTGAATACAGCGACTATGTGTTCAGCAACTATCCCTATGCCACCGACATCGAGTACCGTATTCTCCAGGGCGGCATCCTTGACAACGTGCTCTACGTGAAAGGCCTTGCCGAAATTATCCCCGAGGGCATCATCAAGGCCCAGATCGAGGGTGACAAGGCCCGCATCGCGACCAACCAGTTCCTGGGTGTTGACCAGACCTACAGCACCCTGGTTTATCTCAAGCCTTGCAGCTTCACCGTCGAGACCGATGAGTGGGGATGGAGCACCATCTACACCGATGAAATCAGCGAGATGGTCATGGACTATGACGCCGAGGAGTGCCGATTCGCCAACGACGAGCTCGGCTTGCTCATCAATGCAGGCAAGATGGAAGTGCTCTCCCACGAGCAGTACCTGCGTCCCACGTTCTACAAGTTCGTGGAGAAATCGGCAATCCCCTCATCACCCGTGTGGACCCAGTATTATCCCTACACCGAAGCCGATTTCGGTTCATGGGGATATGCAGGCTTTAACATCTACACCACTGACGTTGACGGCAACTATATCCTGCCCGAGAAGCTGTTTTACACCTGCTACCTCGACGAGACTCCGCTCGTGTTCAGCACCGAGGACTATCCCGAACTGGAAGAGGACATGACAGTGATTCCTTATGCCTTTGCCAACAACGACATCGTAGCCTACAAGGAGAACCACTACATCTACTTCCACCGTGGTGACTTCGAGAGATTTGGCGTGCAGACCATCTACCGCGGCGGTGAAGAGGAGATGCGCTCTCCCATCATCTACTACAGCGAGTCGGGTATCGAAGAGACCCTTGCAGGCGATGCTATCGTCATCGAGACCACCTATTTCGATCTGCAGGGTCGCCGCCACAACGGCCTCAACAACGGCCTGAACATCGTAGTCATGAAGTACTCCGACGGCACCACCAAGTCAACCAAGGTAATGGTAAGATAACCATCACCCCACGACAATCAAAAAGACGGGATGGCCTAACCACCATCCCGTCTTATAATATTCCAGCACATAATAACTCTTCACAATCGCCTATAATCAAAAACATTACCGCAACTTCAAAGTCAGCACGGTAATTGCAGATATAGGTTCGAACTCATAATTTTTGGAGAATTATGAAAACCCTTTATTCATCGGGGTTTCAAGAGATCTGTACATAAAAAGTGTACAAAAAATATCACCACCACAAAGATAGGTTATTTTCCTTGTTCAGCCAAGAAAATGGCCTATTATTTTTTGCTCCCATGTGGTTTCTTTTACCACAATATCACAACATTTATGAGGTAACGCAATGGTCTATCTCAGGCATTTCCACATATTGGGTATTACAGCGTAAACGGGAATAGGCCAGAATGCTATTTCTGGTATTTGATCTGGAAGTAGTCAAGCAGGGATTTGAAGTTGTCCTGAGCGGTGAGGCAGGTGTCAAGCAAGAAGCCTTCGATGCGGGGCCATTCTCTTAGGCCTCGATAGTAGAACATCTTCAAGTCATCGGTGATGATGAATGGGACGATACCAGCCGATAGACATTCTTTGAACATAATCAGCCGGCCTACACGTCCATTACCGTCCTGGAATGGATGGATTGCCTCGAAACGTTGATGAAAGTCGATAATATCCTCCAGAGTATGTTTCTTGATGGCATTATATTCTTGCAGCAGCTCTTTAATCTGTCGGTGAACGTCGGACGGTGCTGCTGTTTCCATGCCTCCCACTTCGTTAGGCAATCGTTTGTAGTCTCCCACAGCGAACCAAGGCTTACGGGAATCTGATGTGCCGGACTTGAGCATCAGGTGAAGTTGTTTGATGAATGTCTCGGTCAACGTTGCATTAGCCTGTTCAATGATGCAGTCGATACAGCGGAAGTGGTTAGCCGTTTCAATGATATCGTCCACCTTAATAGCGTCGTCGGTGATACCTATGGTGTTAGTCTCGAAGATATATCGTGTTTGGTCGTGGGTCAGGCGGCTACCCTCGATGTGATTGGAGTTATAAGTGAGATCAATCTGGACGCGATGATAGATGCCTCCCTTGACCTTTCCAGCCTGTTGTTCCTGGAGTGCAGCAAGGAGGGGTGATGTCTTGGCTCTCTTCCTACGACCAGGCAAAACGGCATCATCGGGTACATTCCACGATTTACCCACGAGATACGCACCGTCAATTTTACCGCTAGCACAGTAGTTGCGGGCGGTGCGTTCCGAGATATTGTACTTCTCGGCATATTGCTTCACTGATATATACTCCATCGCGTTATCGGCAAGAAAAATCCATTAATCCGCTGCAAATATACCCATTTTTGCCGACATCGGCAAGAAAACAGGCAAAATCGTCCAATTTGATTACTCAAGCCAGCAACTATCAAGTTTCTTTCTGCAAAACCAAGCTGCGAATGAAGATTTTCGCCCAAACAAGTTAATAAATGTTAATGTTGTTGAAAATTTATTTAAAGATTCTTTGTCTTGGCCACTTCACTTTTTACCCTTTAAAAGTGAAATAATATACACATAATGTATAAATAAGCCTTAAATAAGTTTCAAGTAAAATCAGACCTAAAAAACAGCGATATATGAATCGTAAATATCTATAAAATAGATTTTTAAATAACTATTGCCAGTTCGGAAAATAGTATTAATTTTGCCGCGCAGTACAATAACTGGAATACATAAAAACGAATATTTTATATACATTTTAAATATTTTATACAATGCACAAAATTAATTTTGAAATGACTGAGATTAGTGAAAAGGCTCAGGCCGTGAACGAGGAAGCAGTTGCTAACGCAGCTACTAGTATTAACAATGTACCCGCACGTGAGTACGAGATGGAAAACCAGCATAAGACTGGCGAAGTGCCTGCAGATGAGGAACAGGATTCCAGCTCCAAACATAGGGGTCAAGAGCAAAATCCGCTGATGAAGGAGCGTGTGGTTCACCGTCTGAACAAGAGAATCCTGAAGAAGGTGCTCATCATCAATTCGAACCGTAAGATCGCGAGTCAGATCAAGGCCAAGCAGAAATCCTGCCGAGAGCATGGTATGCTTGTAAATGCCGTCTTTGGCGATGCGACAGCAGCCTATGATGCCGGTTACGTACTTGTCAACCCCATCACAGGCAAGTTGGTTGAGAGCCGCGAGGAGACCTTTGGCATGCTGGTAATCATGGAGGGCAACACGAGGTTCTGGGCCTGGCTTGCCGAGGTTGAGCGCATCAAGGAGGAGAAGCGCAAATCTAAGGGCAAGGGCGATAGCAAAACCGAGAAGCCCTTTGAGTATACGTTCGTCTATCGCCACATTACTAATCCAAAGGAATTAAAAGACAAGTACCGCCACATTAACCTCGATAACGTACCGACCAGAACTGAAGACTTAGCTCATGATGTTGTGGACACTGAGAAGGAGAATGCAACCGTAGTTGCCTATGCCAGCAAGATCAATCGTGGTCTTTCCCCTAAGGGTGCCGGTTTTGCCACAAAGGGCAAGGAAGTGAAGAAGAAAGACATCGAAGCTCTGATGGGAGGGAAGGTACCCGGCATCTTCGACGATGGTCATAGCGATGACCTCGAGACCTATCAAACAGTCTTTGAGGGTGTATGCGAGGGATTCGGTATTGCGAAGGATGCCCGCATCAAGAACAAGGTCCTAAAGGGCACCTTCATTTGGCGCTGGGTAGCCAATAAGATGAATGCGACCAATGAGGCCGACGATGATTGCCGCTTCGATGTCGCCGACAAGGTAATCAAAATGTTTACCGGCATGTCAGCTCAGGACAGCGAGCGTATCAACAACGCCGAGAAGACCGAGGCTCAAACCCGCGAGCAGGTCATCCATGGCATCCTTGACGAAATGTACAATAGCAACAAGTAATAACAACCATTTATTAAGCATGCCCCTCGTTGTTGGGCAGCCGTCTAGCGGCGAGGGGCTTTTAAAAATTATTTACAATGAAGAAGATTAAAAAAGTCGCTGTCGGTATTGGCGGCGCAACACTGGGAAAGTCCCTGTGTTTATTTTTTATCACATTAATGGTATATACTATGCGCGATAGAAAAAGAAGTAAAACCATTTCTGTGATCCTCCGCAATCACCAATATGTGGATGGCAACGCTCATCGAGAGATAATTAACGGTGAAGCGAATGTCCAGTATCAAAGTTCTATCTGCAAGAGAAAGCAGTCAGAAAGCCACTTTTATGAGTGTTTGAACGAATCCACCTTGCAGTACCACATCAGTGAGACTGATTATGAGGCATTGAAAAAGCTGGCCGTTAGTCTCTCTCTGGATCAGTCCATGTACTCTGTTCAAGAAGAGGAGTCGCAAATGTACTACGACCATGTCGGTGATGCTATTGAGGCCAACTCCGAGCCTAAATACAACGACAGAAAGAAGTTGTTGAATATTTTTGGGCTTGGCGCAGCTACTGTAGTTAACACAATCGTTTATATTATTCAAAACCCAAAAACCAAATGAATTTATTTGACAATTTTTTTGACTTAGTATCACTCTTTACCAATGGCCTTATCGAGTCCGATGACGATGAGGTTAACGGCGAGGAGTGTGAAAGCAACATTGAGGACACCTCCGGGGCAGATGACTCTAACGAGATATCTGCCAGTTGCGGACCATGTCGCTATAGAGGAAGCGTTGGTAACCTTGGTTACGTAGTTCGCGTGGGCCTGAAAACCGCTGCTGCGGTTGGAACAGGAGTCGCTGCCTATAAAGGCGCTAAAGGCGCTGGGAAATACGTATCAGAGCGACAAAAGGCCAAAGAAAAGAGAGAGCAGACAATCACTGAGGCAGGTGCTGAGATTGCAAAGATCGAAGCTAAGGCTGAGGCTAAAATCAAAGAGATCGAAGCTGAGGCTGAGGCTAAAATCAAGGTCGCAGAAGCCAAGTCAGCCCATCGAGCAGACGCAGAACGAGAGAGAAGACAAGACAGTCAAGAGGACTACGAGGGTTTCTCTGAATCCGACTATGACAGACCTTGGCTTGACATATTCAACGCAACTCACCCCTTCCCGTTTGACGCTCTGCCCGATGACTTCGCATCGGTGATTAGCGGGTATGATCCTGACATCGCTCCTGCTATGTTCCTCCACCTCTGTTCAATGTATGGTGCCTATTGTTTCTCACGGGTAGCAGCCAAGAAGAGAGGCGATGAGATGCGCCGCCCCAACCTTCAGGTTGTCATCGAAGCATTGCCGGGAATCGGCAAGAGCCAATTCCGCAACGTGCATCAGAAGCTATTCCGCCGCGTGATCGATGAAGACAAGCGGAAGTTGAATGCCGAAGATGATGAGAAAAACCTCATTATCCAAACGGTAGGGATTGACATCTCAAGTGCTAGACTCCAGCAAATCCTGGAGTCTAACCAAGGTGTTCACATCTATATCTTCGATAGTGAAATAGCAACTGCCACGAACAAAGACCTCTCGTTCTATCTGCGTAAGGCATTTGATAACGATGATGTCAGCCGTGAGCGAATGAATAAAAGGCAGAATGGATCTTGCGAAGCTGTGATTAACGGAACTCTCACTGGCACGGGAGACAATGTTGAGACGTTCGTCAAGAAAATAGCCACAGTTGAAGGTGGAGGCGCTTCCAGAGTTTGTTGGTGCGCATACCCTCTCGGTGGGGATATTGATAACGCTCCCAACAGCCTTGTTGAGGGTCAAGAGCTTGAACTCATCAGAGACCACATCGATGAGTATCGACGTAAGTACGTGTTCACCACTGATGACGGTGAGGACACTGCTGTGGATTTGGTAGAGATTAAGGATTTTGACTATGTGATGTCTGCATTGAAGGACTGGGAGAGAAAGCAAGTTGTCTTGTCCAGGCAGACCAATGACGAGGTCAGAAAACTAATCCGTTGGCGTATTTCCACCATTGCGATGCACATAGGAATGGTCATGCATATGATGATTCAACCAGATGGCAACCAAGAGAAGATGGATAAGGTTGTTGAATTGGTAATCTACGCTGCTGAGCACTGCATGTCACGTTATCTCTGGTTGTTCGGTAATCAGCACAGTAAGATGATACAGAGCCAGAGGGATAGAGAAAGCGTCCCCCGGCAACGTATTCGCCATCGTGGTCAGGCTCCTTATAACTCACCAGCCGCCCAGGACGACAAGATGGAGCAACGCCGTGCCGATGTAATTCGTCTCAAGATGGAAGGGAAGAATCAACATCAAATTGCTCTAGCGTTGAATCTGAAGGACTCTCAAGTAGCGCGAATTCTGGACAAAGAGGGCTTGAAGTAAATAACGCCAATTGCTTGAAACTTGCTAGAAAAAGGAGGTTTATCGACCTCCTTTTTCTTTTTTTACACACGAAAGCATTGGCATTATGGACTATTTCAAGCACCGTGTAATGAATCTAACGCATCTAACATGTTAGATTATTAATGTATTAAAAATCATATAGTTAACACTGCCTAACATGTGTTATATAACAAATCTAACGCCCAAAATGCACAATGTAACCCTACTTTTAATATGTCCGCCTAAGATCCCCCAGCACCCTTATATGAAAGAGAAACATATGCCCCCGAGAGGACCGCTGGCACATCTAGCACGCTGGCAGCATGAGGGGCAAAGACAATATAAACCCGATGGCATGGGCTGGGTGGCGAAGAGTCATCCAGCACCACCATCACCAGGCGTTATCACCTGCCGGGGCGACCGTGCCCTAATGACGGCATAATCAAACCGACAGCGAGTCTGGAAAGAAGCTAACGAGGCTGACACCGAAGAGGTGCCGGTCTCACTTCTTTTTCGCCTAATTCTTAAGGTGCATTTAATACTACATAGTAGAACTACCATTTCTCTTCAGCATATCAATAAACCACAAAATACTATTGTGACTTTTTTGATAGCTTTGGGTGAAAGGCTGAATCATTAACTTCTCAAACACCCGATGGGAACCACATATACACCGTCCTTCCGTCTGTATGCGTATGCTCCAGTACCGGTCAACACCATAAGGAACGATGGATCTTTCATTTTTGTAGTATCAATCTTGTCAGCAAGTGACTTCAAGTTGGTGGCTCCCTCTTCAATCAACGTTTCACCACCCAACTTTATCTCAATAAGACCATATGTTCCGTTCCGTCTGTGTAGCACGGCATCACATTCCAGTCCATTCTTGTCCCTGTAATGATACAATCCACCATCAAGCACATCTGCAAACACGCGAAGGTCACGCACTGCCATTGTCTCAAAGAAGAGCCCAAATGTGTTCAAGTCATTCAAGAAATCTGATGGGCCAATACCTAATGCAGCTACGCCAATTGATGGATCCGTGAAATATCTTGTGTCACTTGTCCTAACGGCCGTTTTGCTGCGCAGGTTTGGGTTCCATGCCCTCATGTCCTCAATTACGAATATCTTTTTCAATGCCTTCACATAGGAAGCCACCGTGTCATCATTTATCGAGGCATTGTCGTTTACTTTCATGTCAGCACAAATAACGCCATAGTTAACCGAAGCTCCCTGATGTCTTGCATATGACCTCATAAGCAATTTCACCCGCTCTGGGTCACGATCTACGCCGTCGGCTCGTTGTATGTCGAAATGCACCACCGAGTCATAATAGTCCAATGCCTGATCCAATGCAATGACACCTTCCATCAGTGATGCTTGAGGCCAACCGCCTCGACAGGTCAAATAAGCTAATTCCTCTATGTCTAATTTGTTTTCTGCAAAAATTTCCTTGGGTGCCTCAAACAAACTACTCAGACTTATCTCGCCTGACGATTCTCCTGACTCATACAAACTCATCGGACGCATCAATAACCTGGTAATGCGCCCCGTTCCAGTATGTTCTATTTCTTTATCGTTCACTGGCACAGCTGACCCCGTCAGAATAAACTGCCCCAAATCTGAGCGTTCATCAACTTCAGAGCGCACGCTGTCCCACAAAGATGGTATCGTCTGCCATTCGTCAATTAAACGTGGGGTCTCACCTTGCAGCAGCAACGCGGGATTCATCTCCGCTAGTTGCCTGCTGGAACGAAGCACGCTGGTTTCGCCCAATTTCAGCACACTTTTAGCCTTGCGCATTGCCGTGGTTGTTTTTCCGCACCACTTGGCTCCTTCCACTAGCACAGCACCTTTGCCTTTTAGTTTGCGCTCCAGTAGAGCATCAACGATTCTTACTTTATATTCAGCCATTTTGTGTAGTTTTATATCATTCGTTCGGGAGTTTGGCTTATTCCTGTTCGGGAGTTTGGCTCACCCCTATTCGGGTGTTTGGCCACAAAGATACATTCTTATCTTGTGTTACAAGAGCCTTTAACTGTTTTTAATATATTACGCATACTATCGGGTGCATAACTTCATCGTCGAGGATATAAGCCACCTAAGACTTAATATAGTTAGCGTATAGCATGCGTTGGATAGCCGCTTAATGCTGTTGCTAACCTATTTGTGGCTAGATGTTATCAATTGGTCAGAGATATGAGTCTCTTTATTTATGCGTTCAAGCATGAAACCTGTTTTCTGGTTGATAAACGCCTCGCCATACCTTCCGAATTTCGACACAACTTATCCTTATTTTAACCTCTTTTATTGCGATCACCCATAATTATATGGCCAAAATTGAGGATTTTTCTGTAAAAAGAAAGAAGTTGATAATAAAAATGGTATTTTTGCAACCTAAATATATATTTACATCATGATAGAGTCTATTTCTATTACCAATTTCTATTGTTTCAACGAAACAACGAAAATATCGTTCGTTGCTGGTCGGGAGAGAAACAGAGATACAGATGAACTGTATAACGGGTATTCAACTCAAAACAGAGTGAACCTGCTGAAAATGGTGTTCCTGTACGGAAACAATGGTGCAGGAAAATCAAAATTGCTGTTGGCTTTCGACATATTGCAGCATTTAGTTACTACTACACGTGATGATAAGATGGACTCTTTACCGTTCTTTGAATTTGCACTTAATCCATACAAAGAGAAAAGTCAGCCATCGGAAATAGAACTTACTTATCACTTTGATGGGAGTAGGTACCGATACTATATTAAATGGAATGAATCTGTGATATTAGAAGAACGGCTTACGCTGCTTAAGGCTGTGACAGAGGCATTGCTATTTGAACGGTGGTATGATTTTGGCGAAAGAGTGGTGAAAGTGAAATACGGACGTGCCATGATGATGGATGGTGATACGGCTTATGTGATTAGGACTTCATTGCTGAGAAATAATTCGTTAATAAGCATAATAGCTAGTACGAATATATATAATAAGGTGCTGCATGATCAGCTTTCTTTTTTCAGGAATGGATTCGAATTGATGGAGTTAAGTGACATAGATTTAGGTGAGATGTTGCCAGATGGCAAAATGGCTGACGGACGTGAACTAAAAAAAGTGATTTTGGCTTTGCTGAAGTCGATAGGAAGCAATATCGTTAATTTTGAAAAGATACCACTACCTAAGAGAATACCGTCCGCTTTGAGGGCTAGAATGAAGAATATGAGTGATGAAGATCGGCAAATGATGATAGAATTGTTTGATATGGCGCCTGATTATGCTGTGAAGACGTATCATGATATTGGGTGGAAACGACCGCAACCTTTAGATCTCGAGGCGCAGAGTGAGGGGACAAAAGAAATATTGCGCTTAATACTGTGTATGCATGAGGCCATATCTGAGCATAAGACCATCCTGTTGGATGATTGTATTAATGGTATTCATCCTAAGACGCTGGAGCAACTGATGAAATTCTATCTGGGTGCTTCTGAGGATTCTCAGCTGATTATAGCTTCGCAGAATTTTAGTAATTTGGATGATAAGATGTTAAGACGTGATTCGCTCCGGTTTATAGTGAAAAATGAAAAAGGGGAATCGGAAGCCAAGCAGATGAATCTGGGTGACCTGCATAAGAACCAAAACTTGCGAATGCAGATAGAGAATTCAGAAAAGTGGGGAGTGAAGCCAACCATAGATGACATGATTCTTGAGACCGCTATACGTGAATACAGGAGCGAGATGACAGATTTTGAGGACTTTCTTTTTAGCGAATTATTTTAGTTAAAAACGGCGATATTTAAGTCTAATCGGAGAATTGTATGCTATAAATTGAGAAAATTTCTGCAAAATCTAAATTTTTGGTGTAAGAAATTTGGATTTTGTCGAACTTAGCTGTATCTTTGTAGCGAATTTTTTAAATCAATGATATCATGGCTATAGATAAAAACAACCATTTGAGAGAAGTTCTTGACACCCATAAGATGCATCACGTTCAAGATTTCGTGAACAAAGTCAAGAATCGCAGGGAAGAGATTAAAGTCAAAATGCACAACCACTTTGGTAATAGCAAGTATTCCTCTTTTGGCTCTGGTAGCTTTGCCAAGCACACTGCAATCAATGTGAAGTTTGACTTTGACTTAGTGGAACCGTTTAAACATAGTGCTTTTAATACGTTGCAAGAAATGTTTGACAGCGTATATGATTTTCTTGCTGAAGAGTATAAAAACACTGGCGTGACCATCCGAAAGCAAAAGGTTTCCATTGGTGTGAGTTTCCCAATTGAGGAGGGGGATGAAAAGCCTGTGGAACTCGATGTTGTCCCAGGGAGGGAGTTAAATGATGAAAACTACCCTGAATCACATGACTTGAATCTGTGTTTCAATGAAGATCATTGGGGGTTTAAGAAGGGTTCCAGTCAGAAAACAAACATTCAGAAGCAGATTTCGCATATTGCAGGTAAAACTAGCGAGCGTGAGATTATTAGGTTGCTGAAGATATGGAAAAAACAGAAAGGCAAGAATTACAAGTCGTTTGTCATTGAACTTGCTGTAATTAGGGCCTTGGACGGTTATAAAGGTGATAGCGGACTTTGGCCAAGACTGAAATATACGGTGGAGTACCTTCGTGATCACATAGAGGACACTAGTTTCCATCTTTACGACCCCGGTAATTCTAACAACGATGTGATGGCGACAATGGATAGCTATGATAGATTTTCGTTCAAGACAGATATGGAATCTATGCTTGTCAATATTGATAGCGATCCTGACATATATCTGCCATTCTACTTTAAAGTGAACGAGAAGTATAGCGGATATAAAGAGAAAGACACGGGATCTCCGTATCCGTCCTCTCCTAAACGTTTTGGATAGACAAGATGACTACGGATAGAATAAAGGATCTGATAATGACCACAGAAGGAGTTCGCCTTGTTGGTGACTTTTCCATCAACAAGGATGGCTTATTATCGGGCAGGATTGTTGTAGACACAGGGAAGGAAGGGGGCGAATTGATCTGGAATGTGGAAATTAGCCCAAACTATCCTTTCAAGGCGATGGGCGTGGAACCCATACAGTTTCTAAATAAGAATCTTCTAGACTATCCGCACATTATGGAGAATGGGAACCTGTGCATGCACCCAGCAGAATATGAGGACGAAGATAGTCAATTTGTTAACGATCTTGAGCAACTGAAGGAGTGGGTAGAAAAATACTATGTACGAGGCGAGAAGGATGCACACTACGAGCATCTAGTTGTAAATCATTATCCCATTCGAGACGTTTACTATACGTTTTGTTTTGCGGAAACTCAAGATGACTTTTCTGATGGTGACTATGGACGTGTTCATTATGCGGCATTACTGAATGGACAGAAAAATGAGAAGCAAGTAGCTAATTTTGTCGTTCAGAAGTTCGTGTCGGTGAAAGATGTGAGAAAGAAGGAGTTACTTTGTATGATAAGCCGGGCCTATCAGAAGCTACCTTCGAATCTAGGTGTATTTTGTTTGCTTAAAAATGTGCCGTCATTACATAACAAGTTTATCGTTAAAGACTATGACTCAATAAAAAATCTATTTTCACAGAGTCAGAAAGACTACATCCATCGTTTTGTGCAATCAACCATAAGAAAAAACAATTGTTTCCCGCTTTTCTGTGGTTACAGGATACCTGGTGGAGGCGTTCACTGGCAAGCTATGATGCTATTTATGGATGATCTTCCGTTAGTTCCAATTAGAGAGGGAACGAGTAAAAATAGGATCTGGCATACGGATTTTAAGTCTGGTCTGATACAGTGGGCTGAGACGGAGGATATATCTTATAAGTACTTTTTCGGTCGTGGGGCCATGCCTGAAAATTTAGCCAACAAGAAAGTACTTATTATGGGTATAGGTGCCATAGGTAGCATAGTTGCAGAAACCTTGACTCGTTGCGGCGCAAAAGACATTACGATTAGTGATATAGATTTGAAGAATCCAGGAAATGTATGTCGGTCAGCCTATTCATTTTTTACAGGAATAACAGAGAAGTCTTCTGAACTTGAAGGCCTGCTGACTCAAATTTCGCCTCACATAGAATGTGCTAGTTTGAAATCGGTGGTTGACTTGGTCGTGAAAACCTATGCGGCGAAACACGATGACAAACGGATTATTGCCCAGTTATATGATGAATATGATATTGTTTATGACTGCACAACAGACAATCAGTTAATGCGACTGGTAGATTCTACTGGGACAACCGCACAGGTGATCAATATATCCATAACAAATCATGCACAAGACTTGATATGTGCCTTTTCACCCAATGTGACGGAAACCGTTGAGCTAGTTTATAATCTGCTAAACCGTGATACGGAAGCTGACATGTACAACCCCACAGGTTGTTGGAATCCTACCTTTAAGGCCTCATATAACGACATATCATGCAAAGTGCAGTTTGCTTTGAAACATGTAGTCAAGATGTTAAGTAGGCAGGAACCGATGAGTAATTTTTACGTAACCGAAGACGATTTGAATTTAACGATACATAGATTATGAAATATTATCTGGCGAACGAAAATTTGTATGTTGAGATAAAAGCCTCGGTTTTTAAACAGATTCAGTCACAGGCAGAAAGCGAGTATCCCAATGAGAATGGAGGAATGTTGGCTGGCCGTTATTCAGTTGACAGACGGACTGTATATATTGAACGTGTGGTGGTGCCTGCGGAGAAGGTAACGGGTAGGGCAACTTTCATGCGTAATACCAAGGGGTTAGAAAAGGTATGGAAAGAATTGGCAAAGGAAGGGTTTCGATATATAGGTGAGTGGCACAGTCATCCTAATGGTTCAACTCGGTATAGCGCGACTGATCTAAACGCTATGGTTGCAATAGAAAAGGAAGTGGTTATTGAGAATCCGATTCTGCTGATTCTAGGTGTGAGGAGTGATGGACTCAGTGCTCATACTATTTATTGTTATAAGAACAATCAATTATTGGAATATAAGAAGATGGTTGATTTAAAAGGGCTTTTTAATGGGCTACAGAGACAGATGCTAATTAGTCTCAATGTGGAAAGGAGTTTTATCGAACATCCAGGAAGTAAGGGTGATGCAACTGAACAACATTGGATAGAGTTTTTGAGAACCTATCTGCCAGACAGATATAAGGTAGATAAAGCTATAGTGATAGATTCCAATGGGCAAGTGAGTGAACAGATGGACATCGTTATTTATGACGGTATGTACACTCCATTCATTTTCAGGCAGGATGGCTTCATCTATATTCCTGCGGAGAGCGTCTATGCTGTTTTTGAGGTTAAACAAGATGTTAGAGGGAATATTGACTACGCTGCTAGGAAAGTAGAGAGTGTGCGCAGACTCAAACGTACTAGTATTGATATGGTTGCTTCGGGAAGGCGTGCACAAGCTGCCCCTCTTACAAAGATCATTGGTGGTATTCTTACCACTACTAGCTCATACAGTGGTAATAAAACTGTTAAAAAACAGTTGAAGGAGTTGAAAGGCTTGCAGACACTAGACTTGGGATGCTTCTGTGATACTGGCAGTTTCTATGTGGACTATGAAGAGATTAAACCAAACAGTCCCGAACTTACAAAAGATACCAAGGATAGTAAATACATCAATCAGATCTATATGAGCCGTAAGGTAAAGTATGTTAAATTTAGCAATAAGGATGTGTCTCTTTTTACATTTTTTCTCCAGTTAGTTAGTTATCTTAAATCTATTGGTACTGTCCCGGCAATAGATATTAATGCTTATCTGGAAGCAATAGATGAGAAAATTGACGAGGAAATCTAATAAAAAAGTAGAAAGAAAAGACGGCAAGCCGTCTTTTCTCATGTTAAATTACATCATCGGATGCAATACTAGTTGTCCTGGTCCTCGATAAACTCGTGAAAGCTATACCATGTGTCGTTGTCCTCATGCACTTCAAGATAGTCGTCGAAGGTCTGATCAATGGCTTCGACGTGTGGCTCGACGGTGTGGCCGACGATATTAGCTACCCACTTGGCCCCGACCGAACCGAAAAAAAGAAACAACGACATCAATACCTCCTCGGCACTGATATCGCTGCTTCATTGGACTCTCTCATTGGCTTGACTGTAGCAACTTAAGGCTTGGTCTCCCCAAAAGATAATAGCGTCCTGATGGTGGTGCTGGAGACTCTTCGCCGTCCAGTCCGTTCCATCGATATATTGTTGTTTATTGCCCCTCTTACCCGCCAGCCTCTAATATCGCCGGCAGTCCATTTTCAGGGGCGTAAAATCTCTCTTTTGTATAAGGGAACTGGGCGAATCGGGACGGCGGAAATTATTAAGCTGTAAACCCATTCAGTGATAAAACCGCCAAACTGTAAACTCAATTTAGGCGAACCATAGAATTAGTGTAAACCAACTTAGTTAATCGCCCTCAAATCTGTCAACCATTTCTAGAGATAGTCAACATAAATAAAGGCAATTAAATAAGTTTTGCTTTTGTCTGCCAAAATATGGCATTAGGCCATTCTATCTTTGTGGCAAATGCCTATCGATAGTCATGAAAGAGAATATCTATTTGAGAAAAATCAGGAAACGAGAAGGAGACTGGGATACTAGCAAATACCCATTCTCTATACCAGTAATTAGAGACTTCACTGAGTTTAGATTTGAGAAGTCGGTGACCTACATTGTTGGAGGAAACGGATCGGGGAAGTCGACGTTACTCGAAGCGATTGCCGTCCTATTGCGTATTAATCCTGAAGGTGGCTCCCGTCATTTCAATTTTCATACTGAAGAGACCCATTCATCACTACATGACGCTCTGATAGCCTCGCAAGCCAGTCTGAGTTATAGCGATACCTATTTCTTTAGGGCTGAGAGTTACTACAATGTCATCACCGAAATCAATCGTCGTGGTTTAAACATGTACTATGACTATCTTAATTTCCACGAATTCTCTCATGGTGAAGGCTTTATGGCACTGCTTGAACACAGATTGACCGGTAAAGGCATTTACATGTTTGACGAGCCCGAAGCAGCGCTGTCCTTCCAAAACCAATTGCAGTTCCTGTTATGGATC
>ONKF01000034.1 GCA_900318335.1 uncultured Prevotellaceae bacterium
GGCCTCATGATCTTGTTTCAACTGGTCTATTTCCCTTGCAGCATAAGATAGATCTGCTTTTGATGCTTCAATCTGCTGTAGCAGGTCGGAAATTTGAGCCTCTTTAGCCGTTACTGCGGCATCAAATTGGGTTTTATGCTTACTGGCAGCATCGAGCAAGGCAAGTGAGGCGCGTTGCTCACTTGCTAAGTCATCCATATCGATTTTGAAGAGTTTCTTCAAAATCCATCTGCCTAAAGCACTATGTTCTGAATCTATTTGCATTTTTCATGTATAGTTGAAAAATTGCTTGATTATTTGATTTTTTGAATATCATTCTCCCGAATCCCCATTAATTACGGGGACTGTCATGGGCATACCTCCATTGTTTGTATAGCTGTATGTACCTACTCTTTGTGGATTCTTGATAGTAACAACCTGATCACTATAAAAATTCTCACCAAGTATCATGACAGTATTGCCGTGATACCATTTATACTCTTTGTTTGAGATTTCATTTGCCAAAGCGGCATTACCAAGAACCTGGAACACCTTGAACGATGTCACCGACTTGTTCTCGTAGCTTACAGGTTGTTCAAGATACTGAATCAAGTCGGCTGCTTCAGAGTTTCGATTAACCAAAGCAATAACAAATAATACTGCGAATGTTAGGATTGCACCTGTCAAGATGCCCAAGAAGAAAGATTTCTTATTCATAGTCTTGTATATATTATTCTCTTTGTTTTACACTTAACATGCATGGAAATGAAGGGCATCTAAAAGCGATTCGTATCTCTGGTAGAACTTGCTTTCTCGATCTGTATATCTTTCAACATCAAATTCTTGCCTAGAAAGCAAATCGTTCATTATCGCGATGTCTGCGATGCTTGAATCCATCGCATCTACAGAAATTTGATAACCGCTAACCATTAAGGCTTGACAGTCTCTTTTGAACTGTTTGGAGTCGATTTTATTAGACATCGTTCTACAAGACCCAAAATGAATAACCTTATCCTTGAAAAAGCCTTTTGCCCACTTTTGTAAAGTAGTGAGGGGTACTGATTTCCCTTCAATCCACAAACTTTTCTTTTCACCGTGACAAGCGAAATAAATAATATCATACTTGTTGAAGTCTTCCTCCTCATCATCACCTTTTGCATGAGCACGAAAGTATTCAAGATAATACTTCAGGTCAGACTTTGTTCTGAATCTTCTATATATCACATCACAATCGTATGCCTCTTTTAACCAATTAAGCATTGGCAAGGTGTTAAGGCTAAAGCGGTTTTTCGGGTTTTGCTCGCTATATTCCCATTCCGCTTCTAAGCATATTATATTATGGCTTGTATGCTGTTTCATAAGTCGTGACGTTATTTGAGAATATTCCAAGAACAGCAATGTAGTCCTCCTTCCTGTTTGAGGGCTTCAAGTGCGTATATAGGTATTATGTTCTCCCTTGGGTATTCTGGGAAACGAAGTTCAAACTGGCGGCGAACCGTCGTGTCTTCTATACAGTCTGCATTCTTTGATAGTGCAGGCATGAAGATATAGTCTTTTGTGCGGATATAGTTGATGTAAGCCCATTGGAATCGTTCACGACATTTGGCTCCACCTGAAGGCATCCAGAAATTGTGCATTTTGTTGAAATGAGTCTTCAACATAGATTGACACTGTTTCATGTATTTGGGGTCAGGATATTTTGTAAAAAGGAGGTCACCATCAGACATGTATCTTACAACTCCATCAGAATGACCATATATGCCTTCTTCATCATCCCAAGGAATGAGGAAAACTTCACAGCCGAACAGACGAGTCAATTCCGCAAGAAGTTTGCTTGCTGAATAGTGAGGATTAGCCTGAATTACTTTGTCAACCATTATAACAGCATTATCACACTTGATTACGTTTCCACCATCAACAATTATGTCTGTATCTATCACTTCCGCTTTATCACCTAAGATTTCGCGAGCAATATCAGCAGCGTTTCCTGTCCGCGAATCTCTATACTTTGGATTAAGAAGATAATCAGGGAGATATTTGAATGCCACAAACTTGTCTGGAGCAACCTGTATTGGCATATAATCACGCGCCCACATATCTTTTGCACCTTGGAAAAACTCTATCGGATAGCCCTTTGCTTTCAAGGTTGATATTGAACGATACAAATCTGGACACACTTGCTCAAGCATGTGAGAAAAGTAAATTGTATTTGTAAGCTGGTCTGTAATCATGATTATTCTGTTTTAATTGATTATCTTACATTGTTTTACATTGCTCTTTATTCACAACCCTGTCCCTGAACAACCGCATATTGGTAAAATTGCGTGAGATATTTTGAACAAGCTCCAGATAATTGTCGCTGCCATCTTCCCATTTGTGGTAGAAGGGCTTTATTGAAACGCAGTTCTCATGCTCAAAAACTGAATTGAGCAAAGTCCTGTCGGAATTGCCGCAGGAGTGACCCATAATCAGCACTTGGAAAGGTGCTGCCATTAAGAAATCTAACATCATGTGGTAATTCCTCGTTTCCAAATACTTAACAGACTTGACATTCTTCAATAACTCATTGTCGTTCCTGTCTAGAATGTCCTGATAGTCCTTGTCAAGTTCATCACCATAGCCAAAGATGATATGCTCTGGGTGGTTCAACTCTCCATGAATGAAATTGAGGATAAGACCACCATATAGCTCATATATATGGGCTGTCTCAGTATAATTGAAACACAATAGCATGGTACGTTCAGGAGACAAACCAGAAGAATGTTCAGCAATGTAACGATTATCATCAAAGGTATTGGTATCAAATTCAATAATTCCCATTGTCTTCGCCAATTCTTTACCTTCAATTGATAAATCCTCTATGTAGATATAATCAGTTAGGGCCTTGTTAATGTCTCCGATTGCTTCAGGGACTTCAATGGTGCGGAGGTATTCTACCAACTTTTCCTGTAGAAAGCCCATCTGCTCATTCAGATCCTCGATGGTGTAGTCAATCGGAGAGACTTCTCCAATCACCTTTTTCAACATATAATAATAGTCGTTCTCTATGTCCACCCATCTTTTGGTTTCAAAAGATTCCATGATTCTCCTGAAAAAAGGACAATAATCTATCGAAAAGACTTCCGGATGTTTTTCGAGTTCCTTTATCACTTCATGACCCGAACAAGTTCTGTTGCCTAGTATATCCCTGAAGTATGATTGTTCAAACGTGAACACATTCCAGCAACTTACGTTGGTGCCATCTTTGATGGTCAGTTTGCACAAGCGGTCTTCTGAAACCTTTGTCGTGTTACCCGCAAAGGCATCTATGCGTTTGTCCCAATACCAGTTAATGAAGTCCATATAACTGGTTTTGAGGCCATGAGCCATATCAAATCCGTTTCCTATGAGAACTATTCTATTCATGAACTTATCTGTTGTCAGTCATTTCATTAATGTATTGTTTAGTATTACAGTTTACTCCGTTTTTTGATCTTGGTACCAGTCAGGATGGAAGAATTGCATGTACTCGTCAATGGTGATACCAGCTTCGGTGGTAGCATCCTCGATAGATTTCTTAATGATTTGGAAAGCGAATTTGGCTTGCCAATATTTGCCTTCTTCTGGATCGTCAATCAAGAGATCCCAATCGGTGCCCTCGTCGTCGTTGTACGGGTGTATGATTTCTCTTGCAGCGGAATGCTTTGCCACCTGCTTGAGGTGGTCGCCTTTGCGGCCACGGTCAAGATTGTGGTCAAGGTCGTTGCACTTCACGTTGATGGCGATGGGATTGTGTGACTGGGCAATGCGTTCCACGTAGTTCATATAATTGGAGCCTTTCTCGTGGGTGAGCAAACGTAGAGCGTCAACAACCTTGGGAGAGATACCTGCAGCAAGCAGGTCTTCAAACGTGTAGTCAGTGTCTTCGACCACATCGTGAAGCATACCAGCGACAATCTCGTTCTCATTGTTTCCTTTCATAGCGACAGTGAGCGGGTGCAATATCACGGGTTTGCCATCAAGGTCACGCTGCCCCTTGTGCGCTTTCAGCGCAATTTCCAGTGCAATCTCTATCTGCGACAATGGCAGTTTATTATCGGATTCATTCATAGGCTAATAGTTCTCATAGATTAAACGTCGATACCATTGAGGAGGATGAAGTTTTTGAGCAAGTTGTGAATCTCATACATGACATCAATGGGTGACAGGATTTGACCTGTTTTTTGCTCAAAGTAGGCTTTTGCCTTCTCTCGATCAACCGATTGCTCCAGACGGGAGAATCTGCCGAACTCGTCAAGGTTTTGCTCGGTGATTTGCTGGTCAAGCATTGACTTCAACAAATCCTTATCGAGATCAAGAACCTCAACCAGCCTGTTAATTCTCTGGTCTTTCTCGGTAGTCATATAGTCTGTGATGTAGTCGCGGAATGTCTTGCCTTGCTCCAAGATGATACTTCCGCTTTGGACATCATGGACGAAAATCTCAGCATATTTTTGTTCAGCTTGTGGAAGCAGTGCAAACGAAGCGGATAATTCCGTTAAGAGTTGCGTGAGTTCTTCTTCCGATACGTTGGGCTGACCGAGTGCATTGACGTATCGCTGGAAGTTGCGGTTCATAAAGTCGGCATCGATCTTCCCGGTGTCAATCTCGGTGATATGCGGGTCAATATCAAACGGCAGGTCACCGCCGCCAGTTGTGCCGCCTTCATCACCGCCGTCCCTAGAGAACAGCTCCTTGTAACGCTGAACAAGCATATTGTACTGTTGTTCAGTGTGGTTGACTGTGATAGTGCCGCCATCGGGCGTTTTGTAGGTACTGGTGTTCCAGAAAAAGCCCTGTACTTTTGCGGCTTCAAGGTACCTGTTGTAGTCTCGGAAAAGTACAGCGAAGCGGCCTTTCAGTTCCACTTCCTCGGGAAGTCTGGAGAAGTCATTGATACCCACGTTGGCATAGAGTGTTGCAATTTCAGTAAACTTCTGATTCATGCCACCAATATTCTCATGCAGCTTACTTGCAAACAACTGCAGAGGCTCGCCCTTGGAGTATAGTGCCACAGCTGTATCGATGTTTCGCTCCATAGTGTGAGGGCGATAATAGTACTTGATGGTTCCAAAAGGCTTCTCAGGACCAAACAATCGGTTTGTTCTTGAGAAGGCTTGGATCAAGTCCTCATAGTCAAGCATCTTGTCAATGTACAAGGTATTGACCCATTTAGAATCAAATCCTGTGAGCATCTGCGAAACGACGATAAGCAGATCAAGTCGCTGGTTGCGCTTGTTCTCCTGCTCGATACCGATATATGGCCGTTTGTGCGCCAGACGGGCAGACAGGTCTTTCTTGAACTTGGGGTGGGTGGGTACCGTGAAGCTTTGACCATATAGATTGTTGTAGTCAGTGATGATCTCAACAAGTCCATCCTCTTTGTACAACACACCATCAGGGTTGTCGTTGGGCAGAGAGGGATCAAACAACGCTGTCACTTTAATCTCTGGCGCACGATTTTTGAAGATGCGGTAATAGTTTATCGCTTCTGGAATGCTGCGTGTAGCGAAAATAGCATGGAACTTACCGTTTTGGCTAAGCACCTGCCAGCCTTCTTTTATGTCATCAACTACAGCGTTGTAATAGTCGCTCGTTTCATATTGTTCTCTGGGCACATAATCCTCTATGCCTTTTATATAAGTGCCATCATCTTGCTTGTGGCCAGCCATTGGCATCTGCATGAAGTCATTGAACTTTGCATGCATACGCTCATCAGCCATAATCTCCTCGATAGTATTTGCGCCGATTTCGCGTTTCGCCACTTCCTCACGCAGGTTCCTGTCCTTGTAGATCAATATCTTGTAGGGATCAAAGCCAAGCACGTTCTTGTCTCGAATACCGTCTGAAATGCGATAAGCATGCAGCTCGTCACCAAAGATATCGCTAGTTGTGCTGTTCTTACGGTTGTTCTCGTCCTTGATGGGCGTGCCAGTGAAGCCGAAGAACATGGCCATCGGGAATTTGGCTTTGATGGCACTGAAAGAGTCACCGAATGTTGAGCGGTGGCACTCATCAACGATGAAGACAATTCGTTTCCGATTGATCTTATCCAGATCGGCTTGGCGTATGCCGCCGTCGGCAATGATGCCGAGTTTCTGAATGCTCGAAACAATCAGTGTGTCACTGACATCTGGCGATTTGAGTTTGCCAATCAGTACATCGGTGTTCTCGGTCTCTTGTATCGCTTCATCCTCTGGAGAGAAGTTGCGGTACTCACGAGCCGACTGTGTACCAAGTTCAATACGGTCAATGACGAAAACCACCTTGTCGGCATTGCCACTGTCAGCAATGAGCTGGGCTGCCTTGAAGCTTGACATGGTTTTACCAGAGCCGGTTGTGTGCCACACATAACCGCCTAATTGGTTGTCCGTGGTGTGCCAGTCTGTTCGCTTTGCTACACGGTCAACAATGCGGTTAACCGCGTGGTACTGGTAACTACGCAGCACCTTGAGCACACCGTCGGTGCGGTCAGCAATGGTATAGTAACCGATTAGCTGGTGCGCCATCGGGATGAACAGCAGGTTAGAAGCAATGTCTTTCCAGTTATTGATGGGATTATTGTAGAAGTCTGCCCAATGGAAATAGAAATCTTTGTTGAACTTGCCATCGGGTCCAGGATTGGCAAAATACACCGTTTCCTCTGGATTCATGGCCACAAAGATTTGGATTAGCTGAAATAGACCCGAGAAGATGCCCTCACGGGAATATTTCTCAATCTGGTTATATGCCTGACTCAGAGGGATGCCGCTCTTCTTGAGTTCGATATGAATCATCGGCATTCCGTTGATTAGTAAAGTGAGGTCGCCGCGCCTGGTATTCAGAATGGGCGAGCGAGAAGCGAACTTGGGCTGTTTAGCGATTTGGTAGCGGGTTTGTCCGGCAGCTATCTCGCGAGGGTCAAATATCTTTAGCGTTACCTCTTTGCCGTAATGCAAAGTGTCGGCCTGGTTGTCACGACGTACACTCACGGTTTTACCATTGATAAAGCCGTTGAGTTGTTGCGGAGTGCGCAACGTTGAAATTTGGTCGAGTAACTGTTGCATTTCTCCTTGTGTGAGCCGAGCACTATTAAGTCGGTCAATAGTGTTATTCATTTCATAGAGAATGTTTGCCCAATTTTCGAGCAAATCCTTCTCTGTGGGATAGCGCAGTAGTTCTGGTTCCCAACCTTTTGTGTTAAGAACTCTGATTAAAGCGTCCTCAAATTCGGCTTCGTTGTTAAAAGGAGTTGTTGGCATAATAATAGTTTTTTATGCAAACATCTTGTCCATACATGCTTGCTTGATGTTTCTTAATTTTAGTATCTGCATTTGCGCATTTGCGATGGTCTCGTCCTGCTGACGAAAGAAGTCACCGATTTTGCGCTGCTCGTCGAATTGAGGAACTAGTATCTGTGTATTTAATATATTATTGTTATACAGCCTTTTTAGAGTACTGCCCTCAACACTTGTCCACTTTACGATTGAATAAAGAACTTTAAGGAAAGGATTATACAGCTTGCCAGAATGGTTGAGCCAAACAATGTTTGAATCCTGGAAATATTGTTCTTCTCCCGTAAACTCTACAGTTCTACCTAAAGTTCCAGCAGCCGATATAAGTATATCTCCTTTTCGGGGATATGAATAGTTGTGGCTTAATGATAAGAATAAATCTCTTGATATGTATGCGTCTGGAGATCCACCAAATGTTCCAATTTTAAAGAATGGAACGTCTCCTTTGGTTGTTGTTTGGTGCTTCATTACACGTTTACACATGCAAATATACCCATAGTCACCGAACGTAGCTTGGCGCCATGGCTCGGTGAAACCATGGAAGCGGATGGCAGGTGTGTTGGGGATTTCGGACAACACAAATTCGTTATTCTTATTTAATATATTGTAAATCAACGATTTACCCCCCCATTTGATTTTTCTTGATTGTCGCCTGGGAACATGCCATCAAGCAACGCCAGTTTCAACTGACGCAGCTTCTCCAGTTCTTGTTCCTTGGCGTTAATCAATTCGTCAAACTGCTCGAAAAACTTACCAATCTTTTCTTGTTCCTTTATCTCGGGCAATAAAATATCTAGTTCTGCAATGTCATCATTATGTAAATGAACAACAGATATACCTTGCGCTTTATTTACCAATTTATTATGGCTTCGTCCATGAGTAAATTCAAGTGCAAGGAACGAAGGGTTAATGTTCTCATTTGGAGTTATGATATTCAAATCACCACCGAGTATAATACCTGGTGCTAGAATTGCTGTTGCCCTAGCTATGTCTTCTGCTGTTTCTCCTGAAGCTGGAACAACTACTTCATGACCACTGCTTACTACAGACCAATCCTGAATATTTGCAAAAGAATTAGTAGAGTTAATATTAGTTTTATAATCAGTATATAGACTACCATACAAAAGAAGTGGAGTACCATGTGGTAAAACACTTGATTTTGAGTAACCACGGCCTTTTGAGAACGAAACGTTGCCAGTAATGTTGATTTGTTCCCACTCGTCATTAAATCCATGGAATCTTATGCCTGGTTTATTCTTTGCCATATCAGATAACATTAAGGGTTTGACGGAAAGCTTCAAGACCAAGATTGTCAGCCGCAGATCCTTGAAGTTCACCAATGAGTGAATGTAAGCGAGTTTCTGCTTTGGCAACACGGTTTGCAATGTCTTGATAGGTGGTTGCATATTTTGCAACAAGATGTTTCAACTTGTCTGCAAGTTCAGTTGTCACCTCACTAGGCATACGGTTCAGAGAGGCGAGAAGTGGTGCAATCCACTTGATGCGTAGGAGTTCAATTGCCGTGCCATCATTTATATCGTGGATTTTGGCAATAGTTTCTGCATCAAGATGTTTATACAATGATTTCAGTTTCTCATTGATAGCCTTTTCTTCGGCCATTAAGATGGAAACTTGTTGAACTTTATACTCTAGACTATCTTCTTCAAAAACAAATTGCGATTGATAGTGAGCAATTAGTTTATTGATTTGTCCTTTAGGATAAGTGCCTGTATTGTCGGTTTCGATCAAGTGCCAATCCAATTCAGGATGCTCTTCGATAAATTGCAGTTTTTCTTTCTTCTTTGAAGGATAAGATTGAAGCAATTCAATCTCCCTACAGGTTATTGCATTGGTGATTCTTCTCAATTCCTTTGCCACTTCGGCAGCGACAAACTTGGTGTTGTCATTGTTGAGAATGGCCTTGTCCCTTTGTTCCGGGGTCATGGATTCAATGATTTGAGAATATTGCTCAGCAATCTCGGCAAGGCGATTCTCTTTTTTAGTGATTTCGTCAAGCAGTTCAGGAAGCAGCTCATGCTGCACCAGGCCGAACGGTAGTACATGACCTTCCCATCCGTCTTGAACTTCTTGGTTGTTCTTGATTACCATGTGAGGATCTATCTGACGAACTACTTCAAAACCCTCGGTCTGGAGTATCTCAAGGTCGGTATCGATGAGAAGCCAGTCTTGACTAAAGAACTGGAAAGCCTGATAGCGGTCGATGAGTGGCAGTTTGTCAATCCTATCAAACAGTTCATTGCTGATATCATTTCGTGTTTGTTGAGGATTGAGCGATAACATCGGCTTGATGAGCGTTTCATCAAGGAATTTGTCGAAATCGCCGAAAGCATCAGCATATTTTTGAGCAAACTGCTTCACATCAACATTATTTGCAATCGTTTCCTCAATGTCATCGACTTTGAGGTGGCTATAACCATTCTCATCGACGATGAACAATTCTTCCCTTAACGAGGGGAAGGTTTGCCAGAACAGATCGAGAGCGGCCAGTTCCTTTGGGGGGATGCCGCCGAACATTGTTGCAAAGATGTCGTATTTTTCGGGCTTTTCGTTGCTGTCAACGTACCGGGATATATTCAGGTTGTACTCATTTTCTCGAATCGTGTTACGGCTGACAAGACGAGAGAAGTTAGGCGTTTCCGTGCGGTTAGTCACGGCATCGACAATTTTCTTGATGTCACAAGCCCGTAGGCGGTTGTTCTTGCCATCTTTCTCGAAGCCCTTAGAAGCGTCCACAAAGAGGATGTTTTCATCGACACGAGTGGAGCGTTTCAGCACCATGACAATCGTGGAGATGCCCGTGCCAAAGAACACTTTTTCGGGTAAACCAATGATGGCGTCGATGTGGTTGAACTCAACCAGGTTCTTTCTGATTTGCTGCTCAGAGCCACCACGATAAAGCACGCCATGAGGTAGTACGATAGTCATGATGCCTTTTGGTTTTACGTGGTATAAGTCATGCAGCAAGAAGGCGAAGTCGGCACATCCCTTGGGTGCCACGCCGAAAGCAGCATAGCGTGCATCGCTCTCCTGGTCTTTAGGATCCCACTCTTGTGAGTATGGAGGATTGGAAACTACGGCATCAACATATAGCGGGTCGTAAGTACCTTGCGGATCTGCTTCGTCGAAAAAGGGCCAGTCCTCTTTGAGGGTGTCGCCACAACGCGCCTCGATATTCGACGGGTTGATGCCACGCATTATCAGGTTCATTCGCGTAAGATTGAACGTGTTCTGTTTCAACTCCTGCGCATAGTACTTGATGTTATCGCGGTTACTGATGTGCCTAGCAACCGATTTGCCTATGTTAATAAGAAGAGATCCCGATCCGCTGGTAGGGTCATAGATGCGGATTTCCTCGTTATTGCGCAAGTGGTGGGCTATGATGTCTGACATCATCAGCGAAACCTCGTGAGGAGTATAGAACTCGCCTGCCTTCTTGCCTGCGTTGGCGGCAAAGTTGCTGATTAGGTACTCATAGACGAAGCCAAGCACGTCGTAGTCTTGTCGACCATCGGTAGGTATCTCACGGATGAGGGCCACGAGATCGCGCACTGCTGCACTTTGTTCAGCTGTTGACGTACCTAGTTTGCTGAGTCCCGTCTGCAACGTGTCAAAAATCTTGTCAAACAGTTTTTTGTGGTTGTTATGGATATTGCGCTCGAATGCAGAAAGTGCATCACGCACATTGGCGACTGTAAATTCACGTCCCATATCAAGCCACGTTGAAAATAGGTTTTCGTAAGAAATGAAATAACCGAGACTGTCCTTAATCAAGTTGACGGCTCTGACGTTATCTTCTGTAATCGTTGTAAGAAACTGACCTTTCACTCCTATATGAGTATCAAGGTACATGACTTCCTTGTCCGACAAGAATTTGTAGAAGATAAAGCCCAGGATATAATCCTTGTATTCGTTGGCTTCAATCTTCGAGCGCATTTTGTTGGCGCTGGCCCAAATCTTTGCGGCTAATTGTTGTTTATTCATATCATTTCTTGAAAAACAAACTCCAGTGCAGTCCCTGCAGGCCGACCAAAGCCTATATAACCGCAAAGGAGTTTGCTATATATCGTTGTTCAACGGTCTTTGGCAGGTTTATTCCCATTTTGGAATAATGGTGAACGCAAATTTACAACAATTTTAGAAATCAACCCTAAAACTCTCGATGAAAGTTAGAATCACGTCACAGAAAACGTCACAGAAAGCAATATTTGATTTACCGACTGCATCACCGACATCACCTTACCGATTATTGTCGGAGACTCTTTTACAAGATTGAGCGATTTCTTCTGATTTTCAGTGGTTTATGTCTCCGACAAATCTCCGACAAACGATGCATTGGCTGAGATAAAGAAGGTGTGTTAAAATGTTTGCAAACCAGTACATTCGTTTAATAGGTAGCGGAAAAGGTAGCAGAAAAGGTAGCAGAAAACGATACTTTGGTGATAGAGATTGAAAGACGTGGTATCATTTGTTCATGCAATGGTGATAGAAAACTGGTTTCAAAAGATTTTAGTACTTTTGCAAACTAATAACAAGTTTTGTCACGGGGTATCTTGTAGAGAACACCTCAAGTCTCTTATCGTCTCAATATGCGACAATTGGAATGACGAAATGTACCCAAGTCAAAATGCTGAGTGAGATAAAGAAATGAAATGAAATAGAAATAAGTAACAGTGATAGAAAAAGTCCAATATTTCGATTTTCCAGATGCTAATGGCATTGTTATCTGTGGAGATATACATGGCGAGTTCAACAAACTTGTCCATAAGTGCTGCATCCAATACGGAATAACAGACTCAGTGATAATAGTTGCTGGAGATTGTGGCTTTGGGTTTGAGCAGCAGGGTTATTATGAGAATGTCTATAACCGTAATCGTGATCGCTTGGCTAAGTCGAACAATTGGATTCTTTTTGTCAGAGGCAACCATGACAATCCGGCCTACTTTAATGATTACCCCATCAAGCATCGTCGATGGATGACTGTACCAGACTATTCCGTGGTAAGGGCTTGTGGCCATAACGTGCTTTGCGTAGGCGGCGCCATATCCGTTGATAGGTCTTATCGCATTAGTGATTCTGACTACCATCTTCCTAAACAAGAAGACCCATTGGCGCGTAATATTTATTGGGCTAACGAGTATCCTGTATTTGATATTGAGAAACTTGATGCCATCAGTGAGAACTTTGCTATTGACACCATCATTACCCATACCGCTCCCTCTTTTTGTGAGTTGACATCAAAGGGCGGCTTTTTAGCTGAAATGGCTGTTCGAGACGAGGACTTAACTGAACAAGTAAATAATGAGCGTCAGGTGATGGACAAAATTCTTGATTATCTAAAGTCTAGAAGACATCCGTTACGTCATTGGTTTTATGGGCATTTTCACCAGAGCTGGCAAGCCATCGACAACGAGGGAGTTCAATACAACATGCTCGATATCATGGAGCTAAAGGAATTATGGGAAATGCAAGAATAGAGAGACACTTTTTTTGCTTTTTCTTCACGGTCTCTTTTGATTTCCATTACATATTTGATTTTTTTGCCACTATTGGCAGTTTTTTACAATGAAGATAGAGAAATCTATTCTTCCTACAAAAAGGCTTACTGTAATTAAATGCCATCATCGGCATTTTTTAGGTAATTATCTATGCGCTTAACCTCATTCAAAGGTGGGTGTAAATAAGATAAAGGTGAGTGTAAAATAAGATAAAGGTGACTGTAAATTGGGAAAGGTGTCTGAAAAGGTGACTGTAAATGAAATAAGGTCACAGAAACGTCATAGATAGATACGTCACAGAAAAGGTGATAGAAAAGCGAACTGAAAAGCGAACTGAAACCGAACTGAAACCGAACTGAAAGAGTAACTGAAAACGGACTGATATAACTCCGTAGTTGATAGAAAGGTTGATAGAAAAGTTGACAGAAAAGTTGACAGAAAGGTTATCAAAAAGGTTGCCATCAAAGTCACCAGATGCGTTTCAATTGAAGTTCACGAAGCCTAAGCCGGTATCATCCGTGTGGGGCAAGGTAGGTACCGCAAGACCGTTAATGTTGCTTCCCTTACTTCCTATAATGAATAGTTTTTGTAACTTTGTGACCAAATCAAACATCTTTCAAATGTCAGACGAATATAACATATCGGAGAATTTTGATGCTATTAATGATTTAGTCAAAATGACACAACAACTCGGAAAGCAAGCTGTCGTAGCATATAAACCGATTGTTGATGATATCTGTAGCAGGGATGCTTCAGAAAAGGAAGTAGCATGGCTATTAGATTACATGCTTGACTTCCTTGGCAATGACCAAATGCTAGAATTCTTCAAACAGGTCTGCCGTAAATATTTGGAGAAATATCCTGATGAAATTCATTTTCACATCATGGAATACTACAAGCTTTATGAGCCCGAGAAGCTTGTGGGGACCGAATATGAACACCTATTGGATGAGATGAATTTTGATGATTAATATCAAATTTCCGTAAAAAAATTACGGAAATTCAATTTTTTGCTTTATCTTTGTGCCGAAAACCAAAACATTAGAGTTATGCTTACAAAATTTGCCGTAAAAAACTTTCGTGGTTTCGCAGAAAGAATTGAATGGGATTTGTCTCATCCAAGTAACTATACATTCAACACGTATGCTATCAAAGATGGTATCATCAAGAACGGTATCATCTATGGCCCCAATGGATCCGGAAAGTCAAATTTTGGAATGGCTCTATTTGATATACTTTTTCACTTGACTCAAAAGTATAGGGACGATAAGTATTTTCAGAATTACACTTATGGTGGCAGCTCGAAATTATATGTGATATTTGAATATACTTTCCTTTTGGGGAATCAGCAGATTGAATATCAATATAAGAAGAATTCAAATGGTGTACTCGTTGAAGAATCTCTAAAGGTTAATGGTGTAAAAACGTTTGATCGCAAACAGAATTTTTTTGAATTAGATGAAAAACAATTTCCGATCAACCCTAATGCAAAAAGGGATTTGGAAATAAATGAGAATAACATATCAATTATAAACTACCTATTAACGTCATACCCGCTGGCTAAAGATCATTATTTAATTAAACTTCGTAGTTTTGTTGAGTCAATGCTTTGGTTTAGGTGTTTAGGCAATAACGAGTTTATGGGGCTCGAGAACTCTCCAACATTACTTGATGAGTATATCATAAAGAACAATTTAATCACTGATTTCTCTGACTTTTTATTAAAAGTTAGTGGACAAACGTTTAATTTTGATTTGGAGAAATCTAAGGATAAGCAACTTTTTTGGAAAGTTGGAGATGGTTCTCTTAATTTTGATAATACTATTTCAACAGGTACCCGATCGTTACATTTATTATATTATTGGCTCAAAAATATAGGTAATGCATCCTTTGTTTTTATCGATGAGTTTGATGCCTTCTATCATTTTAAGTTGGCTTTCGAGGTATGCAAGCGATTGTTCAATCTTAATTGCCAGGTGTTCACGTCTTCTCATAACACTTATCTGATGACTAATGATTTGCTCAGACCCGACTGCAACTTCATTTTGCAGAACAATAGAATAAAGCCCTTGCATGCTTGTACTGACAAGGAACTGCGTTTTGGTCACAATATGGAGAAGCTATTCCGTGGAGGTGCATTTGAGGTATGATACTCTTTGTATTTGAAGGCGAAGACGATAAGACTTATTTTGAGTCTATCAAGCGGCTTTTCTTTCCGGAGAAGTCCGACACGTTCGTTTGCACCTATAATAGCAATATCTATTCCCTGTATAGTAAATTAAATGCCCACGATGCATTGAATGGACTGTTGAAAGTTGACACGGTATCTGTTCTGAAAGAGATTTTGTTAGAAAAGGGTGATAAAACACTCGAGAATATCCGTGAAGATGAAGTCTCAGAAATCTATCTGTTCTTTGACTACGACTTCCAGGAGAGAGGAGGAACATTAGAAGAGAACAATAGGAAATTGCAGGCTATGTTGAAATTCTTCATGGATGAGACAGGTAACGGCCTATTGTTCATCAATTATCCGATGGTAGAGTCTTTGCGATATACCAAAGAGCTTCCAGACAAAGACTATTGGACATACACTGTGACCCGTAAAAGATGCCAGGAAGAGAGATTCAAGCACCAAGTCTATGAGTTTTCATTTTATGGCGGCAACTTAGAGCACCTCATTCTAACAGTGAAGCCCGCAGATGATGTTGACAGGATTCGGGAGAAAACTGATATGGTCAAGATTAACTGGTGCCACCTAATCGTTATGAATGTTAGCAAAGCAAACTATATCTGCAACAATAAGAATGAGGTTCCAGATGAAGTAAATAGTCAAGTTGAGATTTTTGACAATCAGCTTGCCAAGTATGTTGAAACTGAAGAATGCAAAGTGGCGATCCTAAATGCTTTTCCTATCTTTATGTTCAACTATTTCGGGAAAAAGATCATAGAAAGACTGTAGTGAACAACTGACCCTACCATAAAGGAGCTACTTGGTGACTACTTAACGATTACTTAGTGATTCAAACCAAGAGCAAGCAGAAATGCTCTTCTCTTTTCTTGATCTTACACTTAGCAGAAAACTTTGGACATTCTTTCTCTCCAAATAGAGGGTAAAGATGGTTCACTCAATTAGTGAAATATTGAAAACTGTTTAATTGGATTGAATGAAGTTGAAGAGTATGGGGTGTTTGTTGTAGTCTTGGTGGGGAAAGATGGGAAATAGGGAGGAAAAGTGTGGGGAAAAGAAAATTTTTTGCAAGATTCTTTGCAGATGTGGGGAAAATGTGGGGAAAACTGAGAAATAGAAAATCGCTAAAGTCTTTAATTTCAAGGCTTTAGCGATTATTTTCGAGTCAAACTCGTACCCAGAGCCGGGGTCGAACCGGCACGGGTGTTACCCCATTGGTGTTTGAGACCAACGCGTCTACCGATTGTTTTTTGGTGCCTCGGTGGGGGGGTAACTGAGGCGGTTTTTCGTACTTTTGCGGTCAAATATCAGGATTATCGGTATGGAGAATCATCAGAATGTGGAGAGTCCGTTTGCGCGCACCGAGTTGATGCTGGGTGCCGAGGCAATGGAACGACTGGCCCGGAGCCGCGTGGCGGTGTTTGGCATCGGCGGCGTGGGCGGCTATGTGGTCGAGGCGTTGGCCCGCAGTGGGGTGGGGGCGCTTGACCTGATTGATAACGATGAGGTGAGTGTGACGAACATCAATCGCCAGATTTTTGCCCTGCACAGCACCATAGGCCGCGCTAAGGTGGACGTGGCTGCTGAGCGCGTGCGTGACATCAATCCCAACTGCCAGGTGACGGTCCACAAGATGTTCTATCTGCCCGAAAACGCCGATGAAATCGACATGAGTTGCTTTGATTACGTGGTCGATAGCCTGGATACCATTACGGCCAAGATGGAGATTGCGCGCCGGTGCCTGCGACTGGGCGTGACCCATATCTGCTCGATGGGCGCTGCCTACAAGATGGATCCGATGGCCTTCCGTGTGGCGGACTTTGACTCGACCCGTATCGACCCGCTGGCGCGGATGTTGCGTAAACTGCTGCACCGCGAGGGCATCCACCACTTCAAGTGCGTGTACAGCGAAGAGGAGCCGCGCTGGAATCCTGATGTGCCCGTATATGTTGACGGAAAAAAACAGCCGGGCAGTAACGCGTTTGTTCCTGCCGCGGCTGGTTTGCTGATAGCCCGCGAGGTCATCGTGGACCTTACCAGGCATTAGCTCCTAAAATGTAGAAGCCTCATTTCTTCTTAGATTTCTTACCGCCAGACTTGCTGCCCGACTTGCTGGAAGAACCGGATTTACTGGATGAACCCGACTTGCTGCTTGAGGCAGACTTGCCGGATTTACTTGATTTCCCGGATTTTTCGGCCTTGCCCGACTTGCCGTTTTTCTTCTCGGCTGCGGCGGCCTGTTTGGCTTCGGCCTTGGTGGGAATCTTGATTTTTTCACCAGCCTTGATCTTATTGCCATTCTCGATACCATTGGCACGCTCGATGTCCTTGACCGACACGCCCGCCTTCTCGGCAATCTTGGTCAGCGACTCGCCCTTCTGGACGGTCACCTCGCTGGGTTGCTGGGGTTTGGACGATTTCTTGCCGTGATGGCGCTTGGACGCTGTGTGCTCGTCGCCACGGTCCTTCTTGCTGCTCCGGCTCTGATAGGACTTCTCCTTACTGCTCTTGCTGTTGTCTTTGTCGGCATACTTGGCATTGCGTGAACGCCAGCTGGCCGAGTTGGTCTTGGCAGCGCGCTGGCGGGTCACCTGATCATTGCTCTTAGAGTTGTCCGGGGTGCTCTTGCGTGATGTGGTGGCCTTAGCCTTGTTCTCCTCATCGACATTGACGGTATAGGAGCCCTTGTAGGGAGCCTTGCTGGCGGCCTCACGCTCGATGTTCTTCACCTCGTCGAACTGCGCCTGCTCGGCTTGTGACTCGTTCATAGCCATGTCTTCATTGTCAACTTGACTATTGTCGCTGCTGACGGCAATCATCTCGTCATTGTCGGCACTGGAGTTGTTGTGGCTGGGAGCCTTGACCACGAGGGTCTGTCCGCGTCTCACGCGCTCGCTGGTCATGCCGTTGAGCGACAGGAGTTCATCGGTTGTCATGTCATACTTTGCGGCTATCGATGAGGCGGTCTCTCCGCGTCCCACCTTGTGACTGATGGTGCGGATATTTCCGTCGATGGTTCGCCCGCTGATGTACTCCTCGGCTGTGGAAACCTGGCCACCGGGTTCAACGACCTCGCGGTGGGCATACAGGTCGTCGCGGTAGCTGTCGATGCTGTCCTGGCTCATGATGAAGCTATATACCTGTTGTGAAGGCAGCACGAGGGTATAAGGATGGTTGTCACCCGGGATGACGTCGGCACGATACTGCGGATTGAAGGTGCGGATTTCCTCGATGGGGATGTTGAGCACCTGGGCAATCTGTGCGAAGTGGATGCGGCGGTTGACACTGACGGTGTCGGTGATGAGCGGCTTGCGCGCCAGCGAGGGGCTGATATTGTGCTGCTTGTAGTAGGTCATCGCATAGTTGGCGGCGATAAATGCAGGCACATAGCCACGGGTCTCGCGAGGCAGGTACTCATAGATGTCCCAGAAGTCGCCCGTGCCACCATTGCGGTGCAGGGCCTTGTTGACGTTGCCGGGGCCGCAATTATAGGCCGCGATGGCCAGTGACCAGTCGTTGTAGATCTGGTAAAGGTTCTTGAGGTACTTGGCAGCCATGGCGCTGGAGCGGTAGGGGTCGCGGCGCTCGTCCACGAGCGAGTTGATTTCCAGTCCCAGTCCCTTGCCGGTGCCGATCATGAATTGCCACAATCCAGCAGCACCCACGCGAGACACGGCATTGGGGTCCATCGCGCTCTCGACGATGGGCAGGTACTTGAGTTCCAGGGGCAGTCCCTCCTTCTCGAGCGCCTGCTCAAAGATGGGCATGTAATACAGGCTCATGCCCAGCATCTCCTCGATGAGGGTGCGGCTGCGGTAAACGTAGCGCTCGATGTGCTTGCGCACGACCTGGTTGTAAGGCATCTCGATGACCGACGGGATGGCGGCCAGGCGGCGGATGTAGGTCTCCTCGCTCACCTCGCCCGGTGACTTGTTCTCCACGTCGGCATCAAGCACGGTGTAGTTCTGCAAGTACCAGTTGGTCATCATCTTGTGCACATCGGTGTCAAAGCTCTCGGGAAACACGATGTCCTCGTCGGTGATGGTGTTCTTGAGCGTAAGGATGTTGTTCTTCTCACGCGGCGCCGCTACCAGCGTCATTGCTGCTAACGCCGTGGTGAGAAGTAATGTGAGAAGTCGTTGTCTTGTCATATTGTCATGTCGTTTTAGTTCGCGTTTAGGTTAGAAACTGAAGGCGCATTGCAGCCCCAATGACGGCAGACGCCCTCCAGTCACACCGCAGTCAATCGCCGTGGGGGCGACGTCGAGGGTGAGGTCGGGTGAGATGTCAAAGTGGGCCAGCGAGGCGTCCACATAGGCATCCACGATATTAATAAGATAGACGCCCACCATCGCGATGACACAAATCTCGCGATAGCGGCGGTAGTAGTCCCGCTTGTTCTTCATCGTCTTCTGCAACCAAGCCTTGTCCAGAGAACTCTCCTTGACCGTTGGCGGGAAAAAGTCCATGTAGCTGCGCGTGTCGGGATCGTTGTCCATCACGTCGCGGTAGCCCCTGGAGTAGTCCTTGTACATGCGGTTATTCCACGAGGCGCCATAGGTGAGCCCGACAAAGGCTCCCACCACGATGGGCAGTTTCCAGTAGCGGCGGTTATAGATCTGTCCCAGTCCGGGGCACAATGCCGACAGCCACAGCGCCCGCTGCGGGTCGGGATTGAAGACGCGCACCTTGCCCAGGGTGGGTGAGGCCGTGCTGTCCATGAGGATTTCCACGCCCTCGATGCCCCTGATGGAGTCGATCGAGGCAAAGGTGATCGTATCGCCCGAGGCGTTGACGACACGCACGGGCTTGCTGTCGCCCACGGCAGTGGTGTCGCTCACCTGCACGGTTTTGCGGTTGTGGTGCAGCGGTTTGATGGTCGTGACACTATCGGGCGACATGGTGATGGTGGCAGCCTCCTGGGCCACAACAGTGCCGCCATGCCCGCACAGGCACAACAGCAACGTGACAACCAGCGGGAGCCATCTCATGCGATATGTCGTCAAGTGTATCACTCAGGGGGGAGCCGCTCAGGCGTTTTTCAAATTGTCAAAGATACGAATAATTTTCTCAAGCTGCTCCTCGGTCGTGAACGGGAATGTTATTTTTCCTTTACCGGATTTGTCACAACTGAACTTCACCGGCACGCCAAAAGCTGATGACAGATGTTCCTGCAGTGGGCCGAAACCCTTGACATTCAGTGACTTTTTGCCACCTTCCTGTCTCAGTTGCTCATCGAGTGCGGCTTGCTGCATCTGCTTGGCGCGTTGCTCGACCTGGCGCACCGATAAACCTTTTTTAATAGTTTCGTTATATAATTTTAACTGTAGCTTTGGGTCATCGAGCGACAGCATGGCGCGTGCGTGACCCATATCAACGGTGTGGTCGCGAAGGCCTAACTGCACCTCGGCGGGCAGCTTGAGCAGGCGCAGGAAGTTGGCGATGGTGGCCCGTTTCTTGCCGATGCGCTCGCTGAGGCGTTCCTGAGTGAGTTCGTACTGGTCGATGAGTTTCCTGAAGGTGAGTGCGATCTCGATGGCATCCAGGTCCTCGCGCTGGATGTTCTCGATGAGGGCCATCTCGGTCACCTCGCTGTCATTGGCGGTGCGGATGTAGGCCGGCACGCTGTCCAGTCCCGCCAGCAATGCCGCACGGTAACGGCGTTCGCCCGAGATGATCTGGTAGGAGTTGTCACCCATGCTGCGCAGTGTGAGGGGCTGGATGATGCCCAGCTCGCGGATGCTGGTGGCGAGTTCCTCGAGCGCCACTTCGTCAAAGTTCTGGCGCGGCTGGTCAGGATTGGGGGTAATCTGGCTGATAGGTATTTCGTTGATGGCCGACGAGCCCTCGGTCTGGATATCGTCCATCGAGATGAGGGAATCAAGGCCCTTGCCTAATGCGCTACGTTTCATATAATCGTACAGGTTATAATAGGAGTTATTGATGTTGTTTTATTGATAGTCGTTGCTTACTTTTTCTTGCCTCGGTCGATGATTTCCTGGGCAAGCTGCATGTGGCTCGTGGTGCCGCGGCAAGTGGGGTCATACAGGATGACGGGCAGACCATGGCTCGGAGCCTCACTGATGCGGATGTTGCGGGGGATGACGGTATTGAATACCATGTCGCCGAAGTGCCCTTTCAGTTCCTCAAAAATCTCGTTGGCGAGCCTGAGTCTCGCGTCATACATCGTGAGCAGGAAGCCCTCGATGCGCAATGCCGAGTTGAGTTTGCCCTTGATGATGCGTATCGTGTTGAGCAGCTTGCTGATACCCTCGAGCGCGAAGTACTCGGCCTGAACGGGGATGATGACACTGTCGGCTGCCGTGAGGGCATTAACGGTGATCAGTCCCAGCGAGGGGCTGCAGTCAATGATGATGTAGTCGTAGTCGTCTTTCACGTCGCGCAGTGCGCCTTGAAGGACGCGTTCGCGCCCTTTCTTCTCGACCAGCTCTAGTTCGGCGCCCACCAGGTCGATGCGTGAGCCCAAGATTTTGAGCCCCTCGACACAGGTGTCCACGGTGGCGCTGGCAACGGGGTAATCGTCCACCAGGCATTCATAGATGGTCGATGACATCTGCTTGGGTTCAATGCCCAGGCCCGACGTCGCGTTGGCCTGCGGGTCGGCATCGATGAGCAGCACGCGCTGCCCGCTGGTGGCTAATGCCGCCGATAGGTTGATTGAGGTGGTCGTCTTGCCGACGCCCCCTTTCTGATTGGCTATTGCTATTATTTTTCCCATAAGTTGGTGTCCTGTTATCAAATGATTAAATAACACTGGCAGCACCTCCACCAGTGAAGCCAGCTTCACTGGTTTTCAGTTTGCACAATGTTTCACGATGCAAAGGAACATTTTTTTACTCAAAAAACCTCGAAAAACTCCGTTAAAATGGGTGAATTGTTCAAAACTATCGGTAATTGTTAACAAATCGTGGAACATTCATTTTTTGCAATTCATGCCCTATCAGCTTGACGGGAAATAAGATGGCCACGTCGTCACGACGCAGCCACCAGTGTAAACCTTAAAACATCTTTTTTAACGGGCCGTACCTATTCATTCAGCCCGCTTATGACACTAAATGATCTGTTACTTTATTATTGTGAAAGCAAAGGTACAATAATTCCAGAATATTGTCGATAAAAACCCGTGTAATTCAACATTTAACTATTATTTTTATAGATTTGGTGAAAAATGACGTATATTTGCAGGCTGCTTTGACTTGTCTTGCTGCGTTAACGGTGTTCTGATCATGGGGCTGCTTTGAACCCTCATCCCACACCTCTTCTTTTAGACAAAACATAACAAACTATAATTAACCGAATATGAGAAAATTCTTTACATCGCTGTTTCTGGCAGCTTTAATCGGGGCAAGTGCTTATGCCTGCCCTGCCAACCGTGGTTTGATACAGGTGCCTCAGCCCGATGGAACATTGGTGACCATTCAGCTCAATGGTGACGAGTTCTATAGTTTTAACACAACGTCCGATGGCTATACCATTAAGCTCAATCATGCTGGAGCCTATGTTTACGCCCAGCTCAACGAGGACGGCCAACTTGTGGAAACCCCGATTATTGCCCATGACGCCGACCAGCGCTCGGTTGTCGAGCTCTCATTGCTGGCCAACACACCGAAGCGCCTTGTTGACCAAGAGGAAGTGGAAGTGGCTAACATGCGCCGCGTTAAGCGCAATGTTGACCTGTCTAACTTTGACTTCGACAACTTCCGTGGTCTGGTGATTCTGATTGACTTTGCCGACAAGAAATTTGCCTCCGAGGATCCCCAGGCATTCTATACCGAAATGTTCAGCACCGAGAATCTGACGGGCTTCCATGACCCTGTTACAGGGCGTGACGTGACTTGCCTGGGCAGTGTGCGTGACTATTTCAGTGACCAGTCCAATGGTGCTTTCAAGCCCCCATTTGACGTGTATGGCCCTTACACCTCAACACGCAAGGCCAGTCAGTGCGATCAGTACTCCACTTCGATTTTCACCACGGCATTGAAGAAGGCCAACGATGATGTTGACTTCAAGCGTTATGACAACAATAATGATGGCCGTGTGGATATGATTTACTTCCTGGTGGCAGGTTATTCAGCAAGCACCAATGGCGAGCAGACTGGTTACTTGTGGCCTCATGCCTCCAACCTGGCCAGCAGCTTTATTTCCTATGACGGCAAGTGGATGGACCGCTATGCCAGCTCGACCGAGCTGTATGGCTGGGAATCAATCCCCAGCACGGTGACTGTCGAGGGTATCGGTACCGTCTGCCACGAGTTCAGCCACGTGTTAGGTCTGCCTGACTTCTACGATACCGACTATGGCAAGTCGGGTGGCGAGAGCCACCATCCCGGTGAATGGGACGTGATGGCTGGCGGTGGCGACTTCAACAATGGCCGCACTCCTGCCGGATATACCCTGTTTGAACGCTATGCCCTCGGTTGGGCCAATCCCAAGACCATCACTCAGGCCGGTACCTACTCGATGGAGGCTGTGAACGTTTCCCGCACCGGCTTTATCCTGCGCACTCCTGTCGAGAATGAGTTCTTCACCATCGAGAACAGGCAGAAGACCAGTTGGGACAGCTATATCCCCGGTCATGGCATGATTGTGACCCGCGTCGACAGTACCAACGTGAGCGTTTGGAGTGGCAATAAGATTAACTGCAATCCTTCTCACAACTACTTTGAGATGCTGCGTGCCGGTAATACCACCGAGGGTGACCTTAGCAGTGACCCCTTCCCCGGCAGTATGGGTAACCCCATCATTACCAATGAGACGGCTCCCAATCTCAGGACCTGGGGCAACTATGCTAACCGGTTCAACATCACGGGTGTCAGCGAGAAGAATGGCATCATCACCTTTAACGTTGTCGAGGATGGCTCGATTCAGACGCTTGTCGAGGACTTTGAGGGCATGACTGCCAACAGTAGCACGACCGATACCGGTGTCGAGGGTGAATTCACTACCTGGTCATTCAACAAGTGTGGTGTGCGTGCTCCCGGTAGTGGCAAGGCCAATGGCACCAACAGTGTGATGATGAAGCTGCCCAGCCAGTTATATTCCACCGAGCCGATTTATTATAACATCTATATGGCATCGCTGACCGTATTCAATACGGGTTCTTATCTGTCCAAGTACTCACTCGAGTATTCGACCGATGGCGGTGAAAACTGGATTAAGGTGAATTGTGCCAATGGCAAGGATGGTATTGAGATTCCCTCCAAGACCACATTCACTGGCTATTGGAACCTCAACCTGAACAACCACACGCCTGCTGTGTTCCGCATCAGTCAGGTGGGTGGCAACAAGAACGCATCGACCTATGTCGACGACTTCACTCTCTATTACACGGGTGAGGAAGGCGGTCCCCTGGATTACCTGGTGGGTGACGTGAACGGTGACGGTGAGATCACTATTGCCGACATCAATGCTGTCATCGACATTATCTTGGGTGGCAGCGCTGATGCCGGTACTCTCGAGCGTGCCGACGTGAACGATGACGGTGAGATCGGTATTGCCGATGCCAACTCGGTTCTCGACATAATGCTCAAGTAATAATTATTAGTGCAATATTAAAAAAGCTATGAAGAAAATCTTAATGCTGCTCGCATTGGGATTGCTGTGCGTGACTGCCCGTGCAATCCCTGCGGACCCTACGCCCATGCAGGTTTCTCAGCCTGATGGCACCAAATTAACCGTTGTCCTGCATGGTGATGAGTTTGTACATTACACCACCACCATGGACGGGTACACTGTATTGAAAAATGCGGCGGGCTATTATGCCTATGCCCGCCTTGACGGCAACAGGTTGGTGCCTGGCGAATGCATCGCCCATGACGTGGCCCGCCGTACCGCTGCCGACCATGCTGCTCTCGCCTCAACTCCCAAGGGACTTATCAGCGAGGACCAGGTTCAAAACGGTACTCGCATGATGAGCCGCCGTGCCAGCGCGATGCACCGGGTGGGTGCCGATGGCATGATGGACTATGACAATTTCCGCGGCCTGATCATTCTTATCAACTATAATGACAAGTCGTTCTCGATGCCAAATCCGGGCTCGTTCTATGATGACATGGTCAACACCCCCAATTACACGGGCTATACTCTTAATGGCCGCAAGGTGAGGATGACGGGTAGTGTGAGGGATTATTTCTATGACAACTCCAACCAGATCTTTGATCCCGTGTTTGACGTGGTGGGCCCTGTCACTGTCGATTACTCGTGCCGTTATCCTCATGGCACCGATTATGGCTCCGACGTCTTCTATGCTGCCCTGGAAGCTGCCGACCCCTTTGTGGATTACGGTGACTATGACAGCGATGGCGATGGATATGTTGACATGGTGTTCTTCCTCGTGGCTGGACTCTCGGCCAATTACAGCGGTAACGATGAGAACTACCTGTGGCCCCACATGTACTACCTGTATTATGCGCCTCCCCATGATGGCAAGTGGTTTGGTCTGTATGCCTGCTCGACCGAGATTGCCGGTTGGGAGTATTATAATTCCGATATTAACGGTATCGGTACCTTCTGTCATGAGTTTGGCCATGTGTTGGGTCTGCCCGACTTGTATGATACCGACTATAGCGGTAGCGGTGGTGAGAGCCGTAATCCTGGTGGCTGGTCTGTCATGGCCGGGGGCAGTGGCAGTAATTATGGCCGCAATCCTGTGGGCTACAGCCTGTATGAGCGCTATGCATTGGGCTTCACGACACCTCAGGTGATTGACTCTGAAGGACCACAGACACTTCAGCCACTCGATGAGAGCAATCTGGGTCTGCGCCTGAACACGCCCAATCGCAACGAGTTTTTCCTCATCGAGAACCGCCAGCCCGGCAAGTGGGACAAGAATCTGCCTGGCAACGGCATGCTGGTGGCTCGTGTGGACTCGAGCAACGTGCATGTGTGGGAGTACAACGATGTGAACGTCAATCCCAACCACATGTATTATGAATTGTTGCGCGCCAGATACACGGGTTATGACAGTGATAGTGACCCCTTCCCCGGAACGTACAATGTCACCAAGCTGACCAATTACACCAATCCCAGCCTGCTCACGTGGGATAAGCAGTACAACGATTATTCTATTCTGAACATTGCGATGAACGATGGCGTGATCACCTTTGATGTCAAGGTCGATACTTCTCAGATGACCATCGTTGAGGACTTTGAGAATATGCCATTGGCAACTACGCAGTCCGACAAGGGTGTCAGGGGTGTGTTCGCTAAGTGGGATTTTGCCAAGTGTGGTGTGGACAAACCAGCCGAGGGCTCATGTGACGGTCATCAGGCTGTGGGCATGATCAAGCCCAGTCAGATCACAACATCGGCTCCCCTGAACATTATGCCCTATCTGGTGGAATTCACGGTGTATAATCCCACAAGTACCGATGCCAACTTCAAGCTCTCTTATTCGCTTGACCATGGTGAGACGTGGGTAACCGCAGGCAACACAGTTATTACGGTCGAGGCGGGAACCCATAAGAGCGCGTTGACCCAGTTGCCCACCGATGCGCCTATCATGCTGCGTATTAATCAGACCTCAGGTCATGCCAAGAACAAGTGCTACCTGGATGACATCAAGTTGCACTATACCGATACTTGGGGACCCGAGATTGTGACTGGTGATGTGAATGGAGACGGAGAGGTAAGTATCAGTGACGTGAATGCTGTCATCGATTTGATATTGGGTGGCAGGGACGATGCCGAGTTGAGGGAGCGCGCCGATGTCAACCAGGATGGGGAAATCAGTATCAGTGACGTGAACATGATTATTGACCTAATTCTTAAATAACCATCTTAAATCATTGTAGCTTATGAGACATTCTCTATTATTATTTGCATTGGGATTGATGTGCTTAGTGGCGCGTGCAGTCCCCGCCGATCCGACCCCAGCGATAGTGACCCAACCCGACGGTACAACGCTCACCCTGGTACTGCATGGTGACGAATTCATGAATTACCTGACCACGTCCGACGGTTATACCGTGGTCAAGAACAAGGCGGGTTACTACACCTACGCCCGCATCGACGGCAACGACCTGGTTGCCAGCAACTGCATCGCCCGCGACAACCGCACTGCTGCCGACCGTGCTTACCTCGCTGGTGTCCCCAAGGGGCTGACCAGCCCTGCCATGGTGCAGCGTGGCAAGAAAATGTTGAGCCACCGTAACGACTTGCTGCGTGGTATCGGTCATGGTGGCCACATGGACTACGACAAGTTCCGTGGTCTGATTATTCTGATCAATTACACGGACAGGGTATTTGATGAGTACGTTCCCAGTAACTACACTCCTATTGACTTCTACGAGGCAATGGTCAATAGCCATGACTACCAGGGCTACACATTGCCCTATGGTACCAAGGTCGAGGCGATGGGTAGTGTGCGCGATTACTACTATGACAACTCGTTCCATCAGTTCGATCCCCACTTCGACATCTTGGGCCCGGTGGATGTGCCCTATGCCTGCACCGACGCCCATCAGTTCAAGTGTGACTCCATCTTCTTTGCCGCCCTCGAGGCGCTTGACCCCGAAGTGGACTTCAGCCAGTATGATACCGATGAAGACGGCACTGCCGACATGGTGTTCTTCATGGTTGCTGGTCATGGCTCGGATGTTACAGCCAACAACAGGGACTACCTGTGGCCCCACATGAAGAATTTTGAGAGTTCTCCTGTGCTCGATGGCGTGAACTTCAGACTCTATGCCTGCTCGACCAATATGACAGGCGAAGAGAGTGAGTACTATGTCAACCTCAACAATATTGCCGGCATCGGCACTATCTGTCATGAGTTCAGCCATTGTCTGGGTCTGCCCGACCTCTATGATGCCGATTCAGACGGCAGCGGAGGTGTCAACAGCAAGCATCCCATGACTTGGTCGGTGATGGCCAGCGGCTTCAGGAGCAACAACGGCCGCAATCCTGCCGGCTACAGCCTGTTTGAGCGCTATGCGCTGGGCTTCGCACAGCCCACCCTCATCGATAGTGTGGGAACAGTCTCGGTACCTGCTCTCGAAAAGACCAACACGGGTTACCGCATGAACACGGCTAACGAGAATGAATACTTCCTCATCGAGAACCGCCAGCGCATCAAGTGGGACAAGAACCTGGCTGGCCCCGGTATGCTCATCTGGCGTATCGATTCAACCAATGTCGATGTTTGGGAGAACAATCTGGTTAACTCTGATCCCAGCCACATGTACTGTGAATTGCTCCGTGCCAAATTCAGTGGAATCAGTGACAGTTACAATGACCCCTTCCCCGGTGTTGCCAATGTCACCTCCATCACTAACATCTCGGAGCCCAGCCTGCGTACGTGGGATGGCAAGATGAGCAAGTATGCCTTTGTCAATATCGCCCAGGCCGACAGCATCGTCACCTTTGATATGGTTATCGATAACTCCAAGATCTCTATCGAGGACTTTGAGATGATGCCCGTGGGTGCTACGCTCAACGAGCGTGGTGTAGAGGGCCTCTATGCCCACTGGGACTTCTATAATTGCGCCGTAGTGGACACTGCCCAAGTGGCCGAGGGCCACGCCGTCGCTATGAGGAATGGCAGCTACTTCAACACAGCTGAGAATCTGAACAAGATTCCCAAGATCTTGCGCTTCAAGATTTACAATCCCACTTCAACAGGTGTAGACATCTGGCCGCAGTACTCTGTCAACAATGGCTCGACCTGGAAATCACTGGATGAGTACCCCTACAACTTCTATGTTAGGGCTGGCGAAACCGCAACGGCTACGGTTACCACATTGCCCACCAATGTGCCCATCATGCTGCGCATCAAGGAGAACTCTGGCAGCTCGTCGGAGTATTGCTACATCGATGACATCGAGATCTGCTATGAGGAGACTTGGGAGCCCGAGTTCATCCTGGGTGACGTGAACGATGACGGTGAAGTCAACATCAAGGATGTGACTGACCTGATCGACTACCTGCTGGACAGTGAGGCTAATGTAATCAATATGAGCGCTGCCGACGTTGATCACAGTGGTGGCGTGGCAATCATGGATTTGACTTATCTCATCGACTTGCTGCTTGACCCTGATGGCAATGGCGGAGGTGAATGATTGATTTTGCAAGTTGCATAAGGTCAGCAATTTGCAACATGGTAAATATTAAACTGGACGTCCCTCAAGGATGTCCAGTTTGATTTTTGCCCTACGGAAATCAGTTAACCTTTTATAACAAAATTTTACACTATAAATTTTGTCAGTTCAAAATATGGTATTACCTTTGCATCAAAGTTGGAAATATTAATACTATTCATCCTAAATGAACATCGCGTTGGGAAACGGGGTGTTCATTTTTTTTGACGCCATGGGTATCCCTGCTAATTCATGTAAAAAACGAAATGGTGCCTGTAAGGTTTTGATAAATTATTTTGGCGATTCGTATAAAAAGTATAATTTTGCAGCCGAAAAGAAGACTGAACATGAGTCAGAATCAGGGAAATGCCTTATTTATCGTGGTTTCCGGATTGTCCTCATTTTGTGGTTTTTTGCATATAGAAATCAGATTAATCTCTGCCAACGTCTCTCCAACTGAGACCAAATCGAGTATTATTAATGTTAAATATTTTTTTTATGAAGAAATTCTTATTCCTTTTACCAATGTTAGCGCTGTGTGCGCAAAGCGTTGTTGCTAACCCTGTGACCGTAGATCAGGCCATGGCTATTGCCAGTCAGGCTGGCGCTACCAAGTCATTCAATAGCATTAACGCCGGTATGAAATTGAACTATGTTGCTCGCAGCATTAAGGGTGCTACCGACTATTACGTGTTTAACCGTGATGGTGGTAACGGCTTTGTGATCGTTGCTGGTGACGACATGTCAGCCCCCGTACTGGGTTACAGCACAACTGGTTCATTCAATATCAATGAGGCTCCCGAGGCTCTGGTTGCTATGCTCAAGGAGTATCAGAACCAGATGGAGTGGATGCGCAGCCATCCCGAGGCAGCTAAGGGCCCGGCTTTGACCTATGACCTGCAGCCTTATGGCGTGTATCCCATCTGTGGTGAGGTTCACTGGCACCAGTTCCCTCCCTACAACAACAACGCCCCCCGCTCAAGCCATGCATTGACCAGCAATGGTCGCTGCTATGCTGGTTGCGTTCCTGTTGCTTTTGCCACAATCATGAAGGGTCTGAAGTATCCGACCTACGGTTTCGGTTCTAACACTTATACTTATATGCTGGATGGCCAGGAGATGACCGCTACTGCAAAGTTCTATGACTATAAGTACGATTATAGCAAAATGAGGACTGGTTATGGTGAGTACCAGAACGCTCCCGAGGTGGCTGAGCTGATGTATGAAGTCGGTGTTGCCTTCCATACCATCTATTCTGGCGAGAGCAGTGACGCTCTTCTCAGGAATGTGTTCCGCGGTATCATCGCTTTCTTTAACTACAATGCCAATATCCAGTATGTTCAGAAGGCCAATTACTCCTACAACGAGCAGGCTTGGTATGACATGATGTACAACGAGATTGACAATGGCCGCCCCATTTATTACATGGGTTACAGGACCATTGACAATGGTGGTAATCAGTGCCACATCGGCCACGCCTTTGTGATTGACGGTTATGATTCCAATGGTAAGGTTCACGTGAACTGGGGTTTCCAGCCCGAAGAGTACAACACCTATTTTGATTGGACACTGCTGTCACCGAGGAACAACTATGACTATGATGAGTATGATTCTGGTTTCAACCATGACCAGGCTGCCATCATCGGCCTCTGCCCGGATACTACCGGCATCGGTGGCGTTGTAGTGAACAAAGTGAACCTGGTTGCCGACACCATGCCCGCCAACGACCTCCGCATCACCATCGACGTTCAGTCCCTGGGTGGTACCTGGAACGGCAATCTGAGGTATGGTATCGTAACCAAGAACTCTGACGGTACCTACAGCCCCTACATCTCAAAGACCGCAACTGGTGTCGAGATTGATGATAACGGTATCGCTACCCTCGACCTGAGCGGTGATTACTCTCTGTACTACCTGACCGAGGGTCGCACCTATTACGCTGTGGTTTGGACTCCTTACTTCGCCAACAGCTACGATTGGAACTGGTTCCTGGATGATCCCGTGCCGTTCACCATTGGTGACTGGGTAACTCCTCCCGATCCCACCGACATCCTGGGTGATGCTAACCACGACGGTGTAGTGACCATTGCTGACGCTACTGCCCTTATCGATTACCTCCTGGGTGGCGAGGGCGATGTGACCAACGCTGTTGGTGACATGAATGGCGACGGGACTGTCTCCATCGCTGACCTTACTCTCCTCATCGACCAATTGCTGGGTGAGTAATTAGAATTCGGTAAAAAATCGGTAAAACCACTACCGTACTCGTATTATTAATCCAATAGACTGTGCTGGGAGCTGTGATGCTCTCGGCACAGTCGCTTTTATTATAGAAGATGTGACTTGCAGGTCACAGGATTTTTCTTTACTTTTGTAGTCGTTACCTATGCGATATTAACTATAAAGGAGACATCGACTATGAGCCACAAGTCCAGCCCCATCGTCAAGATAGCCGTCATCAGCGACCTGCACGTGATGGCGCCCTCGTTGCTGATCAACGACGGTAAAGCGCTCGAGCAGTACTTGAACCGTGACCGCAAGATGCTGCGCGAGAGTCCCGAGATTCTCGATACCCTGGTTGAGGAGATTCTCGCTCTTAAACCCCACCTTGTGCTGGTCACCGGCGACCTCACTAAGGACGGTGAACGCATGAGCCATGACCTGGTCGCCTCGCAGCTGCAGCGGCTCGTGGATGCCGGAATCCAGGTGCTCGTCGTACCGGGCAACCACGATATCAACAATCCCGATGCCAAGGTCTATGACGGCGATGTCGCCATGCCCACCGACACGATCACCCGTGCCGAGTTTGCTGCTATCTACAAGAACATGGGCTATGACGACCGTTCCCGCCGTGATCCGGACTCGTTGAGCTATTGCCGTGAGGTGAACGACCGGTTGACCGTACTGGGCATTGATGCCTGCATGGACCGGCTCAATACCTTTGTCTCGCGGGGTGATGCGGTCGATCACTGCAAGACCAGCGGCATGCTGGATGCGCGCACCCAGCAATGGCTCGTCGACCAAGCCACCAGCGCTGTCGGGGCGGGCCGCAAGGTCATCGCCATGATGCACCATCACCTGGTGCCCCATTTCCACATGGAGGACACGCTCGCGGCGCCCTATATGGTAGGTGATGCCGGGCAGTTGTGCCGACGTCTTGCCGATGCCGGTGTCCATGTCGTCTTCACGGGTCATCTTCACATTAGCGACATCTGCCAAACCAGCCATCAGCAGCAGACGATGGTCGAAATTGCCACCGCAGCGGCTGTGGGGTATCCATGCCAGTGGCGGGTGGCAACGTGTAATACCGTCAGCGGAAAGATGCAGCTCTATACCCGCACGCTCTTCAGCCTGCCATCGCAACCCGATTTTGGCGAGTGTGCCCGCAACGTTTTCACCGCCAGCATTCCCACGATAGTCCGCGGTGTGTTGCAACGCTACTGGTCCGAGATCAGTCAGGCCATCGACAATTACCGCCATCAGCACCCCTTCATGATGCGCTATGTCAGCCTGCCCGATTCACCAGAGGGCATAGCCGACCTCCTGCTCAAGTATCTGCAGGAACCGGTTACTCAAGCCTACCTGAGCTTTGCCGAGGGCAATGAGAGCGGTAACGATAACCGTGATCTTATTGAACGTCTCATCAAGGGGGTGGACCACGTGGTGGACGATACCGTCAGGGGAATCCTCAAACCCCTGGCCAAGGCTGCGCTGCGGTTGCGCATCTACAGCATCGCCCGCCTGGTGCTGCGCAGCATCCTCGAGGACCGAAACGACATCGGTACCAAGAACGAGGCCGTCATCAACGACCACACTGCCATCATCGACCTGTAAGCCCTGTAGTTACTACGTTTTTTGGGCACCCGAAAAGAGTAGGGAATCGTGAAAAGGTCCTTCCTCGAATAGAGAAAAAAACTGCCCGTTATGCTAACAATTGGTTGCATTTAATCATTATTTTCTACTGAAATAAATAGTTTTGATATCATTTTGTCTAAATTATTGCTATTTTGTTTGGTCTGATGGGTTTTACTTTTTATTTTTGCAACTATGTTAAAATTAGCATCTTATCAAAAATCGTGATATTATGAGTGCCCCCAAAATTGAACTGACTTCCAGAGAAAAGGAAGTACTCGAATTGCTGTCGTCTGGGTATAACAGCAAAGAAATAGGTGAGAAAATTTTCATCTCTTCAAACACTGTGGAGTATCACCGCAAGCAACTGTTGCGGAAAACTAACTCTCGTAACGTTGCTGAGCTGATTGGCAAAGCATACCGAACAGGTTTGTTAAAAATCAACGATTAACAGCATTACCCTAAACTTACAAGAGGCTATGCCGGCATTGGCATGGCTTCTTTTTTTTGTAACTACTTTGATAGTAGCCGGTTTACCTAAAAAAACGTCACGCCTGTGGCCATCAGTATGGCCGCAGGCGTGCGTGTTCACATGAATGATGTGTCAACTAATCAGGAGGGGAAATCCCTGCTGTGTGGGATTACTTCTGATTCTTCAACAGATCACGGATTTCACTGAGCAGCTCTTCCTGGGTGGGACCAGCGGGAGCCTCGGGCTCTTCCTTCTTGGGCATGAGCTTGTTCATGGCCTTGATCACCAAGAAGATGCAGAATGCGATGATCAGGAAGTCAATGATGTTCTGCAGGAACAGACCGTACTTGATAACGGCACCAGCAGTCTCGCCAGCGATTCCTGCGGCAGCTGCAGCATTGTTAGCGGCATTAGTCACAGCCTCGACTGCACCATCTGCACCCACAGTGCTTGCGGCATCCTCAACAAGCTTGCTAACAGGCTTGATCTTGTACTCCAGGCTGGTGAGGTCAACGTTGCCAGTAAGCAGACCGATAGCAGGCATCAGCACATCATCAACCAGCGAGGTGACGATTTTGCCGAAAGCTCCACCGATGATAACACCGACAGCCATGTCCATTACATTGCCCCTCATGGCAAACTCTTTAAATTCTTTAAAAAAACCCATAATTTTTCAAGTTTAAAAAATTAATATAACTATTATCTATCACATGCAATATCAGATAATTAACTATTAAACATTCTTAATTGACCCTAAAAAAGATGCTTTTTGACCCTTTTAGGTCAACGTTATATCAATATTTTAGTTAATTTTGCAGTCGTATTATACGACTGCTCGTGACTATTGTCATGGCAAAGATAACAAAAAAAACAAATAAAAGTTAGATAACTACATTATTTATTTAAAAATCATTAAAAAAAGCATTATGGAGAAGATCAAAATCGGTATTAATGGATTCGGACGTATTGGCCGTTTTGTATTCCGCTCAGCCTTTGAGCCTGAGAATGTTAACGATATCGAAGTTGTAGGTATCAATGACCTCTTGGACGTTGACTACATGGCCTATATGCTCAAGTATGACACCATGCATGGCCGTTTCGACGGTACTGTGGACTATGACCTGGAGAAGAAAGAACTCATCGTTAATGGTCAACACATCCACGTTTACGCCGAGAAGGAAGCACAGAACATCCCCTGGGGTGAGATTGGTGCCGAGTATATCGTTGAATCCACCGGTTTCTACCTGACCATGGACCGTGCAGAGCAGCACTTGAAGGCTGGTGCCAAGTATGTGGTTCTGTCAGCTCCCAGCAAGAAGGGTGATGACGGCCGTCAGGCAGATATGTTTGTTTGTGGCGTGAACACAGACAAGTATGCTGGCCAGACCATCGTCAGCAACGCCAGCTGCACCACCAACTGCTTGGCTCCCATCGCCAAGGTGTTGAACGACAGCTTCGGTATTGAGAGCGGTCTGATGACCACCGTTCACTCGGTAACCGCTACCCAGCGCACCGTTGACGGTCCCAGCGCTAAGGATTGGCGCGGTGGCCGTGCCGCTTGCGGCAACATCATCCCCAGCTCGACTGGCGCTGCCAAGGCTGTAGGTAAAGTCATTCCCGAACTCGACGGCAAGCTCACCGGTATCTCGATGCGCGTTCCCACCCTCGACGTTTCGGTTGTTGACCTCACCGTTAACCTGAAGAACCCCGCTACCAAGGAGGACATCTGCGCTGCCATGAAGAAGGCCAGCGAGGGTGAGCTCAAGGGTATCCTGGGCTACACCGAGGACAAGGTTGTCAGCAGCGACTTCCTGGGCTGCCCCCTGACCTCGATCTTTGACGCCGATGCAGGTGTTTACCTGACCGACAAGTTCGTCAAGGTGGTTTCATGGTATGACAACGAGATCGGTTACAGCCACAAGATGCTCGACCTCATCAAGGTGATGAAGAAGCACAATGGCTAATCAGCCCTGTCTTGCTTAACGATTATCCCCACAATGCCGTCAACGCATTGTGGGGATTTTTTCATAAAAAACAATAAAATGTTTGGAAAGTTGGGGCATGATGGTGTAACTTTGTAATCAACAAAGTTAGTTTTATCAACCATCTAAAAGAATTAACAACAATGAAGAAATGGAAATGCAATGTGTGTGGTTACATCCATGAGGGTGACACACCTCCCGAAGAGTGCCCGCTTTGCGGCGTTGGTCCCGAGGACTTTGAGTAGTTATATCCCTTCCCACACCATCAGGCGGTCCACAACCCCTGTGGTGAATCCCTTTTACACATTAATAATCAAACAATCTGTTTAACTTAATAATAAAGAAATAACTGTCTAATTAACTATTATGGCTAAGAAATGGATCTGCACCGTGTGCGGTTATGTACACGAGGGCGACACGCCCCCCGAGAAATGTCCGCAGTGTAAACAACCCGCCGAGAAGGCGTTGCTAAGGGCGTTGACCCCGAAATCCTCGCTGGCTTGAAGGCACACTTCGAGGGCGAGTGCTCCGAGGTGGGCATGTATCTCGCCATGTCGCGCCAGGCCGACCGTGAGGGTTATCCCGAGGTGGCCGAGGCCTTCAAGCGTTACGCATTTGAGGAAGCCGAGCACGCTGCCAAGTTTGCTGAGCTGCTGGGCGAGGTAGTTTGGGATACCAAGACCAACCTGGAGAAACGCATGGCTGCCGAGGCTGGCGCATGTGAGGACAAATTCCGCATCGCCAAGCTGGCCAAGGCTCAGAACCTTGACGCCATCCACGACACTGTCCACGAGATGGCTCGCGACGAGGCTCGTCATGGTCAAGGCTTCACCGGCCTGTACAACCGCTTCTTCAAGAAGTGAAATCTCCCGGCGCACCCCGCGTCAGCAAAGTTAAGAATTTAGGGTTTAGTGGTGATGAGGAAACAGCTCCTCTAACCACTAAACCCTAACTTTTAATCTCTAACCTCTAAACTTTAAACGCCTAGACCGCATGGCCCAAGCGTTTCAATTATGCATCAAAGGGTGATGTCTATGAGGGCGCTAACGTCGTGAATGTTGATTTTGCCATTACCGTCCACATCAGCTACCTCACTCTGGAATTCTTCACCGCTGAGCAACAAGTCAATCAACGCAGTTACGTCCTTGACGTTGACTTGGCCGTCATCGTTCACATCACCAATCAGCAGTGAAACGTTCTTTGACACTGTAAAGCTGATGATACTGTTATCCTCCTGAATGTTCATAATCGAGAAGTCATTCTCTACACCAGCCCATGTCAAGAGGTTGGGAGTTGTCTCGTTAGATATCATCACATTGCCCGATGTACCAGGGAACGGGTCACTCGCCGATTCACCATAAGTGCTGTTACCAGCACGCAACATCTCGTAGTAATTGTGGCTCGGGTCGCAGTTGACTTTATTGTTGATCCACGCATTGACGTCTGTGCTATCGACACGCGTCACAATCATGCCGTGACCAGGCAGATAACTGTCCCAACCGGTCTTCTGGCGGTTCTCGATAGTGAAGAACTCGTTATCGACAGGAGTGGGCAGGATGTATCCCTCGCGGGATGTGTTCACGGCCTCGAGCGTGTAAGAGCCAGGCATGGTGATGATATTGGACATAGCCCAACCCAAAGTATAGCGTTCAAAGAATGAGTAGCCTGCGGGTGTGCGTCCATAGTTGTAATCGTAACCGCTCGCCATCACGTCCCAACCGCCAGGATCATGGCTCTGACCACCGCTTGAATAGTAGTCGGTGTCATACATGTCGGGCAGGCCAAACACATGGCTGAACTCATGACAGACAGTGCCAATGCCATCTACCCACACTGTCAAAGGTGTACTCTCAAAACCCCTTAGCTCGGTTGAGCAGGCGTATCGACCCAACTGTTTGCCGTCATAAGAGATATTAGTGAAGGAGAGGCTCGAGGCGTGAGGCCACAGGTAGCCGGGATCGTTGCCGCTATAGCTTGATGAATAACCAGCTACAAGGAAGTATATCATATCCACCATGCCGTCATTGTCATAGTCATACTGGCTGAAATCGATCTCTTCATTGGCATCCGAAAGCGCGGTGGTTAAGATGGATGTCGTATAATTCTGGCACTGGTTTGCATTACGGCTCGAAGTATAGGGGCCATAGACGTCAAACGGAGGGTTAAACGCATCATTGCTCTGGTCCTTGAAATAGTCACGCACACTACCTGGACAGTTCACATGCTTGTTCTTCACAGGGTCGTCAAAGCCCGTAAAACCCTCAGTGCTGAACATTTCGGTAAAGAACACATTGGGATCCTCGCTCCTGAATTTCACATCTGCAAAGTCAATCAGGATAACTATACCATGGAAATTGTCGAAATTAGACTTTGGCAAGTCAACATCCCGCTTCATGCGAAGCAATTTTCCCTTCTCCATTTCGGCTTGATCGGTCAGGTTTTTGGCCGTATTGGCGAGCAACATTATCTCTTGGGTAGTACGGTCAGCATAGTTGTGAGCGAGAACACCGCTCGGCTTCAATGTCTTGCCGTCAAGCTGGGCATACTCGTAAGCTCCACGGTCATTCAACATGACAGTATATCCATCCTCGGTGATATTAAAATGATAGAACTCGTCACCCATCAGGCCGATAGACACCATTGTGCCATCGGGTTGGGGCATGGAGATAAACCCCCGATGAGCGGGAATAGCAAGGGCTTGAACACCCAAGAAGGCTGCAGTAAGCTGCAGTAATACAGTCTTTCTCATAATATATTAATTTTATTAGTATATAGTTTTTAGTTAGTAAAGTTCTCAAAGTTATATTTTTTTTGACATTTATGGCTTAATATCCGCTAAATAATATACTTTTCTCCTCAAGAAAAGCGAAACAAGAACGGTAATTTGATTTTTGGCTTCATGGCTACAAATTAAGAAGCCATCAGTCACATCGACTAATGGCTTCTTAATTTAAAGTACTCCCGCTGGGAGTAACCGATTTTGTTTCCTATTCGGTTTGTTTTATGTTTATTTGCTGAAATACAATCTATTAAACTAAGTTCAAGTTAAAATAAAATAAAGCGACATCAAATAAAATCAAAAAAATGTTTCTCATTTGTGAAACTTTTTGTACCTTTGCAGTGTAATAAACAACATCAATAAACCCTACTATTATGGCAACAATCACTTACATTATCGGAAAGCGCGGCGGGGATCGTCCCGAAGTGACTCTCAAGCTGACTATCAGCAACGCAAAGAAGGTACAAAGCAAAGTACATGGTATTTCGGTGTTCCGTACATATTGGGACGACGAAAAGGGAGAAATGAAGACCACAAGCAAGTTTATTTCTCCTAAAGATAAGATGGAGATTGCCAACACTAACAAGCGGCTGGAAGACTTGAAAGCCGCAATCAAGCACAAGATAGCCGGAGTCGTCGAGGATGAGATAACGAAGGAGTGGTTAAAGAAAGAGATAGATATGTTTCTCTATCCTGAGAAGTATGCGCCAAAGGTGGAGAAGCCAAAGACGCTCATGGAAGCCGTTGAAGCCTACATTGAAGCCGCTGAGGTTAGGAATATAGCCCAGCGCACAAGGTTTCAGTATGGGCAATTAAATACCCAGTTGTGTGAGTTCCTGGATGGCAAGGACAAAGAAACAAACGAGTTAGACAGGACATTCTATTATGAGTTTGTCAGCTTTCTCTACAATAAAGGCTATAAGAAAAATACGGTAGGTTACTTTATCAAGAATCTGAAAGCCGTTCTCAACTCGTTACCCTTTACCCAGCGCGCATCATGCGAACTGCTTCACGATAAGGAATGCAAAAAAGAAAAAGAGGATATTGCCAATATCTACCTGAACGAAGATGAACTCGCAAAGATAGCCAACTTGGAATTATCAGGACATCTTGATAAAGCAAGGGATCAATTTCTCCTGTTGTGCTGGACTGGTTGTCGATATAGCGACCTAGGTAAACTGAACAAAGACAATATCGTTATTAGGAACGGAAGGGAATATTTCAAGATTGAACAACAGAAGACGCAAGCCACGCCGACTATCCCGGTCTTTCCTGTCGTACATGCCATAATGGAGAAGTATGACTACTGCGTCCCCAATCCCATGAGCGACCAGAAGCTAAATGAATATGTCAAGGAAGTAGCAAAACTGGCTGGGCTTGATGGAGAAGTCAAGATTACCCACACCGAGAAGAAGAACGGTAAAGTTCAACGAGTAGTGAGAAGATATAAGCAGTGGGAGTGTGTGAAAGTCCACACCGCAAGAAGAAGTTTTGCGACAAATATGTATCTTCGGAATTTCCCCACTCTTATGATTATGAGAATAACTGGCCATGCAAGCGAAAAGGCGTTCCTAGGCTATATCAAAGTGTCCGAGGATGAGAACGCTGAGCGCATGATGAAGCAGTTTGAAGAAATGGAGAAACGAGTTAATTAACATACTAATATTTAACTAAAACATTATGGAAGCTCAAAGACTATTAAACACCGTTGATTACGAATCAATGAAGATTTATTTGGCAGATGCGTTTGTGGCCGTACACAAAGCGGATATGCCCGCCCGAGATTGTGAGAACGTGTGCAACCTGTTTGTTATGCTCGATTCAATCGTCGAGGACGAACACAAGCGGGAATCGTCAAAAAAATAGGAATTATGGGATTATTGGAAGATTACAAGCTTGATCAGCTTGCCATGCGCGTCTTTTTGGACAAACGCTATTCAAATAATAGTCCGGCTGTTCTTTTAGCGATGAGGATTCAAAATGAGTTCATGAGAAAATGGCCTGAAACGGCTGGCCGCTGGGAATTCCCCAACGACGTGATAGACGCTAGTCACTTGCCATATTTATCTGATGAAACGATTACGGATATATTACAACTCTAACTAAAACTAAAGCATTATGGAAGCAGAAAAATAGTACGATAATTCCGTATTCCAGGACAACAGAAACAAAGGGGGCTACCATCGCGGTAACTCCCTTTGCAACATCATGAAACAAATTGAACATCATGAAACAAAAACCTCGGTGCCTTTCATGGTAACTAGATTCAGCCTGTTTAGTCGGAAATCAGTTTATCGTATTATTTTAGGTTATAGGTTATAGTTACGTTAAGTAACTGATTTTTAGATATTTAATCTATAACCTGGGCATAACCTAAAATTTGCTGTCGCTTCTTTTATCGGGTTATAGTCAGGTTATACCATATTTAGCTGAAAACCAATATCTTATAATTGGTATAACCTATAACCAATAGTAATCATTTTCTGCCGTTCTTGATGCCCGATAGCCAAGACTGACTTACACCAATAGCACTAGCCAACTTTGATACATTTGTATTTGGGTATAACTCCATTAACCGACGTACTGTCTCGGTCTTGTTAGACTTTCTTTGCGAGCCACACACCCTGTGTAGAGCGCGCTCTCCGCATCGAACAAAATACTCCATACATTCTATAGCATACCCCATCGTGTCAGTTCCGATAGCGTTACCAGCGTCATAATCATAAGCGAGTCTTGCTGCATGGACTATCCCTGCAAGCCTTATGACCTGGATTTGAGCCTTAGAGTATATCACACCCTCTTTTTCTTCCTCCAATAGGCCTTTTTTCCGATTTTGCATCAGGTTAAAGTAGTCGCTATAAGCCTGTATTGTCTGCGGTGGCATTACAAAGGTTGTTGGCTTCATGTCCTTATAGAGATAGTTCACAACATCATCCCAGTGTTGGCGGTAATCGCTCCGCATGACCTTATTATCGTAGTTAGGGAACGTGGGTTCATCGGGCCATGCGAAAAGGAATCTACCAAATAATCCCGAAGCGACATCTGCACTAGCAAAAGACTCGGTGAGAATGTCTGGCTGTATTCCGCCAAGTATATTCATAAAAGGCCGCTCAACGTCTACCGGTTCACTACCTTTTCTGTCAACCTGGATCGGGTCATTATTGTCAAATATCGACAGTAATTCTTCACGCTCTCCGCTGTTTGCGGAATACCTTGCGAAATCCTTAAACAGGCCCGAGAACTCGTCCCGATGAAGTAACGCACCGTGCGGGAAATCTCTCATCCTTATTGCTCGGGCTTCTCGTGTGGCATCCTTAAACACTATACGCTCTAATCTTGGCGGCTCATCGTCTTTTCCTGTCACTTTGAGAGCATCTGAATAAGCCTTTTTTAGATCAGTGTTAATTTTGTATATAGGCCGCAAAACCTCTTTTGTCGGTTGTGACTTACTGCTGCCAGTGGGGCCTACGTCAACAAACCACAAGCACAGAGAATTATCATATTTACCTCTGATTGATATTTTTTTGCCTACAGCCGTACTTATTGCACTGAATAGTGCAACGGTAGGAAACTCGCGCGGACACTGGTAAACATCGGTTACATGATTGATATACGCCTGTAGATGAGGTGGTAGCCCGTGAATTGGCAGCACATCTATAACACCACCGTTTCCGCTATAATTAAGGATGGTTTGAAGTCGTGTGTACTGATCTAAATTGGCTTTGCATATTTCCCGATAGTCATTGGGCGCAACAAGATTCACATCTATGTTTGTTGTGTCCTGGCTGTTGTGGCTGTAGGTATTCAGTGAAGATGTGGAAAAAGAATCGTCTAATTCTTTGGGATTTAGCGTTTCTTGTACTACCTTTGTGCTGTTCTTCTTGATGGCGGCCTCAAAGCCGCTTTTTTCTTCAAGTTCCATAGTTAATTTACTTGTTGTTTGAATTAGCGAATTGCCGCAAAAGTTCAACAGGATATAGAACTCTACGACCTACTCGGGTGGGGATCAAATAACCCACCTTTGCCCAGTTAGAAAGCGTCGCTGTTGTGACGTGAAGAAACTTTGCGGCTTCATTGCGTGTAAGCATCTCCGGGCTACTATCTGCGACAGCCTGTGTGTTTGATGGGGTGCAGTACTGCGACATCGCATCAACGACAGCGCGAATAATAAGCTGCTCCAGGTCATCAGCCTCAATCTGATAAACCGTTTTTGTAATGTTCGACATACATTTTGTTTAGGGGGTTTGGTTGTGCCCATACCCTTGTTAATAATGGTTTATTTTTCGAATTTTGGCAATTTGCTGCCATTTTTTTGATAATTCTCTTTATAAACTCGGCTTTTTCCTTGCATTTTGCTATAATTTGAGGCAAATTCCTGTAAAAACATTGTCCTTTGTCTCAAATATCGGCAAGAAAAAACGATTTAGAGTCTTGTAAAATACTCAGGTCGAAAGTTTCTCCGGTAAAGCGCTCCACCCTTAGCAGAGATGTAATACTTGTCCTGCTCTATGGGAGACCTCTCAATGTAACCTTCAGCGATAAGCCTCGACACCAGCCAAGCAGCCAACGATGACCGCCAAGGCTCGTCGAAAAATCTAAAAACTGCCGGGTCGCTCTTTGCCCAAGTCAGCAAATCATGTTCACTCCACGGTATTGAGCGGATATATTGAATATGCTCCTGATCGTCGACGGATGGATCGGGCTCCATGCCCAGGCTCATAAGATGCCTAACCCAGTGTTTCACGTCCGCCGCGGTGAAGGAAATTGACAACTGCACTTCCCGCGCGCTCAAGTCGATTTTGTGTCTCCGGGTAATCATTTAAGCGTCGCTTTTAGTTGTTCTTGGTATTTTTTTGACGCGCGCTGCTCCTCCTCATACCGGGACAGGCAGTCGTTGACATATCCCCTGGAGAAGCGCTTAACGAGTTCGGGGTCAGAACTAAGACGTTCAGAAATGCTGTTGATGGCCTTGCGCTCGTCGGCGGTCAGCACCTCGACAATCTTTGCGCCTAAACAGGCAAAAATATTAATCGGTAAATCGTTTGAAATTTCCATATTAAATTAAATGATGTTTAAATGTGTTTGTAATCTCTGTTCTTGACGTTGGCGGTAACGCTCTGCAACAGCCGACAGCCGTGAACTTAAAGCATTGTCATAAAATGTGTTTTCTTGCATCGAGGAAATTGTCCTCAATTCGGGGTGCATGAGGCCGTTGTCGGCTTCCCACTGGCGCACCCGGCGCAATTCCTCAAGTACATTGGTAAGTCTTTGCCACTGCTCCTGGATGATAACGGGCACTGGGAGCGTCGCCCGCGCCTCGGAAATGCGGTCTAGCTCTTCATCGTCAACATAAAAAAGCCCGTCGCTCCCGCGCAACCACTCGATTTCCGGCCATTCATGAACAAAATGCTGAATGGTGTCAATGTGGCGTAACGCGGCCTTCTTGATGTTGCGCCAGCGTTGAAGATAGTCGGCTCGCTGCTCGGCTGTGAGCGTGGGGTCGCCCTTGATGGCCTTGGTGTGAATCTCGATGGACTTTCCGAGCCATTCAGAGGTGTATTCGCGCGGCTCGTTTACGTAGATGCCCGGTAAGTCCTGGTGAAGTGTGAGGGCTTTAGCCGCCCTGGTCGCGGCTTCTACAGCCATCCTAAGCAGGGAGCGGTTATCGCGCCGCGCCTGTTCTAGAGTGATAAATTTCGTTTCGCTCATTATAAAAACTGATGGTTGATAAGACAACCACACGACAAAATTAATAGAGGCTAAATTTCAGGGGAATTTTTATAGTGGAAATGGGTGTTTCCTCTATTTCTTGCTGATTATCGGCAAAACCCGAAAGAAGCGTTTACCGCCTTATTTTCAGAGAGTTAAATCAAAAAAATATCGTGGAAAGAATTTGACAACTAAAAAATAATTTCTAACTTTGTGTGCGGTCTAGAGTAGGCCGTTTGAAAGTGAATTGTTGCGTTTGATAACCGAGTCCTCCTTTTTATCGCCGTGCTGTTTCACCACAACAGGACGGCGTTATTTATGGCCAACTGAAAAAATTAAAAAATCTCGATTGAAGGTTACATACTCGGCAAATTCCCGCCTTTTGGGGGTGAGGGGGCATTTTGACCGAAATTCACACGTTTATAGATGAATATCAACCAATTAAATAGAGTCAAACGTCAAAAGTCAAATAGATGTTCTAAGGGTTTTCCGCAATCCTGTTAGAAACTATACAACCACACAACAAGTTTATGGTATTTTGCTCCATTTCGACTGAAAACCAGTCAGTTAACTAGTTTATAACATAAACTTATAAACAGCATAGATGTTGATTTTCAAGTTTTACGGCAAATTCCGCAAAACAAATACTATTCTTTCCCAGGTGCATCAGGTTTAATGATGGACTAATGAAATATAATATGATACTTATCTTTAAGTTTGTGATATAAATTAGTTTATAACATAAACCTCTTTATATACTTTTGTGAAACTTTTCTCCTTGCGATGTTTGTAAAAAATATGCTAACTACCTAATAACTAGGTTGTTAGCAAAATATCGATGTACTCCCGCTGGGAATCGAACCCAAATCTAAGGTTTAGGAAACCTCCATTCTATCCATTGAACTACAGGAGCATCATTAAAATCGGCTGGCATGGTGTTCACACCAGCCGATTTGTTTCATTGGGTCAGGAATTACTTCCTGGTGGCTGCAAGAGCGGCCTCCTTCTTGTCGCTGCGACGGGCAATCCAGTAAGCCACGGGCGAAGCGATGAACAGTGAGGAGCAGGTACCGATGATAACACCGAGGATCATCGCGAAGATGCAGCACGAGCAAGGTCGTGATAGAGGTCATCATGGTTCGTGACAGGGTGCTGCACAACGCCTTGTTAAAGGTGGTGTAGAGATCCTGCTTGGGATAGAGCTTGCGGTACTCACGCACACGGTCAAATACAACCACGGTATCGTTCACCTGATAACCGATTACGGTCAGGATAGCGGCGATAAAGGTCTGGTCAATCTCCATCGAGAAGGGCAGCAGGCCATGCAGGTTGTAGAAACCGATAACCACAAACGAGGTGAACGCTACGGCAGCCAAAGCGCCGATAGAGAACGCGATGTTGCGGAAGCGGAACAGGATGTACAGTGCCATAGCAAGCAGCGAGAACAGCACAGCCCAAACGGCCTGGCGGGTCATGTCGCTTGCGATGCTCGGGCCGACGGTTTCGCTCGAAACGACGCCCACGCTCTCGTTAGACATGCTGAAGTCATTCTTGCTCATCGAGCCGAGTTCACTCTTCAAGCCGTCATAGAGCTTGCTCATGATCTCGTCGTCAACACCCTCACTGCTGTCCTCGATCTTGTAGTTGGTCGAAACGCGCACCTTGGTGTCATTATCGATGGTGATAACCGAAGTGGTAGCACCGGGGAACTGGGCCTCCAGCTGCGACTCCAGGGCCTGGGTCGAAACGGGATGGTCAAATTGTACCACAAAGTTGCGACCACCCGAGAAGTCGATACCACGGTTCAGACCACGCAGGCCGAACAATGCGCCCATCACGACGATGAGAGCCAGAACGATGATCGAGGTCTTCTTGGCAGCACCCATGAAGTTGAACTGTACGTTCTCCATCAGGTGACGGGTCAGGCTGGTGTTGAAGGTCATCTTGTCGAAGGTGCCCTTGTTCACGAAGTGCTCCTAACGGCAAAACCGCGGATGGGACCCGAACCGAGCAGAATCAGGATGATACCGGTGATGATGGTGGTCAAGTTGGAGTCGAAGATGGCCGAGAACGCGTTCTTGTAACCATCGCTGACGGCAGCCTTGAGACCCTTACCGGCACGCAATTCCTCCTTACAACGCTCGAAGATAAGCACGTTGGCGTCCACTGCCATACCCAGCGTCAGTACGATACCGGCGATACCAGGCAGGGTGAGCACGCTCTGGAACGAAGCGAGGATACCCATCGTGAAGAACAGGTTCAGGAACAGACCCAGGTTGGCAATCATACCGGCCTGCCAGCCGTAAGTGCAAACCATGAAGATCATCAGCAGAATCAGGGCCACGATAAACGAGATGAGACCCTTGCGGATGGATTCCTTACCCAGCGACGGGCCAATCACGCTCTCACTGGCTACATTGACACGTGCTACCATCTTACCAGACTCGAGCACGTTGGCAAGGTCGTTAGCCTCCTCAACGGTGAAGCGGCCACTGATCTGTGAGCGACCACCGTCGATACGGCTGTTGACGTTGGGGAATGAGTAAACCTGGTCGTCGAGGACGATGGCGATAGCCTTACCGATGTTCTGGTTGGTGATGATGCTCCACTGACGGGCACCCTCATCATTCATGGTCATCGATACGACCTGACCCTGCAGGTTGTCAAACTCACTGGTTGCACGGGTCACAACGTCACCGTTCAGAACGGGCTGACCATTGACGGTGCGCAGGGCAACGAGCTGGAATGCCTCGTGGCCACCCTGCATCTTCTCAGGCTTAACAGTCCAAGCCAACTTCAGGTCGGCGGGCAGGATGGTCTTGGCCATCGGGGAGTGGACGATAGCGTTGACAGCAGCAGTGTCGGCAGCGCTTACATAGCCCACAACGGGCGAGCCAGCACCACCACTTGCCAGAGCCTCAAAGCCAGTCAGCTGGGCGAGGGTGAGCTTACCGTCCTTAGTGGCGGGAGCAGCCTCGGCAGCGGCTTTAGCAGCGCTGTCGGCAGCAGCCTTTACCTCGGCGGTAGCGGTGCTGTCGGTAGCAGCAGCCTCAGCAGGAGCGGCAGCGGTGGTCTTGTTGGCCTGTGCCTGGTCGCTGAGCTGACGCAGTGAGCCCACGATGTCACCCAGGGTATAGGTGGTGTAGAACTCAAGGTTAGCGGCACCCTGCAACAGTTTGCGGACGCGCTCGGGTTCTTTCACACCAGGGAGCTCGAGCAGGATACGGCCAGTGCTCTGCAGTTTCTGGATATTGGGTTGAACCACGCCAAAGCGGTCGATACGGTTACGCAGCACCTTGTAGGAGTTGTCCACCATGCTGTTGACCTCGTCGTTGAGGATGTTCTGCACCTCACGGTCGTTGGCATTGGGTTTCTCCTTGATGCGGTCGATACCGCGGAAAATCTGAGCCAGATTGCCCTCGGGAGCCAGCTTCTTGTACTCCTTGCAGAAGGAGCCCACGAAGTCGTCCTGAGCGGTCTGGTTCTTAGACACGTTGTCAATGGCCTGATTAAACTTCTTGTCAGGATTGTTGTTCGCGAGAGCGCGCAAGATGTCGGGCACCGAAATCTGCAGTGTCACATTCATACCACCCTTCAAGTCAAGACCGAGGCCTAACTCTTTTTCACGAACCTGTTGGAAGGTGTAGTAACCAAGGTACACCTTCTCGTTGGCGAGGGAGTCCAGATACTCATTGAGCGCAGCCTTGTACTTCTCGTTGCTGGTGTCGGCACTCTTAATGCCGGCAGTAGCAAGAGCCTTCTGCTCAGCCTTGTTCTGATAGTGATTGCTCACGATCGTGAACGAGAGGTAGAAAAGGCAAATCAAGATCAATGCATAAGTAAGGACTCTAATAAAACCTTTAGTTTGCATTTTTTGAATTGTGAATTATTTAATTAAATTTTGTTAAATTTCGCTTCAAACGTCTTTTTCAGCCTGCAAATATACTGCTTTTTCTGAAAGTGAGGCATATTTTTTTCAAGTTTTTGTTTTCTACCCTGTTGAAAATAAAGGAAAACGGCACATTTGCACCGTTTCCCCTTAACATTATATTATTATTTTAATACAAAATCACGCTTCGAGGCCGCGGTCGATATTACGCTTGAGGGCTTCGACATAATTGTTGATTCGCTCCATCTCGCGCGGAATCTGGATGCGCTGCGGGCAATGTTCCACACACTGTCCGCAACCGATGCAGTGATCGGCCTGGCGCAACTTGGGCACGCTGCGGTCATATCCCACGAGGAAGGCTCTGCGGGCGCGGGCGTAGTCGGGGTCCTTGCGGTCACGCGTGAGATCATCCTCGGCGATGCACTTGTTGTAGTGGGTGAGCACACCGGGTATGTCGATGCCGTAGGGGCACGGCATGCAGTACTTGCAGTCGTTGCAGGGGATGGTGTTGTAATCCACAATCTGGTCGGCGATGCCATAGAGGAAGTTCTTGTCCTCGTCGCTCAGTTCCTCGAGCGGGCAATAGGTGCACAGGTTCTCCTTCAGGTGCTCCATGTAGGTCATACCGCTCAGCACGGTGAGCACGCGCGGGAAGGAACCAGCGAAGCGGAATGCCCACGAGGCGAGGCTGCGCTCGGGGTCGCGGGCCAGGATTTCCTGGGCCAACGGCTTGGGCAGTGATGCCAGTCGGCCACCCAGCAGGGGTTCCATGATGACGGCAGGGATGCCGCGCTTGTCGAGTTCGGCATACAGGTACTCGGCGTTGGTGTTCTCCTCATTGAAGTCCTTGGCATGCTTCCAATCCAGGTAATTCAACTCAATCTGCACGAAGTCCCATTTGTACTTGTCGTGGTTGGCCAGTAGGTTGTCAAACACGGCAATGTCACCATGATAGGAGAATCCCAGGTTGCGTATCACGCCCTTCTCGCGTTGCTCCATCAGGTAATCGAGCATGCCGTTGTTGATATAGCGGGCCTCAAAAACCTCCATCGCCGTCATCTTCTCATTGCCGCCGCCGATGGCGTGGAGCAGCAGATAGTCGATATAGTCAACCTGCAGTTCCTTGAGGGAGTTTTGGAACATCTCGATGCTTGCCTCGCGTGACCAGGTCTCGGGCGAGAAGTTGGACAGCTTGGTGGCGATGAAATACCTGTTGCGTTTGTGGCGGCTCAGGGCGATACCCGTGGCGTGTTCACTCTGGCCGCGGCTATAGGCGGGCGATGTGTCAAAGTAGTTCACACCGTGCTCGATGGCATAATCAATCTGCCGGTTGATCATCTCCTGGTCGATTTCGGCATCATTCTCGCGGCCGTAGGCTTTACCGTTGGTGGCGGGCAAGCGCATCATGCCGTAACCCAGAATGGAGACTTTCTCGTGGGTCTTGGGGTTCTCGCGGTAGGTCATCCTGCCTATGGGCGGTTCCTGGGTGTTGCCTTTCTTGCCGTCGGTGGCGCAGCTCACGATGACTGGTGCCGCGGCAGTGGCGGTTCCTAAGCCCAGTGCCTTGAGGAAGGTGCGGCGGCTCAATGTCTTGCCGCCATTATTGTTGTTATGCTTGTTATCGTTCATAATTGATGACTGGTTGGAATTGATTAAATCTGGCTATGAACCTCGTGGCCCTCGACATAGATGGCGCTGAACGGCCTTGCGGGGCATACATACTCACAGGTGCCGCAACCGATGCACATCGCGCTGTTGACAGCGGGCACCATGGGTGAGGTCTCGTCATTGGGGTCACTCGGCACCATCATGATGGCTCCGGCGGGACAATGGCGGGCGCAGTTGCCGCAATTCACACCGTCGCTCAGCACCACGCAGTTGTCCTTGATCCACACGGCATGGCCTATCATGGTCGAGGACTTCTCGGCCACGGTGATGGGCTTGATGGCACCTGTGGGACACACGCTGGAGCACTCGACACACTCGGGGCGGCAGGCTCCGCGCTCAAAGCTGAGTTCGGGCTGCATCAGGTGCATCGGGTCGGTCGAGGGACGCAGCACACCGTTAGGGCACTTGGCCACGCACAACTGGCAGGCCGTGCAGTGCTGGGCAAAATTGCTGGCGCTTACCGAGCCGGGAGGCGTCAGGGGTGTCGATCGCTTGGCCGGAACCTTATCCTCGATGATGGCAAGGCCGCCGTCCACCTTCTTGGCAGCCTGGGCCAGAGCGACATCGGCACCCACGATGGCGGTACCGACGAGGAACGCACGGCGTGTAGTGTCGGTTTCGGGCTTTGAGGTTTCAGGCTTCACTGGTTGGGCCACTGCCTTGGGGTGGCCATAATGCAGCGCGCCGAAGTTGCACTTCTCGATACAGTTGCCACAGGTCACGCAGCGCGTGTAGTCTACCTTGTGGGTCTTGAAGTCGATGCAGGAGGCCTTGCAGTTCTTGGTGCACAGGCTGCATGACTTGCACTTGTCGGCATCAAAATAGACCTTGAGCCAGGAGAAGCGGGCCAGTTGGGCAAGGATGGTGCCCACGGGGCAGATGGTGTTGCAATAGGTGCGTCCTCCACGCCATGCCAGCACGACGACGATGATGAATGTCGCCAGAGCGATCAGGAAGGTGGGCAGACTCTTGATCCACACGTCAACACTGTAGAAGGTGTAACTGTCCACCCGCTCGGCGATCGAGGCGAGGATGTTGTTGCCCCACTGATAGACGGGCAACAGCAGATTGGTCACCATGCGTCCATAGCTGCTGTAGGGTGCCAGCAGGGCGACCAGCGAGTGAACCCCTGCGATAAATGCGGCAATGAACACCACCAGCACACCGTAGCGCAACCAGCGCTTTTCGGGACTGGAAGTGAAGCGGTTCTTCTTGCGCTTGCCGTGAATCCATGACACGATGTCCTGGAAGATGCCCAGCGGGCAGATGACCGAACAGTAGATTCGGCCAAAGATAAGCGTCAGCAGTACCAGTGCCACGATAACGACCACATTGAGGGCCAGCAGGGCGGGCAGGAACTGGATGCGGGCTGTCCATGCCAGGTAGTGGTGCAATGTGCCACTCACGTCAAGAAAGAGCAGCGTCACCATGACCATCATGATGGCGGCCAGCGTAATACGTATTTTCCTTAACATGATGAGAAGTTTTTTTCTGAATAGTAAGTGAATTAGAGTTGAAAGTGCAAAATTAAATAAAAAATGAAACTTTGAGTTCTAAAGTTTCATTTTTTTGGCACAACCCTTTGAATTCTTTGTCATGTCAAGGTTGGCGATATGTTATCTGGGTTTACAGCGGGGCCTTGAGATGCAGGTCATCGGTGCGGGATTCGTTGAGGCTCCCGACTGCGTTATGGTCGGCCAGAATGCTGCGTACAAGAGGTTCAAGTTTAGGATACACGTCGGCCTGGAAGAATTCCCACAAGGCGTCGAGCTGGTCGGGCGCGGCTTCTTCTATCATGGCACGGATGCCTGCTTTGCCTTGATTGATGAGTTCTTCCACATCATTCTCTTGCTCGTTGCCCTCGACTACGGCGAGCAGGGTGCGCGAGAGCACCTCCTTGAGGTGGCGCAGCACGAGTTGGGTGGCTTGTTGAGGGGTCTCGGGCAGGTTGGTTTTGCCGCCGCCCACCTCAAGCATTTTCTTGAGTTGGCCCATGTGGCTGCCCACTTTGCTCCATGCCCTGTCCGATAGCATCGCTGCCATGCCGGGCGCGGCATTGATGATGCGTTGGCGACCTTCCTGGCGCAGGGTGGGGCAGCCATTGGTGGCAGTCAGCCAGCGGGTGTCGATATCAATGCAGTGGCGCTTGCGGTCGATGGCGCACACGCGCAGGGCAAACGGATAGCAGATGGCAGAGCCTGTTGCGATCTCGACGATACTGTCGGTGTGCTCATTATTATATAATGTGGCTGCATCGGTCACGTGGAGGTGGCCAGTGAAGACGGTATGTATGCCAGCCTGCATCAGTTGGCGGGCAATGTTGTCATGGTCTTGGACGATGTAGTTGGCCAGCAGGCGGTCCTGTTGGTCGAAGTGGGGAACCAGGTGGTGGTGCATCATGGCGATGACGTTCTTGCCTTGCTTGCGGGCCTTAGTGGCCTGGTCGATGACCCATTGCAAGGTTTCAGGCTTGATGCGTCCGCCATTATAATAGGTGTTGGCACTGTCGCCGCGGGCGGTAAGCGTGTTCGCCTCGTCCATGTTGCTGTCGATTCCGATGATGACCAGGCCCTTGACGGGCTCGCAGCAGTAGCTCAGCGAGGCGGGATCGCGCTTGGATTTCTCTCCATAGCCGTAGTTGCCGTAGATCTGGGCAAACTCGTCACGGGTGACGGTTGCTGCAGGCAAGGTCTTGTCGCCATCAAAACGCAGGGCATAAGGATTGTTGCAGTCATGATTACCGGGGATGACCAGGGGCTGGATGCCGTGGGAAGCCATGCGGTCCAGGTATTGTGCCATGCGCTCGTGGCTGGCACGCTCACCGTTGTAGGTGAGGTCACCGGTGATAAGCACCAGCCTGGGCTTGATGTTGATCACGCTGTCGGTAAGGGCAGCCATGATATCATCGCTCATTGCCATCATCTTGGTGTCGCCAGCGTCGGCCTGGTCGATAGCGCTACCTGGGATCACAAGAGCGGGACCGAGCAGGTGGGTATCGCTGATAACGACGATACGCTCGTTGTCGGTACGGGCTGTGCTCTCAAGCGCGAGTAGTGTGGATAATATCATTACTATAAGCCTTGTTTTCATATTCATGCCTCATTATTGCATTTATTGTGCCAATTCAGTGATGGTGAATCCACATTGTTCCAGATGTCGCCAGTAGGAAGGGTAGGATTTGGTCACCACTTCGGCATCCTGAATGATGAGGCCAGGAAAGCGCACTGCGGCGGGTGCAAACGCCATCGCGATGCGGTGGTCACCATGGGTGTTGATGACAGGCGGTTGTTGGCCGACAGGCACGCGGTCGCCATACCACAATATGGCATCTTCACCGTCAATCTTCAATACATAGCCCAATTTTAACAATTCGTCCCGTAAGGCTTCAACCCGGTTACTCTCCTTGTGCCACAGGGTGCGAATGCCCGTCATGCGGAAAGACCGCTCCAGCAGGCACAGCAGCACGGCCCATTGCAGGGCTAAGTCGGGGGTGCCGCTCATGTCGGCAAAGCAAGAGCAACAGCAGCCGATGAAGTGGCTTGTGTCGAGGGTCACCCCGGTTGTGCCAAACCGTGAATGGATACCCAGTTTCGCGCCTAATTCCACGAGATGCGCGTCACCCTGGATACTGTCGGGGACAAGACCATCGAGCGTGAGGTGTGATTGCGGCAAGAGCGCTGCCAGGGCATACCACGGTGCTGCCGCGCTCCAGTCGGCTTCGACCATGAGGTCGTTGCCCGCGTATCCTTTACCGATGGTGATGTTATCATGATTAATCTCCACATCGCCCCCCATATCCCGCATGACGGCTGCGGTCATCTGGATGTAGGGCATCGAAACGATGTCACCAGTGAGTTGAATTCTGCCTCCACCGATGGCGGGCAGAATCATCATCACAGCCGAGATGAATTGTGAGCTCACGCTGCCGTCCATCACCACGTCGCCGCCATGCATCGTGCGGCCCGTTACGCGCAACGGGGGAAAGCCCTCATTTCCCAAGTAATCAATCTGTGCCCCAAGCGACCTCAAGGCATCTACCAGCGGGCCGATGGGACGCTGGCGCATGCGCTCCACACCATCGAGGGTGACGCTGATGCCCTCGCGTGTGGCAAAATAGGCGGTCAGGAACCGCATGGCAGTGCCGGCCGCCCCCACGTTGATGTCGCCCCCCGTGCATGATAGGGCCTCAACCATCACCGAGGTATCGTCACACAGGGCAGGATGCAGTACCGAGGGCTGGTTACCGCACAGGGCGGCAATGAGCAGGGCACGGTTAGAAATGCTCTTGGACGTGGGCAACGCGATGCGGGCGGTGGCCTGTTCAGGGGCTGTGAGTTGCAGGGTCATGAATATAAAATACTAATTGTTTTTTCAGTTGAACGGGACAGTATCGACAGGGACGGGGTCGATGAGGTCGCGGTACAACTTCAGGGAATCGCTTGGCATCTTCTCGCTGCCCAGCACGTGCGGCATCAGGTCGAGGGTGAACTCGTAGGGCTTATTGTTGAGCATGTGCTTGGTGCCGAAGGTGTCCATGTCGGGGTTAAAGGCATAAAGAAGATTTAACACGATGCTCAGGACAAAGGCATACTTGAACATGAACAGCAGGGCACCGCCTGCCTTGTCAATAAACCCCAGGTGGACTGAATCGAGCGCCCCGCGGAACAGCCTCATCACCAACCTGATGACCAGCATGATAATCAGGAAGGCAAAGGCGAGTGACACTGTGCGGACCGTAATGCTTGACAGTGGCCAGTCGGCGGCACTGGGAACTATGGCCAGGAAGATGTTCTGGGCCAGTTCACCGCACTTGTAACACAGGATGATGGCCACCACCCACGATATGAGCGATGACAATTGCCCGAAAAATCCCTTGCGGTAGCCCAATATCAGGCCTCCGAGCACAATCAGGATGATAATGGCGTCAATAATGGTCATATCAAGTCTAAATTATTGAGTCGTGATTAATCTTGGGGCAGCAGGATCTCATCAATCCAGCCGTCCTTGCGGTAGCGGCACAGGTCCACATAGGCATCGATGCCGGGAATGATGCCCGTCTCGCTGTACTGCCAGATGGTGTACTCTCCCTCCCAGTTGATTTCGGGTTCGGCATTGGAATACCGGCCGATGTACAGGCGGTGTTTGTTGAAATGAGGCGTGAGGTTCTTGTTGTAGAAGCCCATTGTGCTGTAGATCATGGGCTGCACGCCATAGTGATGCTCAACCAGTTCGCAGAATCGTTCGACGCTGTCTATGAGTTGGCTGCGGGACCAATTGCCGCGCACCTCGACATCGAGCATGGGAATGAGGTCCTGGACCGACTTGAGTGCAAACTTGGAGAAGTTCTCAAATTGCTCATCTATCGATGACGATGACGTGAGGTAGTGGTAACTGCCCACGAGCAGACCGTAACGGCGGGCTTGGGTGATGTTGTGGGCATAGTGTGACGAGCGGTAGGTGGCACCCTCGGTCGCCTTGATGTAGACAAAGCGGATGTCCTTGTCGCTGCTCACCTTTGCCCAGTCGATATAACCCTGGTGGCTGGAAATGTCGATACCGTCATATTTTGCCTCCATGTTGCGTGGTGCGACAACGGGTTTGGACGGCTTGCCTCCTGTATTGCCCTTGCATGAACACAAGACAACCATAACCAGCAGTAGAGTCACTGCGAGCAATGGTTGGATGGTTTTGTTATGTGTCACCTTGATGGTCATTGTCGTGCTATAGCTGGAGCGGCCATCGCTATAGGTAGCTGTTATTAATCGTTATCCGCCGAGCTCTTATTGGTCTTGCGGCCATTGTATTGAGAGGCGCGGATGCTGTCGTTACGCTGTGATTGGGACAGCTTGGACGATGAGGAATTCAACAGGCTTGCTGACTTGTTGGATTTGTTGGACTTGTTCTTTTGGCTGTTGGCTTTCTCCTGACGGGCCTTCTGGGCATTGGCTTTGCGCTTGGCTTTTTCCTCAGCCTCCTTCTTGGCGGCTGCTTCGCGTGCCTGCTGGCGAGCCTTTTCCTTCTTCAGGCGCTCCTCTTTCTCTTTGGCTTTTTGTTCGGCCTCCCTCTTGGCGGCGGCTTCACGTGCCTCCTGACGAGCCTTCTCCTTCTTCAGGTGCTCTTGTTTCTCCTTAGCCTTCTTAGCCTCTTCCTCTTTCTTTTTGGCCTCGTCCTCGGCTATCTTCTTGTTGCGCTCTCGGGTTTTCTTGTCTTTTTCGGCCTGTTTCTGGGCTTCTTCCTGCTGGCGCTTTGACATTTTGGGTGTCTCTTTGGTCTTCTGCTCAGTCAGGTTGACGCTCGAGGGCTTGTCCTTGCGGTCCACAGCATCATGCACGCTGCTCTTGGGCTTGTGCTTGCCGGGTTTGTAGATGATGTCGTTGACAGTGCACCCCTTGTTGAAACGGCTCAAGTCCACCAGGCCGTTATTACCCTTGACGCCGGTCTTGAACAAGCCGTAGTCCGAGAATTGCCAGATGATCCATTTGTAACCGATATTGGGCTGGGCATTACTGTACTTGGCGATGAAGAGGGGATAGTCGGCAAATGCCCTTCCCAAGTGCTTGGTGAAGAATTTCTCGCTGGTGTAGATGAGCGGTTTGCAGCCATAGTAGTCCTCCACCAGGTCGGCAAATACCTTGAGGCTGTCCCTCAGCTGCTGGGAGGACCAGCGGCCGATTACCTCCACATCAATAACGGGAAGCAGGTCCTGCTCCTCGCGGTTAGCCGTGCGGATGAAGTTGTGGAACTGGGTCGTGGCACTGCTCTTGGTGGTGAGGTAGTGGTAACTGCCCACCTTGAAGCCGTGCTTACGGGCGTTGCGGATGTTCTCCTTGTACCTTGGGTCAACATAGTCGGTGCCCTCGGTAGCCTTGATATAAACGAACTTGATTTTAGTGTTGTTCTTGAGTTGGGCCCAATCGATGTATCCCTGGTGCTTGGACACGTCGATGCCGTCAAACAGCGCATTGTCGGCGTTGAATGTCTGGCGCACTTTGGGTTTGGGCTTATCGGCCTTGGCCACCGAATCTGAGTCCCGCTTGGGGGCGGCGGGCTTCACATCCTTAGCCACGGCAGGCTTGGCAACATTATTCTCCTTGGGGGGAACGGGAGTTTGGGCAGCAGGCTTGGCAGTCTTCTTATCATCCTTTTTCTCATCCTTTTTATTGTTAGCCTTCTTGTCCTTATTGTTGTCCTTGTTCTTATCTTTTTGGCTCACACGTTCACGCGTGGGCTTGGTGATGTCGGTGTGCTGGGGCGCTCCTCCTGCTATGATGGGATGCAGGGAGAGTAATAATGTCACCAGAATCGTATATAATGAAGTCTTAAACATACCAAATTAAAAAACCATTGCTAATACTGTTCTCAAAGTGTTCTCAGAGTAAAGTGGCTGCAAAGTTAAAAAAAAAACCGCTAACGGCTTTATTAAAAATTGTCAAATGTGTTTTTTTACAAAAAAATGCGAAAAGTCCTTGTTGTCGGGCTGAGATTTGGTAATAATTCACTACCTTTGTAAGTTATACAATTACAAAACGTAAAGCATTAGAACGATATATGGCAAAAAGAAGCGGATTACAATCGTTGAGACAGGATCGTCGTGAGTACCACGACAGGGTCATTAACTTCTTTAACGAGCAGAGTCAAGGAACTTTTAATTACAAGCAAGTATCGGCTGCTGTGGGGGCCAACACGCCCAAGCGCCGCACCGTTATTGTCGAGATTCTGGAGCAGTTGGCCGTTGACGGCTTCCTGGTTCAGGTGGGTCCCGGTAGTTACAAGGCGGCTAACCGCTCGATGGTGGCCGAGGGCCTCTTCATCCGTCGCAGCAACGGCAAGAACAGTGTAGATACCGCCAATGATGACGGTGACCCCATCATGGTGGCCGAGCGCAACTCGATGCACGCATTGAACGGCGACCGTGTGCTGGTGCACATCAGCGCCGCTCGCCCTGGCATGGAGCCCGAGGCCGAGGTTGTGAAAATCCTCGAGCGCAAGGAGCAGGTGTTTGTCGGCACGCTACAGGTGCTCAAGTATTTCGCCCAGCTGGCCACCGACAGCAAGTTCCTGGCCACCGATATCTTTATCCCGCTGGATAAATTGGCAGGAGGCAAGACGGGCGACAAGGTTGTTGTCAAAATCGTCGACTGGCCTGAGGATGCCAACTCGCCCATCGGTGAGGTGGTTGACGTGCTGGGTGTCGCTGGCGAGAACAATGCCGAGATTCATGCCATCCTGGCTGAGTTCGGCTTGCCTTACAAGTATCCCGAGAATGTGACCGAGGCTGCCGAGGCCCTGGATGCCGGCATTACTCCAGCAGAGATTGCCAAGCGCCGCGACATGCGCGATGTGACCACATTCACCATCGACCCGGCTGATGCCAAGGACTTTGACGATGCGCTCTCAATCGAGAAGCTCAAGAACGGCAACTGGGAAATCGGTGTGCACATTGCCGACGTGAGCCACTATGTCACGCCAGGCTCCGTCATCGACAAGGAAGCCTATGAGCGTGCCACCTCGGTTTATCTCGTGGACCGCACTATCCCCATGCTGCCCGAGAAACTGTGTAACAACATCTGCTCACTGCGACCCGATGAGGATAAGCTCACCCACTCGGTTGTCATGGAGATGGATGCCGAGGCCAAGGTGAAGAAATACAAGATCTGCCACACGGTAACCCGTAGCAACAGGCGCTTCTCCTATGAGGAGGCACAAAATATCCTGGAGACAGGCAAGGGTGACCTGGCCGAGGAACTCGCCGTGCTCAACGATATGGCTAAGAAACTGCGTAAGCGCCGCTTTGAGGAAGGTGGCTCGGTGTCGTTCAACCGCGAGGAAATCAAATTTGATATCGACGAGAACGGCAAGCCCACCGCTGTCCACGTGCACGAGTCACAGGACGCCAACAAACTCATCGAGGAGTTCATGCTTCTGGCCAACTGCAAGGTGGCTGAGCACATTGGCAAGGTGCCTAAGAACAAGACCGCCAAGGCCTTTGTTTATCGCGTTCATGACCAGCCCGATCTGGACAAGTTGAATAATTTTGCCGATATTGCCGCCCACTTTGGCTACAAGGTGCGCACCAAGGGCTCTGGACGTGACATCAACAAGTCCATTAACAAGATGCTGGAGCAGGCCAAGGGCAAGCCCGAGGAGGAAATGCTGGCCATCCTCGCGATTCGCTCGATGGCAAAGGCCATTTACAGCGCGACCAACATCGGCCACTATGGTTTGGCGTTTGACTACTATACCCATTTCACCTCGCCCATCCGCCGCTATCCCGACTTGACGGTTCACCGCCTGTTGGATAAGTACGCTGCGGGCGAGAAGAGCGTTGATCCCGTCAAGCTCGAGGACCAGTGCAAGCACATGAGCGCTCAGGAGCAGCTCGCTGCCAATGCCGAGCGTGCCTCGATCAAGTATAAGGAAGTGGAATTCATGGGCCAGCGCCTGGGAGGCGTGTTCACGGGCCATGTCTCGGGTGTGACCGAGTGGGGCCTGTATGTTGAGCTCGACGAGACCCATTGCGAGGGCTTGGTGGGCATCCGTGGCTTGGATGATGACTTTTATGAATTTGATGAGAAGAACTACTGCATCCGTGGCCGCCGTCGTGGCAAGGTCTATAGCCTGGGTGATCCCATCACCATCCAGGTGGCGCGTGCCGACCTGATTAAAAAGCAGCTCGACTTTGTCCTCGTGGATAAGGAAAATCCTGCCAATACCCACCGCATTGACCGCGAACCCATCACCGAGCAGAACTTCCGCAGCACCAGCGGTCACATGTCACGTGACGAGCGCAGGCGCACCATGTATGAGGGAGGTAGCGCCTCACGTCGCCAGCAGCGCGGCGCTCGTGGCAACAGCACCCGCCGCCAGGCCAAGGAAGCCCGTGGCGTTAAATCCAGCAAACCAGGCAGGCCCAGTCGCTCTGGCCGCTCTGGCAAGCCTCGTCGTCGATAAGAATGAGTGAAAATATCCATAGGAAGGTGAAACTCGAGACGTTGGGCTGCAAGCTCAACTTCTCGGAGACTGCCACCATGCAGTCACTGCTGGCCGAGCACGGCATCTTGCCCGCTGCGCCTGGCGAGGTGCCCGACGTGTGCGTGGTCAACACGTGCAGCGTGACCGCTCTGGCCGACAGCAAGTGCCGTCAGCACATCCGTCACCTCATCCGCCAGTATCCCGACGCCTTGATGGTGGTCACGGGATGTTATGCCCAGCTCAAGGGTAAGGAAATCGCCGAGATCGATGGCGTGGACATCGTGTTGGGCAGTGAGCACAAGGCTGAGATTGCCCGATACGTCATGCAGTGGTTTGAGGACCGCAAGCAGCAACTGGCAGTAACACCTTCGCTTGACATCCGCTCATTCTCGCCGTCGTGTGACCGAGGAGACCGCACCCGATACTGGCTTAAGGTGCAGGACGGCTGCGACTACTGGTGCAGCTACTGCACCATTCCGGCCGCCCGTGGCCGTAGCCGCAGCGGCACCATCGCCCAGCTCGTTGCCCAGGCGCGCGAGGTGGCTGCCGAGGGGGGCAAGGAAATCGTCATTACGGGTGTAAATATCGGTGACTTCGGCAAGAACACGGGCGAACATTTCCTGGATTTGCTCAAATCGCTCGATGAAATCGATGGAATCGAGCGTTACCGCATCTCATCGATTGAGCCCGACCTGCTGACCGATGAAATGATTGACTGGTGCGCGGGTTCGCGTGCCTTCATGCCCCATTTCCATATTCCGTTGCAGAGTGGCAGTGATCCCGTCCTGAAGCTGATGCGGCGCCACTATGAGCGCCAGCTGTTTGCCGACAAGGTGCAACGTTGCCGCGAACTCATGCCCGACTGCTTCATCGGCGTGGATGTGATGGTGGGCACGCGAGGCGAGACGCCCGAATTGTTTGAGGACAGTTATAATTTCATCAAGTCGCTCGACGTGCAGCACCTGCACGTTTTCCCCTATAGCGAGCGTCCCGGCACCATGGCATTGCGCATCCCCTATATCGTGACCCAGCAGGACAAGCAGGAACGTGCGGCACGCATGATCGCCATGAGTGACGAGAAGCAGGCCGCTTTCACCCGTCGCTACTTGGGCACAGTGCGTCCCGTGCTGCTCGAACATGGCCGTGGCAAGGGCAAGATGCACGGTTTCACCGACAATTACATCCGCGTGAACGTGGAGCCCGACATGAGCCTTTCCAACCAGATCGTGAACGTGAGATTAAAACACCTCAACGATGACTTGAGTGTCGATGCCGAGGTGATTAACGATAAGAAATGAATATGAAAAAAGTTGCTGTCATCATATTGAACTGGAACGGTGCTCAATTGCTGCGCCGTTACATGCCCACAGTGATTGCGGGCACCGATGACACTATTGCCGACATCATTGTTGCCGACAACGGCAGCACCGACGACAGTGTGCAGGTACTCCGTGAGGAGTTCCCTGGGGTAAAGGTGCTGGAGTTTGACAAGAACTACGGCTTTGCCGAGGGATATAACCTGGCCATCGGGCAGACGATGTACCCCTACACGGTGTTGCTCAATAGTGACGTGCGCACGCCTCAGGGCTGGCTCAACCCATTGTTGGACTACATGGAGGCCCATCCTGACGTGGGAGCGGTGATGCCCAAGTTGTTGCATGACTGTGATGATGGCAAGCAGATGTTTGATTATGCTGGTGCCGCTGGCGGTTACATAGACTGCCATGGCTACCCTTATTGCCGTGGACGCGTGTTTGACTATGTCGAGGACGACCATGGCCAGTATGATGATGGCCCTAAGAGCGTGTTCTGGGCCACGGGCGCGTGCCTGATGGTGCGCAGCCAGCTCTATCAGGACGTGGGAGGCTTGGATAAGGACTTTTTTGCCCACATGGAGGAAATTGACATGTGTTGGCGCATTCGTCTGGCTGGCAGCGAGTTGATGATGGTCCCGACGAGTCACGTCTTTCACCTGGGCGGCGGTAGCTTGGCCTATGGTAACCCCCAGAAGACCTTTTTGAATTTCCGCAACAACCTGTTGCTGCTGCATAAGAACCTGCCCGTGGATGAGGGCAAGCGCTTGTTGTTTATAAGACGCCTGATGGACACCCTGGCATTTGGCATGGCACTGACCAAGGGCCACTTTGGCGATGCGTGGGCCATCATCCGTGCCCATTATGATTTCCGCCGCAAGCGGTCTAATTACAAGTCCCAACCAACGGTCAACCTGCTTAGTCAGTTGCCCGAGGAGCGGGTCAACATCATCACGGCCCACTACCTGCGCGGTGTGAAACGCTTCACCGACCTGGGAATTAACAGCTAAGGACTAACAACTAAGGACTAAAAACAAAGGACTAACAACTATAACATGAGAAAGCTTGGATTTGGACTCATGCGTCTGCCGCTCACCAACCCCGACGACCAGACGAGTATCGACCTTGAGAAATTCAAGGCGATGGTGGATGTGTACATGGAGCGCGGTTTCACTTACTTTGACACCGCCTATCCCTACCATGGAGGCAAGAGTGAGGAAGCCCTGCGTGAAGCGGTTGTCAAGCGCTATCCGCGCGAGTCATTCACTGTTACCAGCAAGATGCCTGTGTGGGCCATAAAGGAAGAAGGCGACCTGGAACGCATTTTCAATGAGCAATTGGAGCGTTGTGGGGTGGACTACTTTGACTACTACTGGCTGCATGCACTGAATCGTGAACGCGTCGAGGTGATGGAGCGTATGGACGGCTGGGGCTTTATTGCCCGCAAGAAGGCCGAGGGCAAGATTCGCCACATCGGTTTCTCGTTCCATGACGATTCTGAGCTGCTGGCCCAAATCTTAGAGAAGCACCCCGAGGTCGAGTATGTGCAGTTGCAGATCAACTACCTCGATTGGGACAGTCCTGCCATCGAGAGCAAGACGTGTTACGAGCTGTGTGTCAAGCACGGCAAACCGGTCATTGTCATGGAGCCTGTCAAGGGGGGTACCTTGGCACATGTCCCCGAGGCCATTGACCGTCTGTTCAAGGATTACAATCCCGATGCCAGTCCTGCCTCATGGGCCATCCGCTACTGTGCTTCGTTGCCCAATGTGCTCACCGTGTTGAGCGGCATGAGCAACATGGAACAACTCGAGGATAACACGGCCTATATGCAGGACTTCCAGCCCCTTAACGATGAGGAACAGGCCATCATCACCCGTGTGACCCAGTTTATTAGCGACTCAATCGCCATTCCATGTACCGCCTGCCGGTATTGCACCGAGGGCTGTCCCCAGCAGATTGCCATTCCCGGGTACTTCAACCTTTATAACACGGTGCAACAGTTCCCCGACCTGCTGAGCAACAGCAAACTCTATTACGGCCTCATCGCCAAGAGCCATGGCCGTGCCAGTGAGTGCCTCGAGTGTGGACAATGTGAAGCCCAGTGCCCCCAGCACATCGACATTATCGACAACCTCAAGCTCGTTGCCCAGACCTTCGAAGAATAAAAGCACCCCGCACTCTGGCATTATTACTGCCGTCGTCAAGAATTATGCAAATTGAATTATTTGATTTGGATAATTTTTGCGGTGCTTTTTGTGCCAAAGTGGAGGTTCACTGAAAAAAACGGGGCAAAAGTCTTGACAACGGCTCTCGAATGTTGTAATTTTGCGCCAAATTGCAGAGTTATGCGCTGTTGCATACTCACCCCGCAACCAATGAATAATAACTACTTAAAATAAGGATTAATAACTCAAGGATTAAAATAATGGCAACTCAAGAAAAAAACAAACAAGTCGAGAACAAGGAGAAGCGCAAAGTATCCTACCCACTGACCAAGATTAACTTTATTTTGATGGGCATCTGCCTGTTGCTGATTGTCATCGGTTTCTGGCTGATGACGGGCAGCGCCAACGTGGGTGACAAGTTCAATAATGACCTGTTTGAGAGCAGCCGTGTCACCACGGGCCCGATTATTGCCTTCTTGGGCTTCGTGCTCATGGCATTTGCCATCATCTACCGCAAGAAAGACAATAACGACGAGGATAACGCATAAACAGCATGGATTGGTTTGAAGCGTTGATTCTGGGTATTGTCCAGGGTCTGACTGAGTATCTCCCCGTGAGCAGCAGTGGCCATTTGGCCATTGGCAGCTACTTGTTTGGTATTGATGGTGCCGACAACCTGACTTTCACTATCCTGGTGCATGTGGCGACGGTGCTTAGCACCTTTGTCGTGTTGTGGAGCGAGATTGACTGGATCTTGAAGGGTCTGTTCAAGTTCAAGCTCAATGACGAGACCAAGTACTTCATCAACATCCTGGTGTCGATGATTCCCGTCGGTATCGTGGGCGTGTTCTTCAAGGACAAGGTGGAGGAAATCTTTGGCAGCGGCTTGCTCATCGTGGGCTGTATGCTGCTGTTGACAGCCGCTCTGCTCATCTTCTCCTATTATGCCAAACCCAGACCCAAGGAGAAGATTTCGTGGCGTGATGCCTTTATCATCGGTATCGCCCAGGCATGTGCCGTGATGCCGGGTCTGTCCCGATCAGGCAGCACAATCGCAACGGGTCTGCTGCTGGGCAACAAGAAGGAGTCGCTGGCACAGTTCTCGTTCCTGATGGTGATACCTCCCATCTTGGGTGAGGCTCTGCTTGATGTGCTCAAGGCCGTGAAAGGCGAAGAGGCGTTTGGTGGCATCGACACGTTGCCGCTGCTGGTGGGCTTTATCGCCGCCTTTGTCGCTGGTTGCCTGGCCTGCAAGTGGATGATCAACATTGTCAAGAAGGGCAAGCTGGTGTGGTTCGGCGTGTATTGCATCATCGCTGGCTTGTTTGCTATCGCCCTGTCCCAGTTGATGCCCGCTCCCGCTATGTAAACAATAAACTACGGATTAAACGGATTTCACAATTTCAAGTGAGATTCATTAGTGTAATTCGTAATAATTGAATGCTGATGCCATTTTAGTATAATTAGCGCAATTCGTAGTTAAGATTAACAATGCTCAACCCGATAGAAGGCGAAATATTCTGCATCGACAAGCCGCTGAGGATGACCTCGTTTGCCGCGGTGAAGAAGGTGCGTGCCGTCTTGCGTACCCACTTGGGGACCCGACAGGTCAAGGTGGGTCATGCAGGTACTCTCGACCCGCTGGCGACTGGCGTGCTGCTGCTGTGCACAGGCCATGCCACCAAGCGTATCGACGAGTTGCAGGCTGGCATCAAGGAGTATGTTGCCGACCTGAGGCTGGGTGCCACAACACCGAGCTATGACTTGGAGACCGAGGTGGATGCCACATATGAGTGGCGGCACATCGACCGCGCTCTCATCGACCGCGTCTTGAAGGAGCAGTTCACTGGCAGCATCGAGCAGGTACCGCCCTCGTTCTCGGCATGCAAGATCGACGGCAAGCCCGCCTATAAGCTGGCCCGTAAGGGGCAGGACGTGGAAATCCGCCCCAAGACCCTTGTCATCGACGAGATTGAGGTGCTGCAATGCGGCCTGCCCGATGAGCCCACGCTGCAGATTCGCGTGGTGTGCAGCAAGGGCACTTACATCCGTGCCCTGGCACGCGACATCGGTATGGCGCTGGACAGCGGTGCCCACTTGACGGCCCTGCGCCGCACCCGTGTGGGTGACATCACCGTTGACAAGTGCCTCACTTTGGAGGGACTTGTCGATAAACTGGACAACGAGACCTATGTCTCGCCCGAACAGGCTGCTGCCGAGCGGTTGGAACGTGAGCGTATCGAGAACCGCGAGCGTGCCGCCCGCCAGAAGGCCGAGCGCCAGGCCCGCAAGCAGGAGAAGAAAAAATGTGACGCGCCCCCAAAGCGCACGTCCCAAATCAAATGACAATCTGCTCTTTGATAATCACAAGGAAACAGAATATAAAATAGAATCAGAATAATAATAACATAGCGCCTTAGCGGTTTAGCGTGAGACCAATAAGGCGAACAATTTAAAAACTCTATTGATATAGATTATGAAACTTTCAGAATTCAATACCCGGATGCCCGAGGAGCTCATTGCCTCACATCCCGTTCCCGTGCGTGACGAGTCCCGCTTGATGGTGCTGCACAAGCGCAGTAACACAATCGAGCACCGAGTGTTCAAGGAGATTCTCGAATATTTCCACCCGTATGACATGTTTGTGTTCAACGACACCCAGGTTTTCCCTGCCAAGCTGTTTGGCAACAAGGAGAAGACCGGTGCCCGCATCGAGGTGTTCCTGCTGCGTGAGTTGAACCCCAACAACAAGCTGTGGGACGTGCTGGTAGAACCGGCGCGCAAAATCCGCATCGGCAACAAGTTGTACTTCGGTCTGGACGATTCGATGGTGGCCGAGGTCATTGACAACACTACTTCGCGTGGCCGCACACTGCGTTTCCTCTACGACGGTGATCACGACCAGTTCAAGAAGGACCTGTACAACCTGGGTAACACGCCGTTGCCCTACTATATCCAGCGTGATGCCGAGCCCGAGGATGCCGAGCGCTACCAGACCATCTTTGCCAGCAAGGAGGGTGCCGTGGTGGCTCCCGCTGCTGGTCTGCACTTCTCGCGTGAGTTGATGCGCCGCATGGAGATTTATGACATCGACCGTGACTTCATCACAATGCACATCAGCCTGGGCAGTTACCGCGACATCGACGTCGAGGATTTGACTAAGCACCGCATGGACAGCGAGGAAATGGACGTGAGCGTTGAACTGGCCGAGAAGGTGAATGCCCTGCGTGATGCCGGAAACAAGGTTTGTGCCATCGGCACGTCGGTGCTGCGCGCCTTTGAGACCTGCGTGGGCATGAACGGCCACATCAAGCCCTATGAGGGATGGTCCAACAAGTTCTTGTTCCCGCCCTATGAGTGCACGACCTGTGACGCCCTGGTGACCAATTTCCACATGCCTTACTCCATCATGCTGATGGCTCAGGCTGCATTTGGCGGTTATGAGCAGACAATGAACGCCTATAAGGTGGCTATTGAGGAGAAATACCGCTTCGGCGTCTATGGCGATGCGATGCTCATTCTCAACGACTAAGCTCTTTTTAGGCTGTTGGGACAACTGAAAACTGCAAACTGGAGATTGAAAACTCAGAACTTTTTATTATCTTTGCAGGATAATGTGGTAATTAACGAAATAACAATCAATTAATAACTAAAAAATCATCAATTTTTATGTGGTTAACTAATTCATCTGTAGGACGTAAGGTTGTGATGTCGGTTACCGGCCTCTTCCTCGTCCTATTCGTCACATTCCATGCGCTGATGAACGCTGTGGCCCTCATCAAGTTTGAGTACTATGATGCCATCTGTGAGTTCCTCGGTGCCAATTGGTATGCCGTGGCCGGTACGCTCGTGCTGGCAGCCGGCTTCGCGATTCACATCATCTTTGCCTTCTGGCTCACTTTCCAGAACCGTAAGGCTCGCGGTAACAACCGCTATGCTGTGAACGCTCGTCCCAAGAACGTCGAGTGGGCTTCCCAGAACATGCTTGTGCTGGGTCTCATCGTCTGCTGCTTCCTGATTCTGCACCTCGTGCAGTTCTGGGCCAAGATGCAGTTGCCCGAGCTCATGGGTGACCATGTCATGAACGGTTCTTACTATCTGCAGGCTACCTTCAGTCACTTGTGGGTATTGCCCGTTTACCTGATCGGCTTTGCCGCTCTGTGGTTCCACATCAGCCACGGTTTCTGGAGCGCATTCCAGACCCTGGGTACCGCCAACGACAATTGGATTCCCCGCTGGCAGTGCATCTCCAAGTGGTGGGCAAGCATCGTGTTTATCCTGTTTGCTGTAGAGGCATGCTACTTTACCTGGTTCTTTGCCCTCTAATCGCTGAGTATTAACCCTTTTAAAATTTGTAACACAAATGGAAGAAAACAAAATGAACGCTCAGCCTATCGATTCCAAGATTCCCGAGGGACCCATCGCTGAGAAATGGACCAACTATAAGGCTCACCAGAAACTCGTCAACCCCGCCAACAAG